>CAYQMX010000009.1:0-217008 GCA_964418745.1 uncultured Vitreoscilla sp.
CCAAGATGGTCAACCAGATCTGCATCGCCGGCCTGGTCCAGGGCCTGGCCGAGGCCATCGCCTTCGGCGGTCGCGCCGGGCTGGACATGGCCGCGGTGCTCGATGTCATCGGCAAGGGCGCCGCCCAAAGCTGGCAGATGGACAACCGCGGCAAGACCATGGTGGCCGACAAGTTCGACTTCGGCTTCGCCGTCGACTGGATGCGCAAGGACCTCGGCCTGGTGCTGGACGAGGCGCGCCGCAACGGCGCGCGGCTGCCGGCCACGGCGCTGATCGACCAGTTCTACGCCGAGCTGCAGAACCGCGGCGGCGGCCGCTGGGATACCTCGAGCCTGATCCGCCTGCTGAACAAGTAGCGCGCGCCGCACCATGAAGAACGGACGCCGCGGCGTCCGTTCGTCGTTCGGGGCGAGCCTGGCCTACTTCAGGTTGCCGAGCTGCTCTTCGGTGAGGATGTCGAACACCCGCACCACCTTGAGCACGCTGGCCTGCGCGCGGGCGACCTCGGAGGCGCGCACCGCCTCGCGTTCGGTGACGCGGCCCATCAGGTAGACGTTGCCGCGCTCGGTGATCACCTTGATGGCGCTGGCCTGCAGGTCCTTGGCGTCGATCAGGGCACTCTTGACGCGCGTGGTGATCACGGTGTCGCTGGAGCGGGTGCTGATCGTGCTGTTGGCGCCCACCTCGAGCTCGTTGACGACGTTGGCGACGCCTTCGATGCCGGCGATCGCCTTCTCGACGGCCGCCTTGTCGGCGTCGGTCGGCACCTCGCCGGTGATCAGCGCCACGCGGTTGTAGCTGGTGACGTTGATGTGCGCCTTGTCGCCGATGGCCTCGCGGATGCGGCCGCCGGACTTCAGCTCGATGGCCTGGTCCTCGACTTGCGTGCCGCCGGTGCGGCGGTCGTTGAGCGACATGCCGGCGCCGACGGCGCCGGCGCCCAGCAGCAGGACGCAGCCCTGCAGCGGGCCGAGCGCGGCAAGCGCCAGGGTGCCGACGAGGAGCGTCGTGGCCAGCGGGTGGCGGCGGGCTTGGCGGGAGGGGGAGGTGGAGTGGTTCATCAGAGGTCGGCGTCGCCCAGGAGTTGGAGATCGACGGCATCGCACAAGGCGTGCAGCGTCAGCAGTTGGAGCTCGCAGATGCGCGCGGGGCGCTCGTGCGGCACGGTGATCCAGATATCGGTCTCGGCCGTGATGGCCGGTGCGCCGCCGCGCGGCGCGGCGCTGCCCGGCTCGCGCCCGGCGACGACCACGGCGCTCATCTCGCGCTCGTGGGCGGCGCCGACGACCGCGCCCAGCAAGGCGTCGTCGGGGCGCAGCGCGAAGGCCACCAGCACGTCGCCGGCCTGGCCCAGCACGCGCAGCTGCGTGACGGCGGGCGCATCGGCCTCGGACTGGCGCGGCTCGGACAGCAGCAGCGGATCGACCGCCAGCACCATCGCGGCCAGCCCGGGACGCTCGCGCTCGAAGCGGCCCGACAGCGCGGCGCCGAGCAACTGCGCCGGGGCCTGGGCGATGCCCCGGCCGTGCACCCAGACCCGGCCGCCGGCGGTCACGCACTCGACGATCGCCTGCGCGGCATCAGCGATCGGTCGGGCCATGGCCTCCGCCGCCTGGTAGCTCAGGTCGGCGCTTTCGAAGAAATGTTGCTGGATGCGAGGTTCGAGCATGGGGGCCAAGTGAGGCGGCCGGATGGCACGGCTGCGCGCGGATCATAGTTCAGCGTCTCGTAGGACAGAGCCGCATCCTGCCGCCGAGTTCCTCGGCGGGCTTCCGGCGACCGGGGAAATCGGAGGACGAGCGCTGCATTGTCGATCGAAAATGCCTCAAGACGAGGGTTACCACCTATCCAGTGAGGCTCAAGACGGCCGAAAAGGAGATGAGAAGGCGGTTTCCGGGCGCTTCACTGCTCGTCGAAGGCCGCTCGGAGCCATTGCACGCGCTCGCCGTCCACGGCGACGACGTCGAAGCGGCAGGGCGGTACCCGCGACAACTGCGCCAGGTAGGTCCGCGCCGCGTAGACCAGCCGGGCCCGTTTCGCCGGGCCGACGCTCGCCGCCGCGCCGCCACCCAGGCCGCCGCGCCGCACCCGCACCTCCACGAACACCAGCGTCCCGTCGCCGTCGAGCGCGACCAGGTCGATTTCGCCGCCACGCCGCGAGCGGCCGCGCGCCACTCGATAATTGCGTTCGAGGATGCGCAGACCGCGCGCCTCGAGGTAGCGCTGCGCCATCGCCTCGCCGGCTCGTCCGACGACCGCCCGCGCGGGCGCGCCCTCGCCCGCCGCGGCATCGCCCGCGGCCGTTCCGCTCATCCAAGGCCAAGCCATCGTGTCCGATTCCTCCCTGCCGAGCCCCGGCGAAGACGTTCCCGCGGCGGCCGTCGGCCTGCGCCAGACGCTGCAGACCGCCGCGGCCGTGGCGGGCCAGCAGGACTGGCCGCGTGGTTGCCTCTATGTGGTGGCCACGCCGATCGGCAACCTGGCCGACATCAGCCTGCGCGCGCTGCACGCGCTGGCCCTGGCCGACGCCATCGGCTGCGAGGATACGCGTACCAGCGGCGCCTTCCTGCGCCATTTCGGCCTCGAAAAGCCGCTGTTGGCGCTGCACGAACACAACGAGCGCGCGGGCGCGGCGCAGGTCTGCGCACGCCTGGCCGCCGGCGAACGCGTCGCCTACATCAGCGATGCGGGCACCCCGGCCGTCTCCGACCCCGGCGCGGTGCTGGTGCAGGTGGTGGTGGCCGCCGGCTACCGCGTCATCCCGCTGCCCGGGGCGAGCAGCGCGATTGCGGCGTTGAGCGTGGCCGGCGACACCGCGGCCCACGGCTTCGCCTTCGCCGGCTTCCTGTCGAGCAAGGCGCAGGAGCGCGCGACCGAGCTCGCCCGGCTGAAGGACGCGCGCCAGTCGACGGTGATCTTCGAGGCGCCCCACCGCATCGAGGCGCTCGCTGCAGCGATGGGCGAGGCGCTCGGCGGCGGCGAGCCGCCGCGCCGGCTGACGGTGTGCCGCGAGCTGACCAAGCAGTTCGAGGAGGTCGTCACGCTGCCGGCGGCGGGGTTTGCCGACTGGCTGGCGGCCGACCCCAACCACCGGCGCGGCGAGTTCGTGCTCGTGCTGCACGCCGCGCCGGCGCAGGCGGTGGCGGCCGACGCGCTGCCGGCCGATGCCGAGCGCACGCTGCGCGTGCTGCTGCGCGAACTGCCGCTCAAGCAGGCCGCCGCGCTGGCCGCGGAGCTGTGCGGCCTGCCGCGCAAGCGCCTGTACGCGCAGGCGCTGGCGTGGCGCCCGGAGGCGCCCGATTCCGCCGACGAGGACGCTTGAAGCAGGGCCGCCGCACCGGCGCGGACCGCCCTTGCGCAAAATGAGTTAAGTTCCAACTGGCTGCCGGGCGTGCCCGGCGGCGACCCTTCCCCATTCAGGAGCCCGCCGTGATCACACGCGAACCCACGATCGAACGCCTGGCCATCGCACAAGGCCTGCTGCTCGACCCGTTCGGCCTCACCGAGGCCACGCTCGCCGCGACGCTGGCCGCCATGGGCGAACACCGCATCGACGATGCCGACCTGTACTTCCAGACCACCCGCCACGAGGGCTGGAGCCTGGAGGAGGGCATCGTCAAGAGCGGCAGTTTCTCCATCGACCAGGGCGTGGGCGTGCGCGCCGTCGCCGGCGAGAAGACCGCGTTCGCCTATTCCGACGACATCTCCGCCGCGTCGCTGATGGACGCGGCCCGCACCGTGCGCGCGATCGCCGCGGCCGGCCAGAGCCGGCGGGTGAAGCTGCAGGGCAAGACGAAGATCTCGACGAGCCGCCTGCTGTACGGCACCGCCGACCCGATCGCCACGCTGGACTCCACGCAGAAGGTGGCGCTGCTCGAACGCATCGAGAAGATGGCCCGTGCGCGCGACCCGCGCGTGGTGCAGGTGATGGCGGGCCTGGCGGCCGAGCACGACGTGGTGCTGATCGCGCGCGCCGACGGCACGCGCGCCGCCGACGTGCGGCCGCTGGTGCGCCTGTCGATCACCGTGATCGCCGAGCAGAACGGCCGCCGCGAGACCGGCTCGGGTGGTGGCGGCGGGCGCTTCGGCCTGGGCTACTTCACCGAATCCATCCTGTCGAAGTACGTTGACCAGGCCGTCAACGCGGCGCTCGTCAACCTCGAGTCGCGCCCGGTGCCGGCCGGCGAGATGACGGTGGTCCTGGGCCCGGGCTGGCCCGGCGTGCTGCTGCACGAGGCGGTGGGCCACGGCCTCGAGGGCGACTTCAACCGCAAGGGCTCCAGCACGTTCGCGGGTCGCATCGGCAAGCGCGTGGCGGCCAAGGGCGTCACCGTGCTCGACGACGGTACCATCGCCGACCGCCGCGGCTCGCTCAACGTCGACGACGAGGGCAACGCGAGCCAGCGCAACGTGCTGATCGAGGACGGCATCTTGCGCGGCTACATCCAGGACTCGATGAACGCGCGCCTGATGGGCGTCAAGCCCACCGGCAACGGCCGCCGCGAGAGCTACGCGCACACCCCGATGCCGCGCATGACCAACACCTACATGCTGGCCGGCGACAAGCCCAAGGAAGAGATCGTCGCGTCGATCAAGCGCGGCCTGTACGCCACCAACTTCGGCGGCGGGCAGGTGGACATCACCAGCGGCAAGTTCGTGTTCTCCGCCAGCGAGGCCTACTGGGTCGAGAACGGCAAGATCCTCTACCCGGTCAAGGGCGCCACGCTGATCGGCAACGGGCCGGAGGCGCTGACGCGCATCTCGATGATCGGCAACGACCTCGAGCTCGACTCGGGCGTGGGCGTGTGCGGCAAGGAAGGCCAGAGCGTGCCCGTGGGCGTCGGCCAGCCGACGCTGCGCATCGACGGCCTGGTGGTCGGCGGGACCGCTTGAAAGTGCGCCTGAAGGCACGGTTGCCCGGGCGCGAAGCTTGGTTTTTGCGCCCGCGTGCTACATTCGAATTTCGATGAACGTCTCGCGCTTCTTCTTTTCGTACTTTTGGTTCTCGCCCCGTCAGGTGGCTGGAGAAGCAATCGCGCGCAAATAGGCAGACGATACCTTCGAAAGACCGCCGGCAAACCCGGCGGTTTTTTTTCGCCGGTGCCAGCTTGAAGCAACGACGCCAGCCCGGCGGAAACTGAACTGGAAAGACCCCGATGACCCACCCCAAGCAGCCGACCGAAGGGCGCCACACGCTCTCGCTGAGTGAACGCACCAGCGACACTGACGACCAGCGCATCCGCGACGTCACGCCGCTGCCGCCGCCCGAGCACCTGATCCGCTTCTTCCCCATCGCCGGCACGCCGGTGGAGGCGCTGATCGGCCACACGCGCAGTGCCGTGCGCAACATGCTGGCCAGCCAGGACGACCGGCTGCTGGTGGTGATCGGCCCGTGCTCCATCCACGACCCGGCCGCCGCGCTGGAGTACGCGCGCCGGCTGAAGGTCGAGCGCGAGAAGTACGCCGACACGCTGGAGATCGTCATGCGCGTGTACTTCGAGAAGCCGCGCACCACGGTCGGCTGGAAGGGCCTGATCAACGACCCGTACCTGGACGAAAGCTACCGCATCCACGAGGGCCTGCGCATCGCGCGCCAGCTGCTGGTCGACATCAACCGCCTGGGCGTGCCTGCCGCCGGCGAGTTCCTCGACACGATCTCGCCGCAGTACATCGGCGACCTGATCAGCTGGGGCGCGATCGGCGCGCGCACCACGGAGAGCCAGGTGCACCGCGAGCTGGCCTCGGGCCTGTCGGCGCCGGTGGGCTTCAAGAACGGCACCGACGGCAACCTCAAGATCGCCATCGACGCGATCCAGGCCGCCGCGCGCCCGCACCACTTCCTGTCGGTGCACAAGAACGGCCAGGTCGCCATCGTCGAGACCAAGGGCAACAAGGATTGCCACGTGATCCTGCGCGGCGGCAAGGCGCCCAACTACGACGCGGCCAGCGTCAAGGCCGCGTGTGCGGAGTTGGAGTCGGCCAGGCTGGGCTGCAAGGTGATGGTGGACTTCAGCCACGCCAACAGCGAGAAGAAGTACGAACGCCAGGTGGCCGTCGCGCGCGACGTGGCCGACCAGGTGGCCGCGGGCAACCGCTGCATCTTCGGCGTGATGGTGGAGAGCCACCTCCACGCCGGTGCGCAGAAGTTCACCCCGGGCAAGGACGATCCGGCCGCGCTCGAGTACGGCAAGAGCATCACCGACGGCTGCATCGGCTGGGACGACTCGATCACCGTGCTGGACGTGCTGCGCGACGCAGTGATCGCGCGTCGCAAGGCTAGTTGACGTCGGGGTCCTGGTGGCGCGCCAGCTTGGCGCTCTGCCAGTAGACGTCGTCGCCGCCCAGCCCGTCGAGGTTGGCGCGGTTGAGCACGCGCGCCAGCACGAACAGCAGGTCGGACAGGCGGTTCAGGAACAGCCGCGGCGCCGCGTTGATGGCCTCGGCGGCCGCCAGCGTCACCACCGCCCGCTCCGCGCGCCGCGTCACCGCGCGCGCCACGTGCGCGAGCGCCGCGCTGCGCGTGCCCGCGGGCAGGATGAACTCCGCCAGCCGCGGCAGCGCGGCGTTGTAGTGCGCCAGCGCGGCGTCCAGCGCGGCGACGGCGTCGTCCTTGAGCAGCGTGTAGCCGGGGATGGAGAGCTCGCCGCCGAGGTTGAACAGCTCGTGCTGGATCGTCACCAGCAGGGCGCGCACGTCGTCGGGCAGCGGCTCGGCGAGCAGCACGCCCAGGTGCGAGTTGAGTTCGTCCACGTCGCCCATGGCGCCGATGCGGCCATGGCTCTTGGACACGCGCGTGCCGTCGCCGAGTCCGGTGCTGCCGTCGTCGCCGGTGCGGGTCGCGATCTGGGAAAGTCGATTGGCCATGCGCGCAAGTGTAGGTCGACCCGCCGGCCGCGCCCGGCCGACCCGGGCGTCGCCAGGGCCGGGGTCGCGGCGTAGACTCCAGTCGCCCACTTCCGCGCCGCCATGAACACCGCCGTCGACTTCTCGCCGAACCTCCTGCCGCGCCCGATGCCGCAGGCGATGCACGACGCCTTGCGCGCGCGCTTCGGCGAGCGCTTCGTCACCGCGCTGGCGGTGCGCGAACAGCATGGCCGCGACGAATCGCCGTTCGACGTGCCGCCGCCCGAGGCCGTGGTGTTCTGCGAGAGCACCGAGGAGGTGGCCTTCGTCGTCGCCAGCGCGGCCGCGCACCGCGTGCCGGTGATCCCCTACGGCGCCGGCTCGTCGCTGGAGGGCCACCTGCTGGCCGTGCAGGGCGGCGTCAGCGTCGACGTGTCGCGCATGGACCGCCTGCTGCGGCTGGACGCCGACGACCTGACCGTGACCGTGCAGGCCGGCGTCACGCGCCTGCAGCTCAACCGCGAGATCAGGGATTCGGGGCTGTTCTTCCCCATCGACCCCGGCGCCGACGCCACGCTGGGCGGCATGGCGGCCACGCGGGCGTCGGGCACGAACGCCGTGCGCTACGGCACGATGCGCGAGAACGTGCTGGCGCTGACCGTGGTGACCGCCAGCGGCGAGGTCATTCGCACCGGCACGCGGGCGCGCAAGTCCAGCGCCGGCTACGACCTCACCCGCCTGATGGTGGGCAGCGAAGGCACGCTGGGCGTGATCACCGAGGTCACGCTGAAGCTGCATCCGCTGCCCGAGAGCGTGGCCGCGGCCGTCTGCTCGTTCGACGACGCCACGGCGGCGGTCGACACGGTCATCGCCATCATCCAGATGGGCGTGCCGATCGCGCGCTGCGAGCTGCTCGACGCCAACGCCGTCATCGCCGTCAACGCGCACGACAAGCTGGGCCTCGTCGAGAAGCCGATGCTGCTGATGGAGTTCCACGGCAGTGCCTCCGGCGTCGCCGAGCAGGCGGCCACCGTCCAGGAGCTGGCGGCCGAGCGCGGCGGCACCGCGTTCCAGTGGGCGACGACGCCCGAGGAACGCACCCGCCTGTGGACGGCGCGACACCACGCCTACCTGTCCGGGCTGCAGCTGCGCCCCGGCTGCCGCGCCGTGACCACCGACTGCTGCGTGCCGATCTCCGCGCTGGCCGACGCCGTGACGCAGGCCCTGGCCGAGGCCGTGGCCGCCGGCATCCCGCACTTCCTCGTCGGCCACGTGGGCGACGGCAACTTCCACGTGGCCTACCTGATCGATCCGGACGTGCCCGCGGATCGCGCACTGGCCGAGCGCCTCAACCACCAGCTGGTGCAGCGCGCGATCGCCGTCGGCGGCACCTGCACCGGCGAGCACGGCATCGGCCTGCACAAGCAGGGCTTCCTGGTCGACGAGGCCGGCGCCGGCGCGGTGGCGATGATGCGCCTGATCAAGCAGGCGCTCGATCCGCACGACATCATGAATCCCGGCAAGATCTTCGGCCGGTAGCCGCCGCGCGCGCCGTCGCGGGCGGCGTGGCGAACGCGATGTCGACGGTCGCCGACCTCAGGTCTTCGTCGGCGCCACCGACCAGCGCTTGGTCATGTCGCCCTTGCCGTTGACGCTCTCCAGGTGCACGTCGAAGCCCCACAGGCGGGCGACGTGCTTGAGCACCTCCTGCGAGGTGTCGTGCAGGGGCCGGTCGTTGTGCTGCGTGTGGCGCAGCGTCAGCGAGCGGTCGCCGCGCAGGTTCACGTTCCACACCTGGATGTTGGGCTCGCGCGAGCCGAGGTCGTACTGGCGCGACAGCGACTCGCGCAAGCGCCGGTAGCCGTTCTCGTCGTGGATGGCCGAGATCTCGAGCTCGCTCTCCTTGTCGTCGTCGACGATCGCGAACAGGCGGAAGTCGCGCATCAGCTTGGGCGACAGGTACTGGCCGATGAAGCTCTCGTCCTTGAAGTTGCGCATCGCGTGGTCCAGCGTGGGCAGCCACGGCGTGCCGGCGAAGTCGGGGAACCACAGGCGATCTTCCTCGGTCGGGTTCTCGCAGATACGCTTGATGTCGGTGTACATCGCGAAGCCGAGCGCGTACGGGTTGATGCCCGAGTAGTTGCGCGAGGTGACCGGCGGCTGCGCCACGACGTTGGTGTGCGACTTCAGCCACTCGATCATCATCCCGTCGGCCAGGTAGCCGTCGTCGTACATCTGGTTGAGCAGCCGGTGGTGCCAGAACGTGGCCCAGCCCTCGTTCATCACCTGGGTCTGGCGCTGCGGGTAGAAGTACTGCGCGATCTTGCGCACGATGCGCACGATCTCGCGTTGCCAGGGCTCGAGCAGCGGGGCGTTCTTCTCGATGAAGTACAGCAGGTTTTCCTGCGGCTCGGCCGGGAAGCGGCGCTCGGACGCGGCCGGGTCGTCGCTGGCGGCCTTGCGCGGCAGCGTGCGCCACAGGTCGTTGACCTGCAGCTGCGCGTAGGCCTCGCGGTCGGCGCGCGCCGCCTGCTCCTGGGCCAGCGAGAGCTTGCTCGGCCGGCGGTAGCGGTCGACGCCGTGGTTCATCAGCGCGTGGCAGGAGTCGAGCAGTTCCTCGACGGCCTCCAGCCCGTGGCGTTCCTCGCACTCGGCCACGTAGTTCTTCGAGTAGACGAGGTAGTCGATGATCGACGACGCGTCCGTCCACATCCGGAACAGGTAGTTGCCCTTGAAGAAGCTGTTGTGGCCGTAGGCCGCGTGGGCGATGACCAGCGCCTGCATCGCCATCGTGTTCTCCTCCATCAGGTAGGAGATGCACGGGTCGGAGTTGATGACGATCTCGTAGGCCAGGCCCATCTGGCCGCGCTTGTAGTTCTTCTCGGTGGCGATGAACTCCTTGCCGTAGCTCCAGTGGCGGTAGTTCACCGGCATGCCCACGCTGGCGTAGGCGTCCATCATCTGCTCGGAGGTGATGATCTCGAGCTGGTTCGGGTAGGTGTCCAGGCCGAAGCGCTGCGCCGTGGCGCGGATGACGTCGTGGTACTGCTCGATGGTGTCGAACGTCCAGTCGCTGGGCGAGGGCAAGGGCTGCGAAGGCCGCTCGCGCAGCGGTTCGATGTCGACCGGCGGGCCCTGGCGTCGCCGGCCCCCGTACTCGTCGGCACTCGCATTGCGGCCGACCGCGCGGCGGTTCTCGAGAAAGCTCATGTCGCCGGCGCTCCTTCCTTGCGGAACAGGTCCCGGAACACCGGGTAGATCTGCGAGGCCTCGATCGCCTTGCGCATCGCGAAGTGCGGCACTTCGCCGACGATGCGCTGGTATTCCTCCCACAGGTTCTGCTCGGGCTCGGCCACCTGCACGTAGGCGAAATAGCGGCACTTGGGCAGGATCTTGTCGACCAGCAACTCGCGGCAGCGGCCGCTGTCGTGGTGCCAGTTGTCGCCGTCGCTGGCCTGCGCGCCGTAGATGTTCCACTGGTCGGCCGGGTAGCGCGCGCGGATGATCTCGTCCATCAGCACCAGGGCGCTGGAGACCACCGTGCCGCCGGTCTCGGTGGCGTGGAAGAAGTTCTGCTCGTCGACCTCCGCCGCCTGCGTGTGGTGGCGGATGAAGACCACCTCGATCTTGTCGTAGTGGCGGGTCAGGAACAGGTACAGCAGGATGAAGAAGCGCTTGGCCAGGTCCTTGCGCGACTCGTCCATCGAGCCCGAGACGTCCATCACGCAGAACATCACGGCGCGGGTGGACGGCACCGCCACCTTGACCCGGTTGCGGAACTTCAGGTCCAGCGGATCGAGGAAGGGCACGCGGGCGATGTGGCCCTTCAGGTACTTGATACGCTCGAGCAGCTCGGCCTTCTGCTTGAGCGAGACGGCGTCCTGCGCGCCCTGTTCGTCGAGCAGCGCCAGCGTGGCCTCGGCCTCGCGCAGCTCCTGGCGGCTGTCGGCGCTGAGCGCGATGCGCCGGCCGAGCGCGCCGCGCATCGAACGCACGATGCTCAGGTTGCTGGGCGTGCCGTCGTTGACGAAACCGGCGCGATGCGACTTGTATTCGGGGATCTCGGCGAGCTGGGTGCGGGTGAGGTTCGGCAACGCCAGGTCGTCGAAGAACGCCTGCATGAACTCTTCCTTGGTGAGGTGGAAGACGAAATCGTCCTCGCCCTCGCCGGAGTCGCTCGCCTGGCCGCTGCCGCTGCCGCTCCCGCCGCCGCCGTCGGGCCGCTTGACGCGATCGCCGGTCATGTACTCGCTGTTGCCCGGGTGGACGGCTTCCCGCTTGCCGCCCTGGCCGTGTCCGAAGACCGGCTGGCTCAGGTCGCGCTTGGGGATGTGCACATCCTCGCCCTGCTCGAGGTCGCGGATGCCGCGGCCGTCGACCGCCCGCCGCACCGCCTCGCGGATCTGCGTCTTGTGGCGGCGCAGGAAGCGCTCGCGGTTGCCGACCGACTTGTTCTTGCCGGACAGCCGTCGATCGATGATCTGCTGAAGCATAGAAATGTTAGCCCCCACGCTCGCTGGCGCTTGCTGCCCCCCGAGGGGGTGCTCCGCGACTGGCCCGGCAGAGCCGGTTCCAGCGCTCCCTTGAACTTCTTGCGGAGCTTGCGGGCGGCAGCGCCGGCATCGTGGGCCTCTCGTGTTGAGTGATCGGCGTTGCTCGATGTGCCACGACGTGGCAGCTTCAGGAACTCTTCCTCACGCGGAGGTACCACTCGCACAGCAGGCGCACCTGCTTGGGCGTGTAGCCCTTCTGCACCATGCGGTTGACGAAGTCCTCGTGCTTGCGGGCCTCGTCGGCGCTGGCCTTGGCGTTGAAGCTGATGACCGGCAGCAGCTCCTCGGTGTTGGAGAACATCTTCTTCTCGATGACCACGCGCAGCTTCTCGTAGCTCGTCCACAGCGGGTTCTTGCCCGCGTTCTGCGCGCGGGCGCGCAGGACGAAGTTGACGATCTCGTTGCGGAAGTCCTTCGGGTTGGAGATGCCCGCCGGCTTCTCGATCTTCTCGAGCTCGCCGTTGAGGGCGCCACGGTCGAACACCTCGCCGGTGTCGGTGTCGCGGTACTCCTGGTCCTGGATCCAGTAGTCGGCGTAGGTGACGTAGCGGTCGAAGATGTTCTGGCCGTACTCGGAGTAGCTCTCGAGGTAGGCGGTCTGGATCTCCTTGCCGATGAACTCGGCGTAGCGCGGTGCCAGGTTCTCCTTGATGAACGAGACGTACTTCTGCTCGGTCTCGGCCGGGAACTGCTCGCGCTCGATCTGCTGTTCGAGCACGTACATCAGGTGCACCGGGTTGGCGGCCACTTCCTGGCTGTCGAAGTTGAACACCTTGGACAGGATCTTGTAGGCGAAGCGCGTGGAGATGCCGCTCATGCCCTCGTCGACGCCGGCGTAGTCGCGGTACTCCTGGTAGCTCTTGGCGCGCGGGTCGGTGTCCTTCAGGTTCTCGCCGTCGTAGATCTGCATCTTCGAGTACAGCGACGAGTTCTCGGGCTCCTTCAGCCGCGTGAGCATGGCGAACTGGGCCATCATCTTGAGCGTACCCGGGGCGCAGGTGGCCTCGGCCAGCGACGAGCCGCGGATGAGCTTCTCGTAGATCTTGACCTCTTCGCTCACGCGCAGGCAGTACGGCACCTTGACGATGTAGATCCGGTCGAGGAAGGCCTCGTTGTTCTTGTTGTTGCGGAAGGTCTTCCACTCGCTCTCGTTGGAGTGGGCCAGCACGATGCCGTCGAACGGGATGGCGCCGAAGCCCTCGGTGCCCTTGAAGTTGCCTTCCTGGGTGGCCGTGAGCAGCGGGTGCAGCACCTTGATGGGCGCCTTGAACATCTCCACGAACTCGAGCAGGCCCTGGTTGGCCAGGCACAGGCCGCCGGAGTAGCTGTAGGCGTCCGGGTCGTCCTGCGCGAAGCTCTCGAGCTTGCGGATGTCGACCTTGCCCACCAGCGACGAGATGTCCTGGTTGTTCTCGTCGCCCGGCTCCGTCTTGCTGATGCCCACCTGCTTGAGGATGGACGGACGGCGCTTGACCACCTTGAACTTGCGGATGTCGCCGCCGAACTCCTCGAGCCGCTTGACCGCCCACGGCGACATGATGCGGTTGAGGTAGCGCCGCGGGATCCCGTACTCGCTCTCCAGGATGCCGCCGTCCTCGGCCGCGTTGAACAGCCCCAGCGGCGACTCGTTGACCGGCGAATCCTTGATCGCGTAGAACGGCACCTGCTCCATCAGCGCCTTCAGCCGCTCGGCGATCGAGCTCTTGCCGCCGCCCACCGGGCCCAGCAGGTAGAGGATCTGCTTCTTTTCCTCCAGACCCTGTGCGGCGTGGCGGAAGTACGAGACGACCTGCTCGATCGCGTCCTCCATGCCGTAGAACTCGGCGAAGGCGGGATAGATCTTGATGACCTTGTTGGCGAACAGCCGCGACATGCGCGGATCGTTGCGCGTGTCGATCGACTGGGGCTCGCCGATGGCCTTGAGCATGCGCTCCGGCGCCGTGGCATACGCCAGGGGGTTGCGCTTGCATTCCGCCAGGTACTCTTCGAGCGAGAGTTCTTCCTCGCGGGTACGTTCGTAGCGTGCTGCGAACTGGCTGATCACGTCCATGACAAACCTCCGGGCTGAGTGACACTGCAGGCACCGGACACGACCAGGCTCGGGTCGGGTCAGGCGCATGCGTCTGGAATGTTTTGATGGAGTCCGGGTCAGGCCGAAACGTTCTTGCGGGAAGTACGTATCGGAGAGTCAAGGCGCCATCAGAGCAGTCCGTTCAGCGGGGCGAGGGACGATGAATCATCCCTGAATCCGTAGGTTACAGCGTGCGACGGTTTTGTGCGCGGCGATGCGTCGAATAGGGTGTTGTTCCGGTTTCATCTTGTCCTTTCTCGACCTACATTTCAACTCGCTTGTAGGATTCTTTCCACGCGCGGGCGGAATGACCCGCCCACCAGCCCCGTGTCGGCCGCGCGGGCGCGGCGACACCCTTGTCGCGTATCGGAACGGCGGCGCGGCCTCGCGGGGCCGGCGCCGGCATCCAGGCCCTTTGTGGGAGTCAACCGATGGTTCGAACCGCGAGGCGCGCGCGCCTCCTGAAGCATGCGTTTGCCTGCGCGACGTCCGCACTCGCCCTGGCCGGCTGCGGCGGCGGCGGGTCGTCGCCGGGCGGCGGCGGTGGCGGCGTCACGCCGCCGACGGAGTCGCCCTATCTGCTGGCCGAGTTCGTGGCGGCGGGTCCGTTCAAGCAGTCCGTGCACGTGTGGGATCCCGCCCGGCCGGCGGTGGCCGTGCAGGATGTCGCGCTGGTGCAGAGCAACGGCATCGTCTGGACCGGCTCGCACCTGGTGTTCTCGGACGCCACCACGTACGACGCCGCCAGCCACACGCGCACGACCCTCGCCCACGCCAAGGTGTTCTACGACAACGACGGCAAGCTGTACTCGATCGACCTGCGCGGCGGCCATTCCCACGCACCGGTGCAACTGTCGAGCGCGGTCGACGTGTTCCAGCCCACCAGCGCCACGCCGATGAACGCCGCGGGCGACGATGCCTGGGTCGACGCGCAGGGCGGCGCCCACCACTGGGCGATCCGCTCGACGATGGGCGCCACCGATGCACCGGCGTCCATCGAGCAGATCCTGGCGCCGCTGCGCGACCTCGCCACCGGCTTTCCGCAGTACTTCTTCGCTTCGCTGGGCGCACATTCCGGAAACCACGTGACGCCCACCACCTACGAGGTCGTCGACACCTCGTTCACGCCGGTGTCGGTGCCGGCCGTCGCCGCCATGGTGGCCACCGACGGCTGGATCGGCGTCGATCCGGGCCAGGCGGGCCTGGGCTACCTGCGCATCGACAACCAGCTGCGCAAGCTGGCCTGGAGCGCCGCCGGCGTCTCGGTGGACGCCGCCAACCTCCTCGCGTTCACCGGGTTCTCGCAGTCGGGGCCGACGGCCGACGCGCAGTCGCTGTTCTTCGTCGACGGCGCCGCGCTGTATTCGGTGGCCGGCGGCAGCGTGCACGCCATCGGGTCGTTCAGCACGGCGCCCACGTCGCTGGTCGACGCGGGCGCCTACGTGGCCGGCGTCGAGCCCAACGGCATCAGCGCGACGCAGGTGCGCAACCAGCTCGAGACGCTGCGCAAGTCCGACGGCAAGCTCACGCTGCTCGAAGACGCCGCCACCACGCTGCAGCTGCTGGCCGCCTCCGACCAGGGGCTGGTCATCACGGGCACGGTGGAACAGGGCCCGGCCTTCGTCCTGGCCAGCGGCGACAACGGCACCCGCACCACGCTGGGCGCGCAGGCGGTGGGTGTCGTGCGCAGCGCGAGCGCCCGGCTGGACCAGCCGGGCGCACCGGTGGCGTTGCTGTCCTGCGTGGCCGGCACCACCGGCTACTGCGTGGCCGGCGCGTTGACGCAGCTGTCGCTGGCCGGTGCCGCCACGACCATCGGGACGCTGGCGGCCAGCGCGCCGTGGGTGCGCGGCGACGCCCTCGTCGGCGTGGCGACCTCGCTGGGCGGCCAGTCGCTGCTGGCCACGCCGGGCGGCTTCGGCGACGGCGAGACCGATCGCCGCGATGCCTGGCAGTTCACGCCCGGCGTCGCGGGTTCGCTGGCGCGCGCCACCAGCAACCTGCCCTGAGGCGCAGGCGCGCCGGCGCAGGCCGGCCGTCCCGCGCTCACTCTTCGGCCAGGCCCAGCCGCTCGAGCAGGCCGCCGAGTTCGTCGTTCGACCCGAACGAGATCGCGATCTCGCCGGACTCGCCGTGGCGCGTCTTCTTGAGCATGCGGATCTCGACGACGGCCGCCAGCTTGTCGGCCAGCTGCTCTTCCAGGCGCGCGATGTCGCCGCGCTTTTCCTTCTTCACGCGCAGCAGCGGCGTCTGGCGCCCGTTGACCTGGCTGCGCGCGACCAGCTTCTCGGCGTCGCGCACCGACATCTTCTTGGCGACGATCTCCGTCGCGTTGAGGATCTGCTGCGCCGGCTCCAGCGTCAGCAGCGCGCGCGCATGGCCCATGTCCAGGTCGCCCGCCATCAGCAGCTGCTGCACCGGCGCGGCCAGGTTGAGCAGGCGCAGCAGGTTGCTGGCGGCGCTGCGCGAGCGGCCGACGGCCTGCGCGGCGAGCTCGTGCGTCATGCCGAATTCGTCGACGAGGCGCTTCAGGCCCTGCGCCTCCTCGAGCGGATTCAGGTCCTCGCGCTGGATGTTCTCGATCAGCGCCATCACGGCGGCCGATTCGTCGGGCACCTCGCGCACGAGCACCGGCACTTCGTCGAGGCCGGCCAGGCGCGCGGCGCGGTAGCGGCGCTCGCCGGCGATGATCTCGTAGCGCTGCGCCTTCGCGCCCGCGCCCTCGAGCGGGCGCACCAGGATCGGCTGCATGATGCCCTGGCTGCGGATGCTCTCCGCCAGCTCGTACAGCGAGCCCTCGTCCATGCGGGTGCGCGGCTGATACTTGCCGGCCTGCATCTGCGTGAGCTTCAGCGAGGTGGGCTGCGTCGGGCCGCCCGCGGGCGCCGGCGTCTCGTCGATCTTGGGGCCGAGCAGGGCTTCCAGCCCCATGCCCAAGCCTTTGGGTTTTTTCGTGACCATGCCGCGATTGTCGGCTAGAAAGCCGCCGTGTCCTGCGCGTCGCTGCTCAATTGCGCAGCAGATCGGCCAGCAATCGCCGCCCCTCGGGCCAGTCGCCGAGCCCGGAGTCGCTGTTGAGATGGCCGCGCGGGCCGGCGTCCACGGCGGCGCAGCCCCAGTCGGCGGCCATCGCGCGGGCCCGCGCCGGGTCGCAGAACGGGTCGTCGGCGCTGATGACGGCCAGCGCCGGGAACGGCAGCGGCCGGCGCACGATGGGTGTGAACGAGTGCAGCGCGGCGCGGAACTCGTCGCGTTCGACGTCGGGCGGCGCCACCAGCAGCGCGGCGCGCACCCGGGCCGTCTTGCGCGAATGGGCGGCCCAGGCGGCCACCAGCTGGCAGCCCAGGCTGTGCGCCACCAGCGCCACCGCCGGCGCGTCCTCCACCGCCTCGAGCTCGCCGATCGCCTCGTCCAGCCGCATCATCCAGTCGCCGCGCAGCGGGTGCATCCAGTCGCTCTGCTCGACGCGCACGTCGCCGTACAGCGCCTCCCAGCGACTCTGCCAATGGCGCGGCCCGGAGTTCTGCCAGCCCGGCAGCACCAGCACGTGCAGGCCGGCGTATTGCGCGCGGCAGGGATCCTGTAATGTCATTGCCTTATGCTTCGAGTCCGAGAATGGCTGCGCGCGACGACCCGCACGCGGCAGAGAACGATTTTGCCGTGACCGGGCGACCGGGCCCCGCGGCGCCCGGAGAATCCCGACATGAGCACCGCCCCGAAGAAGTTCCTCGTCTACGTCGATGGCCAGGAAGGCACCACCGGCCTGCGCATCCACGAGATGCTCGCCGCCCGTCCCGACGTCGAGCTGCTGCGCATCGCGCCCGAGCTGCGCAAGGACGAGGCCGAGCGCGCGCGCCTGCTCAACGCCGCCGACGTCGCCTTCCTGTGCCTGCCCGACGACGCCGCGCGCGCCGCGGCGAAGATGGTCACCAACCCGCGCACCTGCCTGATCGACGCCAGCACCGCGCACCGCACCGACCCGAGCTGGGTCTACGGCCTGCCCGAGCTGGCGCCCGGCCAGCGCGAGGCGCTGCGCGCCGCCAAGCGCATCGCCAACCCCGGCTGCCACGCCACCGCGTTCATCCTGCTGATGCGGCCGCTGGTCGACGCCGGCCTGGTGGCGCCCGACGCCAGTGTCACTGCCACGTCGATCACCGGCTATTCGGGCGGCGGCAAGAAGATGATCGAGCAGTACCAGGCCTGGCACGCGCGCCAGATGGACGGCGAGCGCCAGATCGACGCCGCGCTCAGCGCGCCGCGCCCGTACGCGCTGGGCCTCGCGCACAAGCACATCCCGGAGATGAAGACGTGCACGGGGCTGGCGCGCGCGCCGGTGTTCATGCCCATCGTCGGCAACTTCTACAAGGGCCTGACGGTGAGCATCCCGTTCCATGTCGGCCAGCTGGCCGCCGGCACCGACGCCGCGCGGGTGCATGCCGCGCTGGCCGACCGCTACGCCGGCGAGCCGTTCATCAACGTGAAGCCGCTGGCCGATCCGGCCGTGCTGGCCGAAGGCTCGTTCGACGTCCAGGCTTGCAACGACACCCAGCGCGCCGACCTGTTCGTGTTCGGCAACGCGGAGCAGGTGCTGCTGATGGCGCGCATCGACAACCTGGGCAAGGGCGCCTCGGGCGCCGCGGTGCAGACCATGAACCTGCACCTCGGCCTTCCGGAAGGCCTGAGCCTCCAGGACTAGGCATGCCACCCCCCGCCACGACCCCTCGCCCGTACGCTTCCGCGTGGCGGTGCGGTGTTCGCGGAGCGGCCTTCGCATGACGAGCGCGTCTGCCGAGACCTTGCGGGACTCGCGCGGACTGCGCCTGGGAACGGCGTCGCGCGCCGCCGCCGACAGTGCCGACGAGGCCTTGCGGCAGCTGATGACCTTCGCCGACAGCCCGCGCCTGGCCTTGCAGGCCGCGCGCGAGGCCGATGGCGGCTGGATGCTGCCGCTGCTGCTCGATGCCGGCTTCCGGCTGGGCCTGAACCAGCCCGACGATCGCGTGGCCGCGCGCGACCTGATCGCCCGCGCGGCCGCCCTCGCGTCCCGCGCGACCGCGCGCGAGCGGACGCACCTGCAGGCGCTGACCCGCCTGCAGGAGGGCCGCGTCGCGGCGGCGCTGCGCCTGTGGGACGACCTGCTGCTGGAGCACCCGCGCGACGCCCTGGCGCTGCACTGGGCGCACCAGTGGGATCACGCGCGCGGCGACTCGACCGGCATGCGGCTGCGCCCGGCGCGCGCCCTGCCCGAATGGGACGATGCCGACCCGCTGTTTCCCTGCGTGCTGGGTCTGTACGCGTTCGGGCTGGCCGAGTGCCACCAGCTGACGCTGGCCGAGGAGCTCGGTCGCCGCGCCCTCGCACTGGCCCAGGAGCACCAGCCCGACCCGGCCACGCCGGCGCGCGTGCCGTGGGCGGTGCACGCGGTCACGCATGCGATGGAGATGCAGGGCCGCTTCGACGACGGTGCGATCTGGCTGCGCCAGCAGCAGGCCGGGTGGACGGACGGCACGCGCTTCGCGAGCCACCTGTGGTGGCACCTGGCGCTGTTCCGCCTGGAGGCGCTCGACGTGAACGGGGCGCTGCGCCTGGTCGACACCCACCTGTCCGGCGCGGCGCTGACGCACGGCCTGCAGTGCATCGACGCGGCCGCGCTCTACTGGCGCCTGCGCCTGATGGACGTCGAGGTGGACGCGCTGTTCAAGGACCTGCTGCACCGCTGGATGCCCGACCCCGCGCAGGCCGGCGTGCACGCGTTCACCGACTGGCACGTGGTGCTCGCCATGCTGGGCGCCGGCGAGCGCGCGCAGGCCGAGGGCTGGGTCGCGCGCTGCGCCGAGCGCGTCATGCGCGCCGAGGAAGGTGCGCGCAGCAACCACGCCGTCGCGCGCGACCTCGGCCTGCCCCTGATGCGCGCGCTGCTGGCCGCCGAGCGCGGCGAGCACGACGCCGCCGTGCGCGGCCTGTACCTCGTGCACGAGTCGGCGGCGCGCCTGGGCGGCAGCCACGTGCGGCGCGACCTGGTCGCGCAGACGCTGATGCGCTGCGCCGCGGCCAGCGGCGTGCCCCACATCGGCCGCGCCCTGCTCAACGAACGCTGCCTGGCCAAGCCGGTGACGCCGTTGACGCGCCACTGGGCGGCCCGGCTGAAGGTGGCGATCGCCTGACCCGGCGCGGCAGGCGCCGCCGCCGCGGTTTCCTAGGTGCGGCGCCGCGTCGCCAGCAGGTTCAGCCCCAGCCCGCCCATCACCAGCGCGGCGGCGCCGAGCTTCCACGGCGGCAGCCCTTCGTGCAGCGCGAGCGCCGAGGCCGTCATGCCGAACACGGGCACCAGCAGCGCCGTCGGCGCGACGGTGGACGGGTTGTGGCGCGCCAGCAGCCAGTTCCAGACGCCGTAGCCGAACAGCGTGTTGCCGACCGCCTGCCAGGCGACCGCCAGCCAGGCCACGAGGCCGGCGTGGGCCAGCGAATCGGCGACCGGCTGCGGGCCGTTCTGCAGCAGCGCAATGAGCCACAGCGGCACGGCGGCGAAGGGGCTGGACCAGACCATGAAGCCGAGTGCGTCGACGCGGCCGGCCGCCCGCGCGATCAGGTTGCAGACCGCCCACGCCATGGCCGCGCCGATCACCAGCACGACGCCGAACGCGGTCACGCCGGCCTGCGTCGACACGTGCGACGCGACGATCGCCAGCCCGCCCACCGCCAGCGCGAACGCCGGCCACTGCAGGATCTTCAGGCGGTCGCGGTAGATCAGCGCGGACAGCCCGATCGTGAAGAACACCTGCGACTGGATCACCAGCGACGCCAGGCCCGGCGAGATGTCCGCGCGCATCGCCCAGAACAGCAGCCCGAACTGGCCGACGCCGATGAGCGCGCCGAACGCCGCCAGCTTGCCCCAGCTCATCGCCGGCCGCGGCACGAAGAAGATGAACGGCAGGAACGAGAAGGTGTAGCGCAGCGCCGCGAAGGTGTAGGGCGCGAAGGCGTCCAGTCCCAGGCGGATGACGACGAAGTTGGTGCCCCAGACGGCGACGACGGCCAGGGCCAGGAGCAGGTGGGTCAGGGGCATCGCGCGAGTCTAGGCGAGCGGCCCTGCCCTTCTTGCATGCAAGCCCATTGACGGATCGGGCGCCGGGGCGGCCGCAGGCGGCAGGTCCCCTAGCCGGGGCGCCCCGGCAACGCCGGCCTGCCCTGCGCCTTCACATGGCGCAGGAAGTCGGGCAGCGTGCGCCCGGGCTCGTCGCGGAAGCCTTCGGCCAGCACCTGCAGTGCGCGCATGCGGTCGACCCGGAAACTGCGGAACGCGGCGCGGTGTTCGCACCAGGCGGCCAGCGTCCACACCGACTCCCAGTGGTAGCAGCCCAGCGGCCGCGCGCTGCGCGTGCTGGTCGCGCCGCTGGCGTCCTCGTAGTCGAAGCGGATGCGCCGGCGCGCCGAAGCCGCGTCGCGCAGCAGGCCCAGGCGTTCGACGCTGGCCACGTCGGTGGCCCAGGGCGCGGCGTACAGCGGCAACGCCTCGGCGGCCGCGCGCGCCGCGGGCGGCAGCACGCCGACGATCTTGACCAGGGCGTCCTCGGCCGCCACCGCCAGCGAGCGGTCCAGCCGGCTCTGCGCCAGCCGGACGGCGGCGACCAGGGCCTGGGCCTCCAGCGTCGTGAACATCAGCGGCGGCAGGTCGAAGCCCGCGACCAGGCGGTAGCCGACGCCGGCCTCGCCGTCGATCGGCACGCCCTGCGCCTGCAGGTCGGCCACGTCGCGGTAGATCGTGCGCGGCGAGACCTCCAGCTTCGCGGCCAGCCAGGCGGCGGTCGACAGGCGTCGGCCGCGCAGCAGCTGGACGATTCGGAACAGGCGGTCGGCACGGCGCATGGCGCGAGTCTACGGGCCGCCGCGCCGGCGCGGCGTCGCCGGGGGCGTCATGCGGTGGGCGAGTGCAGGCCGATGCGGTTGCCCTCGCTGTCGACGATCTGCGCGATGAACCCGATGTCGTTGGGCAGTTCCAGCCGGGGCATCAGCACGGTGGCGCCGAGCTCGGCGGCGCGCGCCAGCACGGCGTCGAGCGAGGGCTTGGCGTTGAGGTAGACCAGCGTGCCCGTGGTGCCGGGCGCCGGTGCGGTGGCGCTCTTCAGCAGTGCGCCGCCGATGCCGCCGTCGTAGGGGAACACCGCCAGCGTCTGCGGCCCCATCTGCTCGCGGCGCAGCGATCGCGCCAGCAGCGTCTCGTAGAAGCGCTGGGCGCGGTCGATGTCGGTGACGGGGATCTCGAACCAGTGGATGGCGTCGCGGTGCATGGCAGTCCTTTCGTGTGGAAGAGACGCCATGCTGCGCGGGGGCTGCTGACAACGTGGTGTCAGCAGCGAGGCGGGCCCGTCGGGCCCCGGCCTTCAGTTCTTGCGGTTCTTCGTCGCCGCGGCCGGCGGCTCGACCACCGCGGCGTAGGCCGTGCCGCGCGTCGCGTCGAGGCGGTTCATCACCGCGTACATCTGGTCGGGCTTGGCGAAGAACTCCTGGAAGCCCTTGATGCCGGCGGCGGCCATGTCGGCCGGCACGTCGCGGTCGAAGCCCTGCACCAGGTTGTTCTTGGCGTCGGTCAGCACCTTGTAGGAGGCCAGGTCCAGCACCGTGCCGGCGACCGGCGCGAACTTGTTGGTGGGGAACGAGCCGAGCGACTTGGCCAGCTTCGCGTTGGCCGCGCTGCTGCTGGCGAACTTCAGGAAGCGGCGCGCCTCGGCCTTGTTGCGGGCGCGCGCGGCCACGTGGAGCGTGTCGGTGGGCGCGGCCTCGGCGGCGGCCTGGCCGCTGTCGATGGTCGGGAAGCGCTGGTAGTCGATCACCGGGCGCACGACCTCGGGAAAGCTCGCGCTGGCCACGGTGCCCATCAGCAGCATGCCGGCGCGGCCGCCGTACAGCTGCGCCTCGGCGTTGTGCTCGTCCACGGCCAGGGCGTTCGGGTCGAAGCACTTGGCGTCGATCAGCTGCTTCCACATCGCGAACGTGCGGCGAACGTTGCTGTCGTTGTAGGTGGCCTTGCCGTCGAGCAGTTGCTGGTGGTACTCGTAGCCGTTGGCGCGCATGTCGATGAAGTCGAACCAGGCGGCCAGCGTCCAGCCATCCTTGGCGCCGAGCGCGATCGGCGTGAAGCCGGCCTTGCGCAGCTTGGAGCACGCCGTCATGATCGCGCTCAGGTCGTGCGGGGGTTCGTGGATGCCGGCGCGCTCGAGCACGTCGCGGCGCGTGAACAGGCCCCACGGGTAGTACTGGTAGGGCAGCGCGTACTGGCGGCCGCCCACGGTGATCGCCGCGCTGGGGAACGTGTTCCACCAGGTGTTGGCCTTCCACAGGTCGCTCAGGTCGTCGAGCTGGCCGCGCTGCGCCATCGATCGCATCTGGTCGCCGGCGAACCAGTTGAAGACGTCGGGGGCGCTGTCGGCGTCCAGCGAGCCGGGCAGCGCCTTGCGGTAGGTGGGCACGTCCTGGATGGTCAGGTGCACGTCCACGTCGGGATTGGCGGCCCGGAAGTCGCTCACCAGCGTCTTGAAGGCCTCGCGTTGCGAGTTGTCTTCCGCGCCGAGATTGATGTTGAGGCTCCCGGCGAGTGCCGCGGTCGAGCCCAGGCCCAGGGCCCACGCGGCCATGACGGCCGCAACACTGCGAATCAACTTCATGGTTTTGTCCCTTGCCCACCGACTGGCGCGATTATGTAAGGCATGAAGGACGTTCCCGGATAGGGTCTGACCTATATCCGGTGCTCAAAGCACCCGGCGACGTGACGCATCTCACGGGGAGCGCCCCCTGAAGTCGCAGTAAGGCCCGGCAATACCGGGGTTCGCGCTCGAAACGGCGGTGCGTGCGTCAGCGCCCGCCGGCCACGTCGAGCGTCGCGCCCGTCACGTAGCCGGCCGCGTCCGACAGCAGGAAGACGATCGCCTGCGCGATCTCGTCGGCGCTGCCCATGCGCCCGAGCGGGATCTGCGCGACCGCCGCCTGCGCCCGCTGCAGCATGCCGCTGGTGGCGTGGATGTCGGTGTCGACGATGCCGGGGCGCACGCCGTTGACGCGGATGCCCTCGGTGGCCACCTCGCGGGCGAGGCCCAGCGTGAAGGTGTCGAGCGCCGCCTTGGTGGCCGCGTAGTCGACGTAGATGCCGGGCGAGCCCAGCCGCGCGGCGGCCGACGACACGTTGACGACGACCCCGCCGCGCCCGCCGTGGCGCGTGCTCATGCGGCGCACGGCCTCGCGCGCGCACACGAACGCGCCGACCACGTTGACGCCGAACAGCCGGGCCACGCGCGCCGCCGACATCTCGTCGACCCGCGCCGCCACGTCGACGATGCCGGCGTTGTTGACCAGGCCGGCGAGCGGGCCGAGTTCGCCGTCGAGCGCCTGGAACATGGCCTCGATCTCGTCCTCGCGCGCCACGTCGGCCCGCAAGGTGCAGGCGCGCCGTCCGCGCGCGCGCACCTGCTCTGCGACCCGCTCCGCGGCCTCGGCCTCGCGGTGGAAGTGCACGCCGACGTCCCAGCCGGCCTCGGCCGCCCGCAGCGCGCAGGCCGCGCCGATGCCGCGGCTGGCGCCGGTGATCAGGAGAACGCGTGGAATGCCCATGCCGCCGTTCTAACACCGCGGCCGGGCGGATGCGTCACTTTGCCGTTGGCATGGCGAATTCGGCGCCCTTGCCGATCGATGCGGGCCAGCGCTGCATCACGCTCTTCTGCTTCGTGTAGAAGCGCACGCCTTCCTCGCCGTAGGCGTGCATGTCGCCGAACAGGCTCTTCTTCCAGCCGCCGAAGCCGTGCCAGGCCATGGGTACCGGGATGGGCACGTTGATGCCCACCATGCCCACCTGGATGCGGCGCGCGAACTCGCGCGCCACGTTGCCGTCGCTGGTGAAGCAGGCCACGCCGTTGCCATACTCGTGCGCGTTGACCAGGTCGACGGCGGACTTGAAGTCGGGCACGCGCACGCAGGCGAGCACCGGCCCGAAGATCTCTTCCTTGTAGATGCGCATGCCCGGCGTGACGTGGTCGAACAGCGTGCCGCCGGTGAAGAAGCCGTTCTCGTGGCCGGACACCTTGCAGCCGCGGCCGTCCGCCAGCAGCGTGGCGCCTTCCTGCACGCCCAGGTCGATGTAGCCCTCGATGCGCTGCAGCGCTTCCTTCGTGACGACGGGACCCATCTCGGCGGCCGGGTTCATGCCGTTGTCGATGACCAGCGTCTTCGCGCGCTCGGCGAGCCGGGGCAGCAGGCGGTCGGCCACGTCGCCCACCAGCACCGCCACCGAGATCGCCATGCAGCGTTCGCCGGCCGAGCCGTAGGCGGCGCCGACGAGCGCGTCGATGGATTGCTCGATGTCGGCGTCGGGCATCACCACCATGTGGTTCTTCGCGCCGCCGAGCGCCTGCACGCGCTTGCCGTGGCGGGCGCCGGTCTCGTAGATGTACTGCGCGATCGGCGTCGATCCGACGAACGACAGCGCCTTCACGTCGGGGTGCGTCAGCAGCGCGTCGACCACGGTCTTGTCGCCCTGCACCACGTTGAACACGCCGTCGGGCAGGCCCGCGCGCTGCAGCAACTCGGCGATCAGCAGGCTGGGCGACGGGTCGCGCTCGCTGGGCTTGAGGATGAACGTGTTGCCGCAGGCGATGGCCACCGGGAACATCCAGCACGGCACCATGAACGGGAAGTTGAACGGGGTGACGCCGGCCACCACGCCCAGCGACTGGCGCATCGTCCAGTTGTCGATGCCGGTGGATACCTGGTCGGTGTAGTCGCCCTTGAGCAGCTGCGGGATGCCGCAGGCGAACTCGACCACGTCGATGCCGCGCATCACCTCGCCCTGGGCGTCGGAGAACACCTTGCCGTGCTCGGCGGTGATCATCGCGGCGAGCTGGTCGCGGTGCTCGTTGAGCAGTGCCAGGAAGGCGTTGAGCACGCGGGCGCGGCGGATCGGCGGCGTGTTGGACCAGCCGTCGAACGCCTTGCTCGCGGCGGCCACCGCGGCCTCGACGTCGGCCACGGCGCCCAGGTGGAGCTGGCGCGTGACGGCGCCGGTGGCCGGGTTGAAGACCGATTGCCTGCGGGCGTCCGGCGGCACGACGTGCTCGCCGCCGATGAAGTGGCCGACGGGCGTGGCGGAGGTGAAGGCGGGCGTGGACATGGCGGTCTCCTGGATGCGAACGGGTTCCTGAGCCTGGAGTCTAGGCATTCGACCCCGGTCGCGGAAGACCGCGGCGCTGGATTGACTGTTCGTTTGGGTGAACAATGCGCTACCGGTAAATCAGAACAACGGATGGACACCCGCAAGATCGAATCGCTGTGGTCGCACGTGCACGGCCTGGGCGTGCTGCAGAGCGCAGGCAGCTTCACCGCGGCCGCGCAGCGGCTCGGGCTGAGCAAGGCGGCGATGAGCCAGCGCATCGCCGAGCTCGAGCGCGCCGCCGGCGTGCCGCTGGTTCGCCGCACCACGCGCAGCGTCCGGCTGACCGAGGCCGGCGAGCGCCTGGTGGAGGCCACGCGCGGCGCGTTCGCGCAGATCGAGCAGGGCTTCGCTGGCGTGCAGGATCTCGTGGGCGAGCCGCACGGCGTGCTGCGCGTCAGCGCCCCGGTGGCGCTCGGGCGCCAGCAGATCGTGCCGCGCCTGGCCGGCTTCCTGCGCGCGTACCCGCAGGTGCGCGTGGAGCTCGAGCTGTCGGACCGGCTGGTGGCGATGGCGCAGGAGGGCTTCGACGTCGCCCTGCGCCACACCGCCGCGCCACCCGACACCCACGTCGCCTGGCCGCTGTGCACCACGCGCAGCTGGCTGGTGGCCTCGCGCGCGTACCTGCGCCGCGCCGGCGCGCCCGCGACGCCGCAGGACCTGGCCGCGCACGACTGCCTGCACTACCTGCGCCCCGGCGACACCCCCACCTGGAGTTTCGAGCCCGACGTCGCCGGCCGCACCGGGCGCGCCGTGGCCGATGGCGGCCGCGTCAGCGTCGGCGTGCGCGGCGTGTTCGCGGCCAACAACAGCGAGGCCTTGCGCGAGGCCGCCCTCGCCGGCCTGGGCATCGCGCTGCTGCCCGACTTCAGCGCCCAGGCCGCGGTCCGATCCGGCAAGCTGCAGCTCGTGCTGCCGCACTGGAAGCCGGTCGGCGCCTTCGGCGAGCACCTGTACGCCATCCGACCCTACAGCCCGGTGGTGCCGCGCGCGGTGCAGGCGTTCATCGGCTACTGGCGCACGGCGCTCGAAGGCGGATTCCCGCTGGCGAAGGCGTGAGGCGTCGAGAGTTCAGTCCAGGCCGTGGAACGGGCTGTCCTCCGGCCCGATGAAGGCCGGCGGCGTCCACTGCGCGTCGCGCATCGAGCGCTGCACCAGCTTGTCCACGTTCAGCAACCGGGCGAACAGCGCCATACGGATCGGGATGCCGTTGTCCGTCTGGCGGAAGATCGCCAGCCGCGGATCGCCGTCGAGGTCGGCCGCCAGGTCGTGCGAGCCGGGCCGGCTGTCGCGCGGCAGCGGGTGCATCACGACGACGTCGGGTCGACAGACGCGGTCCACGAGCGCGCGGTCGATCTGGAACGCGGCCCCGTAGCCCTCGATGGACTCTTCGGCGAATCGCTCCTTCTGGATGCGGGTGGCGTAGACGATGTCGGCGTCGGCCAGGCCCAGCAGCGAATCGCGCACCTCGACGACGTTGCCGTGGCGGCTGACCCGGTCGACGATGGCCGAGGGCATCTCCAGCGACGGCGGCGCGATGAGCGTGAAGCGCACGCCCTTGTACAGCGCCAGCAGCTTGATCAGCGAATGCACCGTGCGGCCGTATTTCAGGTCGCCCACCAGGGCGATGTGCGCGCCGTCCACGCGCTTGCCCAGGCGCGAGAACTCGCGCTGGATCGTGTACAGGTCCAGCAGGGCCTGGGTGGGATGTTCGCCCGGGCCGTCGCCGCCGTTGACCACCGGCACGTTGGTCGCGCGCGCGAACTCGGCCACCGCGCCCTGGTCGGGATGGCGCACCACGATCGCGTCGGCGTAGCCGCTGATGACGCGGCTGGTGTCGTGGATCGACTCGCCCTTGGCCATCGACGAGAACGTGAAGCCGGTGGTGTCGCACACCGAGCCGCCGAGCCGGCAGAACGCCGCGCCGAAGCTGACGCGCGTGCGGGTGCTGGCCTCGAAGAACAGGTTGGCCAGCACCGCGCCGTCGAGCACGCGCGTGACCTTGCGCCGGCGCGCGATCGGCAGCATCACGTCGGCGAGCCGGAACAGGTCTTCCACCGAGTCGCGGGTGAACTGGTCCACCGACAGCACGTGGCGCAACGGCCCAGCCGAAGTCGCTTCGGGATATACGCTTTGCGTCGACGATTCCTCGGGCGGCGCGGCGTGGGCCAGGATCTCCTGCACGAAGCGCCGCACCACTTCGGGCATCGCCCGGAATTCATTCGATTCGTCGGGCAGCAGCCAACTGTCGAGGGCGCGACGACGGCTGCCGATGCGGTCCGCGAAGGCGTCGCGGGTCATGTCGAGGCGCCGCATGGCGTCTCGCAAGAGGACTTGTTGAGTGGTCATGCCACTCAGTCTAACGCAGAGCGTACAGTTCCTGCGGATCTTTGTGTATATCTTCGCGCGCCTCGCCGCGGACCGGGCGCCTCGGGCCGGGGGGCCAGCAGCTGCGCGAGGTTCATCCGTGCCAGGCAGCGGGCCACGGTCTGGCGCGTCGCTCCCACCATGGCGGCGAGCTGGGTGATCGACAGCCCGGTCGGCAGCCGCCAGGAGCCGTCCGGCGCGATCTCGGCGAGGTCCACCAGCACCAGCGGAATGCGCTCCGCGACCGTGCGGCACGACAGCGCGCCGATCAGGCGGTGCGCGCGCCGCAGGCGGGCCACCAGGCCGCGCATCAGCGCGAGCGACAGGTCGGGGTAGCTCGGCAGCAGCTCCACCAGCGTCTCGATGCCGATCTCCAGCGAATCGCAGGGGGTCGTGCAGCGGATCGTCGCCGGCTGCGGCAGGCCGTCGATCGGCATGCAGTCGCCGAAGTGGTCGCCGGGCCCCAGCAGCCGCAGGATGACGGTGCGGCCGTCGGGGCCGGTGCGCTGTACCTGGGCCCGGCCGCTGAGCAGGACGTGCAGGCTGCCGGCGAGCGAGCCCTGCTCCAGCACCACCGCGCCGCGCCGGAAGCGGCGCTTGCGGCCCAGCTCCATCAGGCGGTCGGCGCAGGCCTGGGGCAGCCCCTCGAACAGCGCGCAGCCGCGCATCAAGCCCCACGGGGCCACGGGCGGCGCGGGCGCGGCGGCGGGCGGCCGGGTCGCGGTGCGGGCGTCGGGTTGGCCGGGCATGGTGTCGGAGCCGGAGCGGGCGATCGGCGCGCGGGGCCTCAGGCCCGGCACGCCGCCTGCGGGTAGCGCTGGGCCATCTCGATCACGGCGCCCAGCGTCACCAGGGCGGCGCGGACGTCGTGGGCGACGCGGGCGTCCAGGCCCAGCACCGGGGGCGTGCAGCGCGGGCAGTTGCAGCCGTGGTTGGTCTCCAGGATGTACTGCTCGTAGACCGCCAGCGGCAGTTGCGGCAGGTGGTCGAGGTGGGTGACGCCGATGACCACCGGGCGCGTGCGCTCCCTGGCGCCACGCAGCCGCGCCAGGAAGCGTTCGAGCTCGCTCGTGCGGTCGGCCGTGTTGTGGTTGATCAGCAGCAGGCCGCCGTCGAACTGCTCGACCAGCGTCCGCCAGGCCCGGTCCAGGCGCGTGCCGCGGGCGGGCTCGCCCAGCACGACCGGCGTGTCGGCGTCGAGCTCCGCCGCGTAGGTGTCGGTCGCCGGCCCGGTGGGCGTGGCCGCCTCGCCCGTGGCGGAGACGTCGAGCCTTCGGCCCTGCATCGCCTCGATGGCCGTGGTCTTGCCGACGGCGAAGGCGCCCAGCAGCATGAATCGGTTGCCCATGGGCGTGCCGATCATCGGGCCAGCGCCGCGGCACCCGGCCGCGCACCGAGGTCGCGCGCCGGCCTGCCGGACTCGCCGTCGACCGCGAACGGCAGCGACAGGACGCCCTCGTCGGCGTCCACATGGCCGCTGTCGCGCAAGTCGTCGAGCAGGCTCAGCACCGTGTCGGTGGCTTCGTGCAGCCGCGCGGCCACCAGGTAGGCCGCGGTCGGGCGGCGGGCGATGAGTGCGCAGATGCGGGCCACTGTGGGCAGCGTCGTGCCGGCCAGCCCGCGCATCTCGGGCCAGGAGCGCAGGCGCACGCGCTGGTAGGGGTCGGTGCGCGGCCGTGGCGCGGCCGGCCCGGCGGCCGGCGCCTGCGCCGCCTCCAGGGCGCCGTCAGGCAGGGTGTCCTGGAAGTCGAGGTGGCGGCGCACCTGTTCGTTGTCGGGAAGGTGCGGGCGCGCGTGCAGGCGGGTCATGTCTCTGCTGTTCTGGAGGAGCCGGTCGGGTGGGGCTTGCGCCGCTTGCCGCGGCGTGAAGTCGCGGTACTCGGGTGACGCGAGTTTCCGTGAAACCGCAGTCAGATATGGCATCCACCATCATTTATGGCTTTGATCCAGAACTTGTGCTTCTAGTTGTATCCAGATGTTGGGGGCGCACAACGTGGCCGTGTGCGATGACGCAGCCGTGGGCCGGCGTCCGGGCAAAAAAAACCCACCGCGAGGGTGGGCTTCAAGTCCTTCGCAAGAAGGACGTCGTTGGGACTGTGAGTGCCGGCGGATCCCATCCCCTCCCAGAGCTCGAGGATCGGTCGACACAACGGAATCCAATGTATTGGCCGGCGGGCCGATTCGCATCCCTATTTCAGGGGGAGTGGCTCCTCAGGGCAACACGGGTGTGCAATCCATTGCACCGAAATGAGTCGCCGCGGCCGAAATGGCCGCCGCATCCTTCTCGATGGCGCCCGGCGCGCCGCCCTGGCCCCACAGCGGCGGCTGCCACTGCATGGCCAGGAATTCGGCGCACAGTGCCAGGCTGTCGAACATCGGCTGCGTCTTGGCCCGGTTGCCGCTGGTGGTGATGGCCCAGACGCGCTTGCCCTGCATGCGGCCCTTGAAGTCGAGCCCGTCCACGCGCATCCAGGCGCTCCAGTGGTCCAGGTAGCGCTTGAGGCGGTTGGGGAAGCTGTACCAGTACAGCGGGGTCACGAAGACGAGGTCGGTCGCCTCCAGCGTGGCCTGCAGCAGGCGGGCGGTGTCGCCGGTGGGCATGGGATAGGTGCCGACGTCGTGGCGCCGATCCTCGAAATCGGCCAGCTCCAGGCCGTTGAGGTGGATCCAGGTGCGGGTGGTGTCGGCCGGCAGGTGGCGCGCGGCCTCGCGGGCCAGCCATTCGGTGTTGCCGACGGCGCCCGGCACGCGGGCGCTGGCGACGATGAAGAGGAAGTGTCGTGCGGTCATGCCGCGATGATCCCATGCGGTCACAATCCCGGCATGACCTCGCCCGCTTCCCCCGCTCCCGTGCCGCCGCTCGCCGAAGCCGACCTGAACCGGCTGCAGACGCTGCTGGACAAGATTCCCGAGCCGCTCGAGCCGCTGGACATCAGCATGCTCGACGGCTACCTGTGCGGGGTGCTCCTGCAGCCCACCGCGGTGCCCGCAGGCGCCTGGCTCAAGCACGTGTTCGACATCGACGGTCGCCCGCTCAGCGAGAAGTGGCCGGGCCTGCACGAGCTCCAGGGCCTGGTGCAGCGGCGCTACCGCGAGCTGATGACCGCCATCTCGGGGCGCCAGTGGTTCGACCCCTGGGTGTTCGAGCTCGACGACGAGGCCGCGCCGTTGGAGTCGACGCTGCCCTGGGTGGCCGGGTTCTCCGCGGCGATGGAGCTGTTTCCCGCGCTGATGAACATGGATTCTCAGGACTCGCTCGAGCCGCTGGCCGTGCTCTACGCGGCGTTCGATCCGGACGACCTGGAGGACGCCGACGCCCTGCTGGCCGAGATCGAGACGCTGGAGCCGCCGTCCAGCCTGGACGAGGCGATCGAGGACGTGGTGCAGAGCGTGATGCGCCTGGCCGACGTCAGCCGGCCCCTGCCCAAGGCGGTGACCGCGCCCCGGCGGCCGCCGGCCCGCCGCGGGCCGCCCGGACGCGGCCGGTTCTAGGCCCAGGAGCGCGACGGCAGCGCCACCAGCGGGCGGCGGCTCGGCAGCGCGTCGCCGCAGAAGCCGAATTCCAGCTGCGGGCGGCGGCCGCTGATCAGCTCGGCCAGCGCCCGGCCCGAGCCGGCGCCGTGCGTCCAGCCCAGCGTGCCGTGGCCCGCGTTGAGCCACAGGTTGGCGATCTTGCTGCGGCCGATGTAGGGCAGGTTGTTCGGCGTGCTCGGGCGCAGCCCGGCCCAGAAGTTCGGCTGGCGGGTGTCGGCCACGCCGGGGAACAACTGCTCGTAGCGGCGCACCAGCGCCTCGCAGCGCACGCGCGCGGTGGCGGTGTCGACGCGGGTGTCGTAGCCGGCCATCTCGGCGGTGCCGGCGATGCGCACATGGTCGCCCAGGCGCGAGATCGCGATCTTGCGGGTGTCGTCCAGCAGGCTGACCACGCTCGCATCGTCCGGGCGCTTCAGGCGCAGCGTGGCCGAGTAGCCCTTGGCCGGATAGATGTTGAGGTAGATGCCCAGCTGGCGCAGCAGCGGCGCCGTGAACGAGCCGGCGGCGGCCACGACGTGGTCGCCCGCCAGCGTGGTGCGCCGCAGCGTGCTGCGGTCGCCGACGACGACGCCGGCGATCTTCGAGCCCGCCTTCTCGAACCCGAGCACGTCGTGCTCGTGGAGGAACTTCGCCCCGCGCGCCGCGCAGCGCTCGGCCAGCTTCTGCGTGAACACGCGCGCGTCGCCGGATTCGTCGCTGGGGGTGTAGGTGCCCCCGTGGATGCGGTCGCCGAAGGCCTTGAGCGCCGGCTCGACCTGCAGCACCTCGTCGCGGTCCAGCACGCGGCGGTCGACGCCGTGCTCGCGCATCAGCGCAGCCGCCTTGACGCCGGCTTCGTGGTCGGCAGCCGACGAGAAGAAGTGCAGGATGCCGCGCTGCAGCCGGTCGTACTCGATGCCGGTCTGGGCGACGACGCTCTGCAGGGACTCGTGGCTGTAGCGGCCGAGCGCCACCAGCTGCTCGACGTTGCGCGCGAACGCGGCGTCGTTGCACTGGCCCAGGAAGCTCAGCGCCCAGCGCCACTGGTGCGGATCCAGGCGCGGGCGGAACAGCAGCGGCGAGTCGTCCTGCAGCATCCACTTGGCCACCTTCAGCGGCGCGGCGGCGTTGGCCCACGGCTCGCAGAAGCACACCGAGATCTGAGCGCCGTTGGCGAAGCTGGTCTCCAGCGCGGCTTCGGGCTGGCGTTCGACGACGGTCACGTCGTGGCCTTCCTCCAGCAGGTACCAGGCGGTGGCCACGCCGATGATGCCGGCGCCGAGAACGATCACTTTCATCGGAAATCCTTTGCCCGTGCGACGGCCGCGCGCGGGCGCGGCAGCGTCGTCACGCTAGCGCGGGATTGTCCGGGAGCCCGCTCGATACATGAAGCGGGATTAATCGATTTATGAGATCAGTAGCGAGGCTAATAATCTCGGGCGCTAGCCGGCGGACGCCTGCAGCTGCCTGGACGCACCGGAAACGGGCACCTTGGCCGACGGGCCGGCGCGGGTGGGTTCGGTGGGAACGACGATGCCCATCGCCTGGCTGGTGGCGCGGTAGCCGACGGAGCAGAACATGGCGGACTGGTCCGCCGACGACAACCACACCGCGCTGCCGACGGCAGAGGTGATCGTGCCCCAGGTCAGGAGTTGAAGCGGCATGGTGCGCATGGTGGCGGCTCCCCGGATGTGCGGGGGTGCGACGCTGCACCCCTCATCGACGCGTTCAGCTTAAGCGCGATCCGAAGACCCCGCCATCGTCAAATCGGGGGAGTCGTGAGATTCATACAGGCGAACTGTCGGGCATACGACGCACTATTTGCCGCAACACCCCGGTTACGTTCGTTCACACTGTCTTCACGGTTCAACCCCTGGAGAGCCCGATGACCAACGCGACACGCCCCACCTTCCTGCGCAACTTCGGCCGCGGCGCGGCGGCGCGACGGGCGCCGGACCTGGCCGACATGGGCACCGCGTTCGCGCTCGACGAAGCGCTGGAGCAAGGCAGCTACGACACGCTGCCGCCGGGCGAATCGCCGCCGCCGATGCGGGCCGCCGTGCCGGTGGCGCCATGGCGGCTGTGGCTGGGCCGCAAGCTCGGCAGCTGAGAATGCCCGGGGCTCACGCCTCGACGAGGCGCAACGGGTCGTAGCCCTCGGCCTCGCCCTTCTTCTCCAGCCCGCGCGCCTGGCAGATCACGCGCGAGGCGTGCATTCCCGGCCGCGTCACCAGGTAGTCGTGCCGGCAGTGCAGGTGGCCGTGGATCCACAGGTCGGCGCGCACGATGAGGTCGTCGTCCGCATTGCAGAAACTGGCCGTCGTCGGCTGCGGCCCGTAGCGCGGGTCGGCACTGCGCAGGCTGGGTGCGAAGTGGGTGATCGCCACTGTCGTGTCCCAGCGCCCTTGCGGCGACTCCTGCAGCGTGCGCTCCAGCCACGACCGACAACCCAGCCCCAGCTCGCGCACCGCGGCGGCGTCGAACGGCTGGCCGTGGCGCGTCGCGCCCATCACGCGCTGGAAGTACGAGCCGGCCCGCAGCGCGCGGGCGCGCCCGGCTTCGCCGAACAGGTCGAAGTCGCTCCAGCGCACGGTGCCGCAGAAGCGCACCCGCCGGCCCTGCGCGTCGGCGATGACGATGCTGTCGCGGTGGAGCATGCGGATGCCCAGCGAATCGCAGAACGCGCGCAGCTCGATCGCCGCCTGGTCCACGTCGCGGCCGTCGAACTCGTGGTTGCCGGCGACGAACAGCACCGGCACCGGCCAGCCCGAGAACTGGCGCAGTCCCTCCCAGCCGCGGTCGATGTCGCCGGCCAGGACCAGCAGTTCGGCGCCGGGGGCGGGGCGGGCCTCGAAGGTCTCGGTTTCGAGGTGGAGGTCGGACAGGATCTGCAGGCGCATCGTGGGGCGAGGATACAGGCGCGCGCGCCGCCCACGAAAAAGCCGCCCTCGGGCGGCCTTCGCGTGGCTGGGGGCGTGCCGCTCAGCCGAGCGCCGCCGCGATGCGGCCGCGGGTCGTCTGCAGCTGGGCCGGCAGGTGGTACGCGAGCGTCTTGAACAGCTCGTCGTGCATCGTCAGTTCCTGCTGCCAGGCGGCCTTGTCGACGCCGATCACGCTGTCGAACTGCTCGCGCGAGAAGTTCAGGCCGTTCCAGTTCAGGTCCTCGTAGCGTGGGCTGGTGCCGAACACGTTCTCGCTGCCCTGCGCGGTGCCGTCGATGCGGCCCAGCATCCACTCCATCACGCGCATGTTCTCGCCGTAGCCCGGCCACACGAACTTGCCGTCGGCGCCCTTGCGGAACCAGTTCACGCAGAAGATGGCCGGGAGCTTCGCGCCCTGGGCTTCCAGCTTCTCACCCACGTTGAGCCAGTGCTGGAAATAGTCGCTCATGTTGTAGCCGGTGAACGGCAGCATCGCGAACGGATCGCGGCGCACGACGCCCTGCTGGCCGGCAGCGGCGGCGGTGGTCTCTGAGCCCATGGTCGCGGCCATGTAGACGCCGTCGACCCAGTCGCGCGCCTCGGTCACCAGCGGCACGGTGGTTGAGCGGCGGCCTCCGAAGATGAATGCGTCGATCGCGACGCCCTTCGGATCGTCCCAGGCCGGATCGAGTGCCGGGTTGTTGGTGGCGGCGACCGTGAAGCGGGCGTTCGGATGCGCGGCCTTGGCGCCGGTCTCCTTGCCGATGGCCGGAGTCCAGTCCTTGCCCTGCCAGTCCAGGCAGTGCGCCGGCGCCTCGCTCATGCCTTCCCACCAGACGTCGCCGTCGTCGGTCAGCGCGACGTTGGTGAAGATGACGTCCTTGGTCAGGCTGGCCATGCAGTTCGGATTGGTCTGCTCGTTGGTGCCCGGGGCAACGCCGAAGTAGCCGGCCTCGGGGTTGATCGCCATCAGGCGGCCATCCGCGCTCGGCTTGATCCAGGCGATGTCGTCGCCGATGGTCGTGACCTTCCAGCCGGGCATGCCCGACGGCGGGATCAGCATCGCGAAGTTGGTCTTGCCGCAGGCGCTCGGGAACGCCGCCGCGATGTGGCGCTTGACGCCCTTCGGGTCGGTCACGCCCAGGATCAGCATGTGCTCGGCCAGCCAGCCTTCTTCGCGGCCCATGTTGGAGGCGATGCGCAGCGCGAAGCACTTCTTGCCCAGCAGCGCATTGCCGCCGTAGCCCGAGCCGTAGCTCCAGATCTCGCGGGTCTCGGGGTAGTGGACGATGTACTTCGTCTTGTTGCAGGGCCAGGTGACGTCCTTCTGGCCGGATTCCAGCGGCGCGCCGACGGTGTGCACGCACGGCACGAACTCGCGGTCGGTGCCCAGCAGTTCCAGCACGCCGCGGCCCATGCGGGTCATCAGGCGCATGTTGACGGCCACGTACGGGCTGTCGGTCAGCTCGATGCCGATGTGGGCGATGTCCGAGCCGAGCGGGCCCATCGAGAACGGCACCACGTAGAGCGTGCGACCGCGCATCGCGCCGGCGAACAGCGCGGGCGTGCCGTCGGCCTGGCCGTTCTGCAGCAGGGCGCGCATCGCGGCCGGCGCTTCCCAGTTGTTGGTCGGGCCGGCGTTTTCCTTGAGTTCGCTGCAGATGAAGGTGCGGTCCTCCACGCGGGCGACGTCCGACGGGTCGCTGCACGCGAGGTAGCTGTTGGCCCGCTTGGCCGGATTCAGCTTCTTGAAGGTGCCGGCGGCGACGAGCTGCTCGCACAGCCGGTCGTACTCGGCTTCGGTGCCGTCGCACCAGTAGACCTCGGCGGCCTGCGTCAGCGCGGCGATCTGCGCGACCCAGGAAACGAGGCGGTCGTGCTTGACGTAGGCGGGCACGTTCAGGCGCAACCCTTCCATGGCGGGACGGTTCATGAGGAAACTCCAATCACAAGGTTCAAAGACAAGATTGGGCGAACCTCGCGGCCACGGGCCGTTCCGTGGCGCGGGGCTCGCCCAATCTCGCGGCGCCGGCTTCGCACCGTACCTGCGTCCTGGTGCGGGGCGAACGGGAGTTACACCGATGCAACGGCCAAAACTCAGGGTAAACCCCCCATCATACCTGGAGGGATGCGACCCGACCAGTGTAATTGGGCCGTAACCGTCGGGCGGGACGGGGTCATGCAATTCGAGAATGGATCCATGCAGGAGTTGGCGAGCGGCCGGCCGGCGCCGCGGGGCGCCGGCCGGCGGGGCGCTCAGGCAATCGGCGGACCGAACCCGCCGCCACCGGGCGTCTCCACCACGAACACGTCGCCCGGGTGCATCTGCGCCGAGCCGATGTGGCCCAGGCGCTCGACGCTGCCGTCGGCCCGTTCCACCGAATTGCGGCCGACTTCGCCGGCCAGGCCGCCGCCCATGCCGAACGCGCCGTGCTGGCGACCATTGCTGAGGATGGACGCCGTCATCGGCTCCAGGAAGCGGATCCGGCGCGTGCCGCCGTCGCCGCCATGCCAGCGGCCGGCGCCGCCGGAGCCGGGGCGGATCGCGTAGCTGTCCACCCGCACCGGAAAGCGGAACTCGAGCACCTCGGGGTCGGTCAGCCGGGAATTGGTCATGTGGGTCTGCACGACGCTGGTGCCGTCGAAGCCGCCGACGATGGTGCCGTGCTCGTCGATCAGCGCGCCGGCGCCCGAGCCGCCCGAGATCGTCTCGTAGTACTGGTGCCGCTCGTTGCCGAAGGTGAAGTTGTTCATCGTGCATTGGCCGGCCGCCATCAGCCCCAGCGCGCCGTACAGCGCGTTGGTGATGCAGGTGGAGGTCTCGACGTTGCCCGCCACCACCGAGGCCGGCGGGCGCGGATTGAGCATCGAGCCGGCCGGGATGATGACCTCCAGCGGCTTCAGGCAACCGGCATTGAGCGGGATGTCGTCGTCGACCAGCGTGCGGAACACGTACAGCACCGCGGCCATGCAGACGGCCGTCGGTGCGTTGAAGTTGTTCTCCAGCTGCGCCGACGTGCCGGTGAAGTCGATCGTCGCGCGGCGAGCCGCCGCATCCACGCGGATCGCCACCGCGATCCGGGCGCCGTTGTCCAGGGGCAGCGCGAACTGCCCGTCCTTCAGGCGGGTGATGACGCGGCGCACCGACTCCTCGGCGTTGTCCTGCACGTGGCCCATGTAGGCCTGCACCACGTCCAGCCCGTACTGCGCCACCATCTTGCGCAGCTCCTGCACGCCCTTCTCGTTGGCAGCGACCTGCGCCTTCAGGTCGGCGATGTTCTGCGCCGGGTTGCGCGACGGGTACGCGCCGCCCTCCAGCAGCGCGATCATCTCGGCCTCGCGCAGGCGGCCGCGCTCGACCAGCTTGACGTTGTCGATCTGCACGCCCTCCTCGTCGATGCGGGTCGAGAACGGCGGCATCGAGCCGGGCGTCACGCCGCCGACGTCGGCGTGGTGGCCGCGCGAGGCGACGTAGAACAGGATGGCCTGGTCGTCCGCGTCGAAGACCGGGGTGACGACCGTGATGTCTGGCAGGTGCGTGCCGCCGTGGTACGGGTCGTTGAGGGCGTAGACGTCGCCCGGTTGCATCCGGCCGGCGTTGCGCTGCATCACGGTCTTGATGGACTCGCTCATCGAGCCCAGGTGCACGGGCATGTGCGGTGCGTTGGCGATCAGGTTGCCGTCGGCGTCGAACAGCGCGCACGAGAAGTCCAGCCGCTCCTTGATGTTGACCGAGTAGGCGGTGTTCTGCAGCTGCAGGCCCATCTGCTCGGCGATGTTCATGAAGGCGTTGTTGAACACTTCCAGCATCACCGGGTCGACGCTGGTGCCGATCGCGACGCGTCGCGCGCGCGGCGCGAGGCGTTGCAGCACCAGGTGGTCCAGCTCGGTCACGCGCGCCTGCCAGCCGGGCTCGACGACCGTGGTCGCGTTCTTCTCCGCGATGATGGCCGGGCCGTCGACGAGGTGGCCCGGACGCAGCGTCTCGCGCACCACCAGCGCCGCATCCCACCAGCGGCCCTCGCTGTACATGCGCACGGTCTCGGTGACCGGCGCGGGCGTCGGCGCGATGGTCTCGACGCGCAGCTCGGCAGGCGCGTCGCCCGCGGCGATCGCCTCCACGGAAACGGCCTCGACGATCAGGCCGCGTCCCTCCATCAGGAACGCGTACCGGCGGCGGTACGCGGCCTCGAAGCCGGCGGCGAGGGAGGCCACGCTGCCGTCGCCGAAGTCGACCACCAGCGCGGAGTCCGTGCCCGCGTAGCGCATGTGCGCGCGACGCATGACGCGGATCTCGCCGGAGCCCGCGCCCTGGCGGCGGATCTCGTCCGCCGCCTCGGCGGCCAGCGCGTCGAGTCGCGCGTGGACGGCGGGCAGCGCCGCCACGGCCAGCGGCTGCTCGACTGCGGCCTCGCGCATCACGCCCTGGTCGGCCAGGCCCATGCCGTAGGCCGACAACACGCCGGCCAGCGGGTGCACGAACACCGTGTCCATGCCGAGCGAGTCGGCCACCAGGCACGCGTGCTGGCCGCCGGCGCCGCCGAAGCACTGCAGCGTGTAGCGCGTGACATCGTAGCCGCGCGCGACCGAGATCTTCTTGATCGCGTTGGCCATGCTGGCGACGGCGATCTCCAGGTAGCCCTCGGCGATGTCCTCGGGCGTGCGGGCGCGTCCGGTGCTCGCGGCGATGCGGGCGGTGAGCGCGTCGAACGCCGCCACGACGGCGTCCCGGTCGAGCGGCTCGTCGGCACCCTGGCCGAACACCTTTGGGAACCAGCGCGGCTGGATCTTGCCGAGCAGCACGTTGGCGTCGGTGACGGCCAGCGGGCCGCCGCGCCGGTAGCTCGCCGGCCCGGGATTGGCGCCGGCGCTGTGCGGGCCGGCGCGCAGCCGCGCACCGTCGAAACCCAGGATGGATCCGCCGCCGGCGGCCACGGTGTGGATGCTCATCATCGGCGCGCGCATGCGCACGCCGGCCACCTGCGTCTCGAACGCGCGTTCGAACTCGCCGGCGAAGTGCGACACGTCGGTGGAGGTGCCCCCCATGTCGAAGCCGATCACGTGGCCGAAGTCGGCCAGCAGCGCCGTGCGCACCATGCCGACGATGCCGCCGGCCGGCCCCGACAGGATCGCGTCCTTGCCCTGGAACGCTTGCGCGTCGGCCAAGCCACCCGACGACTGCATGAAGAACAGCTTCACGCCCGGCATCTCGCCGGCCACTTGCTCGACGTAGCGGCGCAGGATCGGCGACAGGTAGGCGTCGACCACGGTGGTGTCGCCGCGGCTCACGAGCTTCATCAGCGGGCTGGTGGCATGCGACGCGCTGACCTGCGTGAAGCCGACCTCGCGCGCGAGACGCGCGGCCGCGGCCTCGTGCTGCGTGAACCGGTAGCCGTGCAGGAAGACGATGGCCACGCTGCGCATGCCGGCGTCGAATGCGCCCTGCAGCTCGACCCGGAGCGCCGCATCATCGAGCGCCTGCAACACGTCGCCGTGCGCACTCACGCGCTCGTCGGCCTCGATGACCTGCGAATACAGCAGTTCGGGCAGGCGGATGTGGCGATCGAACAGCCGCGGCCGATCCTGGTAGGCGATGCGCAGCGCGTCGCGGAAGCCGCGCGTGGTCACCAGCAACGTCTTCTCGCCCTTGCGCTCCAGCAGCGCGTTGGTGGCCACGGTCGTGCCCATCTTCACGCACTCGACGCGCTCGGGCAGGACCGGCTCGCCCGGCGCCAGCCCCAGCAGGTGGCGGATGCCGGCCACGGCCGCGTCGCGGTACTGCTCGGGGTTGTCCGACAGCAGCTTGTGGGTGACCAGGCTGCCGTCGGGACGCCGGCCGACGATGTCGGTGAAGGTGCCGCCGCGGTCGATCCAGAATTGCCAGCGCGCGGGGGCCAAGGGCGTTTCGGTGGTCATCGGCGGACTTTAACCGCGGCGTCGCGGTCGCGTGAGGCTTGCGCAGGCGCCATGAAGAACGCCGGCCGCCGCGAGGTGTCGCGAGGGCCGGCGTGGCGCGCGAGCGCGCGTCGGGGTCAGGACGGCAGGAAGTCGATCGGGTACTTGGTGACGAGCGTGTCGACGTCTTCGGCGGCGAACTGCAGCGAGCGGAAGCGGGCGAGCAGCTTCTGTTCGAGTTCCGCGTTCTTCAGCTCGCTCGACACGAAATGGCACTCCGTGACCGCGCCGCTGGGCGCGATCGTGAACTCCACGACGACCTTGCCCTGCAGCGAGGCGTCCTCGCGGAGCGCGCGGTTGTAGATCGCGTACAGCGAACCCTTGCTGCGTTCGAGCACCAGCCGCACTTCCTCCAGCGAGCGCGAGGCCTTGCCGCTGCCGCTCTTGGACAGCGTGCCGCCCGACTTGCCGTAGCCCGCCCCGGTGCCGTGCCCGCCGGTGCCGGTGATGGCCCCGCCGAGTCCCGGCCCGCCGCCGCCACCGCCGCCGGCCACGCCGGCCACCAGCGTCGTCGAGCGCCCGGCCAGGCCGCCGCCGCCGCTGTCGCGGCTGAAGCCCGCGGTGTTGATGCCGCCGCTGCCGCCGGCGGCGTTGGAGGTGATCATGTTGCGGTCGGGCAGGCCCTGTTCCTTGCCGGCGCCCACGCCGACACCAGCGCCCGTGCCGACACCGGCGCCCTTCTTGATGTCCTGGTTCAGCTGCACGGCCAGCGGCGCGCCGTGGAGTTCGGGCGGCTGGTCCTTCAGCGCGGCCAGCAGGCCGACGCCGGCGGCCTTGTTGCGTGCGGCCTCGCGGTCCTCGCCCGGCGGCTTGCCCGGGATCGGCTGGCGCGCTTCCACCACCGGCCGCTCGCGCGGCACGGGCTTGGTGGGCAGCGGCGCGGGTTCGCTCTTGTCCTTGAGGTCGGGCTTGGGCGGCTCGACCTTCTGTGCCGGCGGGGGCGGCGGCGGCGGCACGGGCTTGTCCAGCAGCAGCTGGGCCACGACCGGCGGCAATGCCGCCGACGCGGCGCGATCCGGCTCGGGCAGCGTGATGAAGCGCAGCGCGATGCCGAACACGATCACGAAACCCATCAACGCGAGGAACAGCTTGCGGAAGCGCTCCTCGTCGTCGTGCGCGAGCGCCCATGGCAGGGTGGAGGTGCGGAATGAAATGGCGGACATGCGCGTCATTCCTTCCGGTTCACGGCGAACGACACGTCGGTGAAGTCCGCCACGGCCGCGGTGTACATCACCTTGCGCAGCAGTTGATAGGGGATGTCCTTGTCGCCCATGATCGTCACCGAGTGCGCCTTGGCGGCGTTCTCGGCCAGCGCCACGGGGCGCGACGAGACCAGGTCGAGTTCGGCCTTCAGGCCCGGGATCAGGTCGTCCTTGGCGGTGGCCAGCGGGGCGACGTCGGCGACCTTGCGGCCTTCGACGGTGATCTCGTTGGCGTTGACCACCACCACCAGCGTTTCCTTGGGATCCTTCTTCGCACTCGATTCCGGCAGGTGCACGGCGGCCGCGGGCAGCGTCTCGACGCCCGAGTTCGACAGCAGGAAGAAGATCAGGATGGTGAAGACGTCGATCAGCGACACGAGGTTCATGTCGAGGCCGTTGCCGTGGCGGGCATTGCGGGCGGCGCGTTTCTGGATCGGGGTGAGCTTCATCGCGTGCCCCTTTCAGTGCCGCACCGGCGCATCGCCGATGGAGATCGCCGGGAACAGGTCGACGTCGACCACCGTGGTGCCGCCGTTGGCCGTCTTGCCGGTGCGCATCGCGTCCATCACGTGGATCACGGTGTCGTAGGGGATGTTGGGCTCGGGCAGCAGCGAGGCCGCGGTGACGTCCGGGAACTTCTTCTTGATCTCGAACATCTGGGCGTTGAGCGTGACGAGGTCCGGGCCGTCGGTGGCGTTGGGGATGCGCGCGATCAGGCCGCCGATCTTGTCGCCGACCTCGATCGCGTCGTGGCGCACCACGACCTCGAGCTTCAGGTCGTTGGCCTTGAGGCCCTCCCAGTTGCTGGACTTCGCCGGCAGCGTGAGTTCGACCACCGACATGTTCGAGAACACGGCGGTCGACAGCAGGAAGGGGATCAGCACCACGATCAGGTTGATGAACGCGCTGACCTCCAGCGCCTCCGAACCCTTCTTCAGGCGTCTAGTTCGCATGGCGGCACCCCCGGGATTGCGGGTGGGTGGGGCGGCTCATTCTCAGGCCGCCTTGTGTTCCGGCGCCAGACGCTGCACGAGGTTCAGGAAGCTGATCTTGGCGGCCTCGAGGCCGTCGACGATGTCGGCGGTGCGGGCCTGCAGGAACGAGTGGATCAGCAGGAACGGGATCGCGACCATCAGCGCGAACGCGGTGTTGTTCATCGCGATCGAGATCGACGCCGACAGCAGCGCGGCCTTCTCCGCCGGATTGACCTGCGAGACGGCGGTGAACGCGTGGATCAGGCCGGTGATGGTGCCCAGCAGGCCCACCAGCGTGATCACGTTGGCGAACACGGCGATGTAGTGGGTGCGCTTTTCCAGGCGCGGCACGATTTCCATCATGCCTTCTTCCATCGCGGCGTCGATGTCGTCGCGGCGGCGCGAGGACTGCAGGCGGGTGAGGCCGTTGTGCACGATCTTGCCGATCGCCGAATCCGACGACGCGGTCAGCCCCAGGACTTCCTTCCACTGGCCGCCCTGCAGCAGCGGCAGCACCTTCGACCAGTCCTTGCGGTTGGCCACGCGGGCCTTCTGCAGGAAGACGAAGCGCTCGATGGCGATCGCCAGGCCGGTGGCCATGATCGCCAGGCTCGGGAAGATGAACAGACCACAGTCCTGGAAGAACTTGATGATCGACTCGATGGAATTCATCTGGAAATCTCCGGGGAAACAGATTCGGGAACGTGAATGAGGATGGGACGTGGATTCGGCGATTCAGCGCGTCGCTGGCGTCGGCGGCGCTGCGGGCGGCGCCGTCGCGGCCGCGTGGGCCTGCTCGAGCGCGTCGTAGCGCACCTGGCGCCGGAACACGTCGCGATCGAGCGGCGCCAGCGCCTCGTCGACGACGCTCGCCGGCGGCCGGCCGGCCAGTTCGCCCGGCAGCGGCTTCTTCCAGGGAACGATATAGAGCACCTTCGGCAATTCTCGGTTGCCGATGATCTTCGTGGGATCGATTTCGGCGCGATCCTGGCCAAAGGCAGGGGCGACAAGGCAACCGATCGTAAGCAGCGCGGCGAGGCGGTGCAACGGAAAGCGCAGCGAGGTCATGACTTCTCCTTCGGCGCGGTCGCGGGTGCGGAGGCCGCGGAGGCCCCGGCCGCCGCGCCCGCGGGCTTGCGGTTCTTGACGTCGGCCACCCACTTGGCGACGACGGGGTCGCCGGCCGGGGTCAGCGCGAGGTAGCGCGTGTAGAGCTCCAGCGCGCGCGCGCTGTCGCCCAGGTACAGGTCGTCGAGCACGCCCAGGTTCAGCACTGCGTTGGCGTAGTTCGGGTCGATCGCCAGCGCGTGGTCGTAGGCGTCGCGCGCCTTCGTGAACTCGCCGCTCTGGCGGTACGCGAGCCCGAGCTGGTTCCAGGCGACGGCCAGGCCCGGCGCGAGCATCGTGGCCTTCTCGAGTTCGGCGACGGCCTCGCCCAGGTGGCCGGCCTGGCGCGCCAGCAGGCCGAGGTTGGCGTGCGGGCCGGCGAGGTCGGGGTCGGACTTGGCGAGCGCGCGGAATCCGCGCTCGGCGTCGGCGGCGTGACCGGCGCGCAGCAGCGCCAGCGCGTCGTCGTAGGCGCGCTGGGTGGCCGGGGCGATCGGGTCGGTGGAGGCGGGCCGCGGCGCCGCCGCGGCGGGGGCGGTCGTCGCCGCCGTTGCGGCGGGGGTGCTGGCGCTGGCGGCAGCCGCCGGCGCGCTGGCCGGCGTGCCGCCCGGCAACGCGTCGCGCAGCCGCACGCCCACCGAGCCGCAGGCGCTCAGGGCAGCCGCGGCCGCCAGCGCGAGCAACGCGGGCCGGGCGCCGGCCAGGAGTGGTTCAGCGGATCGCATCGACGGTCGCCTCGCTGTGTTCGGTCTTGTTGTAGCGCGCCGGCTGCAGCGTCTTCAGCGCCGTGAAGCTCTTCTGCACCCACTCGTCGTAGATGCCCTGCGTGGTGCGGTGTGCGTTGACGCCGTGCAGCGCGATCGCCTTCTCGACGTACGGATCGGCCTGCTCCTCGAGCAGCTCGTTGTACTGCTCGAGCTCCAGCTTCGACAGCTTCTTCGGACGTTGCGACGTGGTGAGCGACCGGGCGAAGTCCTGGTAGACGTTGGCCACGCGGTAGGTGGCGGCCGTGGTGACCTCGGCCACGCCGTAGTCGGACGCCACGGCGTACGCCTTCAGCACGGCTTCCATCTTTTCCTTCTTGAGCTTCAGGTTCTTGGCGAGCGGTTCGACCAGGGTCACCTTCTGGTAGGCATCGAAGGCCGGCTGGGCCGCGTCGAGCGCCGCCATGGCGCCCAGCGTGCGGGTGCGGTCGGTGCGTGCCGCGCCGCCGTTCTGGTCGGCCAGGAAGATCGCGCGCATCTGCGCGGTCTCGACGCCGGCGTTGCCCTCGATGTGCGCGATCTGCGCGAGGCGATAGCGCGCCTCGATGGCCGGCTCCAGGGGGCTCGGGTACTGCTTGAGGTAGCGGTCGTAGTCCTTGGCGGCGAGCGCGCGATTGGCGGCCGCGTCGGCGGGCCGCGGCTTGCCGGCCTTGACGCTGTCCGGATCGCTCGCGGCGGCCTTCTCGTACAACTGGGCCGCCTGCCACAACGCCGCGCGTGCACGCGTCGCGCCTTCGGGCGTGGTGGTGGGCGCGAGGGCGATGCGTTCGTACTGCGCGGCCGCGGGCGCCCATTGCGACTGCTCGCTGTAGGCCAGCGCCAGGCGTGCCGTCACCTCGGGTTGCAGCGGGCTCTTCGGATAGTGCTGGCGGAATCCCTCCAGCGTCCGGGTGGCGCCGGCCCAGTCCTTCAAGGCGATGAGGGACGCGGCGGCGTCGTACTCGGCGTTCTCCCGGATGGCCGATCCCGGCGCGGCGACCGCCACGCGGGCGAAGCTCTCGGCCGCGGACTTGTTGTCGCCGGCGGTGCGGGCCTGCTCGCCCTGCTTGTAGATGGAGGCGGCCAGGCGTTCGGTGAGTTCGCCGCGCGCCGGATCGTTGGCCGGCGCGAGCGCCAGCACCTCGCCGTAGGCCTTCTCGGCGCGGTCGAACGCGCCGGCCTCGAACGCGGTGTGGGCCACCAGCGTCCAGGCGACGCGGCGCTGCGCCGGCGTGGCCGGCGGTTGCAGCGCCAGCACCTGCTCGGCGACGCTCGCGGCGCGCTCGTTGTCGTGCAGCTTGAACAGCGTGTCGGCCGCGTTGGTCAGCACGGCGGGCGTGCGCGAATCGGCCGGGAAGGCAGCGGCGAAGCGCAGCTCGCTGTCGACGCCGGTGCGCTGCATCGGCACCAGCGCGTCGCCCGTCACGCCCTTCTGTTCGGCGGTGTGGGCCAGCAGCGCGGCGTAGCCGGCGTCGGCGCTGTGCTTGTGCGCCGGATACTCGTAGGCCGTCTTCTCGTATTCGATGGCCGAGGCCGCGAACTGGCCGCTCTCGTAGAGCACCTCGCCGAGCAGGAAGTTGTCTTCCGCCGCGTCGGGGTCGCTGCCGAACTCGGCCAGCCAGGCGCGGTACCACTTGGCGGCCTCGACGTAGTCGGCCTGCGCCTTGGTCTTCTGCGCGCTCGCGTGGTAGCGCTGCGCCAGTTCGGCCAGGGCGGTCTTGACCAGCGGCTGCGCGTGCTCCCAGCCCTCGGGGTTGGCCTTGCGGAATTCGCCGTCGAGCCCGTACTGGGCGACGTAGTCCTTCTTCGCCGCGAGCGCCAGCTGGTCGAAGCCGGCTTCCTGGTCGATCGCGATCACCTGGGCCTGCATCGCCGGCGCCTGGGCGTCGAGCGGGTTCAGGCGCGCGAAGCCGGCGTAGGTGTCGGCGGCGTCCTTCGGGCGCTCCTGCTTCAGGTACAGCTGGCCCAGCTGCTGGTAGATGCGGAAGTCGTACGAGCGGCGGCCGGCGTCGGTGATGTAGGCCGGGATCGACTCGGCGCCCTTGAGGTTGGCCAGCGAGATGCCGATCACGCGCAGCGTGTCGTCCACCAGCTCCTTGTCGGCGCGGGTGAGCGCCTCGGACTTGTCGAGGTCGTCGTCGCGGATGCCGACGATCTTGGCGTCGAGCACGCCGAAGAACGAGGCCAGCGCCTCTTCCAGGTTGCCCTGCTTGAACTTGGACCAGCCCTGCATGTAGAGCGCGCGCTGGCGGTACGGGTTGTCGAAGTCGCCCTGCAGCACCAGCGTGTAGGCGGCCTCGGCCTTCGGGTACTGGCGCAGCGTGAACAGGATTTCCCCGCGGCGGAATTCGACTTCGTCGCGGTAGTGCGTCTTCGGATACTGCGCGACCAGCTGGTCGAGCGTCTTCAGCGATTCCTCCAGCTGGCCGCCCTGCTCCTGGGCGCGCGCGAGCTGGTAGAGCACGCGGTCGTTGGTGGGGTCGGCCGGATAGTTCTTGAGGTAGTCGCGGTACTGCGCGATTGCGCCGCTGTAGTCGGGCACGCCGGTGGGCGTGGGGGTGGCGGCATTGGCGTTGTCGGCGCTGGCCATCGACAGGTCGCCCAGGCGGCGCAGCGCCTCGGCCCGCTGCTTGGCGTCCGGCGTGATCGCCAGGAAGTTGCGGTAGGCGGCGATCGCCTTGTCCTCGTCGGCCGGGATGCCCGGGTCGGAGTCGATCACGACCTCGCGCTTGAGCAAGGTCTGGATGGTCGGCGCGTTGTCGGGCGTGGCGCCCGGCTTCTGGCCGAAATGGAACATCGAGCAGGCGCCCAGCGAGCTGGTGAGCGCCAGCAGGGCGAGCGCGCGCGGCAACGGCGCCCGCAGCGGGCGCGGCAGGTCCACGACCGGGGCGGCGGCCCCGTCCGGCGGCCGGCGGTCAGGGCTTGCCCGCATGGTCGCCCTCCTTGGGTTCGGTGGCGCGGTCGTACAGCTGCGCGACGGCGTAGCGGGCCTGCGCCGTGTAGGCGGCCAGGCGTTCCTTCTGCGACTTCAGCTCGGTGACGGCGATCTCCTGCAGCGCGGCCTGCTGCTCCGTGCCCAGCGCGGCGACGCGCGGCATCAGCACGTTCAGGCGCGCATCGAGATCGGCGATGCGGCGGGCGAAATCCTCGAAGCGCGCAGGTTCCTCGCGCTGGGCCTTGGCCAGGTGCTCGTCGTGCGCGCGGGCGTCAGCCAGCGCGTCCTCGGTCTGCTTCTGGCCCTTGCGGGCGTCCCACGAGCGGGCGGGGAACTCGTGCGCGAGTTGCCAGGCCAGCGCGCCGGCGACGCGGCGCAGGCGGTCGTGCGCCTCGGCCAGGCCCGGGTCGGCATCGGGCGGCAGCGCGGCCAGCGTGGCGGTGACGCGCGCCAGGCGCTGCTGCAGGTCGCGTTCCTTGTCGTCGGCGAAGGCGGCGCCGTCGGCGGCGTCCTCGGCCTGCTTCAGGGCGGCGGCGTTGTCGTCGCTGCGCTGCTGCAGGTGGGCGATGTCCTGGCCGCTGGCCTCGCCCTGCGCGCGGATCCTGGGCAGGCGCTCGGCGAAGGCCTGGCGGCGCGCCGACAGCATGTCGCCGAACACGCCCAGGTTGTCGTGCCACTCGGCCAGGTTGTGGCCGAGGAACTGCAGGTCGCGGTAGTTCTTGAACGCTTCCTGGAACTCGTTGCCGGCGATCACCGGCGTCAGCAGCCGCGCGTGGGGCATCAGCGGCAGGTCGCGGAAGGTCTGGAACCAGCCCATGTCCTCGCCGGGATTGCGCGCCATCAGGCCCTCGACGAGCTTGCCGTCGCGGATCGCGGCGATGGTGGCGTCGATGTTGGCGTCCTCGGTCTCGAAGTTGGCGATCGCGGTCTCGTAGCGCTTCAGGGCCTGCGCGTCGGCATGCAGCTTGGCGTAGGCGTACGGCACGGCCAGCTGCGCCTCCAGCACCGAGGCGTCGCTCGGGTCGCGGCCGGCGAGCTCGATCCAGGGCACCAGGGCGAGCTTGGGGTCGTTGAGCACGTCGGCGGCCCAGCCGAAGCCCAGCAGCGCGGCGTTGGCCTCGATGCCCTGCAGGCGCACGCGCTGCAGGTAGGTGCGCGCGTCCTGCGGCTTGTTGGCCTTCAGCGCGGCGAAGCCGAGCGCGACGTTGGCCTTGTCGCGCAGCGCGCGGCTTTCCTCGTCGGGCATGGTCTGGCGACCGAGGTCGTCCAGCAGGTTGGTGCCGTGCGCGGCGTCGCCGCTGCGGATCAGCGCCACGCCCAGGTTGTAGCGCGCGTACAGGTCCTCGCCGCGAGGACCGGCGATCGGCGTGAGGATCTTGCTCGCGCCGGCGTTGTCGCCGAGGGCCATCAGGACGTTGGCCTGCAGCAGGCGGCGGTCGTCCTCCAGCGGCGCGGGCAGGCGGTGCTCGATGCGCGCCAGCGCCTTCGACGCCTCGGGCAGCAGGCCGCGCTGGTAGCGGATCTTGGCCAGGAAGTACCACGCGCGGTCGCGCACCGACGGCGCGGCGCCGCGCGCCAGCAGGGCCTCGAACACCTCGCCGGCCTGCTGGTGCAGCCCGTAGGACAGCAACAGGCCGCCGCGCAGGATCTCGGCCTCGTCGGCGTGGTGCTGCATGCGGTCGAAGTGCTGCGAGACCTCCAGCTTGGTGATCGCCGGGAAGTAGCGTCCCTGGTAGAACTCGAACAGCACGTCGCCGTAGTGCGGGTCCAGCACCGGATGCAGCGGCGGGTCGGCCGGCACCTTGTCCGCGTCGTCGGCGGCGCGCGCGCCCGACAGCGCCAGCAGGCCCGTCATGACGACGGCCAGCGCGGCGACGGCCGGGCGGGGAAGGAAGCGCGAACGCTGGCGCATCGTCGTCACTGCCAGACTTTGACGTCGAATTCCGGCTGCAGCTTCTGCTGCACGTCCTTGATCTGCAGCTCGATGTACTTGGGCTCGGTGGTCTTGTCGAACTTGATCGTGGTGGCGCGCTTGTAGTCGCGGTCGTGCGGGCCCTTGCCGGTGAAGAACGCGACGATCTCGTGGTTGCCCGCGCGCAGGTCGCCCAGGTAGACGCGCTGCACGCCGCCGCGGTGCAGCGCCTGCACCTCGAGCGGGGTGTACAGGTAGGTGGAGACGACCTTGTCGTCGAGCTTGATCTGCACCGAGTCGAGGTCGAACAGCAGGCCCACGTCCATCGACACGAACACGGCCACCTGCGTGTTGGCCGGGAACAGCAGTTCCTCTTCCAGCACCAGCAGGTCGCGGTTCAGGCGGATCACGTCGGCCTTGGTGGCCTGCACGCGGTCGTCCAGGCTGCCGGCGGGGGCGCTGGCGGCGGCATCCGGCGCGCTGGCGGCGACCGCCGGGGCGGTGGCGCTGGCCGATGCCGCGGGCGCCGGGGCGGCCACGGGCGCGACCGGCGCGGCGGTGACGGCCGGCATGGCCGCCGTGATGGCGGCGGGCAACGGGGCGGAGGCCGCAGCGGCCGGGGCGTCGGCCGCGAAGGCGGGCGACAGCGCCGTGGCGGCGCAGAGTCCGAGGGCGATCAACGCCGCGCGAGTCAGGTTCAGCATGCGGGCTCTCTCAATCTTTAGAACGTGGCCGACAGCACGGTGTTCAGCACGCTCGCCTTGTACGAATAAGGCTTGCCGGTGCGGACGTCGGTGTAGTCGGCGTAATGGAAATCGATGAACTGGTACGACGCGCTGAGCTTGACGTCGTACTTGCCCGGGATGCTGCGCAGCGTGTAGGTGACGGTGGCGCCGGGGCCGAAGTCGTGCATCGTGCTGAGCTCGCGGTTGCGCGTGATGTAGAGCGTCGGGTCGGGCGCGTTGTCGCTGTAGAACAGCGCGTGGTTCTGGCGGTAGTAGCGCACGAAGCTCTCGAGCAGCCAGCCCGGCGCGAGGTCGCGGTTGTAGCCCAGTTCCAGCGTGTGGCCGCGGATGCCCCAGGTGTCCCAGTAGTAGCGGTAGTCGGCGCGGAACGAGCGGCGGTGGTCGGCGCCTTCGGGCGTGATGTCGCCGGTGGTCGACAGCTTCAGCGCCTTGCTTTCGCGGGTGCGCGGGTCGCTCTCGTGGATGAAGGTGCCGAACACGCGCGCGAGGCGGTACGGGCTGCCGAGGTAGCCGTCGTCGTTGATCGCCTCGAGATTGGCGCTGGCCGTCCAGCGCGGGGTCAGGATCTGCGTCAGGCCCAGGCGGTACTGCCAGTGGCGCGCGGTGTCGATCCAGCCCGGCGTGCCGTGCTGGCCCACCTTGTCGTTGGCGCGGCTGTAGCCCAGTGCCACGGTGGTCATGCCGCCGAACACGTCCTGCGTCAGGTCGACGCTGAGGGTGCTGGCCTGGTAGTCGGGCTCCACGCTGCGCGTGCCGGAGACGTGGATCAGCGTGTCGCGCACGGCGTAGTCCAGGCCGACGCCGCCCTGGTTGCGCGTTTCCTTGTACTTGCTGGCGGTGGTGACGACGTCGATCGACGCGTTGCTCACCGCGTCGACGTAGTAGCTGCCCGACAGCGAGACGCGGTCCAGCATGCTCTTGCGCACCAGCACGGCCGGGCCCTGGGCGATGGTGCCGCCGCCGTCGTACAGGTGGTACATGGTCTCGGCGCGATCCTCGGGCAGGTCGACGGCCTGCACCGAGCCCGCGGCCAGCGCGCCGCCGACGAGGCCGGCCATGGTCGCGGCGTTCTTAATTGCAGCCACAGCCACCTCCCTGCACGCCCGTGGCGCCGCGCGAACCCTCGCGCACCGTGTAGACGTGATCCTGCTGGCGCGCCGGCAGGTCGTTGAGCGAGGCCTTCATGACCGGGTTGGCCAGGCGCTCGCGCTCGTAGGGCTTGACCCAGGGCTCGATCGGCTTGTACGCGCAGCCGGCCGCGCCCGCGAGCACGCAGGCGGCGCCGACGAACGCCAGCAGGGATGCTGCGCGCGGGGCGGGGCGGAAACGGGGCATCGTCATTCCTTCAACAATCCGCGGATCTGCTGTTCGTAGTCGCTTTCGGTGCCCGCGTGGTAGCCGCGGTGCAGGAAGCGCATCTTGCCGTCGCGATCGATGACGATGGTCGAGGGCATCGTGTTGAGCTGGTAGAGCTTGCTCACCATCTTGTCGGTGTCGAGCAGCACCGGGAAGCTGACGTTGAGCTTGGCGGCCGTGGCCAGCGCCGCGTGCGGGTCGTCGTCGACGTTGACGCCCAGCAGCACGAAGCCCGACTTGCGGTACTTCTCGTACAGCGTCTCCAGGCGCGGCATCTCCTCGCGGCACGGGCCGCACCAGGTGGCCCAGAAGTTGACCAGCACCACCTGGCCGCGCAGCTCGTCCAGCCGCACGTTGCGGCCGTCGGCGCCGCGCAGCGTGAAGTCGGGCGCGACGGCATTGGCCACGGGCGTGGCGGCGATGGCCGGCGTCAGCGCGGCCAGCGCAAGGGTGGCGAGGGCGGCGGCGGCGAGGGAACGAAGGATGCGCATTTGGGATTCACCTGGCTTGAACGGATCGGTGGAGACGGGAGCGTCGTTGTGGATATCGACGACCAGGGCCGTCCGATCAAGCCGGGTCAGGGTGGGCGTTGTCAGAAGAAGAAGGCGAAACCGAGCGTCAGGTCGGGGTTCTGCGTGGTGGAACGCTTGCCGAGCAGGTCGAGCGTGTAGATGTGGTCGCGCACGTCGGCGCGCAGCGCGACCCAGTCGGCCAGGAACAGCTTGGCGCCGACCCCGAAGTTCCAGGTCTGCATGCGCTGCGAGTCGAACGAGGTGTTGCCGACGCCACCGATCACGTACATCGTCGAGGCCTTGGCCCAGTTCCGGCCGATGAAGACCTCGCCGGGCAGGAAGTTCCAGCCCACCGACAGGTCGTAGTACTTCAGCTTTTCCTGTTCGGCCGTGAAGATGCCTCCGGGCAGGATCTGGCGGAACGCCTTGTCGCTGACCTTGGTGCGGCCGTAGGTGGCCTCGACGAAGAAATCCTCGGTGATGTCGTAGCCCACGCGCGCGCCGTACAGGAAGCTGGTGCCGAAGTTCTGCGACGAATAGGTGCCGCCGAACAGGCCGATCTCGAAGTCGTTGGACGGGTACTTGGGCTTGTGCACCTCGCGCCGTTCGACCTGCGGCACGATCACCTGGTCGGGCGTCGCGTCGGCGGCGGGGGCGTCGGCCGCGCGCGCGCTGCCGGGGGCCAGCAGGGCCAGCACGCCGGCCGTGGCCAGCGTGGCCGCCGTCGCGCGGGCGGCCAGGGAGAGCGTCGAGGGGCGCGTGGCGGTCGTGGAGCGGCTCTTGGCGGTCATGGGCGGCGCATCAGAAGAAGAAGGAGAGTCCGGCCGTGGCCGCGCGATATTCGAGCGAGCGCTGGTCGGAGACGACCGCGGTGTAGATCGCGTAGTCGACCCGGATCATGAAGCGGTCGGTGAGGTGGTAGCGCGCGCCGACGATGGCGTCCGACAGCTTCGCGTTGGTGGTCTGGAAGTTCACCAGGCTCTGGTTCGGGATGTTCTTGAACTGCCCGATGCCGATGCCGGCGAACGGCGAGAAACGCTGGTCGGACCAGGGTTCGGCCTGCAGGTTGACGTGCCACAGCGTGGTGCCGGAGAACACGCCCTGCACCTGCCCCAGGGTGGATTCGATGCTCAGCGTGTCCGACAGCCGGTACGACAGCCAGAACTTGATCATCGGCTCCTGGTGGAAGCGGCCGTAGCCGGCGCCCAGCTCGACGCGGCGCGCCAGATAGTCGTTGTAGGCGACGTCGGCGAACTGCTGCTGCAGGCCGCTCTCGGCTAGCGTGGACTGCAACTGCGCGCGGGTGACCCAGCCCACCTTGCCGCCGGCGGTGTGCACCTTGTACCAGTCGGTGTGGCGCAGCTCGATGCCGATCCACTCGCCGCGCGCGGCGACGAAGAAGATGGGGTAGCCGCGACCGGGGAAGGTGTGCAGCTCGATGTACGGATCGGTGACCTGCACGCGCTCGATCCGGTCGCCGCCGGCCACGCTGTCGGCCACCGGCACCGTGGGCGCCGAGACGGTGGCCAGCGGCGCGGGGATCTCGACGCTGCGACTGCTGCCCGGTACCGGCACCGTGGCGACCAGCGGCCGGGCCTCGACCGCCGAGGCGGCGTCGGCCGGGGCCGACGCGGCCGCGGCGGGTTCGGAGGCCGCCGGCGCCGGCGCGGAGGCGGCCGCAGGCGTGGCCGCGGGCACGTCGGCGGCGCGCGCACTGCCGCAGGCGAGCGCGCAGGCCAGCAGGCCCGCGATCACCTGAAGCGACGTGGAGAAGGGTGACACGGCGCGTGCGCCGTTCATCGGGCGGCCTGCGTGCGACGCAGGTCGCCGCGCACGCCGGCGGCAGGCGGTCGGGTGGCGATCATTGCGTGTTGCACGTACCCGTCGCCGGATCCGCAGGAGTGAACATGTCGTAGCTGGAACTGCTGAATTCGTCCTGGCCGTTGGGCACCGGATGGCTGATCCAGTAGGAAATCAGCTTGGCGTTCGCATCGTCCTGGCTGGTGAAGATGCGCCCGCCCCCGTGCAGCACGTTGAGCAGCAGCGGCTTGTCGAACAGCCGGCTCTGGATCGGGCTGCCGAACACGGTGGTGCCCTGCGCCGAGTAGAAGTTCTTGTACATGTCGGAGGCGCGAATCGTGGTGGCCATGGCGGAATCGGTCGCCGCAGCCGCGACGTCGGCGTCGGCGATCGGCGTGGCCGCGACGATCACGCGCAGCGCGCCGCCGGTTCCCGTGTTGCTGTCATGGCAGCCGGCGCCCGAGCAGGTGTTCGTCGAGGAGACGCCATTCTGGACGATGGGCAGCTCCTTGAGGAAGATCGGGAAGATGCATTTCTCGAAATAGGGAAACGCGAGCGTGGCCCCGCCGGTGACCACCGGGTTCTTCACGTTGCCCGGGTTGGTGAGCGGATCGCCGCCGCCGCCGCAACCGGCCAGCAGGGCGGCCCCGACGACGGCGGATGCGATCGCGCCGGCGCGGAAACCGCGGGGAAAAGTCTTCTTCGTGATCGGCATCTTCATGGAGTCAGGCAACCCGCTGCGATCCAGTTGGCGATGGTCGCATAGTTCGCGCTGTTCGCGGGCAGTACCGCAGTGGTCTGGCTGGTTGCGCCGTCCGGGTGCGGGATGGTCGACGGGCGGGCCAGCAGGTAGTCCACCGGCGGATGGCAGGTGTCGGAGATCATCGTCATCGTCACGCCCCAGTCGCCGTCGGGGTCGCCGGTGAGCACGAAGCGGTTGTCGGTGAACGAGGTGGCGGTGGTGGGCTTGTTGTCCGAGCCGAGGGCCTGGTGGCAGCCGGCGCAGGTGCTTTCCAGGATCGGGTAGACGGACGCGGTGAAGGTGGGCTCGTCCAGCGTCGGCACGATGCGGGTGCCGCTGTCAGGGTCGAACGGGTCGTTGTAGTACTTGCCGCCGGTGTCGATCCACTCGGCCACCAGCCGCAGTTCGGCCTTGTTCAGCATCTTCGAGTGATCCGGCGCGGAGGCCGGCGGGTTCGGGTGGGCCGTCTTTGCGCCGGCGTCCGACATCAGCGACTGGCCCGACAGGATCTCGATCAGCCGGCTCTTGCGCGCCAGGCCGGTGGCCTCGCCTTCGCTGGCGGCGGTGTTCACGAGCGCCGGCTGGCGGCTGAGCATCGGCACGCCGTCCTCGAAGAAGATCACCGGACGGCCCGAGCCGTCGAGCAGCGGGTCGCCGATCATCAGCCGGTCGTAGGACACCACGCGGCCGTCGCCGCCGATGGTGGCGCTCAGGTCGGTGTGGTCGGAGATGTTGTGGCAGTTGGTGCAGGTGTTGGCGCCGCGACCGCGGGTCCACAGCGGCTGGATGTGCTGCGGGTAGTTGATGACGCCGTTGGTGGGCGCCAGCGTGACGAGGTCGTCGGCGGGGTTCGCGTTGCCGGTGAAGCGCAGCGCGACGGCCGGGCGGGCGGTGACGCCGGCCTTGGTCGTGTCGGCCCAGATGTCGGTGGAGACCATGTCGGCCTTCAGCGTCGCGGCGCTCGGGTCGAGGCGCACGCGGGTGTCGGCCATCGTCTCGCCCGACTGGTGGGCGGTGGACATCGAGGCCAGGACGGCGGCGGGCATCGTGTTGACCGTCACGCCCGAGTTGATCGGCGCGCCGCGGCGCGGGCTGTGGCAGCCGTCGCAGGTGCGGCGTTCGCCCGGACGCACCTGGATCCAGTTGGTGTGCGTCTGCAGCGCGCGGCCCTGGGCGTCGACCACGGCCAGGGCGATGGGGGTGTCGGCCGGCACGTTCAGCTTGAACGAGCCATCGGGTTCGATCGGTGCGTAGCCGAGCACCTGCTGGGCCTCGAAGTCGGTCTCGCCCAGCGAGCTGCGCATCTTCATCATGCTGGTGGGCGGCGCCACCGCGCGCACCGCGCGGATGAAGCGGGCCGGCGCGCAGTTGTAGGCGGCGTCGGCGGGATCCTTCATGCGCGCGATGTCGGCCACCGTGGCGCGGGTGTCGCTCACGTCGACCGGCTTGGTCTGCGGGATCAGCGTCGTGCAGGTGCCGGTGGCGTCGGCGGCGGTCAGCATCGCGGTGCCCATGCGGCCCAGGCCGTCGGTGTCGTAGACGCTGCGCACGTCCAGCGTGCCCAGCTTCTGCGAGGCCAGCGTCTGGTCCAGCGGCGCGGGCTGCACGCTCACCGGTTCCGGGCGCGCCAGGATGGCCACCGGGTCCATGTACATGAAGCCGGCCGGCGGCGTGGCCACCGGGAGCATCGACTGGTTGGCCGGGTTGAGCATGTAGACGGCGTACGGGGGCGGCACGTTGTCCTGCACCGGGTCGAGCGCGGACTCGGTGACCGGCCGGTTGGTGTTGCCCAGCAGGGCCAGCTCGTCGGCGGTGAGCGTGGAGCACGGCACCACGACCTTGTTCTTCGTCACCTCGCACGGACGGTACGAGACCAGCACGCGGTTGGTGCCGTCCCACAGCGGGTACGGCGCGGTGAAGCGGCCGTAGGTGGAGATGCCGCGGTCGAGGTTGACCTCCTTCTCGGTGGCCTGGGCCTGGCCGCCGACGGCGGCCACGCCGGCCTTGGCCGGGGTGTTCTGCTCCGAGTAGTCGGCCGCGTCGATCAACATCAGCGCGCCGCCTTCCTTGGTGCGCTGCAGCGGCATCAGGTCGGACGTCAGGAAGCCGGCGTACTTGCCGCTCGGGTCCATGTCGCGCGGGTGCAGGAAGCTGTTGCCGTCGCTGTGCGCGCCGTACAGCACGAACATGTCGGTGCCGTCCGGGTTGACCGTGAACACCTTGAAGTGGTTGCGGCCGCCGACGTGGTCCCAGCGCGAGAACATGATCTGGCCGTTCGGGCGGATCACCGGGTTGCGGTCATGGGACTGGTTGAACGAGATCTGCGTGATGTTGCTGCCGTCCAGCGCCATCGTGTGCAGGTTGAACACGCGCTCGCGCTCGTATTCGTCCAGTGCGTAGTAGCTGTGGCCCAGCGCCTGGTTGGGCATCGACTCGGTCTGGCGGTTCGACGTGAACACGATGCCCTGGCCCGCGGGCAGGTACACCGGGTGGATGTCGTCGTCGGAGGACGAGGACGTGACGCGCCGGAACGTGCCGCCGGTCAGGCCGCCGGTGGTCATGTCGTATTCCCAGATGTTCCAGTGGCCGGTGCAGGCCGGCGCGCCGCCGATGGTCACGGCGTTGTCGGACGGGCAGCGCATCGAGAACAGGATCTTCTTGCCGTCCCACGACACCTCGGGCGTGGACGCGTCGCCCTTGCCCAGCGTGAACTGCGCCGTGATGTTGTGCTCGGGGGCGCTCGGCGAGGACTTCTCGCGGATCATCAGGTCGCCGCCGGGCGCGGTGGGCGCGCCGTTGGTGGGATTCAGCCCGATGGTGTTGACGCGCTTGGCGTAGGCGATGGGGACGTCCCCCTGCACGGTGACGGTGTTCGAGTCGGACTTCGAACCGCCTCCGCAGCCACCCAGCGACAGGATGCCGATGGCAGCCAGTGCGCTCGCGCTTCCGAGAAGAGCACGCGTCGAGAACGAGATCGGCAGTTTCATGATGGGTCTTTCCTTGGAGTTCTTCGTCATCCGCTCAGCCCAGGAGGCCGGCGGAGTAGTGCAGTGCGCCTTGCGCATCCACGATCACCGCGTCGACGCCCGCGTGGGCCTCGACGAAGCGCAATCCTTCTTCGACGCCCAGCACGAAGACGGTCTTCGAGAAGGCTTCGGTGGTCAGGCCGTCGTCGGCGATGACGGTCACGCTGCGCACGCTGGCCGGCGAGCGGCCGGTGCGCGGGTCGAGCAGGTGATGGCAGCGGACGCCGTCGCGCTCGAAGAAGCGTTCGTAGTCGCCCGAGGTCGAGATCGAGACGTCTTCCAGCGGCAGCACCGCCACCACGGCGCCTTCGCGGCGCGGGTCGCGGATGGCCACGGTCCAGGGGCGATCGCCGCGGGCGCCCATCACGTGGCTGTCGCCGCCGGCGGCCACCATCGCGTGGGCGATGCCCAGCCGGCGCAGGATGACGATGGCGTTGTCCACCGCGTGGCCCTTGGCGAAGCCGCCCAGGTCGATGCGCACGCCGGAGCGCGCGAAGCGCACGCTGCGGGTGGCGGCGTCGAGCTGCACGTGGCGCCAGTCGATCAGCGGCCGCACGGCGGCCAGCGCGGCCTCGTCGGGCGCGACGCCGGCGCGGTAGTCATACAGGTTGCCGGCGCTCGCGAAGGTGATGTCGAATGCGCCGCCCGACAGCTTAGAGAACTCCAGCGCGCGCGCCAGCAGGCCGAACAGGTCGTCGCCGACCTCGACGGGACCGTCGGCGGCGCCGGCGTTGACGCGCGACAGTTCGGAATCGGCCTTGTGCGGGCTCATCGTGGCGTCGATGCGGTGCATCTCGGCGATCACGGCGGCGATCGCCGCCTCGGCCTCGGCGCGGCCGGCGGCCAGGAGCTCGACCTCGATGGAGGTGCCCATGATGGCCTCCTCGCGCCGGTACCAGCCTGCGCCCGCGCGCACGGCGGCCGATCCCGGGGCGGGGGTCGGCGCGGCGCTGGCGGTGGTGGTCGAAGGCAGGCTGGTCATGGTCTCGGGCGGGAACCGGGAGGCGGCTCGCCGGCCCCTGCGGGTGATGGGGTGGTCGGGTTTCAGGAGGTCGGGCCAGGCCCGGCGACGGGCCTGTACGGCGGGCACGCAGATTGCGCATTCCGTCGCGTCGGGCGCATCTTCGCAGTGAAGAGCTTCAGCGAAGTGTGAATAAATGCCGTATTTTTCGATGCACTGTTTCGCCTGCCGGGTAATCAGTAACGAGATGTTCTGTTAAGGGCGGACAGGCCTCAGTTGTGTGCAAACGCAACGCAAGAACGCCTGCTTCGTGAGCTTGTGCACGAACGGGTCCGCGGCGTCGGTGGCGTCGCGACCAACGAAAACGGCGCCCGCAGGCGCCGCTTGGTCGTCTTGTCCGCGCGCCCCGCCTAGCGGTTCGCGGAGGCCGCGGCCGAGGCCGCCCGCGTCGCCATCTCGTGCATGTCGTCCAGCTGCGTGCGCAGGAAACGCGCGATCGGATCGTCGGGCGGGGCCACCTTCAGCGCCTGGTTCCAGGCGGCGAGCGCGCCGCGGAAGTCGCGCTGGGTCATCGCGTAGCTGCCCTTGAGGGCCAGGGCCTTCACGTGGTTCGGGGCGATTGCCAGCGCGCGGTCCACCAGGGCGATCGGCTCGCCGTCCAGGCTGCCGTTGCCGGTGGCCGCCAGCATGTCGGCCAGGTCGGCCAGCAGGTTGGCGTCGTCGGGTCGCAGCGTCAGCGCCTTGCGGTAGTCGGCCACCGCCTCGGCGCCGTGGTTGAGCATCGCCTGGGAGCGCGCCGCCTGCAGCCAGCCGTTCGGGTCTTCGGGGTGCCGCGCGGCGCGGTCCTGCATGACGGCGACCTGTGCGTCGGCCGACGCGCCCGGCCCGGGCGGCGCATCGGGAGTCACCGGCAACAGGCCCGGCGAGCCGACCCACGCGTAGCCCCCGGCGGCCGTCGCCACGATCAGCACGGCCAGCGCGATCGCCAGGCCGCGCGTGGGCCGGGTGGCCACGGAGGCGGCGGTGTCCGCGTCCGTCACGTGCGCCACGACGGGGCCGCGCCAGAGCAGGATCGCCAGCGAGCCGGCGGCCAGCATGAGGGACAGGAGGGCGAACAGGGTCATGCGAGGGTTCCGGGGCGGGCCAACGGGTCGGCGGCGACGTCCGGCGTCTCGCCGTCGAGCACCGGGTCGGCTTCGAACTGGTCGTCGCCCAGCCGGGCGCGGCGGCGGATCACCAGCACCAGTGCGGCGATCGCCACCGCCAGCAGCAGCGCCGGGCCCAGCCACAGCACCGCGGTGGTGGCCTTGAGCGGCGGCCGGTAGAGGATGAAGTCGCCGTAGCGATCGGTCATGTAGCGGCGGATCTGGTCCGGCGTCTGGCCGCGCTTGAGCATCTCGCGCACTTCCTGGCGCAGGTCGACGGCCAGGTCGGCATGCGAGTCGGCGATCGTCTGGTTCTGGCACACCAGGCAGCGCAGCTCGCCGGTGATGGCCAGCATCTGCGCCTCCAGCGCCGGATCGGCCGCGGTGAGCGCGGCCGTCGGGGCCTGGAAGCGCACGGTGGCGTCGGCGCCGGGGGCGGCCGAGGCCGCGGAGGCCGGCGCGTCGACGGCGGCCGCGGGCAGGGCGACGGCCAGCGCCAGCAGCGCGGCCAGGATGGAGCGGCGCAGGTCAGCCATTGAGCTTCCTCAGCAGCGGCAGCACCTTGTCCGACAGCACCGCGGGCGTCAGCGCCCCGATCTGCTTGAACCGGATCACGCCCTGCTTGTCGATGATGAAGGTCTCGGGCACGCCGTAGACGCCGAAATCGATGCCCACGCGGCCGTTGGCGTCGAACAGCGACGCGTCGTACGGATTGCCGCGCTCGGCCAGCCATTGCTGGGCGGGCTCGCGCTGGTCCTTGTAGTCGAGGCCGTAGATGGGCAGCGCCTTCAGCTTGGCGAACTCGACCAGGTAGGGGTGCTCGTCGCGGCAGGCCTCGCACCACGAGGCCCAGACGTTGAGCATCCACACCTTGCCCAGCATGTCGGCGCGGCGGATCGTCTGCGCGGGCTGGTCCAGCTGCGGGAGCGCGAACTCGGGCGCCGGCTTGTCGATCAGCGGCGACGGCACCTCGCGCGGGTCGAGGTTCAGGCCGCGGTACAGGAAACCGCACAGCGTCAGGAAGATCGCCAGCGGGATCAGGAAACGGAGTGCGCCTTTCATGCCGACTCTCCGCTCGCTCCCAGCGGGCCGACGACGCGCACCGGCGGCCCCTGGTGCGGCAAGGCGTCGCCGGTGCGGGTCTGGCGCGCCTTCTGGCGGTAGCGGCGGTCGCTCACCGCGACGATGCCGCCGAGGGCCATCAGCAGGCAGCCGGCCCAGATCCAGTCGACGAAGGGCTTGACGTGCACGCGCAGCGTCCAGGTGTTGGGCTGCACCGCCTCGCCTAGCGAGACGTACAGGTCGCGCGTGAAGCCCGGCTGGATCGCCGCCTCGGTCGTCGGCGTGCGCTGGATGCGGTAGACGCGCTTCTGCGGATGCATCACGGTCAGTTCGACGCCGCCGCGGGTGACGGGGATGTCGGCCTCGATGGCCTCGAAGTTCGGGCCGTGCACTTCATGCAGGTCGGCGAAGCGGAAGTCGTAGCCGCCCACCGTGGCGCTGCTGCCGAGGGCCATCGTCAGGTCCTCCTCGACCTCGTAGGTGCGCACCATGCTCACGCCGAACGCGAACACCGCCACGCCCAGGTGGGCGAGCCACATGCCGGTGAGCGAGCGCGGCCATTGGCGCATGCGGGCGAACACGCTGCGCCGCGTGCCGCCGTCGGACTGCAGGCGCTCGACGGCGTCGACGACGATCGACGCGGTGATCCAGTACGCCATCAACAGGCCCAGCAAGGCGAGCAGCGACAGCCTGCCGGCCAGCCAGGCCGTGGCCAGCGCGCCCAGCACCGCGGCCACCGCGGCCCAGCGCAGGCGGTGCAGCAGCGACGGCAGCGACGCCTGCTTCCAGCGCGCCAGCGGCCCGAGCGCCATCAGCAGCACGACGGGCACCATCAGCGGCAGGAACACCGCCTCGAAGTACGGCGCGCCCACCGAGATCTTGCCCATGCCCAGCGCGTCGAGCAGCAGCGGGTACATCGTGCCCAGCAGCACCGAGGCGCAGACGACGACGAACAGCATGTTGTTGCCCAGCAGCATCGACTCGCGCGACACCAGCGCGAAGCGCGCGCCCAGGCCCACCTTCGGCGCCCGCCAGGCGTACAGCGTCAGCGCGCCGCCGACGACGATGCCCAGGAACACGAGGATGAACAGGCCGCGCTTCGGGTCGGTGGCGAACGCGTGCACCGACGACAGCACGCCCGAGCGCACGATGAACGTGCCCAGCAGCGACAGCGTGAACGCCAGCAGCGCCAGCAGCACCGTCCACGACTTGAACGTGCCGCGCTTCTCGGTGACCGCCAGCGAGTGGATCAGCGCGGTGCCGGCGAGCCACGGCATGAACGAGGCGTTCTCCACCGGATCCCAGAACCACCAGCCGCCCCAGCCGAGCTCGTAGTAGGCCCAGGCGCTGCCCAGCATGATGCCGATGGTCAGGCACGACCAGGCGGCCGTGGTCCAGGGGCGTGTCCAGCGCGCCCAGGTGGCGTCGAGCCGGCCTTCGATCAGCGCGGCGACGGCGAACGCGAACGCCACCGAGAAGCCGACGTAGCCCATGTAGAGCATCGGCGGATGCGCCACCATGCCCGGATCCTGCAGCAGCGGGTTCAGGTCGTTGCCGTCCATGGGCACCGGCACCAGGCGGTCGAACGGGTTCGACGTGGTGAGCATGAACAGGATGAAGCCGATCGAGATCAGGCCCATGATGCCCAGCACACGGGCGACGAACGGCGCCGGCAGCCGGTGGCTGAACTGCGCCACCGCCACCATCCACAGGCTGAGCATGGACAGCCACAGCAGCAGCGAGCCCTCGTGGCCGCCCCACACGCCGGCGATGCGGTACGGCAGCGGCAGCGTGCTGTTGGAATTGCTCGCCACGTACAGCACCGAGAAGTCGTTGCGCACGAAGCTGGCGACGAGGCAGGCGAACGCCACCGCCACCAGCACGCCGTGGGCGCGCGCGGCGGGCCGCGCGAGGGCCATCCAGTCGGCGCGGCCGCGTGCCGCCCCGACCAGCGGCAGCGTGCCCAGGATCAGCGCGACGGCGAGGGCGATCAGCAGCGCGACCTGGCCAAGTTCGGGGATCATCGATTCTTCTCCGTCTTCATCGAGCCGCCGTGCTCGGCGGCCTGCTTCAGGGCCGCGGCGGCTTCCGGCGGCATGTAGTTCTCGTCGTGCTTGGCGAGCACTTCCTGCGCCGTGAACACGCCGTCGGGGCCCAGCTTGCCCTGCGCCACCACGCCCTTGCCTTCCTTGAACAGGTCGGGCAGCGGACCGTGATAGTGCACCTGCATCGATTTCGCGAGGTCGGTCACCGTGAAGACCACGTCGACGCCATCGCGCTTGACGCTGCCCGCCGTCACCATGCCGCCGACGCGGAACGGCCGGCCCTCGGGTGCCTCGTGCGCCGCCACCTGCGACGGCGAGTAGAAGAACACGAGGTTGGAATTGAACGCGTTGAGCACCAGCGCGGTGGCCGCGCCCACGGCCACGAGGATGCCGACGATGATCGTCAGGCGCTTGCGGCGCGGGGTCATGGCCGGTCTCCTGCCGCGCGGGCGGCCTCGTCGTCGGCCATGCGCTCGGCGATCGCGCGCCGCGCCGCGCGGTGGCGCAGGTGCGCGAGCACCGGCTCGACCAGCATCAGCAGGGCCATGGTGCCGTAGGCGCCCCAGACGAAGCCGCCGCGGCCGCCCATGGCGAAGAATTCAGAAGCATCGTGCCATTGCATGGCTCATCGTCCTTGTTTGCTTGCGCCCGCCAGCGCACGGGCCCAGGCGGTGTCGCCCTCGCGCTCCAGCACGAGCGCCCGCGCCCGCACGAACACCACCGCGAACGCGTAGGCCCAGCAGGCCAGCGTCAGCAGCAGCATCGCGATCAGCATCGTCGAGGCCAGGTGCTTCTGCGCGCCCATGGTCAGGCTCGATCCCTGGTGCAGCGTGTTCCACCAGATCACCGAGAAGTAGATCACAGGCACGTTGACCACGCCGACGATGGCCAGCAGCGCGCCGGCCTTGTCGGCGCGCCGGGTGTCGTCGATCGCGGCGATCAGCGCCATGTAGCCGAGGTAGAGGAACAGCAGGATCAGCTCGGACGTCAGGCGCGCGTCCCACACCCACCAGGTGCCCCAGGTCGGCCGGCCCCACAGCGAGCCCGTCCACAGCGCCAGCACGGTGAACAGCGCCCCGGTGGGCGCGATCGCCCGGGCCAGGATGAAGGCCATGCGGGCGTTCAGGAACCAGCCCATCGCGGCCCAGAACGCCAGCGCCACGTACAGCACCATCGACAGCCAGGCCGCCGGCACGTGGATGAAGATGATGCGGTAGACCTCGCCCTGGGTGGCGTCGGTGGGGGCGACGAACAGTCCCATCCAGAGCCCGGCGACGGCGAAGACGGCGGCGACGATGCCGAACGCCGGGGCCAGCCAGCCGGCCAGGCGGTAGAAATTGACCGGCGACGAGAAGGTGAACCAGGTCAGGCGCGACCGGAGGCCCGTGGCGGCGGCAGGGGGAGAAGTCGTGTTCACGGTGTGCATTGTCCGGGCGTCAGCCGCGGGGTGTGTTGCTGGATGTCATGAAATCCACCGATCGGCCCGTCACTCGACCGCGATCCGCAGCGCGGCGGCCGTGGCCGGCGGTGCGCCGACCAGGCAGGCGATCAGCAGCGCGCCCAGCAGCGACAGGTGGGGCGACGGCGACTGCCCGGCGTCGACCGCCGCCGCCGCGCCGGCGCCGAAGATCAGCGCCGGAATGGCCAGCGGCAGCACGATCAGCACGATCAGCATGCCGGCGCTGCGCAGGCCCAGCGTCAGGGCGGCGCCGACGCCGCCCAACAGGCTCAGGATCGGCGTTCCCAGCAGTAGAGACAGGAACAGCACCGGGAGTTCCGTGCCCGGCAGCCCCAGCAGCAGGCCCAGCAGCGGCGCGCCCACCACCAGCGGGGCGCCGCTGATCGTCCAGTGGGCGGCGGCCTTGGCGCCGGCCACCGCCAGCCCGGCGCCGGGGGCCAGCAGCAGCTGTTCCAGCGAGCCGTCGGCGTGGTCGGCGGCGTACAGCGGGGGCATCGACAGCATGGCTGCCAGCAGCGCGCAGACCCAGACGACGCCCGGGGCGATCACCCGCAGCACCTGCGGATCGGGGCCGACGCCCAGCGGGAACAGGCTGGCCGCGACCAGGAAGAACGCCAACGGCAGCAGCGCCTCGGTGCGGCGGCGCCAGGCCAGGCGCAGGTCGCGCTGGTAGACGGCCAGGAAGACCACCCCGTTCATGCAGCCACCCCTGCTTCGCGCGGCAGCAGGTCGAGGTCGAGCACCCGGAAGCCGGCGCTGGCGGCCTCGGTGTCCAGGTGCAGGTGGTGGCTGGTCAGCAGCACGCTGCCGCCGCGGGCGCGGTGCGCGGCCAGCAGCGCGTGGAGCGTGGCGGTGCCGGCCACGTCGAGGGCGTCGAACGGCTCGTCCAGCACCCACAGCGCCGGCGCCGTCTCCAGCGCGAGGCGGGCCAGGGCGACCCGGCGGCGCAGCCCTTGCGACAGGCTGCGCGTGGGCGTGCGCTCGCGTCCGGCCAGGCCCAGGCGCGCGAGCGCGGCGCGCAGGGCGGGCGCGCCGGTGTCGCGCCCGTGCACCCGGGCGAGGAAGGCCAGCGATTCAGCGGCGGTCAGGTCGTCCTTGAGCGCGTTGGTGTGGGCGATGTAGACGAGCTGGCCGGCGAAGCGCTCGTTGTGCCGGGTCGGGGCGTCGCCCCACAGGATCTGGCCGCCTTCGGGCGGCGACAGCCCGGCCACCAGGCGCAGCAGGCTGGTCTTGCCGCGGCCGTTCCCGCCGCGCAGCCACAGCAGTTCGCCGGCCGCCAGCGTCTCGTTCAGCCCCGAAAACAGCACGCGCTCGCCGCGCCGGCAGGCGACGTCCACCAGGCGCAGCGAGGGCAGCGGCGGGGCGGCGGACGGGCCGTTCGGCGGGGCAGTGTTCATCGGGCGGTCAGGGGGACGGTTCGGCGACAGGGGCGCGCCAGTATAGAAGTCGGCTTGCGCATAAGCGGCCTCGGCGCGGTCATGAGCGTCGCTGCAGGGCCGCCAGCGCGTCGGCGCCGCGGTCCGCCGGCACGAACAGGTGGTCGTGGTGCACGCCGGCGACCACGTTGCACGCGATGCCCGCGTCGGCGAGCGCGCGGGCGACCGCGGCGGTCAGGCCGACGGCGCCGAGGTCGGAGTGCACCCGCAGCGTGATCCAGGCGCTGCGCCAGGCGATCGTCCAGCCGCGCGAGCGTGCATCGGCCTCGGCGACCACCAGCGTCAGGCCCTCGGACTCGCGCACCGCCACGACCGCGTCCACGCCGGCCGGCGGCGCGCCCGGCGGCAGCGCGCACCAGGCCCAGGTACCCGCGTGCAGCTCGGGTCGCAGCGTGGCCAGCAGGACGGCCAGGTCGGAGATCGGGGCGGAGGTCATCGCGCCGCATTGTCGACGCTGTTGCGCCGACAATGCGCCGATGACGACGATCGTGGCCAGCGTGAATGTTGCCCGCTCCGCCGGCGCGCCGGGCGTGTTGCGGCTGGCGCCGGCCGGCGGCCCGGTGGCCGTGGGCCTGGACGGCTTCGCCGAGCGCGCCGAGCGCCACCCGGTGGGCGAGGATCCGGCCCTGGCCGACGAGCTGCGGCTGTCGCACGCGCTCTACGCCTATCCGACCGTCCACCTGCCGTTCTGGCGCACCGTGCGCGCGCAGGCCGGCGTGGCCGAGCCCGACGCGCCGATCCTGCCGGGCGCGTTCGACGAGCACCTGGCGCTCGACGGCGTGCAGGAGTCCGGCCTGTGGGTGGGCGACCTGCTGCGCTTTCCCGATTGCACGCTGGTGGTGGGCGTGCCGCGCCTGCCCGACGCCCGTTTCAACGAGACGCTGGGCTTTGCCCACGCCGCCCGGATGGTGGCGCAGTCGCGCTGGAGCGGGTTCTGGCTCGCGGTGCGGGTGCCCGGCACGATCGCGGCGGGCCAGCCGTTCGAGCTGATCCCGGGCCCGCGCGCCACCGGCGTCGTGGAGCTGTTCCGCGCCCGCACCGCCAAGATGCGGTGGTGAGGACGACCGGGGCCCGGCGGCGGCGGCGTGACCGGACCCCGCCGGGACGCGCGGCCGCCGCTCAGGCCGGCAGCGCCGGGTAGTCGGTGTAGCCTTCGGCCCCGCCGCCGTACATCGTCTTCTGGTCCAGCGCCGCCAGCGGCAGGTCCTCGCGCAGGCGCCGCGTCAGGTCGGGGTTCGAGATGAACGCCTTGCCGAAGGCCACCGCCTCGGCGCGGCCCGTGGCCACGGCGTCCAGCGCCATCTGGCGGGTGTAGCCGTTGTTGACGATCCAGGCACCGCTCCACAGCTTGCGCAGGGCGTCGAAGTCGAACGGCGCGAAGTCGCGCGGCCCGCCGGTGCTGCCCTCGACGACGTGGATGAATGCGAAGCCCAGCTTCGACAGCGCCCGCACCGCGTACGAGTAGGTGGCCGTCGGATCGGAGTCCTGGCCGATGTCGTTGGCGGGCGTCACCGGCGACAGCCGCAGGCCGACGCGGCCCGGGCCGATCTCCTGGCAGACCGCGGCCATCACCTCGAGCAGGAAGCGCGCGCGGTTCTCCAGGCTGCCGCCGTAGCGGTCGGTGCGGTCGTTGCACGAGTCGCGCAGGAACTGCTCGACCAGGTAGCCGTTGGCGCCGTGCACCTCGATGCCGTCGAAGCCGGCATCGACGGCGTTGCGGGCGGCCTGGCGGAACTGGTCGACGACGCCGGCCACCTCCTCGGTGCGCAGGGCGCGCGGCGGGGAGACCGGCTCGAAGCCGGCCGGGGTGAAGGTCTTGGTGTTGGCCGTCCGGGCCGTGGCCGACACCGGCTGCTCGCCCGCGGGCAGCAGCGAGGTGTGCGAGATGCGGCCCACGTGCCAGATCTGGGCCACGATGCGCCCGCCCTGGCGGTGCACGGCGTCGGTCACCAGGCGCCAGCCGGCCACCTGCTCGGGGCTGTAGATGCCCGGCGTGTCGAGGTAGCCCTGGCCCAGCGGGCCGACCTGGGTGCCCTCCGAGACGATCAGGCCGGCGCCGGTGACCGGGTCGGCGCGTTGCGCGTAGTACAGCGCGTTGAGGGCGTGCGGCACGCGGCCGGCGGCGGCGCGGTCGCGCGTCAGGGGCGCCATGACGACGCGGTTGGCGAGGGCGATGTCGCCGAGCTGGAGGGGATCGAAAAGGGATGTCATGCCGGTCAGGTTAGCGACGCGGGCGGAGGCGCGCTTGAGCCAGGACATGCGCAATCGTGATAAGGGCCGATGGCCGGTCGAAATGAACGAACCGAACGCACCGTCCGCGTGCACCGTGCGGCAGCGCCGGCGCGCGTGCGGATCTGGCGGCTTAACCGCGGCTATTCGGCCGTTGTGGGGCGTTCGGCGACCAACACAATCGGTCGACTGGCTGGAAGGATCCCGCGCCACGACGGGACCCGGGAGACACCCGCCGTTCGCCCCGCCTTCAATTCCTCCCCGAGGTGCCCATGCTCTCGATGCGCAACATCTCCGTCCGCTCCCGCTTCCACCTGGTCATGTTCCTCGTCGCGGTCTCGCTGCTGGTGCAGGCCGGCTGGGGCCTGTTCTCCGCGCAGTCGGGCATCGGCACCGTCACGACGATGTTCGACCAGGCCGAGGCGACCGCCCGCCAGGTCGGCAGCCTGCGCGAGGCGATGGCCAACATCCGCCGCTACCAGGCCGAGATGATCGCCACCGCCGTGTCCAACCCGACCGGCGTGGGCCCGCTGCACGATGCCTGGAAGAAGGAGGTCGCCGCGCTGGGCAGCGGCGCCGACGGGCTGGTCAAGGCCCATCCGGGCGACGCGGCTCTGGCGGACCTGGTGGCGCGGCAGAAGAAGCAGCTCGCCGACGTCGTCGAGATCATCGAACCGATCGCCCAGCAGCTCACCGACGCCAAGATGGACGCCGCCGCCGCGCTCGCCTACGCGGGCCAGGCCAACGACAAGCTCGACGCCGCGCAGGCCAGCCTGGGCGCCATCCTGAAGTCGCAGCAGGCCGGGCAGTCGGCCATCCGCGCGGACCTGGCCCGGGGCTCGCTGCTGGCCTCGGTGGCGCGCGTCGCGCTGGTGGGCATCACGCTGGCCCTGTTCCTGCCGCTGATGTGGCTGACCCTGCGCTCCATCTGCGGCCCGCTGGACCAGGCCGTCGCGGTGGCCACGCGCATCGCCAGCGGCGACCTCGCCAACCGCATCGACGTCGAGGGCCGCGACGAGCCGGCGCGCCTGATCCGTGCGCTGGCCGACATGCAGGCCTCGCTGCGCAACCTGGTCGGCCAGGTGCGCGAGTCCTCGGGCAGCATCGAGGTGGCCAGCGCCGAGGTGGCCGGGGGCAACGCCGACCTGTCGCAACGCACCGAGCTCGCGGCGAGCCACCTGCAGCGCACCGCCAGCTCCATGGACGGCCTGACGACCACCGTGCGCCAGTCCACCGATGCCGCCATGACCGCCAACCAGCTCGCCACGTCGGCGGCCGCCGTGGCGGCGCGCGGCGGCCAGGTGGTGGCGCAGGTGGTCTCGACGATGGACGAGATCAACACCAGCTCGAAGAAGATCGCCGACATCATCGGCGTGATCGACGGCATCGCGTTCCAGACCAACATCCTGGCGCTCAACGCCGCGGTGGAGGCCGCGCGCGCCGGCGAGCAGGGCCGCGGCTTCGCGGTCGTGGCCGGCGAGGTGCGCTCGCTGGCCCAGCGCTCGGCCGAGGCCGCCAAGGAGATCAAGGCGCTGATCGGCGCCTCGGTCGACCGCGTCGAATCGGGCTCGCGCCTGGTGCACGACGCTGGCACCACGATGAACGAGATCGTCGCCAGCGTGCAGCGCGTGACTGACATCATCGGCGAGATCAGCGCCGCCTCCACCGAGCAGAGCCAGGGCATCGTCGACGTCAAGGGCGCGATCGGCGAGGTCGACCAGATGACCCAGCAGAACGCCGCGCTGGTGGAGCAGAGCGCGGCCGCCGCCGAGTCGCTGAAGGTGCAGGCGATCCGCCTGGCCGAGGTGGTCTCGACGTTCCGCCTGGCCGACCTGGACGCCGGCCTGCGCCTTCAGAACGTGTAGCCGGCCTGCACCGCCGCGCCGGTGAGCGGCTCCAGCAGGTTCAGCAGCGAGCGCAGCGGCCCGTAGCGGTTGGCCACCTTGGTGGCGTAGTTGAAGAAGCGCGGCAGGTCCTCGCTGTAGTGCGGCTTGCCGTCGCGGTGCTTCAGGCGGCAGAAGATGCCCAGGATCTTCAGGTGGCGCTGCAGGCCCATCCACTCCGTCTGGCGCCAGAACTCGCCGAAGTCGGCGTCCACGGGCAGGCCGGCGTGGCGGGCGTCCTGCCAGTAGCGCACGGCCCAGTCGAGCTCGCGCTCCTCGTCCCACGACAGGAAGGCGTCGCGCAGCAGCGAGGCCAGGTCGTAGGTGATCGGGCCGCGCACGGCGTCCTGGAAATCGAGCACGCCGGGGTTGCGTGCGCACACCATCAGGTTGCGCGGCATCCAGTCGCGGTGCACCGCCACCTGGGGCTGGGCCAGCGCGCTGTCGATCAGGCGCTGGCTGACCGTGTGCCAGACCTCTTGTTCCTTGGCCGTCCACACGACGCCGAACTCGCGCGCCACGCACCAGTCCGGGAACAGCTGCAGCTCGCGCCGCAACAGCGCATCGTCGTACGGCGGCAGCGTGGCGCAGTCGCCGCGCAGCTGCCAGGCGATCAGCGCGCCGATGGCGTCGCGCATCAGGGCGTCGGCGGCGGCGGTGTCGGCGCCGCGCAGCGCGGCCAGGTACTGGGTGTCGCCGAGGTCGTCCAGCAGCAGGAAGCCCTGGTGGATGTCCTGCTCGAGCACGCGCGGCCCGTTCAGGCCGGCGCCGCGGATCAGCGCACCGATGTGAACGAAGGCGGCCACGCTGTCCTCGGCCGCCGGCGAATCCATCACGATGAAGCTGGCGCCGTCCGCGGCCGCGATGCGGAAGTAGCGCCGCGAACTGGCGTCGGCCGAGGCCAGGTGCAGCGACGCCTGGTCGAGGCGGTGGCGCGGCGCCAGCTCGGCCAGCCAGCGGCCGAACGCGTGCTCGCGCTGCGGGTCGGGCCAGGCGATCGGCGGGTGCGGCGCGGCCGGGGCGGGCGAGCCGGAAAGGGAGTCGGTCATCGGGATGGCGTCCAGCGCGTAGGAGGGGCCGTTGCCGGGCGTTGGAAACACGTGACTCCCGGGCAACGCGGCACGACCGGCCGACACAAGGCGGCAGCACTGTCGTGGATAATCGCCATTCTAATAATCCCCCTGCGTCGCAAGCGGCTCGGGTCCCCGCAGGGCGGCGCCGACGCGTCGCTTCGCTGTCCGTCGCGCTTGGGACCGGCACCGGTTCGACACCAGGCGCCTCCGCCACCCAGTCCCTTCCGTTCGCGTGTTGCGTTCCCCCCTGTCGCGTCGCTGTCCCCGCCCCCCGTCCGTCCTGGCGCCGCTTGCCGTCGCGGCGGCGCTGTGCGTGTTCGCGGCCGGCGCCGGTGCCCAGGCGCTCCCGCGCGTGCGGGCCACGCCGCCGCCCGAGCCGCCGCGCGAGGCCGCCGGCTCCGACGTGGCGCCGCCCGTGGTCACGCTGGTCGCCGACGACGTCGTCAGCCAGATCGGCGGCGTCACGCAGGCCAGTGGCAAGGTGGAGGTCAAGCGGGTCGACATGACGCTGCACGCCGACTTGCTGACCTACGACAGGCTCAGCGACACGGCCCATGCCCAGGGCAACGTGCGCATCGACCGCGGCATCGACTGGTTCAGCGCCGACCGGGTCGACCTGGAGCTCACGCGCTCGGCCGGCACGCTGATCGGCACCGAATACGAGCTCGGCGCCCGCAAGGCCGGCGGCCATGCGCAGCGCATCGAGCTGCTCGACCGCGAGCATTCGTCGGCCTACATGGCCAACTACACGAGCTGCTCGCGCGACGACACGGAAGCGCCCGACTGGATCATCACCGGCGACCGGATCGACATCGACACCAGCGCCAACGAAGGCAAGGCCACGCACGCGGTGCTGCGCTTCCTGGGCGTGCCCATCCTGGGCGCGCCCTCGCTCACCTTCCCGGTGACGGCCGAGCGCAAGTCCGGCTGGCTGCCGCCCACCGGCGACCTGAGCAACCGCAGCGGCCTGGTGCTCTCGATCCCCTACTACTGGAACATCGAGCCCAACCTCGACGCCACGCTGTCGCCCGGCTACAGCACCAAGCGCGGCGTCGAGCTCACCGGCGAGCTGCGCTACCTGCGGCCCAACGACCTCGGCCAGCTGACCACCTACGTGCTGCCCAACGACGAGGTCTACGGCGACCCGCGCGGCGCCGTCGAGTGGGCGCACGAGGGCTCGCGCAGCGACTGGCTCACCTACAGCGCCCGGGTGCAACGCGTCTCCGACTCGTCGTACTGGAAGGATTTCCCCAGCCAGATGCCGGCGCTCACGCAGCGCCTGCTGCCCACCGACCTGTCGGGCACGCGTCGCTTCCTGCTCGGCAACGTCGGGGAGATCGACACCTACGCCCGTGTGCAACGGTTCCAGACGCTGCAGGATCCCAACGAACTCGACCCCTCTTCGCTGATCCGGGTGCCCTACCAGCGCAGCCCGCAGCTGGGCATGCGCGGCAACGTGACGCTCGCCGACCAGTTGCGCTTCGACTTCGAGGCCGAGGGCAACCGCTTCGACCTGGCGGACCGGACCAAGGAGAACAGCTACGTCAACTACGTCAACTGCACGAACTACCTGAGCGCCACGGGCCAGGGCAACATCCCGGTCAGTCCCGCCGCCTGCCAGGCCTACCTCGGCCAGCACGGCGACAGCGTCGTGGCACCCGACCAGCGCGTGGGCGGCACGCGCGCCCACGTGATCGGGACGATCTCGCGCAACTTCGCCTCGGACTGGGGCCGCTTCGAGCCACGGCTGTCGATGCACGGCGTCACCTACCGCACCGACGTCGGCGCCGACGGCAACCGCATCGACGTCACCCGCTGGATCCCCACCTTCAGCGCCGACAGCGCGTTCAGCTTCGAACGCCAGGCCGAGTTGTTCGGCCGCGACCTGGTGCAGACGCTGGAGCCGCGCTTCCTGTACGTGCTGACGCCGTTCCACGACCAGTTCAAGCTGCCGGTCTACGACACCGCGGCCAAGGACTTCAACGAAGTCTCGATCTTCAGCGACAACCAGTTCACCGGCAACGACCGGGTCTCCGACGAGAACCAGCTGACCGCCGGCGTCAGCACCCGCTTCAACGACGCCGCCAACGGGCGCGAGCTGCTGCGGCTGGGCATCGCGCAGAAGTTCCTGTTCCAGGACCAGCGGCTGACCAAGGACAACTTCCAGTTGTCCAACCCGCAGCCGGAATCCCACAAGCTGTCGCACCTGCTGCTCTACGGCTCGTCGTCGGCGATGGAGCACTGGAGCTTCGACGGCATCCTGGAAGAGGACCCGTCTTCGCGATCGGCCTGGACGCAGCGCGCCGTAGTGAGCAGTCGCTATCATCCGGGGCCCTTCAAGACCCTGAGCCTGACTTACCGTTACGCCCAGGATTCCAGCCAGCAGTACGAGGTGGGCGGCCAATGGCCCGTCTACCACCGCGACCCGCGCGCCAACGGCAGCGGTTGCGGCGGCACGCTCTACGCCGTCGGCCGGGTCGACTACAGCGTGCGCGACAGCCGTGCCACCTATGCGATCGGTGGCTTCGAGTACGACGCGGGCTGCTGGATCGGCCGCCTGATGGTCGAGCGCACGTCCACCGGCCGCAACGAAAGCACCACCCATCTGGTGCTGCAGCTGGAACTCAATGGCCTGTCGACGCTCGGAACAGGGTCGCTCAAGGTCCTGAAGGACAATGTGCCCGGCTACCAACCCTTGCGCAACGATCCCGGCGCAGCGGCCGTGACCCCGAATTCACCATGAGAGATCGCTTGAAGCTCAATTTCCCGACCCTGGTCACCGCGACCCTCGCCCTCGGCGTCGCCGTCGCTGCCCTGGCGCAAACCGCGCCGGCCGGCGCGCTGCCCACGCCCGCCACCGCGGCGCCCACGCCGGCCGTCGACAAGCCGTCGCTCGTCTCCCCGGTGGCCGCCTCCGGGGTGCGCCAGTTCGGCTCGCTGCCGCGCATCAAGCCGATCGCCAAGTCGGCCGACTTCATCGTCGCCGTGGTCAACAGCGAATCCGTCACCGACAACGAGGTGAAGTTCCGCTTCGCCAAGATGCAGCAGGAAAGCGTGGAAAAGGGCGGCGCGCAGCCGACCCCGGGCGAACTGCGCAAGCAGGCGCTCGACGCGCTCGTCGAGGAGCGCGTGCTGGTGACCTACGCGCGCGACAACGGCGTCAAGGTGGACGACGGCGAAGTCGACCGCGCGATCGCCAACATCGCCTCCTCCAACAAGATGTCGACCGACCAGCTGCGCGACCGGCTGCGCCAGCAGGGCGTGGACTACGCCACCTTCCGCGCCGGCATCCGCGACCAGATCACGATCGAGCGCATCCGCGAGCGCGAGGTCGTCAACCACATCCGGGTGTCCGACACCGAGATCGCCGACTACGTGTCCAAGATGCGCGGCGGCCACAGCGCGTCGCCGCAGATCAACCTCGCGCAGATCCTGATCACGCTGCCGGACAAGGCGACGCCGGCCGTCGAGGCCGACCGCAAGGCGCGCGCGGAACAGGCGCTCGCGCGCGTGCACAACGGCGAGCCGTTCGAGCAGGTGGCGCGCGAGATGTCCGAGGACAGCAACAAGGCCAAGGGCGGCGAGATGGGCTCGCGGGCCGTCGACAAATACCCCGACCTGTTCGCCAACGCCGTGGCCGACGTCAAGGTGGGCGGCACCACGGGCGTGCTGCGCAGCGGCGCCGGCTTCCACATCCTGAAGGTGGTCTCGCGCGGCGAGGAGTCGGGCCTGACCGTCACGCAGACCCGGGTGCGCCACATCGTGCTGCGGCCGTCGGCGCAGCTGAGCATCGACGCCGCCGAGCGGCGCGTCATCGACTTCCGCCAGCAGATCGCCAGCGGCGCCAAGACCTTCGAGGAGCTGGCGCGCCAGTACTCCGAGGACGGCAGCGCCCAGTCCGGCGGCGACCTCGGCTGGGCCTCGCCGGGCTCGTTCGTGCCCGAGTTCGAGGAGGCCATGGACAAGCTGCCCATCGCCGGGCTCTCGGGCCCCGTGCGCTCGCGCTTCGGCGTCCACCTGATCCAGGTGCTCGACCGCCGCGACACCACGGTCGAGCCGAAGCAACTGCGCGAGCAGGCCACCAATGCGCTGAAGGAACAGAAGTTCGATCCCGCCTACGCCGAGTGGGTGGCCGACCTGCGCGCCAAGGCCTTCATCGAATACCGCGACCCCCCGGTCTGATGGCCGACTGATGGCGCACATCGCCCGCAAGCGTTTCGGCCAGCACTTCCTGACCGCGGTCGACGTCATCGACCGCATCGTCAAGGCGATCGCGCCGCGGCCGGGCGAGCGCCTGGTCGAGATCGGGCCCGGCCTGGGCGCGATGACGATCCCGTTGCGCGCGCACTGCGACGCGCTGACCGTCATCGAGCTCGACCGCGACCTGGCCGAACGCCTGCGCCGCCGCGGTGACCTCGACGTCGTCGAGTCCGACGTGCTCAAGGTCGACTTCGCGGCGCTGGCCGAGCGCCTGGGCGGCCCGATCCGGGTCGTCGGCAACCTGCCGTACAACATCTCGTCGCCGATCCTGTTCCACCTGATCTCCGCCGCGCCGCACGTGGTCGACCAGGTGTTCATGCTGCAGAAGGAAGTGGTCGACCGCATGGCGGCGCGGCCCGGCACCAAGGCCTTCGGCCGGCTGACCGTGATGCTGCAGTGGCGCTACGAGATCGAGCACCTGTTCGACGTGCCGCCCGAGGCGTTCGATCCGCCCCCGCGCGTCAACTCGGCCATCGTGCGCATGCGCCCGCGGGCGAACCCGGCCGCGGTGTCGCCGGCCGTGCTCGGCCGCATCGTCGGCGTTGCGTTCTCGCAGCGCCGCAAGATGCTGCGCGCCACCCTCGGCAAATGGCTTGTCGAGAAGGGCTACACGGCCGAGTTCGACGGCACCCGCCGCGCCGAGCAGGTGCCGGTCGAGGAGTACATCGCGCTCGCGCTGGCCCTGCCCGAGGCCGTCGCCGGGCCGCTGGACGAGGACGCCCTCGGCGACGGCGACTGAGGAACGAAAAAAGGGCTCCCGCGGGAGCCCTTCTTGCGTGGAACGCGGCCTGGTGTTTCAGGCGGCGTTGAGCCACATGGCCGTGTCGAATGCGCTGCTCATCAGCGGCATGTTGGTGCCGAATCCGGCATTCGCGTTGGCTTTGCTGCTGGCCTTCGGGGCCGGCTTCTCGATGACTGGGGCCGCTTCCGCCGCCCGCTCCCATGACCCATTTTCTTGAGAGCGGGCTACTGAAAAGAATAGAAGCACCTGAACGGTATCTTCCGTTCTCCCCAGAAGTCGGCCGCGTCGCGGAACACGTCGAGCAGTTGCTCGCGCGATTCCCGGTCGAAGCGGGGGTTGTCGGGCAGTTGCTCGAGCACCACGACGAAGCCCGGCTGCGAGCCCGACTTGTGCACCAGGTCGGTCATGCAGTCGTACAGCGCGTCCAGGTTCTTGCCGAAGTGCGCCGGGAACAGGAACGCCTCGGCAATGGCCTCGAGCACGTCCTGCTTGGACTGCGCGTTGGTCAGGTTCGCGTAGAGAAAATGCTGGCCGGCACCTTGCGCTGCCTCGAGCAATTCGTCGACCCGATACGCCCGTATCGATTGAACGATGTTGGGACGGACGGTCTGCAAAAGCATGGTCACGTTCCTCTCTGAAATCACTTGAACATTCGTCTTCCGACGATCACTTCACGATCCGATGAAAACTGTTGTAGTGATCTTCGGTATAAAAACAAGCATCTGGTTCCGTCGGCGCATTGCCGCCGCAGATGATTCGACGGGCGCCGCGGTTGCGGGCGCCGGGCGTCGGCACGGTGTACTCGTGGTAGTAGCCGCGTGGACGACGCTCCAGCCGCTTCTCGTAGTTGCCGAACACCACGCCGTCGCGCGCGAACGGGAACGGGCCGCCGGAGTGGATCAACTGATCGGTCTTGCGGGCTTCCGGCGGCAGGCTGGCCAGCGAGACGTCGGCACCCAGGCCGGCTGATTCCCTCGCTTGTGCGCCGGACGGCAGCAACGCGGCCAGCGATGTCGCGGCGACCAGCGCCAGCGCCAACAATGCGCCGGCCCTCGTTCGGCGGCCGGAGGACGGCTTGGCCGTGGCTCCCGCTCGCGTGCCCTGGACGGTGGCCGCGCCGACGTTCTTCACGACGTCCTTCTCGTTGATCACCACTGCTAGACCCGTTCGTCCCGGCTGATAGACCGGTTCCTGGCTTCGATGCGATGCGCGCGATAACGGCATCGAATTTCGAAGCAACCCTGAAATTCCAATCCCGAATGGTACCGGAACCCCCTCGAAATCTCAAGTCTCGGGGTGGAGGAGACACGCCGTCAGAGGGTCTTGAAGTGAGCGGTTGCCTTCATCTAGGAGCCCGAAAATGGGGCCTCACGGACGACTGCCATCAACCTGAAATTCCTTGGCGATGGCTTGCCGTGGCCTGACTTTGGGGGGTCGAATGGCCCCTCGCAGGCCTGTCCGAGCCGTCGATGAAGGCTTTCGAAGCGGCTGGAAATGCAGCGGCGCGACATGGTTTCATGTCGTCTTTCGCAACAGCATACCGGCTGGCGGCGAGCCGCGATCGCTGTCCTACAAGCGAAGCGGCGCGGATCGGCTCGGCGGCGGCGCGCCACCGGCCGCCGGCTCAGCGCACGGCGTTCGCGTCGGCCACCGTCAGCGCGGTCATGTTGATGATCCGGCGCACCGTGGTCGACGGCGTCAGCACGTGCACCGGGCGCGCCGCGCCCAGCAGCACCGGCCCGATGGCGATGCCGCCGCCGGCCGCCGTCTTGAGCAGGTTGTACGAGATGTTGGCCGCGTCGATGTTGGGCATCACCAGCAGGTTGGCCTCGCCGGTCAGCGTCGAATTGGGCATCAGCCGGGCGCGGTAGGCCGGGTCGAGCGCCGCATCGCCGTGCATCTCGCCGTCCACCTCGAGCCAGGGCGCCTGCTCGCGCAGCAGCGCCAGCGTGTCGCGCATCTTCTGCGCCGACGGGTGGCTGCTGGCGCCGAAGCTCGAGTGCGAGAGCAGCGCCGCCTTGGGCACCAGGCCCAGGCGCTTCATCTCCTCGGCAGCCATGATCGTGATCTCGGCCAGCTGCGCCGCGGTGGGGTCGGCGTTGACGTGCGTGTCGACCAGGAACACCTGGCGGCCCGGGAGGATCAGCCCGTTCATCGCGGCGAACACGTTGACCCCCGGGCGCTTGCCGATCACCTGGTCGATGTAGAGCAGGTGGTTGGCCGTGGAGCCCCAGGTGCCGCAGATCATGCCGGCGACCTCGCCCTTGTGCAGCATCATCGCGCCGATCAGCGTCAGGCGGCGCCGCATCTCGATCTTGGCCAGCTGGGCGGTGACGCCCTTGCGCTCGGTCATGCGGTGGTAGGTCTGCCAGAAGTCGCGGTAGCGCTCGTCGTGCTCGGTGTTGACGACGTCGTAGTCGCGCCCTTCCTGCAGGCGCAGGCCGAACTTCTCGCAGCGCTGGGCGATGATGGGCGGCCGGCCGATCAGCACCGGGCGTGCGATGTTCTCGTCGACGATGACCTGGGCCGCGCGCAGGATGCGCTCGTCCTCGCCCTCGGCGTAGGCCACGCGGCGGTTCAACGCCACCTTGGCCAGCGCGAAGATCGGCTTCATCGCGGTGCCCGACGCGTAGACGAAGGTCTGCAGCTTCTCGCGGTACGCGGCCATGTCGGTGATCGGGCGTGCGGCGACGCCGGAGTCGGCGGCGGCCTGGGCCACGGCCGGCGCGATCTTCATCATCAGGCGCGGATCGAAGGGCTTGGGGATCAGGTATTCGCGGCCGAAGCTCAGCGACACGCCCGCGTAGGCGGCCGCCACCACCTCGCTCTGTTCGGCCTGCGCGAGATCGGCGATGGCCCGCACCGCGGCGACTTCCATCGCGTCGTTGATCGTCGTGGCGCCGCAGTCGAGCGCGCCGCGGAAGATGTAGGGGAAGCACAGGACGTTGTTGACCTGGTTCGGGTAGTCCGAACGGCCGGTGGCCATGATGGCGTCGGTGCGCACGGCCAGGACGTCTTCCGGCGCGATCTCCGGGTTCGGGTTGGCCAGCGCGAAGATGATCGGGTTGGCGTTCATCGTGGCCACCATCGCCGGCTTGAGCACGCCGCCGGCCGACAGCCCGAGGAACAGGTCGGCGCCCACCATCACCTCGGCCAGCGTGCGCAGCGGGGTGTCCTGCGCGAATTCGGCCTTGTCCGGGTCCATCAGCTCGACGCGGCCCTGGTAGACCACCCCGGCCAGGTCGGTCACCCAGATGTTCTTGCGCGGCAGGCCCAGCTTGAGCAGCAGGTTCAGGCAGGCCAGCGCCGCGGCGCCGGCGCCCGACACCACCAGCTTGACCTCGGTGATGGACTTGCCGCTGACCTTCAGCCCGTTGAGCAGCGCCGCGCCGACGACGATGGCGGTGCCGTGCTGGTCGTCGTGGAAGACGGGGATCTTCATGCGCTCGCGCAGCTTGCGCTCGACGTAGAAGCAGTCCGGGGCCTTGATGTCCTCCAGGTTGATGCCGCCGAAGGTGGGCTCCAGCGCAGCGATGCAGTCGACCAGCTTGTCGAGGTCGTTCTGGGCGATCTCGAGGTCGAACACGTCGATGCCGGCGAACTTCTTGAACAGGACGCCCTTGCCCTCCATCACCGGCTTGGAGGCCAGCGGACCGATGTTGCCCAGGCCCAGCACCGCAGTGCCGTTGGTGACCACCGCCACGAGGTTGCCGCGCGCGGTGTAGCGGAACGCGTTGGCCGGGTCGGCGACGATCTCTTCGCAGGCCGCGGCGACGCCGGGCGAATAGGCCAGCGCCAGGTCGCGCTGGTTGATCAACTGCTTGGTCGGCATGACCGAGATCTTGCCGGGGGTGGGGAACTCGTGGTATTCGAGCGCGGCCTGGCGCAGCTCGGCGCGCTTGTCTTCTTGGGTGGGCATCGGCGATCCTGTTGTCTTTCCCGGGCCCTGTTGTCTCTTCGCGCATGCGGCGCGGGCGGCAGGGGGCGGGAGCGGGCGGTGATTGTAGTTTCGGGGTCCCGCAAGAGCCGTGCCGAAGGGCTCTCGCGGGAAATCGGCACGAGCCCGTGCCGCGGACGCCCACTTTGGACCCGCGCGGCGCGGGCGTCAACCGTGGGTCTCCACATGGCGTGCGGGCGACGCCCGGCTTGTCGGCGACAATCGCGCGGATGGCCGTCGGTGAATTCGATCTGATCGCGAAGTACTTCGCCCGCCCGGTGCGGCGTGCCGTCCTGGGCGGCGGCGACGACTGCGCGCTGCTGCAGCCGACCCCCGGCATGCAGTGGGCCGTCTCCACCGACGCGCTGGTCGAGGGCCGGCATTTCCTCAGCACCGTGCCGCCCGACGCGCTGGGCCACAAGTCGCTGGCGGTCAACCTGTCCGACCTCGCCGCGTGTGGCGCGCGCCCGGTGGCCTTCACGCTGTCGCTGACGCTGCCCCGGGTCGACGAGGAATTCCTGGCCGGCTTCGCCGACGGCCTGTATGCGCTCGCGCAGGCGCACGACATCGAGCTGGTCGGCGGCGACACCACGGCCGGGCCGCTCAACATCGGCATCACCGTGATGGGCGAGGTTCCGCCCGGCCAGGCGCTTCGGCGCGCCGGCGCGCGCGCCGGCGACGAGCTGTGGGTCAGCGGCCGGCTGGGCGATGCCCGGCTCGCGCTGGAGGCGTTCCGCGGGCGCGTGGCGCTGCGCGGCGAGGCCTTCGACGACGTGCGCCGGGCGATGGAGCGCCCCCAGCCCCGCGTCGCGCTGGGGCTCGCGCTGCGCGGCATCGCCAGCGCCGCCATCGACCTCAGCGACGGCCTGGTCGGCGACCTCGGACACGTCCTGCGCGCCAGCGGCGTCGGCGCCACGCTGCGGCTGGCCGACATCCCGCATGGTGCCCACGTTGCGGCGTGCACGCAGAGCCAGCGCCGCCAGTGCCTGCTGGGCGGCGGCGACGACTACGAACTGCTGTTCGCGGCCCCTGCGAACGCCCACGCGCGGGTGCGCGAGGCCGGCGCGCGCGCAGGCACGCCCGTGACCTGCATCGGCACGCTGGACGCGGCACCCGGACTGCGCGTGGTCGAGGCCGACGGCACGCCGGTGGCGCTGACCGAGCGCGCCTTCGACCATTTCATCGCCGCCTGATGCAGTCCGAATACCCCACCTTCGTACCGCGCCGCGCCACGTGGGCCTTCATGGGCCTGCACCCGCTGCGCCTGATCGCGCTCGGCTTCGGCAGCGGGCTGTCGCCGGTGGCGCCCGGCACGGCCGGCACGCTCGCCGGCTGGGGGCTGTACCTGCTGATCGAGCGCTACGCCGCGCCCGCGCCCCTGGCCTGGGCGGCGATCCTCGTGGCGGGCCTGCTGGTCGGCTGGTGGGCCTGCACCCACACGGCGCGCGCGATGGCGGTCAGCGATCCCAGCCCGGTCGTCTGGGACGAGATCATCGCGTTCTGGATCATCCTGTGGATCGCGATGCCCGTGGGGCTCGTCGGCCAGCTGATCCTGTTCGGCCTGTTCCGGCTGTTCGATGCCGTCAAGCGCGGGCCGGTCGGCTGGGCCGATGCGTGCTTCAAGTCACAACGCGGCGCGCTGCCGGGCTGGGCGCAGGGTTTCGGCATCATTTTCGACGACCTCGTCGCGGCGGCCTGCGCGCTGGCCGTCTGGGGCCTGCTGCTGCTCGTGCTGCCACCCGACGCGGTGCATTCGCTGGGCATCGGGCACGCCGTCCGCATCGTCCCGGCGGGCGGCTGAGGGGCCTGGCGATGACACGCAGCCCCTCGATCGCCATCGACGACCTGCTGCTCGACCAGGTCGCCGCGCTCGGCGACGCGCTGCGCGCGCGCGGCTGGCGGCTGGCCACCGCCGAGAGCTGCACCGGCGGCCTGCTCGCCGGCACCTGCACCGCCCCGGCCGGTGCGAGCGACTGGTTCGCCGCCGGCTTCGTCACCTACGCCAACGACGCCAAGAGCGGCCTGCTGGGCGTGCCCGCGGCCCTGATCGCCCGCCACGGCGCGGTCAGCGCCGAAGTGGCCGAGGCGATGGCGCGCGGCGCGCTGGCGCATGCCGACGTGCAGCTGGCGCTGTCGGTCACGGGCGTCGCCGGACCCGGCGGCGGCAGCGTGGCCAAGCCGGTGGGCACCGTCTGGCTGGGGCTCGCGTGGGTGGACCCGGCCGGCGCCGAGGCGTCGCGCGTGGCCGCCCGCACCGAGTGCCTGCACCTGGACGGCGACCGCGCGGCCATCCGCGCGCAGACGGTCGCCATCGCGCTGCGGCGGCTCGTCGCCGCGGCCACGCCGGCGTGAAGATCGCATTCGACGCCCGGCTCGACGGCGCCGAGCGCTCCGACTGGTGGCGCGCGCTCACCGACGCCCTGCCCGACGACGACTGGATGGACCCCGCCGTCGACGGCACGGCGTCCGCCCGCTGGCGCGAGGCCGACATCGCCGTCGTCGCCAACCCGCTGCCCGGCCGGCTCGCGGGGTGCACGCAACTGAAGCTGGTCCAGTCGCTGTGGGCCGGCGTCGACCGGCTGCTGGCCGACGCCACGCTGCCGGCCGCGGTGCCGATCGCGCGCATGGTCGACCCGATGATGAACCGGGCGATGGCCGAGACCGCCGCCTGGGCGGTGCTGTCGCTGCACCGGCGCGCGTTCGACTACGCCGCGCAGCAGCGCCAGGTGCTCTGGCGCGCGTTGCCGCAGAAGCGCGCCGACGAGGTCGCGGTGCTGGTGCTGGGGCTGGGCCAGATGGGGGGCACCGCGGCGCTGCAACTGGCCGCGCTGGGCTACCGCGTCAGCGGCTGGAGCGCCCGCGCCCGCCAGGTCGACGGCGTCGCCACCAGCGCCGGCTGGGCGCAGCTGCCGGCGGCCCTGGGCGCGGCCGACATCGTCGTCAACCTGCTGCCGCTGACCGACGACACGCGCGGCCTGTTCGACCGCACGCGCCTCGCGCAGTTGCGCACGGGCGCCAGCCTGGTCAACCTGGCCCGCGGCGCGCACGTGGTGGAGAAGGACCTGCTCGTGGCGCTGAACTCCGGCCGCCTCGCGCACGCGGTGCTGGACGTGTTCGACACCGAGCCGCTGCCGGCCACGCACGTGTTCTGGTTCCACCCGCAGGTCACCCTGTGGCCGCACGCCGCGGCGCAGACCGACCTGCGCAGCGCGGCGGCGGTCGTCGCGGCCAACGTCGAGGCCGTGCGCCGCGGCGAGCCGCCGGCGCATCGGGTCGATCGCTCGCGCGGTTACTGAGGTGCCGCGGCCGCGGCCGGCGCGTGCGTGCCTGCGCCGCCCGGGAACAGCTGGTCGACCAGCTCGGCGATCTTCTTGTCGGCGTCGATGAACTTGCCCATGTTGGCCCCGCCGTGGGTGGCGTCGTAGGTGGCCACGCCCTTTTCCTTGCCGTCGACGAACACGCGGAACTCGGCGTAGTGCATGTACATCGCCAGGTCCCAGCGCCAGTTGGCCCGGTAGGTCGACGTGACGCGGCACTCGGTGATCGCCGCGCTCTCCGGCAGCTCGCGCACCGAGTAGCCCTTGTTGCCCAGCACCTTCTTGTACGCGGCCATCACGCTGGGCCGCACCGCGGGGTTGTTGATGATGCACACCTGGGTGTCGCCGGTGGCTTCGAGCGGGCGCACGTTCTGGTGGATGGCACAGCCCGCGAGCAGGGTGAGCGACAGGCAGGCAAGGGACGGCAGGCGATGGTTCATCGAGGCTTTCGAACGACGGTGTGGACGGAGGCCCATTGTCGGTGCGGCGCCCCTGGCGCTGGATTTTCCCGAGTGACTTGCGTGACCTGGTTGGTAGAGTCTGCCCGGCGATGCCTCCGGCGTCGCCTGTGGACAACATCAAATTGCACGCGGCCCCAGGCCGCACCAGGGAGGATTCCATGACCGATTCGACGCTCACCGCGGCGCCCGCTGCCGCTGCCGGCCCCGCCATGCCCGCCAACGTGGCCGAGCTGGCGCAGCGCGTGCCGGGCTTCATCCAGGGCGCGCGCTGGTTCTGGTGGATCGCCGGCCTGTCCGCGGTCAATGTCGCCTGCGACCTGTCGCACGCCGAGATCAACTTCGTCCTCGGCCTGGCGTTCACGCAGCTGGCGCACGCCATGTTCCAGTCCAGCATCGGCATCGCGCTGGCGATCGACGTGCTGTTCATCGGCGGCTTCGCCCTGCTCGGCCTGAAGGCGCAGCAGGGTGCGACCTGGGCCTTCGTGCTGGGCGTCGGCGTCTACCTGTGCGACGCGCTGCTGTACGTGAAGTTCGCCGACTGGATGCCGGTAGCCTTCCACGCGCTGGCGCTGTTCTACATCGGCCGGGCCTTCATGAGCCTGCAGGCCGCCAGGAAGGCGACCGGCATCCGCTGAGCGCCCCCGGCGTATCGCCGTGCGCGTCAGGTGCGCAGCACCAGCCCGGCCTGCGCACCCTCGGGTTTGAGCGACTGCAGCATCATCAGCACCAGGCGGCGCAGCGCGTCCCAGGGCTCGGTCGGCCACTGCGGATGGCGCAGGCCCTTGAGCACGCCATCGCATTCGCTGGCCGCGCTCACCAGGCGCGCCGCCATGGGCGCGGACAGGCGCGGCAGCGCGCGCTCGAACAGCCGCTCGCGCGCGCCCCAGATGCGCGCCTCGCGCAGCGCCATGGGCATCGGCTTGCCGTCGGCCATCGCGTCCTGCACGCGCTTCATCGCGCGGATGTCGTCGGACAGCTTGTAGTGCACGAAGACCGCGGCCTCGCCCTCGGCCTGCAGGCCGTCGAGCATGCGCAGCGCGCGCGCCACCTGCACCGCCATGACCGCGTCGCACAGCCGCGAGACGTCGTGGCGGGCGACGTCGAGCACCGCGTCCTCCACCTGCGCGAACGTGAGCTCGCCGGGCGGGTACAGCAGCCCCAGCTTCTGGATCTCCTGGTGCGCCGCCAGCAGGTTGCCCTCGACGCGGTCGGCCATGAAGGCCAGCGTCGCCTCGCCGGCGGCGCCCGCCTCCACGCGCTGGCCCTGGAGCGCGAAGCGCTTGGCCAGCCATGCCGGCAGCGCGTTGCGTTCGACCACGTCGGCCGCCACGCTGACGCCGGCGCCGTCGAGCGCGCCGAACCAGGCGGACTTCTGCTGCTGCCAGTCGAGCCTGGGCAGGTGCACCAGCAGGCGGCTGTCGGGGCCGGCCTCGCTGGCCAGCTGCTGCAACGCCTCGCCGCCGTCCTTGCCCGGCTTGCCCGAGGGGATGCGGATCTCGATGAGCTGCTGGTCGGCGAACAGGCCCATGGACTGCGAGGCGCCGAGCACGCTGCTCCAGTCGAAGTGCGCGCCGCTGACGACGAACACCTTGCGTTCGCTGGTGCCCGCCGCGCGCACCGCGGCGCGGATGGCGTCGGCGGCCTCCTGCGCGCGCAGCGGCTCGTCGCCGTGCACCATGTAGACGTCGCGCAAGCCGCGCGCGAGGTGCTCGGGCAGTTGTTCGGGGCGGACCTGCATGGCGCGGCTCAGTGCCCGGCCGCCTGCGAGGCGGCCCACTCGACGGCCGACACCGACGACGCGCCGGCCTGCGGCGCCAGCGCCGCCGAGGCCGCGCGCGCCGCGTTGGCCTGCGCGGCCGGCCCGGCGGGCTTGCCCACCGCCGCCAGCACGCGCATCAGCTGGTTGGCCATGTCGGACTGCATGTCGCGGTACAGCGACTTCAGCTCGGTGTCCTTGGCGAGCGCGTCCTTCTCGTCGTAGGTCATGTCGCGGAAGCGCTCGACGTCGGCCAGCGGCAGCAGTTCGGTGCCGTTGGGATCGAGCACCCGGTAGCGCAGCTTGACGTGCAGCTCCAGCTCGCGCACCTGGCCGAACGCGGTGGACGCCTCGACGGTGGTCTTCTGGGTGTCCTCCACCGCCTCGATGACCACCTGCGACTCGAGCACGTTGGCCACGATGTGCGCGTTGGACGGCAGGGCGCGCCGGATCTCGTCGGCCATCGTCGAGCGGTCGGCGAAGCCCGACAGCGCGATGCGTTCGTAGTTCATCGGCTGCGGCACGCGCCGGTGGAAGCCGCAGGCCGCCAGCGTCGCCGCCGCGGCGACGGCCAGCGTGGCCACGGCGAGACGGCGCCGGAACGGCGAGCGGACAGGGAGCACGGCAGCCTTCACGCGTCAGGCGACGATGTTGACGAGACGGCCCGGCACGACGACGACCTTCCTGGCCGGCCGCCCCTCCATCCAGCGCTGCGCTTCGGGCGAGGCGAGCGCGATCGCCTCGATCGCGGCCTTGTCGGCGCCGGCGGGCACGCGCACGGCGCCGCGCGTCTTGCCCAGCACCTGCAGCACAAGCTCGATCTCGTCCTGCACGAGCGCGGACTCGTCGACGGCGGGCCAGCCGGCGTCGAGCAGCTGCGCCCCCTTGGCGGCATAGCCGAGGTCCGTCCACAGGCCTTGCGTGATGTGCGGGCAGGCCGGGTACAGCGCGCGCAGCAGCACCGAGAAGCCCTCGCGCAGCGCGGCGGCGGTGCCGGCGCTGCCATCGATCGCGAACGCTTCCAGCGCGTTGAGCAGCTTCATCGCGCCGGAGACGACGGTGTTGTACTGCATGCGCTCGTAGTCGTACGTGATCTGCCTGAGCAGCACGTGCACCTCGCGGCGCAGCGCCTTGACGGGCGCGGCGAGCTCGAGGCCGGCCACACCGTCGGCCGCGCCCTGGAGCAGCGCGGTGTTCTTCGCGCCGAAGGCCCACACGCGCTTGAGGAAGCGGTGCGCGCCTTCCACGCCGGAGTCGTTCCACTCCAGCGTCTGCTCGGGGGGCGACGCGAACATCACGAACAGGCGCGCGGTGTCGGCGCCGTAGCGGTCGATCAGGGCCTGCGGGTCGATGCCGTTGTTCTTGGACTTCGACATCGTGGTCATCTCGTACTCGACCGCCGTGCCGTCGGCCTTCAGCCGGTAGCCCTGGACCACGCCCTTGTCGTTGAAGACGGTCTCGACGTCCTGCTCCCAGAAGTAGTTCTTGCCGGCGTCGGCCGGCTTCTGGAAGTAGGCGCCCTTGAGCACCATGCCCTGCGTCAGCAGGTTCTTGAACGGCTCGGAGAAGTTGATCAGCTTCAGGTCGCGCATGACCTTGGTCCAGAAGCGCGCGTACAGCAGGTGCAGGATCGCGTGCTCGATGCCGCCGATGTACTGGTCCATCGGCATCCAGTAGTCGGTGCCGGCGCCCACCATGCGCTCCGCGTTCGTCGGGTCGCAGTAGCGCATGAAGTACCACGACGAATCGACGAAGGTGTCCATCGTGTCGGTTTCGCGGCGCGCGGGCTTGCCGCACCTGGGGCAGCCCACGTTCAGGAAGCCGGCGTGCTTGTTGAGCGGGTTGCCGGAGCCGTCGGGGATCAGGTCTTCCGGCAGCACCACCGGCAGGTCCTTCTCGGGCACGGGCACCACGCCGCAGCCCGGGTTCTCGTCGGTGCCGCAGTGGATGATCGGGATCGGCGTGCCCCAGTAGCGCTGGCGGCTGACGCCCCAGTCGCGCAGGCGCCAGGTGGTCCGGGTCTCGCCCAGGCCGGCGGCGCCGACCAGGTCGGCCACGCGCGCGACGGCGTCCTTCATGCCCAGGCCGTCGAGCACGCCGGAGTTCACGCAGGTGCCGCGCTGCTTGTCGCCGTACCACGCCTGCCACGCGTCGGTGGAGAAGGTCTCGCCCGGCACGTCCACCACCTGGCGGATCGGCAGGCCGTACTTCTTCGCGAACGCGAAGTCGCGCTCGTCGTGCGCCGGCACGCCCATGACGGCGCCGTCGCCGTAGGTCATCAGCACGTAGTTGCCCACCCACACCGGCACCTGCGCCCCGGTGATCGGATGCACCACGCTCAGCCCGGTGGGCAGGCCTTCCTTCTCCTTGGTGGCCAGCTCGGCCTCGGTGGTGCCGCCGGCCTTGGCGGCCTCGATGAACGCGGCCAGCGCCGGGTTGCCCCTGGCGGCGTGCGTGGCGAGCGGGTGCTCGGGCGCGACGGCGCAGAACGTGACGCCCATGATGGTGTCGGCGCGCGTGGTGAACACGTAGAGCCGGCCGTCGCCGATGGCCGCGCCGGCGTCGTCGTGGATCGCGTGCGGGAACGCGAAGCGCACGCCCTCGCTCTTGCCGATCCAGTTCTCCTGCATCAGGCGCACGCGCTCGGGCCAGCCGGCCAGGTACTCCGGGTCGTCCGGGTTGGCGACGGCCGACAGCAGTTCCTCTGCGTACTGGGTGATGTTGAGGTAGTAGCCGGGGATCTCGCGCTTTTCCACCGGCGCGCCCGAGCGCCAGCCGTGGCCGTCGATCACCTGCTCGTTGGCGAGCACGGTCATGTCCACCGGATCCCAGTTGACGATCTGCGTGCGGCGCTCGCAGATGCCCGCCTCCAGCATCTTCAGGAACAGCCACTGGTTCCACTTGTAGTACGTCGGGTCGCAGGTGGCGACCTCGCGCGACCAGTCGATGGCCAGCCCCATCGCCTTCATCTGCTCCTTCATGTGGGCGATGTTGTCGTAGGTCCACTTGGCCGGCGGCACCTTGTTCTTGATGGCGGCGTTCTCGGCGGGCAGGCCGAAGGCGTCCCAGCCCATGGGCATCAGCACGTTCATGCCCTTCATGCGCAGCTGGCGCGCGAGCATGTCGTTGATCGTGTAGTTGCGCACGTGGCCCATGTGCAGCTTGCCGCTCGGATACGGCAGCATCGAGCAGGCGTAGAACTTCGCGCGGCTCGCGTCTTCGCGCACGCGGTAGGCGTCGGTGGCTTGCCAATGCGCCTGGGCGGCGGCTTCGACCTCGGAGGGGACGTACTTTTCGTTCATCCCCCGATTGTAGGAGGGGGCGGTGTCCGGCGCCCCGCGCGGGGCGCGACAGGCCATTTTCCCGCCGCCGGACCGGCGCCGGTCGCGACGGCAAGGTGGTTCCGCTCGCCGCCTTCGACCTGGCCCCGGCGCGGCGGCGCGGGCGATGCCCTCCATCACGAATGGTTACCGCGACCCGGTGGACGCCGGTCGCCCCGCCACGCGATGATCGCGCCTCGACGGTGAGAAGGGCCTGATCCGACAGCCCCGAGCCGCGAACGCGGGAGTGGAGAACATGAAGTCGTGGGGAGTCGTCGCCGTGCGGGCGGCCTGCATCGCTGCGTTGGCGCCGGCGGCCGCCGGCTGCCTGGCCGCCAGCGAGCACGAGCGCGCCGTGGGCGCGCAGGTCGAGCAGTTGTGCGACGCCCGGGTGCTGGCCGCGGTCGGCCGCTTCGTGAAGGTCGACAACTTCCGCGAACCGGCCCTGGGCCACGACGCCGACGCCAACGCGATGGTGGCCGCCGCGGCCTGCCGCGCCGCGCCGGCGTACCACGGCCGCCTGGTGGCGGCGGCCTACCGCTCGGGCCGGCAGGACGACCTGCTGCTGGTCATCGCGGTCGTCGACGCGGGCACCGGTCAGGTGGGCGCCAGCTTCAAGGGCAACCTCGACAGCGACCCGGCGATGAAGATCGTCTCGGGCAGCCTCTGGCTCGACACCGCGGCCTACGACCTCGCGCCCGGCGTGCGCGCCTTCGGCCTCGACGTGACCAGCGGCCAGCCGCGCGGCTGCGCCGGCGTGGGCTCGGGCGCGCGGCGCAGCCTGTTCGTCAGCCAGGGCCGTTTCATCCGGCCGGTGCTGCAGGACCTGCCGATGTCGGAGTGGGCGCTGGTGCAGCGCGGCAAGTCGGCCTGCACCGACAGCAGCGCGCCGGACCTCACCATCACGGAAGACTTCACGGCCACGCTGGCCCTGGCGCCGACGTCCACGCGCGGCTACCGCGACCTGGTGGTCACCGGTGGCGCGACGCGCGACGACGGCCACCTGGACGAGCGCCCCGCGCTGCGCAGCGTGCTCAAGTGGGATGGCCGCGTCTACTCGACCGAGGAACACCAGCGGGCCTGGACCACCTGGCGCCAGTGACCCGGCGCCGGCATGTCTTCGGCGGCAACAGGCCCTACTTCGCCGGCTGGGCGATGAAGCCGAGGTGCGTGAGGCCGGCGTCCTGGACCAGGCCGATGAGCTCGGCCACGCGGCCGTAGGGCACGCTCTGGTCGGCGCGCAGCAGCACGTCGGGCTGCGGCTGGTGCGTGGCGGTCTGGCGCAGCGTGCGCACCAGGTCGTCGCGCGTGACGACGTCGTCGCCGACGTGGAAGCGGCCGTCGGCGGTGATGCCCAGCGCCAGCGTGGCGCCGCCGTCGTTGTTCCTGGCGGCCGCCACCTTGGGCAGCTCCATCTTCAGGCTGGAGGTCATCAGCGGCGCGGCGATCATGAAGATCACCAGCAGCACGAGCATGACGTCGATCAGCGGCGTCATGTTGATGTCGCTCATCGGCTGCGACGTCGGGCTGCGTTCGAGGCGACCGAAGGCCATCGTGCGTCCTAGCGGGCGGCGGCGTCGAGCTGCATCTCGCGCAGGTCGTGCGCGAAGCCTTCGAGCTCGGCCTCGCAGGCGGCCACGCGCTTGCCGAAGATGTTGTAGGCCAGCACCGCGGGGATCGCCACCGCGAGGCCGGCGGCGGTGAAGATCAGCGCCTCGCCGACGGGGCCGGCGATCTTGTCGATGGTCATGCCGTTGCCCTCGGCCATGCCGCCGAGCGCGTGGAAGATGCCCCACACGGTGCCGAACAGGCCGATGAACGGCGCGGTGGACCCGGTCGAGGCCAGCACCACCTGCCCGTACTGCAGCTGGGCGAGGCCGCCGTGCAGCGCGTCGCGCAGGCGGCGGGTGAGCTGCGAGGCCAGCGCGGGCTGGGTTTCCAGCGTGCCGGCGGCCGGTTGCAGCAGCGCCGCGTCCACCAGCGGCAGCAGCACCGCCTCGCGGTCGGTGGCCACCAGCCGGGCGCGACCCTCGGCCACGCTGGCGGCGCTCCAGAAGGCGGCGACGCCGCGCTGGATGTCGAGGCCGGCACGCCGCAGCAGCCAACCCTTCCAGAGGATGATCACCCAGCTGCTGACGGACATCGCGAGCAGCAGCAGCGCGACCGTGCGGCTGATGAAATCGCTCTGGCCCCAGAAGCCCGAAAGGCCTTCCATCAGTTCAATCCCAGGACGTCGTTCATGTCGTACAGGCCCGGGCCGCTGTGCGCCAGGAAGCGCGCGGCACGCAGGCTTCCCTGCGCATACGTGGCGCGGCTGGAACTCTTGTGGGTGATCTCGATGCGCTCGCCGATGCCGGCGAACAGCACGGTGTGATCCCCGATGATGTCGCCGCCGCGCACCGTCGCGAAACCGATCGTACTCGGGTCGCGCACGCCGGTGACGCCCTCGCGTCCGAACACGGCGTTATCGGCCAGGTTGCGGCCGAGGGCCTTGGCGACGACCTCGCCCATGGCCAGCGCGGTGCCGCTGGGGGCGTCGACCTTGTTGCGGTGGTGGGCCTCGATGATCTCGATGTCGTAGCCGTGCGCGAACGCCTTGGCGGCCTGCTCCAGCAGGCGCATCACCACGTTGACGCCCACGCTCATGTTGGGGGCCAGGAAGACGGCCGTGCGTTGCGCGGCGGCGCCGATGGCGGCCTTCTGCTCGGCGCTGAAGCCGGTGGTGCCGATGACCAGCGCCACGCCGCGCGCGGCGCAGGCCTCGAGGTGGCGCAGCGTGCCTTCGGGGCGCGTGAAGTCGATCAGCACCTGACTGGCGGCCAGCACGGCATCCAGGTCGTCGGTGACGGCGATGCCGGCGGGGCGGCCGAGGAACGCACCGGCGTCCTGGCCCAGCTGCGGGCTGCCGGCGACGTCCAGCGCGCCGGCCAGCTTGCAGTCCGGCGCGTCGAGCACGGCCTCGACCAGCATGCGCCCCATGCGCCCGGAGGCGCCGGCGATCGCGATGTGCAGCGGCACGGCCTGCGTCGGCACGCTCACGGCGCGGCGGATTCCAGCGGTGGGTAGCTGCGCGTGGGTCCGGCCAGCACGACGGCGGAAGCGGCAGGCGCCGCGGCCACCGCCGGCGCCGGCAGCGCGGCGCGCTCAGCGGGCGTCAGCTCGAGCTTGGGCGTCTCGGTGGGCAGCTTCTTGCGGCTGATCGCGGCGACGAACTCGTCCTCGCTGGGAAGCACCGGCGCCTCGATCTTGAGGACCTGGTCCTTCTCGAACAGCACCACGAACGAGCGCTGCTGGTCGTCGAAGCCCTGGCGCTTGAGCGTGAAGACGTAGTCCCAGCGATCGCCGTGGAACGGGTCGGTGATCAGCGGCGAGCCGAGCAGCTCCTTGACCTGCACCCGCGACATGCCCGGCTTGACCTGGGTGATCTGCTCGGTGGTGACCACGTTGCCCTGGACGACGTCGGGCTTGTAGGGCGAGACGAAGGCGATGAAGCCCTTGAGGGAGGCCGGCTCGTTGAAGCTCGAGCAGCCGCCGAGCGCGAGCGCGGCCAGCAGGCTGGTGGAGAGAAGGGAGATTCGGGGGGAAACCGGTGTGCGCATCGACGAGGCTCGAAACCGCTGCCCCAACAAGGGCAAAGGCTGGATATGATTGACTGATTCTAGTCTGCCCGCGTCTGGCGAAGCAGGCCTTTGAAGCCCTTAACATGACCCACGCTGAAGAACTCAAGAGCAGCGGCCTCAAGGCCACCTTGCCGCGCATCAAGATCCTCGAGGTCTTCCAGCAGTCGGTCGATCGCCACCTGACGGCCGAGGACGTGTACAAGACCTTGCTCAATGAAGGGTCGGACATCGCATTGGCCACCGTCTACCGGGTGCTGATGCAATTCGAGCAAGCCGGAATTCTCGCACGCAGCCATTTCGAGTCCGGCAAGTCGGTGTTCGAGCTCAACGAGGGCACGCACCACGACCACCTGCTGTGCCTGACCTGCGGCCGCGTCGAGGAATTCTTCGACCCCGAGATCGAGGCGCGCCAGCGCGAGGTGGCCGCGTCGCGCGGCTTCGCGCTGCAGGAGCACGCCTTGTCGCTCTACGCCGTGTGCAAGCGCGAGAACTGCGAGCATCGCCCGGCGCCCAAGGCCAACATCCGGCACTCGCAGGGCTGAGCGCCCGGCGGCCTCTGACGCCGCCCTACTCGCTGCCCTTGGCCATGGCGTCCTGGTGGCGCTTGACGAATTCCTGGTAGGTGTCGATGCCGCGCAGCTGCAGGATCGTGTTGCGCACGGCCGCCTCCACCAGCACGGCCAGGTTGCGGCCGGCGTCCACGGCGATCACCACCTTGCGCACCGGGATGCCCAGGATGTCGTCGTACATCGGCTCGTAGGGCAGGCGCTCGAACTCGCGCTCCATCGTCTCCTTGCGAACCAGGTGCACGATGAGCTTCAGGCGCATCTTGCGGCGCACGGCGGTCTCGCCGAAGATGGCCTTGATGTCGAGCAGGCCGATGCCGCGCACCTCGAGCAGGTTCATCAGCAGGTCGGGGCAGCGCCCCTCCAGCGTCGACTGCGAGACGCGGTACAGGTCCACCGCGTCGTCGGCCACCAGGCCGTTGCCGCGCGAGATCAGCTCCAGGCCCAGTTCGCTCTTGCCCAGGCCGGATTCGCCGGTCAGCAGCACCCCCACGCCCAGGATGTCCATGAACACGCCGTGGCGCGTGGTGCGGTCGGCGAACAGCTGGCTCAGGTACGAGCGCACCAGGTCGATGACGTGGCCGGCCGACGCCGAAGTGACGAACAGCGGGATCTCGGCGCGGTCGCACAGCGCGACCAGCTGGTCGGGCGCGCGCTCGCCGTCGGCCACGATCAGCACCGGCGGCTCCAGCGTGACGATGCGCTGGATGCGGCGCTGCTGGGTTTCCTTGTCGGCGTTGGCGAGGTAGGCCACCTCGCGGCTGCCCACCAACTGCACCCGGTATGGGTGGATGTAGTTCAGGTAGCCGATCAGGTCGGCAGCGGAGCGCGCCTCGCGCACCGCGGCTTCGTCGAAGCGCCGCTCGGGATGCGCGTGGCCGGCGATCCATTCCCAGCGCAGAGCCGGCTGGTGCTCTTCGAAGAGCGCCTCGGCGCTGATGACCCTGGGCTTCACGCGACCGACTTCAGGGGTTCCCAGTCGGAGATCAGCCGATGCAGCGTGGCTGCGTCGACGTCGCCCTTCAGGCGTTCGCGCAGTTCGCGATCCGACAGCATCTCGGCGATCTCGGACAGGATTTCCAGGTGGCGCTGCGTGGCCGCTTCCGGCACCAGCAGGAAGATCAGCAGGCCCACGGGCTCGTCGTCCGGCGCGTCGAACGGGATGGGCTGCTGCACGCGCAGCACGGCGGCGAGCGGGTTCTTCAGGCCCTTGACGCGGCCGTGCGGCACGGCCACGCCGTGGCCCAGGCCGGTGGAGCCCAGCCGCTCGCGTGCGAACAGGTTGTCGGTGACCGTCGCACGTGCGATGGCGTGCTGGTTCTCGAACAGCACGCCGGCCTGTTCGAACACGCGTTTCTTGCTGGTTGCGTCCACGCCCACCTGGACGTTGGCAAGAGGAAGGATGGCAGCGAGACGGTTCATGAGCGTTCCCGGCGGACAGGCCGAGGTTTCCGTGCGGCGCCCGGTGGTCCCCGGGCTGGAAAATCACCCGGCAATTTCCGGGGTCGAACAATCGATTATAGGAAGCGGAAAACAGTGTGCGCACGTCGTCGGTGCGCAGCCCGCACTGTCGCGTCGTGATTGCTGCAACGCAGCAACAATTTCACGAAATCCGGGCCCTGGCGGGTGATTCGGCACGGGCGGCTCACACTTGAATGCACCTGAAAGACCCTTTCGAAGCATAGCCCAGACGAACAAAGCGGCCGAGGGGCCGCTTTGCAGGTATTCCAGTCGGAGCGACCGGCCGTTCAGGTCGGCAGCGGCACTTCCGGGGCGACCTGGCGCTTGCCGGACGCGTGATGATGATCCTGCAGGCGATCCTTGTGGCGGACCACCTGGCGATCGAGCTTGTCCATCAACTGGTCGACGGCGGCATACAGATCTTCATGCGCCTGTTCGACGAAGATGTCCTTCCCCTTGACGTGGAGAGTGACTTCGGCTTTTTGTCGACGTTCCTTTTCCTTGAGGTTTTCCACGGTGAGCAACACATTCACGTCGACGACGGCGTCGAAATGGCGCGTGATCCTGTCCAGCTTGGTCAGGACGTATTCACGCAATGCCGGTGTCACTTCCAGATGATGGCCGCTGATCGTCAGATTCATCAGTGCCTCCTTTCAAGCGAGAGTTGCGAGACATGGCCCGGAGGGGTGATTCCGGGTCGACCGTGCCGGGCGAATCGGTCGACTTCTTGCGCCTGGCACGAGCCCACTATGCTCCCGGCACCAAGGTTTGACCAGCCTCCCCAAACTTGAAAAACCGGGCTATATTCACGTTCTATGAGGGGATGACGAGGCGCCCTGCCATGCGTCAATCCAGGGTCGGGTTCCCGGCGCGAAGCCGGTCGAGCCGCCGCCTCAATCCCGCTGCAGCGTGAACTGGACGACGTCGGTGTTGCCCGCGTCGAAGGCCGCCTCGCAGTACGCCAGGTAGAACTCCCACAGGCGGATGAAGCGATCGTCGAAGCCCTGGCGGCGCACGTCGTCCAGGCGCGCGAGGAACGCGTGGCGCCAGCGGCGCAGCGTCTCGGCGTAGTCGGCGCCGAACGCGAAGCGATCGAGCACCCGCAGGCCGGCGGCCTGCGCATGCTCGGCGAACAGCGCGGTGCTGGGCAGCATGCCGCCGGGGAACACGTAGCGCTGGATGAAATCGGTCGAGGTCGCGTAGCGGTCGAACAGGTCGTCGCGGATCACGATGGCCTGCACGCAGGCCTTGCCGCCGGGCTTGAGCTGCCGGTGCAGCGTCTGGAAGTACGCGTCCCAGTATTCGCGGCCGACCGCCTCGAACATCTCGATGGACACGATGGCGTCGAACGGGCCGTCGGGCACGTCGCGGTAGTCCTGCAGGCGCAGGTCGGCGCGGCCGGGGAGGCCGGCACGCGCCAGGCGCGCCTGCGCCCACGCGAGCTGTTCGGTCGACAGCGTCAGCCCCACCACGTCGATGCCTTCGCGGGCGGCGCTTTCGGCCACCGCGCCCCAGCCGCAGCCGATTTCCAGCAGGCGCTGGCCCGGCCGCGCGCCGGTGGCCGCGATCGCGCGGTGCAGCTTGGCCGCCTGGGCCTGCTCGAGCGGCCGGGCCAGGTCGCCCTCGAACCACGCGCTGGAGTAGTTCATCGTGTCGTCCAGCCACAGCGCGTAGAACGCGTTGCCGAGGTCGTAGTGCGCGCTGATGTTGCGCCGGCTTCCGCTGCGGGTGTTGCGATTGAGCGCGTGCTGCACGCGGTGCAGCAGCGAGCCCCACCACGAGCCGTAGATCGCCTTGGCGATGACCTCGCGGTTGGCCAGCAGCAGGCGCAGGAGGTCGGCCAGGTGCGGCGTCGTCCATTCGCCGGCCATGAAGGCCTCGGCGAAGCCGATGTCGCCGGCGCGCATGGTGGCGGCGAACACCGACCAGTCCAGGACGGAGAGCGTGGCGTGCAGCTCCGGCCGGGTGGCACCCGTGGCGTGGTGCGTGGCGCCATCGGGCGTGTGCACGGTCAGCGTGCCGGCCTGCAGGCGCGGCAGCAGCGCCAGGGCGGCGCGGGCGGCCGCCGGGATGCGGGCGGGCTTGGCACGGGCGCCAGCGTCGGCGGACGGCGGGAGCGTTCGGGAAGTCATGCGGGATTCTGTGCGGTGCTCGCGTCGTCGGCTGTCGAGGAAAGCCGCATCGACGGGGCAGGATTGGGGGAGGCCGCCGCCGCGCCGTCCGCCTGCGCGCCGCGCGTCAGGGCGGTCGCCGGCGGCACGGGCTTGCGGACGATGGGCAGCTTCTTGAGCCACAGCTTGAGCGCGTGCCAGTGGATGCGGGCGACGATCACGGCCGTCATCGCCGGGAAGGTCCACAGCGCGCAGCGCACGGCGGCCGGGGTCAGCGGCTCGATGCGACCCGACACGCTGGTCAGCAGCAATGGCACACCGTCCACGTGCAGCTCCACCCGCACTGCGGTGCGGCCGCGGTCGTCGCGCGCCGCCAGGTCGGTGCGCATGAAGCGGAACGCGTACTCGCCGCGGGTCTGGCAGAACGGCGACACGTGGAATACCTTGGTGGCCGCCAGCGTGCGGCCGAAGTCCAGCGTGGCACCGGCCAGCAGGTAGCAGTGGCGCTCGCCGAAGGTGTTGTTGACCTCGACGACGATGGCTGCCAGCGTGCCGTCGGCGCGGTGCGCGTACCAGAAGCTGACCGGCTTGAACGCGAAGCCGAACACGCGCGGGATGCAGTGCAGCCAGATCTCGCCGTCGGCGTCGGCGATGCCCGCCCCGGCCAGCATCTCTTCCAGCCAGGCCAGGCTGTCGGCGCGGCCGTCGCCGTGGTCGGTGTCGCGGAAGCCGAACGGCGCGCGCCGGTTGCGGGCCAGCACCGGGTCCGCCCGGCGCCGCAGCGAGCGCATCGGCAGCATCAGGAAGCAGGTCGGGTAGGCGAACGCGTGCTGCACCGGCGCGAGCCGATGATGGCGCACTTCGCCGAAGCCGATGCGCGCACGCAGCGGCGCCGTGTCGCCGGACATCACGCCGCCTCGCGCAGCGACGACGCGTCGACGACGGGGCCGTCAGCGCGCGCCTGACGGGCGAGGATGCGGTCGGCCACCTGCTGCCCCGACCTCAGGCCGTCCTCGTGGAAGCCGTAGCCCGTCCACGCGCCGCAGAACCACACGTGCGAGCGGCCCTGCAGCTCGGCGAGCCGGCCCTGGGCGGCCACCGCGGCGGTGTCGAACACCGGGTGCGCGTAGGTGATGCGCCGCAGGACGGTCTCCTCGCGCGGCGCCTGCAGCGGGTTCAGCGAGACGATCACCGGTTGCTGCCAGGGCAGCGGCTGCAGGTGGTTGAGCAGGTAGTGCAGGCAGACGTGCTGCGGGTTGCTGCCGCTGGCGACGTCGCGCGCGTAGTTCCATGCGGCCCAGGCGGCGCGGCGGCGCGGCAGCAGGCGCTCGTCGGTGTGCAGCACGGCCTCGTTGTCCTGGTAGCCGATCGCGCCGAGCGTGGCGCGCTCGTCGGCGCCGGCGCCGGCGTCGGCCAGCAGCGCCAGCGCCTGCGGCGCGTGGGCCGCCAGCACCACGTCGTCGAACCACTCGATGCCCGCGTGCGTGCGCACCGACACCCGACCGCCATGCGCCGCGCCGAAGCCGGCGTCGCGCGAGGGGTCGCGCGCGACGGCCAGGACCGGCGTCGACAGCCGCACCTGGCCGATGTGCGCCGCGAGCTTGTCCACGTACTGGCGCGAGCCGCCGGTCACGGTGAACCATTGCGGGCGCTCGCGCACCTGCAGCAGGCCGTGGTTGTGGCAGAAGCGGATCAGCGTGCCGACCGGAAAGCGCAGCATCTGCACGGTGGAGCACGACCAGATGCAGCCGATCATCGGCAGCAGGTAGTCGTCGACGAAGGCGGTGCCGAAGCGGTGCTCGGCCAGGAACTCGTCCAGCGGCTGCGCCAGTTCCGCGTCGTCGCCGCCCCGGGCGAGCGCCGTCGCGAGGCGGTTGAAGCGCATCAGGTCCAGCAGCATGCCGTGGAAGCGCGGGCGCAGCAGGTTGCGACGGTCGGCGAACACGGTGTTCAGGCTCGTGCCGCTCCATTCCAGCTGGCTGCCGTCGGCGCGCGGCGCCTGCACGGAGAACGTCATCTGCGACTTCGCCACCTCGACGCCGAGCTCGGCGAAGAGCGCGATCAGGCGCGGATAGGTGCGCTCGTTGAACACCAGGAACCCGGTGTCGACGCCGTGCGTGATCGCGCCATCCGGACCGGGCAGCGTCACGTCGACGGTGTGGGCGTGGCCGCCCAGGCGCGCGTCGGCCTCGAACACCGTGACGTCGCAATGCGGCGCCAGGCGGTAGGCCGCCCCGAGCCCGGCGATGCCGGAGCCGACGACCGCGATGCGCGGGCGGCTCATGAACGCGCCCCCGGACGAGCGGCGATGCGTCGGGGGACGGGATAAATGTCGCTGCGCAGCGCCCCTGAGCGAACAAGGGAGGGAGGGAGGAGGAGAAGCGCTCGGGACGTTTCGCTGGAAACCCGGCGAAGCTGCGCAGCGAGGAAACCGGCCGAACCGCCGCGTCGTGTGCGGCGGGGCGAGGGTGCCGAAGCCCCCGTACGGATGTTCAGAGCGGATTCTGCGCTCGAAGTTCCTTGCGCGACAGCAGCCACCCCCTTGACATGAGGGGGGTCCTGACGCCCACGGCGAGTCGCCATGAATCCGCCGCGCGGCGATTTGTCCAGGACAAACAAGGAGGTTGAGGTCGACATGAGGGGGACTTTGCCAATGCGGTGCGAAATTGTCCAGGACAGTTTCGGATTTCTGCGTTCAAATCGGGCCAGGCCGGAATTCCCCGGCACTTCCTCCAGGACAAATTCGCTTCTCGCGGCCTGCATGCCCATGGTTACGTCTGCGCCCCCCCCTTCGGATTCACCGGTCGGGCTCGCCCGCGCCCGCGGCGACGAGCCCCTGCTGTCGATCGCCGCCGTCGAGCGCGAGACGGGACTGGGCAAGGACACACTGCGTGCCTGGGAGCGCCGCTACGGATTCCCGGTGCCGCTGCGCGACGCCGCGGGCATCCGCGGCTACCCGCGTCCGCTGGTGGACCGGCTCGCGCTGATCCGGCGCGCTCTGCTGGCCGGCCAGCGGCCCGGGCGGCTGCTGTCGCTGCCCGCCGCCGAGCTCGACGCCGTGCTGGCCACGCTGGCCGCCACGCCCGCGCCGCGCCCGCGCGCCGGCGAACGCGCGGGGCCGGCGGTGTTCGATGTCGCCGCGGGCCTGGTGGCCCTGCGCACCGGCGGCGCCGAGGCGCTGCGCCACTGGCTCACGCTGGGGCTGGCGCGCACCGGCCTCGCGTCGTTCGTCATCGACGGCATCGCCCCGCTGACGGCGGCGGTCGGCAACGCGTGGCTGGACGGCAGCTTGGCGATCTTCGAGGAGCACCTCTACAGCGAGGCCGTGCAGTCGGTGCTGCGCAGCGCGATGGTGCCGTTCCAGGCCGGGCTGGAGGCGCAGTCGCCGCGCATGCTGCTGACCACCGTGCCGGGCGAGGCGCACGGCCTCGGGCTGCTGATGGCCGAGGCGCTGATGACGCTGGACGCCTGCAACTGCCTGTCGCTGGGCACGCAGACGCCGATCGCCGACATCGTGGCCGCCAGCGCCGCGCACCGCATCGACGTGGTCGCGCTGAGCTTCTCGGAGAGCCTGTCGGCCGCGCAGGCGCTGCCCGCGCTGGCCGAGCTGCGCGCCAGCCTGCCGGCGCCGGTGGAGATCTGGGCGGGCGGCGGCTCGCCGGCCCTGCGCGGCCTGCGGTCTTCCGGAATCCACGTCATGGGCGGGCTCGTAGATATCTCCGAAGCCATCGCCCGATGGCGCCGAAATTCCGGCTCCGTGCTCGATTGACCGCGATTTCGAAAGCTCATTTCGCGACTTGCAGAGCTTCGTTCGGTATCCTTCGTCTTTTTGTCGCACCAACGAAATCTGGCGCCGTCTAAAATCGGCGCCAGGAGGCTGACGCCAGCATGCTGTATCCCGAACTCTTCAAACAACTCGAAGCCGTCCGCTGGGACATGGACAAGGACATCCCCTGGGACTCCTTCGACGCCAGCCAGCTGACCGACGAGCAGGCCACCACGATCAAGATGAACGCGATCACGGAGTGGTCCGCGTTGCCGGCCACCGAGATGTTCCTGCGCGACAACCGCGACGACAGCGACTTCTGCGCGTTCATGAGCGTCTGGTTCTTCGAGGAACAGAAGCATTCGCTGGTGCTGATGGAGTACCTGCGCCGCTTCCGTCCCGCGCTCGTGCCCACCGAAGAGGAACTGCACGCCGTGCGCTTCGAGTTCGACCCGGCGCCCGCGCTCGAGACCCTGATGCTGCACTTCTGCGGCGAGATCCGCCTGAACCACTGGTACCGCCGCGCCGCGCAGTGGCATACCGAACCGGTCATCAAGCACATCTACGAGACGCTCGCGCGCGACGAGGCCCGCCACGGCGGCGCCTACCTGCGCTACATGAAGAAGGCCCTCACGCGCTTCGGCAACGATGCCAAGGCCGCGTTCTCGAAGGTGGGCGTGCTGATGGCCAGCGCGCGCCGCACCGCGCAGGCATTGCACCCGACCAACCTGCACGTCAACGCCACGCTGTTCCCGCGCGACACCATCCAGAGCCGCGTGCCCGATCCGCAATGGCTCGAGGGCTGGCTGGACAAGCAGATCCAGTTCGACGCCGTGTGGGAGAACAAGGTCGTCGAGCGCATCCTGCACAACATGAGCCTGCTGCTCGAACGCAGCTTCGTCTCGGTGCAGGAGCTCAATCGCTATCGAAAGGAAGTGACCGCCCTCGTCGCCGCGCGCGTCGCGCCGCCGGCCACGCCCGACCCGCAGGCAGCCTGAGCACGCCTGCGCGCGGCGCTGCAGATCGACCTCCGTCGCGGAACGGGGGTTTGTCCCGGGGGCACCTCGCCGGTGCAAACCGGCGTTGCGCGAGTTCTTCGAACCTATAATCGCGCGGCTTTGCCTGACGGCCGAGGCGTGCGCGCAAGGCGCGCGCGCTCCGGACGAAGGTCCTTCCTGCAGCCCCGGTCCGAGGAATCCATGAGCGAAGAGCAACATCACGACGACGCAGAACACGAGTCCGGCATCAAGACGCCGAAGCAGCTGATCACCGTGGTTGCCGCCGCGATCATCGTCCCGGTGATCGTCATCATCATGCTCACGCAGTTCGTCGCGCTCGACGGCAAGAAGGCGCCGGGCACCGATGCCCTGTCGGCCTCCGCCGTGGCCGCGCGCATCGCGCCGGTGGCCAGCAGCGTGGTGTTCGACGCCACCGCGGTGGTGGTGCCCAAGACGGGCCAGCAGGTGTTCGAGGCGCAGTGCACCACCTGCCACACCGCCGGCCTGCTCGGCTCGCCCAAGTTCGGCGACGCCGCCGCCTGGGCCCCGCGCGTGGCCAAGGGCTACGACGCGTTGCTGCAGTCGGCGCTGCACGGCAAGAACAGCATGCCGGCGCAGGGCGGTGGCGACTACAGCGACTACGAGATCGGTCGCGCGGTGGTCTACATGGCCAACAAGGGCGGCGCCAAGTTCGACGAGCCGAAGGCGCCGGCAGTGGCCGCTTCCGCGGCGTCCGCACCCGCCTCGAAGTAGGCGCCTCCCCCGCCCGTGCGCGCGCGGGCGCCGTTCACGCGGCCGCGTGCGCCGTGCCGGCGGGCGGATGGCCGCCCCACCGCGCCGCCGGGCTCAGGCAGTAGCCGAAGCGTGCCGGCATCGCGGTGAAGTCCAGCGCCTGCGGCGTCCACAGGCCGGCCTCGACGGCGTCGGCGGCGGCCTCCATGTCCTGCGTGTGGACGATGCCGAAGCCCGCGTCGGTGGCCAGGAACAACCGTCCCCGTTCGTCGATCCACGCCGAGGTCACGGCCGCGGGCGCGCCCGTGTGCGAGCACACCTCGGGCGCAGCGCCGGCGCAGGCCGCCAGGCGCCAGACGTGCGGCGCAGCCTCCAGCTCCACGTAGACGCGCTGCGGCCCGTTCTGGAAGAACCACGCGCCGTCGGGCGCGCCTTCGTAGTTGCGCTCGATGAACTCGCGCAGCTGGCGGTGCTCGATGCGGCTGCCCTTGGCGAGCGGGAACGCGCCGGCGGCCTGGGTGCGGTCGTCGCGCATGTACCAGTCGCCGCGCGCATCGAGCGCCAGCCAGCCGGTGCAGGCCGGCACGTGGGGCCATTTCTTCAGTGCGGCGCGCACCATGTCGTCCATGCCGGCTCTCCTGGGGTCGTCGTTGGCGTTGCCGCGTCGCGTGGTCGATGCCGCGGGCGTCTCAGCGATTGTGGTCCCTGAGCCAGCCGAACACGGACGTCGGCATGGACATCGCGTTGCCGGGCGGCAGCGCGCCGCCGGCGAAGCCCACGTGGCCGCCGTGCCGCGGCTGCCACAGCGTGACATGCGGCCCCACGTCGGACGCCTTCGGCAGCGAGTGGCCCGGCACGAAGGGATCATTGAGCGCGTTGAGCACCAGCGCCGGGATGCGGATGGCCCGCAGGTGCGGCTTGGCCGAGGCGCGGGTCCAGTAGTCGTCGGTGTCGCGGAAGCCGTGCAGCGGCGCCGTGAAGACGTTGTCGAACTCGTAGAGGTTGCGCGCAGCGCGCAGCCGCCGCTCATCGAACAGGCCCGGGTGCTGGCGCAGCTTGGCGAGCGCCTTGGGCTTCATCGAGCGCAGGAACATGCGGGTGTAGGTGTGCAGGCCGAAGCCGCGGCCGATCGCGTGGCCGCCGGCCGCGAGGTCGACCGGCGAGCACACCGCGGCCACGGCGCGGGCCGTGCGCGCGGCCTGTGCGCCCGCTTCCTCTGCCCAGCGCAGCAGCATGTTGCCGCCCAGCGAGATGCCCACCGCCAGCACCGGTCCGCCGCGCCGCTGCGCCATGCGCTTCAGGATCCAGTCGACCTCTTCATGGTCGCCCGAGTGGTAGGCCCGCGGGGCCAGGTTGAGCTCGCCCGAGCAGCCGCGGAAGTGCGGCACGGCGTACGACCAGCCCTGGGCGCGCGCCAGGCACGCGAACGCCGTCGCATAGCCGCTGCGCGACGAGCCTTCGAGCCCGTGGAACAGCACCAGCAGCGGCCGGCTGGCGCCCTGCGCGGTGGCGTCCGGCGGGTCGACGAGGAAGTCGACGTCGATGAAGTCGTCGTCGGGCGTCGTCCAGCGCTCGCGCCGGAACGCGGGCGGCTCGCCGACGATGGCGCGCGAGAACAGCGACGGCACGATGGTCTGCAGGTGGCCGCCCGGCAGCCACCACGGCGCGCGGTGCGCGAACGCGGAGTCGGGGGGCTGGACGGCGGCCATCGGCGGGAGCTGGGGGGAGATTCGGCGACGGCGTCGAGCAAGCAACGTGCCCGGCGGCGCGTCAGTGCAGGGTGGACGGCGCCTCGGCGATCTCGGGGATCTCGTCGGGGGCGCCGGGGCTCGCGTGATGGGCCACCATGCGCCAGCCCTGGCCGGTCTTCACGTAGACGTTGGTGGCGACGATCCAGCCGGTGCGCGGCCCGTCGGCGGTGACGACGTCGATGCGCTCGAGCACGCTGTGCACCGCGCTGCCCATCGCATGCACCGTCTTCACGTGCTCGGGATGGACCGCGATGGTGCCGCTCGCGAAGGCCGCCTCGAACGCGGCACGCACCGCCTGCGGACCCACCACGCGGGCGCCGCCCGGGTGCACGCACACCACGTCGTCGTCGTCGGACCAGACCGCCATCACGCGCTCGAGGTCGCCGTCGCGCAGGGCATCGTAGAACTGGGCCTCGGCGTCCTCGGGCGACGCGTGCAGCGCGATCGCGCGGGCTTTCGGATTGGGCATGCGGCTTCGGGTCCTGGGCTACTTGAACACCACGGTCTTGCGTCCGTTGCGCAGCACGCGGTGTTCCACGTGCCAGCGCACGGCGCGCGCGAGGACCACGCATTCGACGTCGCGGCCGATGGCAGTGATGTCCTCGGGCGTGAGGGTGTGATCCACGCGCTCGACGTCCTGCTCGATGATCGGGCCCTCGTCGAGGTCGGCGGTCACGTAGTGCGCCGTGGCGCCGATCAGCTTGACGCCGCGATCGTGCGCCTGGTAGTAAGGCTTGGCGCCCTTGAAGCTGGGCAGGAAGCTGTGATGGATGTTGATCGCGCGGTTCTCGAGCAATCCGCAGAGCTCGGGCGACAGGATCTGCATGTAGCGGGCGAGCACCACCAGGTCGACCGACTCCTGCTCGACGACCGCCTGAACCGCCTGCTCCTGCGCGCGCTTGGCCTCCGCGCCCGCGCCGGGGGTCAGCGGCAGGTGGTGGAACGGCAGGCCGTAGCTGGCGGCGAGGTCGGCGAAGGTCGCGTGGTTGGAGACGATGGCCGGGATGTCGATGTCGAGCTGCCCGCTGTGCCAGCGGAACAGCAGGTCGTTCAGGCAATGGCCGTGCTGGCTCACCATCAGCAGCACGCGCGGGCGGCGCGCCAGCGCGTGCAGCTGCGACGCCATCTCGAACTGCTGCGTGACGTTGGACAGCATGCGGTTCAGGGTGGCCACGTCGGCCAGCTGCGGCGGCGCCTCGAAGTGCACGCGCATGAAGAAGCGGCCGGTCGCGCCCGGGCCGATCAGGTCGCCGAACTGCTGCGAGTCGATGATGTTGCAGCCGGCCTGGAACAGCAGTCCCGAGACGGCATGCACGATGCCCTTGGTGTCGCGGCACGACAGCCGGAGGATGAATTCGCGCTCGCGTGGGGGGATGGCCTGCATGGCGCCATTGTATGTAGGCCCCGCTGCTGTCGGGCACGCGGGTTGCCGACCCAGCCTTCGCCCCCGCCCTCTCGCAAGAAGACCTCGATGTCCCCTGTCCGCCTGTTCCTGTCCCGCGCCGCCGCCGCCTGCGCCCTGGCCCTGCTCGGGGCGTGCGCCGCGTTGCCGGAGATCGCGCCCGACACCGCGGACGCCGCCGGCACCGCCGGCGTGCGCATCGACGGCGCCCACGGGCCGCTGTCGCCCGAGGCCCGCGCGCGCGTGCTGGCGCGCCTGCAGGCCGCGGGCGAGGACACCGACATCTTCGAGCGCCACCTGGCCTTCGAGCAGGAGATCGTCGGCTCGCCGCTGTCGGCCGGCAACCGGGTGACGCTGCTGCAGGACGGGCCGGCCACCTACCAGGCCCTCTACGGCGCCATGGCCGCGGCCACCGACTCGATCGACATGGAAAGCTACATCATCGAGGACGACGAGGTCGGCCAGCGTTTCGCCCGCGAGCTGATCGCCGCCGCGGGGCGCGGCGTGGTCGTCAACCTGATCTACGACGGCGTCGGCTCGCTCGGCACGCCCAAGGCCTTCTTCGACGAGCTCGCCGCCCACGGCGTCAACACCCTGCAGTTCAACCCCGTCGACCCGCGCCAGGCGCGCACCGGCTGGGACGTCAACCAGCGCGACCACCGCAAGCTGACGATCATCGACGGCCGCACCGCCTTCGTCGGCGGCATCAACATCAGCAGCGTCTACTCGGGCGGCTCGTTCAGCCAGCGCTCGAAGGAGCGCCCGGGCCAGAAGGTGCCCTGGCGCGACACCGACCTGCAGATCGACGGACCGGTCGTGGCCGACTTCCAGAAGCTGTTCATGGACACCTGGGCGCGCCAGAAGGGCGCCCCCATGGCGAGCGCGAACTACTTCCCCGAGATCGCCCGCCAGGGCGACGCCGTCGTGCGCGCGATCGGCGGCACGCCCACCGAGCCCAGCAGCCAGATCTACGCGACGCTGGTGTCGGCGATCCGCAGCTCGTCCACCTCCATCCTGCTGGCGAACGCCTACTTCGACCCCGACCCGCAGCTGCTGGGCGCGCTGCGCGACGCCGCGCAGCGCGGCGTCGACGTCCAGCTGCTGCTGCCCAGCGTCAGCGATTCCTGGCTCGTGATGAGCGCCGGCCGTCGCCACTACGGCGACCTGCTGGAGGCGGGCGTGAAGATCTACGAGCGCCAGGGCGCGCTGCTGCACGCCAAGACGACGCTGGTCGACGGCGTGTGGAGCGCCGTGGGCTCCACCAACCTCGACTGGCGCAGCTTCCTGCACAACGACGAGATCGAGGCCGTCGTGCTCAGCGCGAGCTTCGGCGACCGCATGCGCGCGGCGTTCCAGGCCGATGTCGCGCAGTCGCAGGCGCTGACGATGGAGCGTTGGTCGCACCGCGGCCTGAAGGCCCGCCTGCAGGAGATGTCGGCGGGCTTGTGGGAATATTGGCTATGACCTCCGACGCTCGCCGCGGCCCGAACCGCCTCCTGACGCCGACGCTGGCCCTGAGCCTCGCCTGCGCGCTGGCCGGTGGCGCGCACGCGCAGGACGCCGCGGCGCTGGGCGCGAAATTCGACACGCTGCAGGACAAGCTCGCCCACAACCCCTACGGCCGCCCGCTGGTGCTGCAGTCCACGCAGACCGCCGATCGGCTCGAGGGCGAGGTCTACGCGCGCGTCGACCAGCCCTATGCGGCGGTGCAGCGGGCGCTGCAGGGCACCGACCACTGGTGCGCCATCCTCATCCTGCACCTGAACGTCAAGATGTGCCACGCGCTGCCCGCCGGCCTGGACATGGCGCTCGGCCGCAAGTACGACCAGCCGGTGGACGACGCCTACAAGCTGCACTTCGACTACAAGCTGGCCAATGCCGGCGCCGACTACCTGAAAGCCGAACTGACGTCGGCCGACGGCCCGCTGGGCACCAGGGACTACCGCATCGCGGTGGAGGCCGCGCCGCTGGACGCCACCCACACGATGCTGCACATGAGCTACGCCTACGGCTTCGGCTTCACCGCGCGCGTGGCGATGAACACCTACCTGGCCACGGTGGGCAGCGCCAAGGTCGGCTTCAGCGTCGACGGCAAGGACGGCGACGGCAAGCCCGCCTACGTCGGCGGCGTGCGCGGGCTGGTCGAGCGCAACACGATGCGCTACTACCTGGCCATCGACGACTTCGTCGCCGCGCCGGCGTCGACGCAGCTCGAACAGCGCCTGGCCACCTGGTTCGACGCCACCGAGCGCTACCCGCGCCAGCTCCACGAGCTCGAGAGGAGCGACTACCTGGCGATGAAGCGGGAAGAGGTCCGGCGCTAGCGGCGAACTGCTGCTGCTGCGCGACGTCCACCTGCTCCAGCGCGACCGCTGATCGCGCGGGACGCCGGGGCGCGACAATGGGCCGATGAACCGTCGCCCGTCCCGCACCGCCCGGCCGCCCGCCGGGGCTCGCACCGCAGCCGCACCGCGCAGGGTGGCCGGATGACCATCGCGCCCTACCTGCGCGAAATCGGCCGCGGCAAGGACGGCGCGCGCTCGCTCACGCGCGAGCAGGCCGCCGACCTGATGGCGCAACTGCTCGACGGCCGGGTGGGCGACGTGCAGGCCGGCGCGTTCGCCATCGCGATGCGCATCAAGGGCGAGACGCCCGAGGAACTGGCCGGCTTCATGGACGCGGTGGCACCGCGCCTGCTCGCGCTGCCCGCGCCGCCGGTCGCGGGCGCCGTGGTGCTGCCCTCGTACAACGGCGCGCGCAAGCTGCCCAACCTCGTGCCGCTGCTCGCACTGGAGCTGGCGCGCGCCGGCCTGCCGGTGCTGGTGCACGGCCTCGAGGAGGATCCCGGCCGCGTCACCACCGCCGCGGTGTTCGAGGCGCTGGGGCTGGCGCCGGTGCGCGACGCCGCCGGCGTGGCCGCGCGCTGGGCCGCCGGCCAGCCGGCCTTCATCGCCACCGACGACCTGCACCCGGCGCTGGCCCGCGTGCTCGCGCTGCGGCGCGTCATCGGGCTGCGCAACCCGGCGCACTCGCTGGCCAAGCTGCTGCCGGCGCTGGGGCCGGGGCGCAACGCGGTGCGCGTGGTCAACCACACCCATCCGGAGTACGCGCTGAGCCTGGGCCGCTTCCTCGCCCTGACGCAGGCCACGGCGCTGCTGATGCGCGGCACCGAGGGCGAGCCGGTGGCCGATGCGCGGCGCTGCCCGAAGCTGGCGGCGTTCCTCGACGGCCTGGAGCAGCCGGCGCTGTCGGTCGACGCGCAGGGCGGCTCGTTGCAGGTCCTGCCCGAGCTGCCCGCGACCCCGGACGCGCCGGCAACGGCGGACTACATCGGCGCGGTGATGGCCGGCGCGAAGCCGCTGCCCGCGCCCATCGCCACGCAGGTGATGGCGCTGCGCGCGCTCGCCGACGCCGCCCGCGGCTGAGCGCCGCGCGACGCTCAGGCCGCCGCCAGGCTGACCCGGAAGATCGAACCCACGCCCAGCGTGCTCTGCGCGGTGATGCGCCCGCCCATCAGCTGGGTGAGCGACTGCGACAGTGCCAGGCCGAGGCCGGCCCCGGCGATGCCCGAGGCCTCGCGGCCAAGGCGGTTGAACGGCTGGAACAGGCGGGCGCGGTCGCCCGGGCTGATGCCGTGGCCGGTGTCCTCCACCTCGATGAGCCACTCGTCGTCGGACGCCAGCGCGCGCAGCGTCACCCTGCCGCCGGCGCGGTTGTACTTGATGGCGTTGCTGAGCAGGTTGGTCAGCACCTGGCGCAGCCGGGTCGGGTCGGCGCGCACGATGGCCGTGGCGTGCGACAGCGGCGCGCCGGCGTCGGGGTTCTCGCTGGACACGCGCACGCCGGCCGCCTCCGCGAGCGGGCGGCACCACGCCGCGCACGACTCGAACAGCGGCGCCAGCGCCACGTTCTGCAGGTGGATCGGCAGGTGGGCCGCCTCCGCCAGCGACAGGTCGAGCAGGTCCCCGATCATCGCCAGCAGGTGGTCGCCGGCCTCGTGGATCAGGCGCACCTGCTGGCGCTGCACCGGCAGCCGGGCGAGCGCCGGGTCGGTGCCCAGCAACTGGGCGAAGCCCAGCACCGCGTTCAGCGGCGTGCGCAGCTCGTGGCTGATGCGCGAGAGGAACATCGTCTTGGCGCTGTTGGCGGCCTCGGCGGCGAGCCGGTCGCGCTGCGCCTGCTCCAGCTCGCGCAGCAGCGTCGCGTCGCTCTGGGTGCCGAACATGCGCGTGGGGCTGCCGTGGCGATCCCACTCGACGATGCGGCCGCGTTCCTCGATCCAGCGCCACTGGCCGTCGGCGGCGCGGGCGCGGTAGACGGCGCGGTACAGCGGCTCCTCGCCGCGCACGTGGGCGCCGAAGGCCTTGTCGATCACGGCCCGGTCGTCGGGGTGGACGATGCGATCCCAGTCGGCCTGCGTGTTGCCCAGCGTGTTGATCGGGTACCCGAGCATGCGCTCGCCTTCGTCGATGTCGCCCAGCACGTCGCTGGCCATGTCCCATTCCCAGACGAAGGTGCCCGCCTCGTGCATGGCGGTGCGCTGCAGCGCCAGCGACCCCGGCAGGGCATGGCCGGCGTGCTCGATCAGGCCGGCGAGCAAGGCCGCGGCGGTGTCGCGTGCCGGCGCGAGCCGGTCGCCCCATTCGTCGACCGACAGGCCGGCGGGCAGGGGCGTGCGCAACTCGCCCACGACCGTGCCGGAGTGGCTGCAGGCCCAGACCGTGTCGGCCGGCGGGTCGACGAGCGCCGGCGCGGGGCGCACCGGCGGGTGGGCGTGGATCGGCGGCATCGAGAGGTCGCCGTCCGGCGGCTGCGGCCACAGCCAGCAGTCGGCGCCGGTGAGCGCCGTCAGGCCGCGCACCAGGGTGGCCAGCGCGTGCGCGTGGTCGCTGCGGCGGGCGTGGTCCAGCAGCGCGGCGTAGGCGAGCGCGCGCACCTGGTCCAGGCTGGGCGCCGACATGCCGTGCGGGACGGCGTCGGCGGGCGTTGGCGCCGGCGGGTTCATGCCGGCGCCCGCGGTCAATGGCCGGCCGCGATCTTGACGCCGGCGGCGAGCTGGTAGGTGGTGCCGCAGTACGGGCAGCGGCCGCGGCCCTCGTGGCTCAGGTCGATGAAGACCTTGGGGTGGCTGCTCCACAGCGGCATCTTCGGGTTCGGGCAGAAGACGACGCCCGGGCCCTGCAGGTCGCTGGCGGTGACTTCGACGATGGACGGCGTGGGTTCGGTCATGGGGTTCTTGGCGATTTGAAGGAGGTGGCGGTCAGATGGCGGTGAGCCATTCTGCGTACTTCGGATTGCGGCCGTTGACGATGTCGAAGAACGCCGTCTGGATCTTCTCGGTGATCGGGCCGCGCGAGCCCTGGCCGAGCTCGATGCGGTCGAGCTCGCGGATCGGCGTGACTTCGGCGGCCGTGCCGGTGAAGAAGGCCTCGTCGGCGATGTAGACCTCGTCGCGCGTGATGCGCTTCTCGACCAGCTTCAGGCCGAGATCCTGGCAGATCGCGAACACGGTGTTGCGCGTGATGCCGTTGAGGGCGCCGGCCGACAGGTCGGGCGTGTAGACGACGCCGTTCTTGATCACGAAGATGTTCTCGCCGGCGCCTTCGGACACGAAGCCGCTCGCGTCGAGCAGCAGCGCCTCGTCGTAGCCGTCGTCCACGGCCTCGGTGTTGGCGAGGATGGAGTTGGTGTAGTTGGACACCGCCTTGGCCTGCGTCATCGTGATGTTGACGTGGTGGCGCGTGTAGCTGGAGGTCTTGACGCGGATGCCCCGCTTGAGGCCTTCCTCGCCCAGGTAGGCGCCCCAGGCCCAGGCGGCGACCATCAGGTGGATCGTGTTGCCCTTGGGGCTGACGCCCAGCTTCTCGGAGCCGATCCAGGTGAGCGGGCGCAGGTAGCCGCTCTCGAGCTTGTTCTCGCGCACGACCGCGCGCTGCGCGTCCATCACCTCCTGCGGCGTGAACGGGATCTTCATGCGCAGGATCTTGGCCGAGTTGAACAGGCGCTCGGTGTGCTCGCGCAGGCGGAAGATGGACGTGCCGCTGGGCGTCTTGTAGGCGCGCACGCCCTCGAAGGCGCCGCAGCCGTAGTGCAGCGTGTGGGTCAGGACGTGGATCTTGGCGTCGCGCCAGTCGACGAGCTCGCCGTCCATCCAGATCTTGCCGTCGCGATCGTCCATGCCCATGGGAGTGCCTCGGAGATAAAAAGGGGGAATGGCGAATTCTACGAGTCCCGGGGGTCCCGCGGGCGGTCCGGCGCCATGCTGCAGAATTCCGGGCTCCATGCCCCGCCCCAACCTCCAGCTCGATCACGCCGGCCATCGCGGCGCCGCTGCGCCGCTGCCGCTGCGCCTGCTGGCCCACGACATGGCCATCGCGGCCAACGTGGGCGCGCTGTTCCGCCTGGCCGACGCGCTGGGCGTGGCGCACCTGCACCTGGCCGGCGCGTCGCCGGTGCCGCCCGACCCGAAGATCCGCAGGACGGCGCGCTCGACGGAGCGCCACGTCCCCTGGTCGTACGCCGTCGACCCGCTGGCGACGGTGGCCACGCTCCGGGCCGACGGCTGGCGCATCGTCAGCCTGGAGCTGAGCACGCGCAGCGTCGCGCTGGACGACCTGGCGGTCGCGCCGGGCGAGCGCGTCTGCCTGGTCGTCGGCGCCGAGAACGCCGGCGTGTGCCAGGCGCTGCTGGACGCCTCCGACCAGACCGTGCACATCCCGATGCGGGGCCACAACTCGTCGATGAACGTGGCCACTGCCTGCGCGATCGCCACCTACGAGATCGCGCGCCGGCTCGGCGCCGGCACGCATTCAGTGTGAACCGGGCCTAGGTCGGCTCGATGCGGCCGACGAAGCCGGTGGCCAGCGCGTCGGCCCAGTCGGCGCGCCCGTTGGCGTGGGCCTGGGCGACGGCGGCGCGCCAGTCGTAGGGCGTCGTGCGCAGCTGCACGTGCCAGGCGCCGCCGCGATCGCGCTCGACCAGCGCCCAGCGGGCATCGGGCGAGCCGTTCTCGACGAAGTGGGGCAGCGGGTGGACGTCGTCGTAGGCCTGCAGGCCGACGCTGCCGGGATTGACCACCAGCGGCCCGCCGGGCACCGCCATCGCGCGCGGCACGTGCGAGTGGCCGCACAGGACCAGCGTGGCGGCGAGGCCGGAGCGGGCGTCGGCGCGGGGGGTCCCGGCGGCGCGGGCGGCGAGCTCGGCGACGCTGGCGGCGCGGATGCCGCGCGGGTCTCCCAGGCCCGGTTCGCCGAAGCCCGGGATCACCGTTTCCATGAAATAGACCAGGTCGTCGGCCGGCGTGCCGTGGCACAGCAGCACGTCGTCGCCGATCCATTGCGTGGCGGGCAGCGCCGCCAGCCAGTCGCATTCCGGCCCGGCGAGCGCGCGCGCCGCGTGCGCGTCGGACGCGCCCATGCGCGCGACGTCGGCGCCCAGAACCTGGCGCTCGTGGTTGCCGGCGATCGTGCGCCAGCGCGCGGGCTCGGCGGCCGCGCGCGCCATCAGCCAGCGCACCGTCTCGGCTGGCCACAGCGGGCCGGAGGCGATGTCGCCGAGGTTGACCACCAGCGCCGGCGCGGCGCGCACGATCTCCGTCCACACGGCCTGCAGCGCGGGCAGGTTGCCGTGGATGTCGGAGACGATGGCGATGCGCGAGGACGTCATTCGGAGGGATGGATTCGGCGGGCGAGACCGCTAGGATACGCAAGCCGCGCGCCCTCGCGCGGTCCTCCGCCATCCCAGACTGGAAATACCATGCCCCTCGATACCCACGCCCGCGTCGCCGCCTGGCTCCACATCGCCATGGGCGCCCTCGGGGTGTGCGTGCTGGTGCTGCTGGGGGTCGTCTTCGGCGTCTTCGGCGCCGCGGTCGGCGCCTCGCAGGGGGCGCAGGCCGGCATCGTCGGCTGGATCGTCGGCCTGGGCGCGCTGTTCTTCGGCCTGTTCATCGCCCTGCCTGCGCTGGAGATCGTCGGCGCCGTGCTGCTGCTCAATGGCAATGCGGCGGGCCGCGTGATCACGATCATCTTCAGCGCGCTGAGCCTGCTCAACGTGCCCATCGGCACCGCGATCGGCATCTATTCGCTGTGGGCGCTGCTGCGCGAGGTGCCCGCGCCGGCGTCCACGTCGGTGGCCGCCCCGGCGGGTACGCCGCAGCGCTACTGAGATCCGGCGCGGGCGCCGGGAAAACCGACCCCGCGGCACGAGTCGCCGGCCGCCGGCGCCCTCACAGCCCGCGCAGCACTTCGATCGCCTCCTCGATGCGCTCGACCGCATGGATGGTCAGGCCCTCGATGGGCTTCTTCGGCGCGTTGGCCTTGGGCACGACGGCCACCGAGAAGCCCAGCTTGGCGGCCTCCTTCAGCCGATCCTGGCCGCGCGGCGCCGGCCGCACCTCGCCGGCCAGCCCGACCTCGCCGAACGCGATGAAGCCTCGGGGCAGGGCCCGGTTGCGGATCGAGCTCTGGATGGACAGCATCACCGCCAGGTCGGCCGCCGGCTCGCTGATGCGCACGCCGCCGACGGCGTTGACGAACACGTCCTGGTCGCCGGTGGACACGCCGGCGTGCCGGTGCAGCACCGCGAGCAGCATGGCCAGGCGGTCGCGGTCCAGGCCCACCGACAGCCGGCGCGGACTGGGCCCGCCGGCGTCGACCAGCGCCTGGATCTCGACCAGCATCGGCCGCGTGCCTTCCAGCGTGACCAGCACGCAGGTGCCGGGCACCGGATCGCCGTGCGTGGACAGGAAGATGGCGCTCGGGTTGGCCACGCCCTTCAACCCGCGCTCGGTCATCGCGAACACGCCGATCTCGTTGACGGCGCCGAACCGGTTCTTGAACGCACGCACCAGGCGGAAGCTGGAGTGCGTGTCGCCCTCGAAGTACAGCACCGTGTCGACGATGTGCTCCAGCACGCGCGGGCCGGCCAGGCTGCCGTCCTTGGTGACGTGGCCCACCAGCACGATGGTGCAGCCGCCGGACTTGGCGGTGCGCGTGAGCTGCGCCGAGCACTCGCGCACCTGCGCCACCGAGCCCGGCGCCGAGGTGAGCTGTTCGGAATAGAGGGTCTGGATCGAGTCGATGACGCAGAACGCCGGCTGCTCGGCCTCGATGGTGGCCAGGATGCGCTCGAGGTTGATCTCGGCCAGCACGCGCACGTGGGCGCCGGTGAGGTCCAGCCGGCGCGAGCGCAGCGCCAGCTGGGCGCCCGACTCCTCGCCGGTGACGTAGAGCACCTTCATCTGGCCGGCCAGCGCGTCGATGGCCTGCAGCAGCAGCGTGCTCTTGCCGATGCCCGGGTCGCCGCCGATCAGCACGACGCCGCCAGCCACGATGCCGCCGCCCAGCACGCGGTCCAGCTCCTCGATGCCGGTGGGGGTGCGGGCGATCTCGCCGGCGTCGATGTCGGCCAGCGTGGCCACCGGCTGGCTGCGGGTGAGCGCCTGGAAGCGGTTCTTGCCGGCCGCCGCCCCGGTCGGCTCGCCGCGGCCTTCCTCCAGGGTGTTCCAGGCCTCGCAATGCGGGCAGCGGCCCAGCCACTTCGGGTTGGTGCCGCCGCAGGCGGAGCAGGTGTAGACGGTCTTGGGTGCAGCCATGGCGCCATTGTCGCCTACTGTTCATAAATACAGGTCGACCGATGCGGCAATTTCGCGACGAGCGGCGCCGCGCGCGTGCCGCCGCCCTACGATGCGCGCATGACCGCACCGACCCTCCGCCGCGCCACCGTCGACGACGTCGACGCCCTGGCCCCGTTGTTCGACGCCTACCGCCGCTTCTACGAGCAGCCGGGCGACATCGCGCTGGCCAGCGCCTTCCTGCACGACCGCCTCGAGCGCGACGAATCGGTGGTGTTCGTCGCCGAGGCCGACGGCGCGGCCGTCGGCTTCTGCCAGCTCTACCCGTCCTGGTGCTCGGTCGCCGCGGCCCGCATCTTCGTGCTGTACGACCTGTTCGTCGACGACGACGCGCGCCGCTCGGGCGTCGGCCGGGCGCTGATGGCGGCGGCGCGCGACTTCGGCCGCGCCGCCGGGGCGGTCCGGCTGGACCTGACGACGGCGCGCACCAACGCGCGCGCCCAGGCGCTCTACGAATCGCTGGGCTGGCAGCGCGACGACGTCTACCTTGCCTACAACCTGTCGCTGCCCGACAACTGAAACGCCGGCGGGAAGCCCCGCGGCGCGACCGGGCGGGCGACATTCGTTCATGATGTCGGCCCACCCCGGAAAGTCCGCATGACGCTCGCCACCTGGATCACCTTCTTCCTCGCCTGCTGGGCGATCAGCCTGTCGCCCGGCCCGGGCGCGATCGCGGCGATGAGCGCGGGCCTGAACCAGGGCTTCCGGCGCGGCTACTTCACGGTGTTCGGCCTGGTGCTGGGCATCTGGACGCAGGTGGTGATCGTCGTCGCCGGCCTCGGCGCCATCATCGCGGCGTCCAACACCGCGTTCACCGTCCTGAAGTTCCTCGGCGCGGCCTACCTCGTGTGGATCGGCATCGCGCAGTGGCGGGCCAGCGACAAGCCGCTGGTGGCGTCCACCGATGCGCCCGTCCTCACCCGCCGCCAGCTGGTCGTGCGCGGCTGGGCCATCAACGCGACGAACCCCAAGGGCACGGTGTTCATGCTGGCGGTGGTGCCCAACTTCATCGACCTGTCGCACCCGCTGCTGCCGCAGTACTTCATCATCATGATGTCGCTGTCGTTGACGGACCTGGTCGTGATGGCCGGCTACGTGGCGCTGGCCTCGCGCGTGCTGCGCGCGCTCAACGAGCCGCACCACGTGCGCATCATGAACCGTTGCTTCGGCGGGCTGTTCGTCGTCGCCGGCACCCTGCTGGCGACGTTCCGCCGCAGTGCCTGATCCTGGCCTCCCCGGAGCCCGCCATGCCTATCGCCACCCTCGTCATCGTCACCGGCGCCTCGCGCGGCCTGGGCCGCGCCCTCGCCGCGCAATACCTCGCCGAGGGCGCGTTCGTGCTGGGCCTCGCGCGCCAGTCGTCCGCCGAACTCCGGCCGTCCGGCGCGGGCGGGCTGGAACAGTGGCAGGTCGACCTGGCCGACCCGTTGCCCGTGGCCGCCCGGCTGGGCGCGTGGCTGGCCGACGTCGAGCGCCGCGCCGGCGGCCAGTTGCCCGCCAGGGTGCGCGTGATCCACAACGCCGCGCTGCTGGCCGAGCCGGCCGACATCGCCGACTCCGACCCCGGCGAGCTCGCGCGCAGCCTGCGCGTCGGGCTGGAGGCGCCGGTGGCGCTGACCGCCGCCTTCCTGCGCGCGACGGCGCCCTGGACCGCGGCCGATCGCCGCGTGCTGTTCGTGTCGTCCGGCCTGGGCCGGCGCGCGCTGGGCGGCAACGGCGCATACTGCGCGCAGAAGGCGGGCCTGGACCACTTCGCGCGCGCGCTCGCGCTCGAGGAGGGCGCCCGGCCGCATGGCGCGCGCGTGGCCTCGGTGGCACCGGGCATCGTCGACACCGACATGCAGCGCCAGCTGCGCGGCGCCGATCCGAAGCGCTTCGCGGCGCAGCCGCAGTTCGACGACTGGCACCGCAGCGGCGCGCTGGACAGCCCGGCCACGGCCGCGGCCAAGGTGATCGCGCTGCTCGAACGCGCCGACTACGGCGACAACCCGGTCACCGACGTGCGCGGCTGAGGCCGCCGCCGGCCCGGCGTTTCGTCAGGCCGTCACGCTCACCGGCACCCGCAGCGCCAGCGCGCACATCAGCTCGTAGCCGATCGTGCCCGCGGGCGCGGCCACCTCGTCGATGGGCAGCAGCGCCGCGCCCGGGCCATGGCCCCACAGCGTCACTTCCGAGCCGATGCGCGCGTGCGGCACCGGGGCGAGGTCGACGGTGATCATGTCCATCGACACCCGGCCGACGATGCGCGTGCGCACCCCGTCGACGAGCACCGGGGTGCCGGTGGGCGCGTGGCGCGGGTAGCCGTCGGCGTAGCCGCAGGCGACGACGCCGATGCGCAGCGGGCCGTCGGCGGTGAACGTGCTGCCGTAGCCCACCGTGTCGCCCGCCTGCAACTGCTGCAGGCCGATCAGCTTGCTGCGCAGCGTCATCGCCGGACGCAGCTGCCAGTCGGCGATGCTGCGCTGCGGGTAGTCGGGCGCGCTGCCGTAGCTCATGATGCCGGCCCGCACCCAGTCGCCGCCCACGCGCGGCGGCCGCGCCAGCGGGTCGGCGCCGTGGCGCAGGGTGGCCGCGCTGTTGGCGAGCGTGCGCTCGCCGGCCATGTCGGCGGTGGTGGCCTCGAACACCGCCAGCTGGTGGGCCACGCCGCGCGCGCCGTCGGCGTCCGAGAAGTGGGTCATCAGCGAGATCTCGTCGACCTGCGGCAGCAGCTCCAGCCGGGCGCGCGCGCCGCGGAACGCGGTGGGCGTGAAGCCGAGCCGGTTCATGCCGCTGTTGAGCTTGAGGAAGACCCGGTGTGGCGCGTGGGTCTTGTGCTCGGCCAGCCAGTCGATCTGCTCCTCGCAGTGCACGGCGTGCCACAGGCCCAGGCGGGAGCACAGCTCCAGGTCGCGCTGCTCGAAGCAGCCCTCCAGCATCAGGATGGGGCCGCGCCAGCCGAGCGCGCGGATGCGCTGCGCCTCGTCGAAGTCGAGCAGCGCGAAGCCGTCCGCGCCGCGCAGGCCGTCGAAGGCACGCTCGATGCCGTGCCCGTAGGCGTTGGCCTTGACGACGGCCCAGACGCGCGCGTCGGGGGCCGCTGCGCGGGCGCGTCCGAGGTTGTGCGCCAGGGCTTCGGTATGGATCAGGGCTTCGATGGGACGGGGCATGCGCCGATTCTGCCAGCGCCCCCGGCGGCCGCCCGCGCGCCCCCGCGCCGGCGGGGCGAAAAGGGCCCGCATGCTATAAAGCCGCTCGCCCTATGGAGAGATTTCCCAGGCGCGGGGCCGTCCGGGTGGCCTCGACGCCGACGATGCCGAACGAATGAAAAGAGGTTTCTACACCATCATGTCGGCGCAGTTCTTCAGCTCGCTGGCAGACAACGCCTTGTTCGTTGCAGCCGTCGAGATGTTGAAAGGCGCCGGCGCGCCGCAGTGGCAGCTGACGGCGCTCGTGCCGATGTTCGCGTTGTTCTATGTGGTGCTCGCTCCGTTCCTCGGGGCGTTCTCGGACGCGGTGCCCAAGGGCCGGGTGATGTTCGTCGCCAACGGCATCAAGGTGATGGCCTGCCTGATGATGCTGTGGGGCAGCCACCCGCTGATCGCCTACGCCTTCGTCGGCCTGGGCGCCGCCGCGTACTCGCCGGCCAAGTACGGCATCCTCACCGAGCTGCTGCCCACCTCGCAGCTGGTCAAGGCCAACGGCTGGATCGAGGGCCTGACGATCCTGTCCATCATCCTGGGCGTCGGCCTGGGCGGCCAGCTGATCGGGCCGCGCATCTCGCCGTACCTGCTGTCGGTGCACATGCCGTTCATCGACTTCGGCATCCACTCGCCGGCGCAGGCCACCATCGCGTTCATGGTGCTGCTCTACATCGTGGCCGCCGCGTTCAACCTGCGCATCCCGCGCACCGACACGCCGCTGGAGCCGCTCTCGGGCAAGATGGTCGAGCTGGTGCGCGACTTCAGCCAGTGCAACGCGCGCCTGTGGGACGACAAGCTCGGCCAGATCTCGCTGGCCACCACCACGCTGTTCTGGGGCGTCTCGGGCAACCTGCGCTACCTCGTGCTGGCCTGGGCCGGCGTGGCGCTGGCCTACACGACGCCGCAGGCCACGCTGCTGCTGCTGCTCGTGGGGCTGGGCACCGCGGCTGGCGCCCTGGTCGCCTCGTTCACGGTCAAGTTGACCCAGGCCACCTCGGTGATCCTGCTGGGCGTGCTGCTGGGCATCTCGGTGGTCGCCATCAACGCGATGCACAGCATCTGGGTGGCCGGGCCGTTCCTGGTGCTGCTGGGCGCCATCGGCGGCTACCTCGTCGTGCCGATGAACGCGCTGCTGCAGCACCGCGGCCACAACCTGATGGGCTCGGGCCGCTCGATCGCCGTGCAGAACTTCAACGAGCAGGCCGCCATCCTCGGCCTGGGCGCGTTCTACTCCGCGATGACGCGCGGCGGGCTGTCGGTGTTCGGCTCGATCACGATCTTCGGCGTGTTCGTGGCGCTCACCAGCCTGGTCATCTACCGCTGGTACCGGCGCAACCGCGTCCGTTACCGCGACGAGGTCGAGGCGCTGCTGGAGATCGCGCGCTGCGACTCCCACTAGGCCACAGGGCATGACGGTCCCGCACCTGCGGCCCCGCACCGCGGGTCCCGTGTTTGCCCTGCTGGTCAACGCGTTCGTCTGGGGCGTGTCGTGGTGGCCGTTCCGCCACCTGCAGGCGATGGGCCTGCATCCGTTGTGGGCCACGACGGTCATCTACGTGCTGTCGGCGCTGGTGATCGTCGCCTGGCGGCCGGGCGCGCTGCGCCTGTTCCTCGACCATCCCGCGCTGTGGGTGATCGTCCTGGGCTCGGGCGTCACCAACGCCACGTTCAACTGGGCGGTGAGCATCGGCGACGTCGTGCGCGTGGTGCTGCTGTTCTACCTGATGCCCCTGTGGTCGCTGCTGCTGGCGCGCGTGATCCTCAAGGAGAAGCTCACTGGCAGCGCGGTGGCGCGCGTGGCGATGGCGCTGGTGGGCGCGGCGCTGGTGCTGTCGCACGGCGCGGCGCCGACGGGCGACGCCGGCGCGCGGCACGCGGCGCTGCTGCCCGACGTGCTGGCGCTGTTGGGCGGCTTCGCGTTCGCGCTGAACAACGTGATGCTCAAGCGCGAGGCGGCGCTGCCCGACGAGGGCCGCGCGCTGGCGATGTTCCTCGGCGGGGCGGTGGTGGCGGGCGGCACCGCGGCCGTCTTCGCCGGCATCGCGGGCGTGGACTGGCCGGTGGCGTCGGCCACGTGGCTGCTGCCGGCGCTCGGCCTGGCGATCGCGTTCATGGCCTCCAACCTGTGCCTGCAGTACGGCGCCGCGCGGCTGTCGGCGGCGGCCACCGCCGTGGTGATGCCATGCGAGGTGCTGTTCGCCGCGCTGACCTCCGTCTGGTGGGGCGGGGCTACGCTGCACGCATCGGTACTGGCCGGCGGCGCGCTGATCCTGGCGGCGACGCTCGCCAGCGTGCTCGAGAAGCCCTGACGCCTCGCGCGTGTTCGCGTTCACGCGCATGTCGCGCGGGCTCCAGGCGAACTAACATTCGCCCCTTGTTCCCAGGAGAATCCATGCCCGCCAAGTCCTTGTACGATTTTTCCGCCACCTCCATCCAGGGCCAGCCCGCCGATTTCGGCGCGCAGCGCGGCAAGGTCTTCGTGATCGTCAACACGGCCAGCAAGTGCGGCTTCACGCCGCAGTTCGCCGGGTTGGAGAAGCTGGCCGCCGACTACAAGGATCGCGGCCTGGTCGTCGTCGGCTTCCCGTGCAACCAGTTCGGCCACCAGGATCCGGGCGCCAACACCGAGATCGAGAGCTTCTGCCAGCTCAACTACGGCGTCACATTCCCGATGATGGCCAAGGTGGACGTCAACGGCGCCACCGCCGACCCGCTGTGGAAGTGGCTCAAGTCCGAGAAGCCCGGGGTGCTCGGCACCGAGGCGATCAAGTGGAACTTCACCAAGTTCCTGGTCGGCAAGGACGGTCGGGTCATCAAGCGCTACGCGCCCAACGACGAGCCGGACAAGCTGCGCGCCGACATCGAGGCCGCCCTCGCCGCCTGATCGGCCCCGCACCGGCCGGCGGCATGCCCCTGGCCGCCGGATGCGATGGCGGCCCCGAGGCCGGGGGGTGGTCGATAATCCGCGCTCGACCCTCCAACCCGAGCCCTGCCCCATGTTCGAGCACATTGAAGCGTTCGCCGGCGATCCGATCCTGTCGTTGAACGAGGATTTCCAGAAGGATCCGCGTCCCCACAAGATCAACCTGTCGATCGGCATCTACTTCGACGACGAGGGCCGGATTCCCGTGCTCGACTGCGTCCGCCAGGCCGAGGCGCAACTGCTGGCCAAGGGCGGCGCCAAGCCCTACCTGCCCATCGAGGGCAACGCCGACTTCCGCCGCGCGGTGCAGACCCTGCTGTTCGGCGCCGGCTCGAAGGCGGTGGCCGAAGGCCGCGTCGCCACGTTGCAGACCGTGGGCTCCAGCAGCGCGCTCAAGGTCGGCGCCGACTTCATCAAGCGGTGGTTTCCCGATTCCGGCGTGTGGGTGAGCGACCCGACCTGGGACAACCACCGCTCGATGTTCGAGGGCGCCGGCGTGAAGGTGTCCACCTACCCGTACTACGACGCGGCCACCGGCGGGCTGAAGTTCGACGCGATGCTGGCCACGCTGGCGGACCTGCCCGCCCGCAGCATCGTGCTGCTGCACGCGTGCTGCCACAACCCGACCGGCGTCGACCTGACGCCGGCGCAGTGGGAGGCGCTGATCCCCGTGCTCAAGCAGCGCCAGCTGCTGCCGTTCCTGGACATCGCCTACCAGGGCTACGGCGACGGCATCGACGAGGACGCGTTCGCCATCCGCGCGCTGGCCGATGCCGGCGTGCCGTTCTTCTGCGCCAACTCGTTCTCCAAGAGCATGAGCCTGTACGGCGAGCGCGCCGGCGGCCTGAGCGTGTGCTGCCCGACCGCGGCCGAGGCCGCGCTGGCGCTGGGCCAGCTCAAGGCCACGGTGCGGCGCAACTACTCCAGCCCCGCCATCCACGCCGGCGGCGTGGTCGCCACGGTGCTGGACTCGCCGGCGCTGCGCGCCTCGTGGGAGGCCGACGTCGACGCGATGCGCGAGCGCATCAAGGCGATGCGCAAGACCTTGCACGGCGTGCTCGGCGCCAAGGTGCCGGGCCGCGACTTCGACTATTTCCTGACCCAGCGCGGCATGTTCAGCTACACCGGCCTGTCCGCGGCCCAGGTCGATCGCCTGCGCGAGGAGTTCGGCGTCTACCTGATCCGCTCGGGCCGCATGTGCGTGGCCGGGCTCAACACGCGCAACGTCGAGGCGACGGCCAACGCGATGGCCGCGGTGCTGTAGGCGCCCGTCAGTGCGGCACCAGCGGCTGCTGCACGGCCGCCGCGATCACGCGTTCGCGCAGCCAGCGGTGCGCCGGGTCGTCGTCCTTGCGGAGGTGCCACATCATCTCCACGTTGACCGCCGCCAGCGACAGCGGCAGCGGCTTCTCCACCAGCCGGTGCTCGGCGCCGGTGGCCGGCAGGAACTGGCGCGGCAGCACGGTCAGCAGGTCGGAGCGGGCCACCACGCTGCCGGCGGTGGCGAACTGGTTGACGGTCAGCACGATGCGGCGCTGGCGGCCGAGGGTGGCCAGCGCCTCGTCGACGAAGCCGTGCGCGCGGCCGGAGAACGTCACCAGCAGGTGGTGCGCCTCGACGAAGGCGTCCAGCGTCAGCGCCGGGCCGGCCAGCGGGTGGTCGCGCCGCATCACGCAGACGTATTCGGTCGCGTAGAGCAGGCGGTGGTGCAGCGAGGCATCCTCGCCCTGCGCGACGATGGCGGCGATCGCGTTGGGGAAGTAGCCCACGGCGAGGTCGGCGTCGGCATCCTCGACCAGCCGGCGCGGGTCGCGCGTGGTCAGCGGCAGCACGCGGATGTTGGCCAGGGCGCGCTCCGTCTCGATCGCCGAGACCAGGTGCGGCAGCAGCATCGCGGCGGTGGCGTCGGCCATCGCGATGTTGAACGTGGCGGCGTCGGCGGCCGGGTCGAACGAACGCGGCGACAACGCGCCCTGCAGCTGGGCCAGCGCGGCGCGCACCTGCGGCCACAGCGCCTCGGCCCGGGCAGTGGGCCGCATGCCGAAGGCGGTGCGCAGCAGCAGGTCCTCGCCGACCGCCACATGTAACCGCTTCAGCGCGTGGCTGGCCGCCGGCTGGGTCATCGCCAGGCGCTCGGCGGCCCGCGTGAGACTGCCTTCGGCCATCACCGCATCGAAAACGCGCAACAGGTTGAGGTCCAGCGTGCGGAAGTTCACGAAGAATGGCGGCTGTCCAAGATATGAACATTATGCATATCTTTGATGCCGAACATTCAGTGGTGTATCAGAGGGAAAACCCTTAAAGTCTCCCCATCGCATCTTTATCGAGATGCATTGCAGGGAAACCATCATGACCGCCATCACCTCCGGCACCTACGGCCACCAGCCGATCTTCACCAGCGCCATCCGCCAGCTCGCCGCCGCGCTGTTCTCGTCGCGCCCCGTCGCCCGTCCCGCCACCGCCGCGCCGATCAAGTCGACGCGCCTGGACAGCACCTTCCGGGTGCGCGTGCGTGAAGCCAACGACGTGCGCGAACTCGCGCGCAGCGTGGAAATGCATTCGCCGGGCTTCGCCGCCGACCTCTACGCGGCCGCGTCGCGCCACGAAGGCTACGACGACTGACGTTCCCCCCGACGGCCTGGCGCGTGCCGGGCTGCATGAAGCGATGCGGGCTATCGCTTCTCGACGATCGTGGGCACCAGTTGCAGCGCGACGCGGATCCGTTCCGCCGCGCTCCTGGCATCGTCCCGCGACGGGTACGGCCCCGCCTGCAGCTTGTTGAGCCCGCGGTCGCTGAAGACCGCCAGCAGCGGCCCGAGCCAGGGCTGCTCGTCGACGAGCCGGCGCTGGAAGTCCAGCGCGCCGCCGCGCTGCTTGAACGCCCCCAGCTGGATCCACCAGCCGATACCTGCCGTGGTATCGGCGCGTGCGCGTTCGTCCGGCTTGTCCGCGCTGCGCGCGGCCCCGGCCACCGGCTCGGGCGGGGCGCTCGCCGCGGTCACGGTCGTCGCGCTGACCGTGGTCAGGGTGCCCGGCGTCGCGGGTGGCGAATCGGCCGCGGCCGCGGCGCCCAGGTCGACCCCGGGCGAGATCGTCGGCGACTGCGCCACCCCCATCACGGCGGCGTCCACGCCGGGCCGCGGCGCCAGGCCCGCCGCGGCGACGACATCGCCGGCCGCCTCCGGCAGCGCCGTGGCCGCGGGCACCGTCGCCCGGGCCGCCGACCGGCTGCGCGTGGGCACGACGCTGCCGCTGCGGGCGTCGGGCGCGCGGGTGGCGATGGAGCGGTCCGGCTCGGCCGCGGCCACCGCCGCCGGTGCATCGCCCGGTGCCGGCTTGCGCTGGGCGGCACCGGTGCGGATGTCGTCCTCGGTGATGCGGGTGATCTCCACCGGCGCCACGCCGCCGAGCACGCCCAGCTTCAGCGCCGCGGTGTAGGACAGGTCGATGACGCGGCCCGGCGAGAACGGCCCGCGGTCGTTCACCCGCACGATCACCTCCTTGCCGTTGGCCGGGTTGCGCACCCGGGCGTAGCTGGGGATGGGCAGCGTCTTGTGCGCCGCGGTCATCGCGTACATGTTGTAGGCCTCGCCGCTGGCGGTGCGGTGGCCGTGGAACTTCTTGCCGTACCACGACGCCAGGCCGGTCTCGGCCAGCGCGCGGCCGTCGGTCAGCGGCACGTAGGTGCGCCCGGCGATCTCGTAGGGCTTGTTGGGCCCGCCGATGCGGATGGGCTCGATCTGCGGCACCGCGTCGGGCACGGCCTCCAGGTTGGGCGGCGGCTTCGCGTCCGGACCGTCACGCTGCGCATTGCCCGGCGGCAGGCGCGACGCGGTGCCGGGACCGCCCGGGGCCGGCGGCGTCGTCTGGCACGCGGCCAGCACGGCCAGCGCCAGCGTCGCGCCCACGGCCCGCAACGCGCGCGGCGCGGGCGGCGGGGTCAGCGGCGGTGAAGGGCGGTCATGAAGGGGCATTCGTCGGTGGCTGCAAGCCGGAACGGGGCAGGGGCCCGCGGTGGCATCCGCGCGCCGGCCGAGCTTACACCGCACGAACCAGCGTCTGCTCACACTCGTTACGTGCCCGCGCTAGGCCTCGCGCAGGTGGCAGGCGAGCTGGTGGCCGGGCGCGATCTCGCGCAGCGCCGGCCGCTCGACGTCGCACAGCCCGGGGCGCGCGATCGGGCAGCGGGTATGGAAGGCGCAGCCCGTCGGCGGGTCCAGCGGGCTGGGCACGTCGCCCTTGAGCACGATGCGGGCACGGCGCACCCGCGGATCGGGCACCGGCACCGAGGACAGCAGCGCCTCGGTGTACGGATGGCGCGGCCGCGTGTAGAGCGCGTGCGTCGACGCCACCTCGACGATGCGGCCCAGGTACATCACGGCCACCCGGTCGCTGATGTGGCGCACCACGGCCAGGTCGTGGGCGATGAACAGGTAGGCCAGCCCCAGGCGCTGCTGCAGGTCCTGCAGAAGGTTGACCACCTGCGCCTGGATCGACACGTCCAGCGCCGACACCGCCTCGTCGCAGACGATCAGCCGCGGGTTGGTCGCCAGGGCGCGCGCGATGCCGATGCGCTGGCGCTGGCCGCCCGAGAACTCGTGCGGATAGCGGCGCGCGTGGGCGGCCTGCAGCCCCACCAGCTCCAGCAGCTCGGCCACCCGCGCGGCGCGCTCGGCGGCCGTCGCGGCGAGTCGGTGGATCACCAGCCCCTCGCCGACGATCGCGCCCACCGGCATGCGCGGGTTGAGGCTGGCGTACGGATCCTGGAAGATGATCTGCATCTCGCGCGCCAGCGCGCGCCGCGCGGCGCCCGCGAGCGTGCCGGTGTCGACGCCGTCGAAGCGCACCTCGCCCGCCGTCGGCTCCACCAGGCGCAGCACGCAGCGCCCCGTGGTGCTCTTGCCGCAGCCCGACTCGCCCACCAGGCCCAGCGTGCTGCCGGCCTCCAGGTCGAAGCTGACGCCTTCGACGGCATGCACCTGGCCGACGCGCCGCTGCAGCAGCCCGCCGTGCACGGGAAAGCGCTTGACGAGGTCGCGCACGCTCAGCAGGGGTTGGCGGACGTCGCTCATGAGGCAGCCTCCGTCCTGCGGACCGCGGTGCGAGCGCCCTTCGGAGCGGCCGTGCGGGCGGTCATGAGGGTACCTCCGTCCTGCGGACTGCGGTGCGAGCGCCCTTCGGAGCGGCCGTGCGGGCGCTCATGCCGCCGGCTCCTCGAGGACGCAGGCCACGCGGTGTCCGGGCGCCACCTCGCGCAGCGCCGGCGTCGCCCGCGTGCAGGCGTCCCGCGCGTACGCACAGCGCGGCGCGAAGCGGCAGCCGGGCGGCGGGGCGACCAGCGACGGCACGGTGCCGGGAATGGATACCAGCCGCTCGCCGCGGAGGGGGTCGACGTCGATGCGCGGGATCGAGCGGATCAGGCCCTGCGTGTACGGATGCCAGGGGCGCTCGAACACCGCCTCGACGCTGCCGGTCTCGATCACCTGGCCGGCGTACATCACCACCACGCGCTGCGCGACCTCGGCGACCACGCCCATCGCGTGGGTGATCAGCAGCACCGCCATGCCCAGCCGTTCCTTGAGCTCGGACAGCAGGTCCAGGATCTGGGCCTGGATGGTCACGTCCAGCGCCGTGGTGGGCTCGTCGGCGATCAGCAGCCGCGGCCTGCAGGCCAGCGCCATCGCGATCATCACGCGCTGGCGCATGCCGCCCGAGAACTGGTGCGGGTAGTCGTGCACCCGGCGCGCGGGCATGGGGATGTGCACCAGCGCCATCAGCTCGATGGCGCGCTCCAGGGCGGCGGCGCGCGACAGGCCCTCGTGCAGCCGCAACCCCTCGCAGATCTGCTCGCCCACCGTGTAGACCGGGTTCAGCGCGGTCATCGGCTCCTGGAACACGACGCCGATCTCGCGTCCGCGCAGGGCCTGCATCGCGCGGGCCGGCAGCGGCACCAGGTCGCGGCCGTCCCACAGCACCTGGCCGGCGACGATGCGCCCGGGCGGCATCGGCACCAGCTTGAGGATGGACATCGCCGTCACCGACTTGCCCGAGCCGGACTCGCCGACCAGGCACACCGTCTCGCCGGCGTCCACCGACAGGTCGACGCCGTCGACGGCGTGCAGCCAGCCGTCGTCCGTCTTGAAATGGGTCTTCAGACCGCGGATCTCGAGCAGTGCCACGTCGCCCCTACATCACGCGGCGCGGGTCCAGCGCATCGCGCAGGCCGTCGCCGACGAAGTTGATGGCCATCACCGTCAGGAAGATCGCCGCGCCGGGAAACAGCGCCCAGTGGGCGGCGATGTCCAGGTGGTCCTTGCTGTCGAACAGCAGGCGGCCCCAGGTGGGGATGTCGGGCGGAAAGCCCAGGCCCAGGAACGACAGCGTGGACTCCGCGATGATCGCGGCGGCCACGTTGATCGTGCCGGCGACGATCACCGGCCCCAGCGCGTTGGGCAGGATGTGGCGCCAGACCACGCGCAAGGGGGTCGCGCCCAGCGCCCGCGCGGCCTCGACGAATTCCTTCTCGCGCAGCGAGAAGAACTGCGCCCGCACCAGCCGCGCCACCTGCATCCAGCCGAAGCAGCCGATGACCAGCACGATCAGCACGAACACCCCGCCCTCTGGCCCGAAGACGGCCTTCAGCGGCTCGCGGAACAGGTAGATCAGCAACAACAGCAGCGGCAGCTGTGGCAGCGACAGGAACAGGTCGGTGAGCCACATCAGCGCGGCGTCGACCGGGCCCTTCGAGATGCCCGCGAGCGCGCCGACGGTCACGCCCACCAGCACCGCCATGGCCATCGCCGCCAGCGCCACCGCCAGCGAGATGCGGCCGCCGTAGAGCATGCGCGCCAGCAGGTCCTGGCCCAGGTCGTCGGTGCCGAACGGATGCGCCGCGGACGGCCCCTGCGTCGTCGCCGAGAAGTCGATCGCGTCGATCGGCACCCGCCAGGCCAGCGGCCCCAGCACCACCGCGGCCACCAGCAGCCCGAGCACGCCCAGGCTCGCCGTGGCCATGCGGTGGCGCCGGAAGCGCCGCCAGGCCTCGCCCCACGGCGACAGCACGCGGACGGGCCGCGTGTCAGCGGAGCGCGATGCGGGGGTCGAGGAGTCCATAAAGCAGGTCGGCGACGAGGTTGAAGACGATCACGAGCACGCTGAAGACGAACGTGACGCCCATGATCACCGGCGTGTCGTTGCGCAGGATGGCGTCGATCAGCAGCGAGCCGATGCCGGGGATGCGGAAGATCTGCTCGGTGACGATCGCGCCGCCGAACACGGTGGGCATCTGCAGCGCCACCAGCGTGACGACGGGGATCAGCGCGTTGCGCAGCACGTGGCGCGTGATGACTCGGTGCTCCGGCAGGCCCTTGGAACGCGCCGTGGTCACGTGGTCCAGGCGGATGACGTCCAGCACCGCGGAGCGCACGTAGCGCGTCCAGCCGGCGCCCTGGAACAGGCCCAGCACGACCACCGGCATGATGGCCTGGCGCACATGCTCGACGACGGCGCGCCAGCCCGTCATCTCGACGTCGGAGCGGTAGACGAACGGCAGCCAGTCGAGCTTGATCGAAAACACCAGGATCAGCAGGATGCCGGTGAAGAACGTCGGCAGCGAGAAGCCCGCCAGCGCGATCGTGCTGGCGATGCGGTCGAACCACGAGTACGGCCGGACGGCCGACAGCGTGCCCACCGGCAGCGCGATGGCCAGCGCGAGCAATTGCGAGCTGCCGATCAGGCCGAGGGTGACCGGCACGCGCTGCCAGATCAGCGTGGTGACGTCGATGCGGCTGATGAACGAGAAGCCCCAGTCGCCGTGCAGCAGCGCCCACAGCCAGTGCAGGTAGCGCAGCGCGACCGGGTCGTCCAGGCCCAGGCTCGCGCGCAGGTGCACGCGCACCTCCGGCGGCACATTGGAATTGGTGGCCAGCTCGGCGAACGGGTCGCCGGGGGCCAGCGCCAGCACCGTGAACAGCACGACGCTGATGCCCAGCAGGCTCGGGAGCGCGAGCGCCAGCCGGCGCAGGATGAAGCCCCCCACGTCAGGCGCGGTACCAGTCGTGCAGCCCCGACAGGTCCAGGTCCCAGCCCGTCAGCGGCGCCACGATGCTCTTGCTCAGCGCGGTCACCTGCGCGCGCAGCGCCACCGGCACCACGTGGCCGGCGTTGCAGGCCATGTCGTTCATCTGCACGAACAGCGCGGCGCGCCTGACGGGATCGAGCTCGATCTCGGCGGCGCGGAACGCCTTGTCGAACTCGGGGCTGGACCAGCGGCACTTGTTCTGCAGCTGCCAGCCGTTGGACTTCTGGCAGACCTCCCACGAGACCCACTGCTGCATGAAGCGGTCGGGGTCGGTGCCCACGCGCGTGTTCAGGAACATCTCGATGTCGGCGAAGAACTTGCCGTAGGTGTCCGGGTTGGCCAGGTCCGACGAGAAGAACACCGAGGCCGTGACCCCCTTGAGCGCGATCTCGACGCCGGCCTTGGCGCAGGCCTGCTTGACGATCGCCTGGACCTTCTGCCGCACCGAGTTGATGGAGGTCTGGTAGACGAACTTCAGGCGCTTGCCGTCCTTGGCGCGCACGCCGTCGGCGCCGCGCTTCCAGCCCGCGGCTTCCAGCAACGCGTTGGCCTTGTCGACGTTGAACTCGGCGACGATCGCATGGCTGTTGTACTGCACCGGGTTGTTCAGCGCGTTGGCGGTGGCCGTGGCCGCGCGGCCGAACACGAAGTCCTGGATGCTCTTGCGGTCGACCAGCAGGCCGAAGGCCTTGCGTACCGCCGGATCGGAGAACGCGAAATGCTTCGACTTGGCGCTGGCCCGTTCGCCGTCGACCTCGGTCCACGGGTCGGCGGCGTTGAGCATGATCATCTCGGCGTTGCCGGTGGGCTTGAACACCATGGCGCCCTTGCCGCCGGCCTCCATGCCCTTGAGCACGTTGTCCTCCACCAGCACGTTCCAGGCGTAGTCGAACTCGCCGGTCTGCAGCACCGCGCGCGCGGCCGAGGTGGCGTCGCCGCCGCCCTTGATCTCGATGGTGTCGAAGAACGGCCGGTTGGGCATGTGGTAGTTCATGTTGGCCACGCCGCGCACCAGGTCGCCCGGCGTGAACTCGACGAACTTGTACGGCCCGGTGCCCACCGGCTTCTGGTTGGCCGGCGCCTCGCGTGACCGGGCACCCATGTATCCCGAGAACAGGTGCTTGGGAATCATCCAGATGTTGCAGGCGCGATCCCAGATCGGCGTCGGCTTGACGAAGTTGAAGCGCACCGTCGAGGCGTCGAGCTTCTCGACGCTCCTGACGTTCGTGTAGAAGCCCACGCTGAAGGCGCCGCCGGCCGGGTCGGTGGCGTACTGCCAGTTGAAGACGACGTCGTCGGCCGTGAATGGCTGGCCGTCGTGCCAGGAGACGTTCTTCTTCAGCTTCCAGGTGGTGGACAGGCCGTCGGCCGCGATGCCGCCGTTGGCGCGGCTGGGGATCTCGGCGGCCAGCACCGGCACCAGCACGCCGTCGGCGTCGTAGCGCGCCAGCGATTCGTAGAACGGGCGCGAGCCCTCCTGGTCCTTGGTGCCGGTGGCGAAGTGCGGGTTCAGCAGAGTGGGGCCCTGCCACAGCAGCAGGCGCAGCGGACCGCCGCCGCCGCGCTTGGTCGGCTTGTAGGGCGCCTCCGCGGCGCCGCCCTGGGCATGCGCCACATCGGCGAGCATGGCCGAGGCGAGCGGCACGCCCACGCCCAGCGCGACCATGCGGGCCATGAACTCGCGTCGCGGCAGATGTCCGTCGCGCACCTGGGCCACGAGGTCGCGCAGCATGTCTTGGGTCATCGGGTCTCTCCGGTTCATGAGCGTGGAGGTTAACGCGTTCCGGCCGGTTTCCAGGCACCGCCGTTCGATCGCCGCATCGGGGTCTACGCGGAGCCCGCGATTGGGGCACCGCGGCCCATGACCGTGCGCCGCACCAGCATGCGCACCCTGGTGGCTATGGCCGCCACCGATGCGCCGGCGCCGGCGTTGTGCTTCAATCCGTGGCAACCGGCCGCGGCCGGCGAGCGGCTGCCCAAAGCCGCCTGTGTGAGGGACCTTCCGACATGCCTGCGAACCACCGTCGTTCGACGCCGCGGCTGTGCGCCGCCGTCGCCCTGTGCGCCTGCATGGGCGCCGCCGCCGCCGTCATTCCGCCCGGCACGCCGCTCGCCGCGAAGCAGGAGATGGTGCGCAACAACGGCGCCGAGCCGGAGTCGCTCGATCCGCAGCTGATCGAATCGACCAACGCCTTCAACATCCTGGTGGACCTGTTCGAGGGCCTGACGGTGGTGGACAACCACGCGAAGGTGGTGCCGGGCGTCGCCCGCTCGTGGCAACAGGTCGACCCGACCACCTGGGTGTTCAAGCTGCGTGCGGACGCGAAGTGGTCCGACGGCCAGCCGGTGACCGCGCCCGACTTCGTCTTCGGCTGGCATCGGCTGGTCGATCCGAAGAACGCGGCGGCGCTCGGCTCCACCTTCGGCGCCTACGTCCTCAACGGCGTGGCCATCACCCAGGGCAAGCTCCCCGTCACGGCGCTGGGCGTGCGCGCCGTCGACGCCGCCACGCTGGAAGTGAAGACACCCGGCCCGCTGCCGTTCCTGCCCTTCCTGCTGGCCAACGTGCAGTTCAGCCCCGTGCCCCGGGCCGTCGTCGAGAAGTTCGGCAAGGACTGGACCAAGCCGGCCAACCTGGTCAGCAACGGCGCCTACGTGCTCAAGGAGTGGCAGGTCAACAGCAAGGTGATCGTCGAGAAGAACCCGAAGTACTGGGACGCCGCCAACGTCGCGCTGACCCGCGTCACCTACCTGCCGGTGGAGGACACCAACGCCGACCTGAAGCTGTACCAGTCGGGCGAGGAGGACATGATGCAGCGGCTGCCGCCCGGCACCTACGAGGCGTTGAAGGCCCAGTACCCGAAGGACATGCACAACAGCGTGCTGATCGCGCTGCGCTTCTGGGCGCTGAACAACACCGACCCGCTGCTCAAGGACGTGCGGGTGCGCCAGGCGCTGTCGATGGTGATCGACCGCGAGATCCTGTCCACCCGGATCACCGCCGACGGCCAGGCGCCGGTCTACGGGCTGGCGGTCAAGGGCAGCGAGGGGGTCGATCCGGTGCGCTACGACTGGGCCGACTGGCCGATGGAACGCCGCGTGGCCGAGGCGCGCCGGCTGCTCGCCGAGGCGGGCGTCAAGCCCGGCACGCGGCTGAAGTTCGCCTACAACACGAGCGATTACCACAAGCGCATGGCCATCTTCACGGCCTCGGAATGGAAGACCAAGCTGGGCCTGGACACCGAGCTGGAGAGCATGGAATACAAGGTGCTGATCCACCGCCGCCAGGCCGCCGAATACCAGGTCGCGCGCCATGCCTGGATCCCCGGCTACGCCGACATCACCGGGCTGCTGGCGCTGGTGCAATGCGGCAACGACGCCAACGACAACAAGAGCTGCAACAAGGCGGCCGACGCCCTGATCGCCCAGGCCGGCGCGCTGACCGATCCGGTGCGGCGCAGGGCCTTGCTGACCCAGGCGGTGCGCCTCGAGCTGGCGGACTATCCGCTGATCCCGCTGCTGCAGATGTCCCTGCCGCGCCTGGTCAAGCCCTGGATCGGCGGCTACGACGACGCCAACGACCAGGACGCCTTCCGCAGCAAGGACCTCTACATCCTGCGCCACTGACGCCCGTGGCTCGGAACCTGCTTTCCACGCGGCACCGCACCCCTATACTGCGGTCGCCCTTTCCCGTTCGTGCCCGGAGCCTTCCCGAATGAACATGCGCTGCACGCCGTCGCTGCCCCGAGCCCTCTTCGCCGCGGCGCTCGTCGCCGGCGGCCTGTCCGCCGCCCGGGCGGCCGTGATCCCGCCCGGCACCGTGCTGTCGCCACGCCAGGAGATGGTGCGCAACAACGGCGCCGAGCCGGAATCGCTGGACCCGGCCTTCGTCGAGTCGGTCAACGGCGCCGAGATCGAGCGCGACCTGTTCGAGGGCCTGACCTCCACCGACCACCACAGCAACGTGGTGCCCGGCGTCGCCGAATCGTGGAAGCAGGTCGACGCCACCACCTGGGTCTTCAAGCTGCGCAGGAACGCGGTCTGGTCGAACGGCCAGCCGGTCACGGCGGAGGACTTCGTCTACGCCTGGCGGCGCTTCCTCGACCCGAAGACCGCCGCCAAGATCGCGTCGGTCTACGCCACCTACCTGTTCAACGGCCTGGACGTGGTCAACGGCAAGAAGCCGGTCACCGATCTCGGCGTGCGCGCCATCGACAAGGAGACCCTGGAGGTCAGGACGGCCGGCGCGGTGCCGTTCCTGCCCAGCGTCGTGTCCGTGGCGCAGTACTCGCCGCAGCCGCGCGCCACCATCGAGAAGTTCGGCAAGGACTGGACCAAGCCGGCCAACATGGTCAGCAACGGCGCCTACGTGCTCAAGGACTGGCAGGTCAACAGCAAGGTGATCGTCGAGAAGAACCCGAAGTACTGGGACGCCGCCAACGTGCAGCTGACGCGGGTCACCTTTCTGTGCGTGGAGGACGGCAACGCCGACCTGAAGCTGTACCAGTCCGGCGAGGAGGACTTCATGCATCAGATCGCGCCGGGCGCGTACAACGCGCTCAAGGCGCAGTACCCCGGCGAGATGCACAACGGCCCGCTGTACGGGCTGCGCTTCTACGGGCTCAACAACACGGATCCGCTGCTCAAGGACGTGCGCGTGCGCAAGGCCCTGTCGATGGTGATCGACCGCGAGATCCTGTCGGCCAAGGTCACCGCCGACGGGCAGGCGCCGCTGTACGGCCTGGCCGTCAAGGGCCTGGCCGGCATCGCCCAGACGCGCTACGACTGGGCCGAGTGGCCGATGGACAAGCGCGTCGCCGAGGCGCGCAAGCTGCTGGCCGACGCCGGCGTCAAGCCCGGCACGCACCTGAAGTTCGTCTACAACAACAGCGACTATCACAAGAAGATGGCGATCTTCGCCGCCTCCGAGTGGAAGACCAAGCTGGGCCTCGAGACCGACATGGACAGCCTCGAGTTCAAGGTGCTGATCCGCAAGCGCCACGACGGCGACTTCCAGATCGCGCGCCACGGCTGGGTGGCCACGTTCAACGACGCCACCGTGTTCCTGGCGCTGGTCGAGTGCGGTTCGGACGCCAACGACAACCGCAACTGCAACAAGAAGGCCGACGAGCTGATCGCGCAGGGCAACCTGCAGACCGATCCCGCCAGGCGCGAGGCGCTGCTGACGCAGGCGGCCCGGCTCGTGATGGACGACTACCCGCTGATCCCGCTGTTGCAGTACAGCGTGCCGCGCCTGATCAAGCCCTGGGTCGGCGGCTACGACGACCTGAACGGCATGGATCGCTACCGCAGCAAGGATTTCTACATCCTCAAGCACTAGCCCGGACGCGAACGCCATGTGGGCCTACGTCGTCAGACGCCTCCTTGTCACGATCCCCACGGTGCTCGCCGTGGTGACGATCTGCTACCTGCTGCTGCATGTCACGCCGGGCGGGCCGTTCGATGCCGAACGCAAGGTCTCCGACGCCGTGCTGGCCAACCTGCAGGCGAAGTACCACCTGGACCTGCCGCTGTGGAAGCAGTACCTGTACTACCTGAACGACCTGCTGCACGGCGACCTCGGCGCGTCGTTCCGCTACGCGGACTGGTCGGTCAACGACCTCGTCGCGCGGGCGCTGCCGGTCTCGCTGGCCATCGGCGGCACGGCGATGGTCATCGCGGTGCTGGTGGGCGTCGCGCTGGGCATCGCCGCGGCGCTGCGCCAGAACAGCGCGGTCGACTACCTGGTCATGCTGTTCGGCAATATCGGCAGCGTGCTGCCGTCGTTCGTGCTGGGGCCGGTGCTGGTGCTCGTGTTCGCGATCACGCTGCCGTGGCTGCCCTCGGGCGGCTGGGACGACTTCGCGCCGCGCTACATGATCCTGCCCATCGTGCTGCTCACGCTGATCAACATCTCGACGATCGGCCGCATCATGCGCGGCAGCCTGATCGAGGTGCTGAGCTCCAACTTCATCCGCACCGCGCGCGCCAAGGGCCTGCCGATGCGCCTCGTGGTGCTGCGCCATGCGCTGCGCCCGGCGCTGCTGCCGGTGGTCTCGGTGATCGGGCCGCTGGCGATCTCGTCGATCACGTCGGCCATCGTCACCGAGTCGTGGTTCTCGATTCCCGGGCTGGGCAAGCTGATCGTCAACGGCGCCTCCGACCGCGACTACACGCTGGTGCTGGGGCTGGTGGTGCTGGTCACCGTGCTGGCGGTGCTGCTGAACCTGGTCGTCGACCTGGCCTATGCCTGGCTCGACCCGAAGATCCGGTACTGAGATGAGCGGCACCGCGTCTCCCGTCGATCTCGCGCCCGTCGGCCGCAGCCCCTGGCGCGACGCCCGCGTGCGCTTCCTGCGCAACCGCGCGGCCGTGGCCAGCGTGGTGGTGCTGGGCCTGATCACGCTCGCCTGCGTCTTCGGCCCGATGCTGCTGCCCAACGCGTTCGATTCGGTCGACTGGAACCTGATGAGCAACGCGCCCACGCGCGCCGGCTGGCACCTGTTCGGCACCGACGAGCTCGGCCGCGACCTGCTGGTGCGCACGCTGATCGGCGGGCGCATCTCGCTGATGGTGGGGCTGCTGGCCACGCTGGTGTCGGTGTCCATCGGCGTGGTCTGGGGCGCGGTGGCCGGCTTCGCCGGCGGGCGCGTCGACAGCACGATGATGCGCATCGTCGACATGGCCTACGCCGTGCCCTACCTGCTGATCGCGATCCTGGTCGTCACCGTGTTCGGGCGCGACATCCTGCTGGTGGTGGCCGCCATCGCCGCGTTCTCGTGGCTGGACATGGCGCGCGTGGTGCGCGGGCAGACGCTGTCGATCAAGTCGCGCGAGTTCGTCGAGGCGGCGCGCGCCATCGGCGTGCCCACCTGGCGCATCATCTTCCAGCACGTGGTGCCCAACCTGATGGGCGTGGTCGTGATCTACACCTCCATCCTGGTGCCGGGCGTGATCCTGTCGGAGTCGGTGCTGTCGTTCCTGGGCCTGGGCGTGCAGGAGCCGATGACCAGCTGGGGCGTGCTGATCCACGACGGCGCCGCGGTGATGGCCGCCACGCCGTGGATGATCCTGTTTCCGGCCGGTGCCCTGTCGATCACGCTGTACTGCGCCAACTTCATCGGCGACGGGCTGCGCGACGCGCTCGACCCCAAGGAGCGCTGACGCGTGAACCTGCCCGCCACCGCATCCGCTCCCGTGCTCGAGGTCCGCGACCTCAGCGTGCGGTTCAGCACGAACGACGGCCCGGTCTACGCCGTCAACCACGTCGACTTCCGGCTCGGGCGCGGCCAGACCCTTGGCATCGTGGGCGAGTCCGGCTCGGGCAAGTCGCAGACGATGCTGGCGATGATGGGCCTGCTGGCGCGCAACGGCACGGCCAGCGGCCAGGTGCTGCACCATGGCCGCAACCTGCTGGGCCTGCCGGCCGCGGAACTGAACGCCGTGCGGGGCGACCGCATCGCGATGATCTTCCAGGATCCGATGACCTCGCTCAACCCGTACCTGACCGTGGAGCGCCAGATGACCGAGGTGCTGGAGCTGCACCGCGGCATGGGCCGGCGCGCGGCGCGCGAGCGCGCGGTGCGCGCCCTCGACGACGTCAAGATCCCCGACGCCCGGCGCCGGATCGACTTCTACCCGCACGAGTTCTCCGGCGGCATGCGCCAGCGCGTGATGATCGCGATGGCCCTGCTGTGCGAGCCCGAGGTGCTGATCGCCGACGAGCCCACCACCGCGCTCGACGCCACCGTGCAGGCGCAGATCACGCAGCTGCTGCGCGAGCTGCAGCGCGAGCACGGCACGGCCATCGTGATGATCACGCACGACCTGGGCGTCGTCGCCGGCCTGTGCGACGACGTGATGGTGATGTACGGCGGCCGCGTGATGGAGCACGCGTCGGCGGAAGACATCTTCCACCGCCCGTCGCACCCGTACACGCGCGGCCTGCTGGCGGCGCTGCCGCGCCTGGACGCGGCCGGCGGCGCGCTGGTGAGCATCCCCGGCAATCCGCCCAACATGAACGCGCTGCCGCCCGGTTGCCCTTTCTCGGCGCGCTGCCGCTACGTGCAGGACCGTTGCGTCGCCACGATGCCGCTGCTGCAGCGCGCCGACCCGGACTCGCCGACGCTGCGCGCCTGCCACCGGCCGGTGGCCGAGCTCGACCAGGTGGAGGCCACCGATGGCTGATGCCCCGCCGCCGCTGCTGTCGGTGCGCGACCTGCAGGTGCACTTCCGCATCCGCGACCGCAAGGCCTGGCCATGGGCGCCGGCCGCCACGCTCAAGGCCGTCGATGGCGTCTCGTTCGACCTGCAGCCGGGCGAGACGCTGGGCATCGTCGGCGAGTCGGGCTGCGGCAAGTCGACGCTGGCGCGTGCCTGCCTGAACCTGATCCCGGCCACCGGCGGCGAGGTCGTCTGGCAAGGCCGGACGCTGCGTCCCGACGACCACGCCGGCTGGCTGGCGGCGCGGCGCGACATCCAGATCATCTTCCAGGATCCGCTGGCCTCGCTGAACCCGCGCATGACGATCGCCCGCATCATCGGCGAGCCGCTGCGCGTGCACCGGCCCGAGCTGAGCGACGCGCAGGTGCACGAGAAGGTGGCCGCGGTGATGGCCGAGGTGGGCCTGACGCCGCAGCAGATCAACCGCTACCCGCACGAGTTCTCCGGCGGCCAGTGCCAGCGCATCGGCATCGCGCGGGCGCTGATCCTCGAGCCGAAGCTGATCATCTGCGACGAGCCGGTGTCGGCGCTCGACGTGTCGATCCGCGCACAGATCGTCAACCTGCTCCAGGAGCTGCAGCGGCGCAAGGGCCTGGCGCTGATATTCATCGCGCACGACCTCGCCGTGGTCAAGCACATCAGCGACCGCGTGCTGGTGCTCTACATGGGCAAGGCGATGGAGATCGCGCGCAGCGACGCCCTGTACGCCCGGCCGGGCCACCCCTACACCGAGGCGCTGCTGTCGGCCATTCCGATTCCCGACCCGCGCGTCGAGCGCAACAAGGTGCTGCAGCTGCTCTCGGGCGACATGCCCTCGCCGATCGATCCGCCGTCGGGCTGCGTGTTCCGCACCCGCTGCCCGAAGGCGATCGCGGCCTGCGCGCAGGAACAGCCGGTGCTGACGCGCCTGGACGACGCGACCGCCGCCGCCTGCCTGCTGGCCTCCGTGCGCGCCGCCTGACCGGAATCTCCAGCGGACACGCCGCGCGCCGCGATCGCCCGCAGTGCCGACCTTGGGGGGTGCCCCGCATTGCCTCTTCAGCGGCGCGGGCTTCGCGCCTATAGTCGTTTCCCACGTCCGCGCGCGTCGGGAGGCGCGTGCGGCAGCAGGCACCCAGACCGGAGACAGACCCCATGCCCAAGCACTCGCGCACTCGTTGGACCCTGGCGGCCACCGGCCTCGTCGTCGCCCTGGCCATCGTCGCCGTCGCCGCCTGCCAGTCCGGCCCCAGGCCCGGCCAGGTGCAGGACGAGGCGATGCAGGCGGGCCGCACCGCCGAGTCCTTCAACCATGCCGACGAGGACTACTTCCACGACATGGACAACGGCGTCGCTCTGACGGCCGACGAGATCAAGGGCCGCAACATGTGGCTGGTGTGGAGCGGCGGCAACGACCGCTTCTGGGACGGCCTGACCACCACCACCTTCGGCGCATTCGACCTGCTCAAGATCGTCTCGTCGCACCCCGAGCTGGGCTTCACGCGCGCCAACCGCTGGAACAACCTCGGCCTGGTCAACGAGCCGTGCTTCGGCCCGGCCAGCGGCCCCGACCCGAAGCGCTTCGGGCTGTGGCTGGACGTGCGCCGCGCCGACTGCCCGGCCGACCCGTTCGAGAACGAGGCCAAGTACCCCGGCGTGAAGATCGGCGCGCGCGGCACCGCCCGCATGGCCGACGGCAGCACCTTGCCCGTCGGCTCGTTCTACGGCTACGCCACGGGCATCTCCGGCCTGCGCCTGTTCCCCAACCCGAAGTTCGACGAGGCCGCCGCGGCGCGCTGGGACGCGAAGCGCTACTACACCGATCCGGCGTACTACAACGACAAGGACCTCGTGCGGCCGTACCGCGTGGGCATGTCCTGCGGCTTCTGCCACGTCGGCCCCAGCCCCGTCCATCCGCCGGCCGACCCGGCCGCGCCGCAATGGGCCAACCTGAGCTCGTCGGTGGGGGCGCAGTACATGTGGGTGGACCGCCTGTTCATCGTCGATTCCGGCAAGCCCGAGGGCCAGCGCAACTTCATGTACCAGCTGGCCCACACCTTCCGGCCCGGCAGCATGGACACCTCGCTGATCTCCACGGACGGCATCAACAACCCGCGCACGATGAACGCGGTCTACGACTTCCCGTCGCGCATGGGCATGGCGGCGCGCATCGGCGACGAGAAGCTCGCCGGCGGCGGCCTCGACAACAAGCAGTTCAACGACTACCCGGCGCCCGACGCGCTCAAGGGCTTCTTCGCCAAGCCCGATGCCGTCAAGACGCCGCACGTGCTCAAGGACGGCGCCGACTCGGTGGGCCTGCTGGGCGCGCTCAACCGCGTCTACCTCAACATCGGCCTGTTCAGCGAGGAGTGGCTGCTGCACTTCAACGCGGTCATCGGCGGCAAGTCCATCACGCCGATCGCCATCGCCACCGCGGAGAAGAACTCGAGCTACTGGAAGGCGACCGAGGCCGGCACCTACGACACCGCGCTGTTCTTCCTGAAGGCCGCCCAGCCCGATCGCCTGAAGGACGCGCCGGGCGGCGTCGATTACCTGAAGGCCGATCCGGCGCTGCTGGCCCACGGCAAGGACGTATTCGCCGACACCTGCGCGCGCTGCCACTCCAGCAAGGCGCCGCCGCTGCCGGCGTCGCTGAACCTCGAGGCCCAGGCCTGCGCCGGTGCCAACTACCTCGGCTGCTTCAAGCGCTACTGGGCCTACACCCAGACCGACGCCTACAAGAGCGCCATGCGCGCGGTGGTGCAGGCGCCCGACTTCCTGCAGGGCAACTACCTGTCCACCGACGCGCGCATCCCGGCCACGCTGCTGCGCACCAACACCTGCAGCCCGCTGGCCACCAACGCGCTGGGCGGCAACATCTGGGACAACTTCTCGTCGCAGAGCTACAAGCAGCTGCCCTCGGTGGGCACGATCACGATCACCAACCCGCTCACCGGCGAGCCCATGCCCTACGCGATGCCCGCCGGCGGCCGCGGCTACACGCGCGTGCCGTCGCTGATCAGCGCGTGGTCGACGGCGCCCTTCCTGCTGAACAACAGCGTCGGCCCGTTCTCGCCCGACCCGTCGGTGGCCGCGCGCATGAAGGTGTTCGACACGTCCATCGAGCAGATGCTGTGGCCGGAACGACGCCAGCGCGACGCGGTCTTCGGCGACAAGGTGCTGGGCACCATCGACCGCACCACGCAGCGCAGCCGCATCTTCATCCCGGCCGGCTACCTGCCCAAGGCGCTGCAGCCGCTGCAGGGGCTGCACCGCTTCATCCCGTCGTGGGTCGACACGGGCGGCGACGTCACCCTCGACAAGATCCCCAAGGGCGTGCCGGTGGGCCTGCTGTCCAACATCATCCTGCCGTCCGAGACCGACACGAATCTCGGCGAAGGCCAGCGCCTGGAGAACCTCACGGCCCTGGCGCTCGAGCTGCAGGCCGACCTGATCAAGGCCCCGGCCGACGCCACCGACGAGCAGCTGATGGACACCTTCCGCAACCTCGGGCCCCGCCTGCTCAAGCTCAGCAAGTGCCCCGACCTCGTCGTCAACCGCGGCCACTATTTCGGCACCGCGCAATTCAACCGCCAGGACGGCCTGAGCGCCGACGAGAAGTCGTTCGGCCACGAGCCCGAGCTGACCGACGACGACCGGCGCGCGCTGATCGAGTTCCTGAAGACCTTCTAGCGCGGCATGACGACGCCCCTCGCCCACGAGCAGGACTGGGACGTCGTCGTCGTCGGCTCCGGCGCCGGCGGCGGCACGCTGGCGGCACGGCTGGCCGAGTCGGGGCTGCGCGTGTTCCTGCTCGAGGCCGGCGGCGACGCGCCCACCGAGGACGCGCCCGGCATGCCCGAGGCCCACGACGTGCCGGCCTTCCATCCGTTCGCGTCCGAACACCCGGCGATGCGCTGGGATTTCCGCGTTCGCCACTATGCCGACGCGGCGCAGCAGGCGCGCGACTGGAAGAGCAAGGACGACAGCGTGCTCTACCCGCGCGCCGCCACGCTGGGCGGCTGCACCGCGCACAACGCGATGATCTTCGTGCTGCCGCACGATTCCGACTGGAACGCCATCGCCGCGCTGACCGGCGACGCGAGCTGGCGCGCCCGCGCCATGCGCCGCTACGCGAAGCGCGTCGAGAACTGCCGCCATCGCCCGTTCTGGCGCGCGCTGGCGGCGCTGGGCATCGATCCGCTGGGCCACGGCTGGGACGGCTGGCTGCACGTCGAGCGCGCGATGCCGCTGGAGGCGTTCTTCGACGGCGCGATGCTGCGGCTGATCATCGACACCACCGCCATCGTCACGCTGGGCGTGCGGCGCCCGCTGGCCAACCTGTGGCGCGCGCTGCGCGGGCGCGGCGACCCGAACGCGCGCCGCCTCGGCGGCAAGGGAATCGAGGGCGCCTGCTACACCCCGCTGTCGACGTCCGGCCACCAGCGCATGGGCAGCCGCGAGCGCCTGCTCGACGTGCGCGCGCGCCATCCCGAGCGCCTGCACATCGAGCTCGACGCGCTGGCCACGCGGGTGCTGTTCGACGACCGCCAGCGCGCCGTCGGCGTGGAGTACCGCAAGGGCCGGCGCCTCTACCGGGCGCATGCCGAGCCGAGCGGCGACGCCGGCGAGCTGCGCCAGGTGCGCGCGCGCCGCGAAGTCGTGCTGTGCGGCGGCGCGTTCAACACGCCGCAGCTGCTGATGCTGTCGGGCGTCGGCCCGGCCGCCGAGCTGCAGCGGCACGGCATCGCGGTGCGCGTGGACCTGGCCGGCGTCGGCCGCAACCTGCAGGATCGCTACGAGGTCGCGGTCACCCACCCGTTGCCCCAGCCGTGGGAAGGGCTGCGGGGCGCGCGCTTCCGGCGCGACGACGACGTCTGGCGCGAGTGGGACGCACGCCCGCGCGGCGGCATGTACATCTCCAGCGGTGCCACCATCGGTCTGGCGCAGCGATCCGGCCCGCACGCGCCCGACCCGGACATCTTCGCGATGGCGCTGCCCACCCGCTTCGAAGGCTACTTCCCCGGCTATTCGAAGTGGCTGCACGAGCATCCCGACTACCTCAGCTGGGCGGTGCTCAAGGCCCACACGCGCAACCGCGCGGGCCGCGTGCGCCTGCGCTCGGCCGACGCGCGCGACACGCCCGAGATCGACTTCCACTACTTCGACCCGGCCGACGACCCGCAGGGCGCCGACCTGCGCGCGATCGTCGACGCGATCCGCTTCGTGCGCCACGTGATGGCGCCGCTGGTGCGCTCCGGCGCCGTGGGCGCGGAGCAGTCGCCCGGCGCGGCGGTCGACTCCGACGAGGCCCTCGCGCGCCACGTGCGCGACAACGCCTGGGGCCACCACGCGTCGTGTTCCTGCGCCATCGGCGCGCGCGAGTCGGGCGGCGTCGTCGACAGCCGGTTCCGCGTGCACGGCACGCAGGGGCTGCGCGTGGTCGACGCGTCGGTGTTCCCGCGCATCCCCGGCTTCTTCCTGGCCAGCGCCGTCTACATGATCGGGGAGAAGGCCGCCGACGTCGTGCTGCAGGACGCCGCGCGGGGCACGACCCCTCCCTAGAACACGTGGCCGCCGCGCCGGCCGCCGCATTGACGCTGCGCTGCCGCGTACCGACACTGCCAGCTGACCCGCTTCACCGTCCACAGGGAGTCCCCGATGGCCTACGACGCCGCCCAACTGCTCGCCATGACCCAGGCGCAACTCGACGACCTGTTCCGCGCCAGCCCCCCGGGCCCCATCCCGAATGGCGAGGCCGTGGGCACCGCCATCATCGCGCCCGACACGAAGTACTCGGCGTCCATCGCCGAGTTCATCAGCCACTTCGCGTGGCAGGGCAAGGTGTTCGACGCCACCCACAAGTTGCTGAAGAACCGCATCGGCGTGCTGGGCTTCGAGGCGATCATCGCCGAGGTCTACACGGGCGCGAGCTGGCTGGACGGCAAGGACTGCATCGTCCTCGACTACTCGAAGACCTCGCTGCTGGCGCACTGGATCCGCGACGAGATCCGGCTGGTCTCGCCGAACTTCTACCTCGGCAAGGTCTACTGGGGCAAGGATCGGCTGATCGACTTCTGCCTGCAGTTCTGAGGGGCGCGGCCCGCCCGACCGCATGATCCCGCCCGGAAATTTCATGGTCGTCGCCGAGGTGCGGACCGGCCGCGAGCAGGCGTTGCGCAACGTGTTGGCGCAGATGAACACGGGTCCCGGCCAGGCCGACCCCGGCAACCGGCTGCTGCCCTTCGGCCGCTTCGAGGCGCTGCATTTCGCGCGCTTCGCGGTGCTCGTCGACGCCACGCACGGCGACCTCGCGGCCCATGGCCAGGCGCCCGCGAGCCTGCCCACGTACCTGGCCTTCCTCGGCGATTGCGACGGACCCGGCGAGCAGCAGCTCGACGAATTCGCGCGTGTCGCGCCGGACGGCCTGGGCGAGGTGTTCGCGCATTGCACCGGCTGGCCCGCTGCGGACGGGCTCGCCGCCTGGCTGCGCGCGCGCAACGTGCCGGTGGCCGCCGCGTACGCGAACTGGACGGGCCGCACGGCGCGCCGGGTGCGCGAGGAGCGCGCGCTCGCCGAAGCCCTGGGACGCCGGTTGCGGGCGCTCGATGCGCCGGCCCCGGGCCGGCTGCAGGCCCTCCGCGCGCAGCTGGTCGACTTCGTCGCCACCGAGCGCCGGCAGGGCCGCCTGCGGGTGACACCCGACCCGCCGACGCCGGCCGGCTGGTGGTGGCGCAACCTCGCGCACCTGGTCGCCATCCCGTTGCTGGGGCTGCTCCTGCTGCCCGTGCTGCTGCTGTACGCGCCGCTGTTCGCCTGGCAGCTGCGCAGCCGCGAGAAGGCCGACCCGCAGATCGCACCGCCGCCGGCGCTGGCCCACGTCGCCGAGCTCGCCACCTTCGAGGATCGCGGCATCACCAACGCCTTCACCGCGCTGGGCAGCGTCAAGCCCGGGCGCTTCCGCCGGGTGCTGGTGACGGTGCTGGTGGCGCTGCTGGACTACGCGGCGCGCCACGTCTACGGTCGCGGCCACCTCACGCGCGTGCAGACGATCCACTTCGCGCGCTGGGTGTTCCTCGACGACAAGCGACGCCTGCTCTTCGCCAGCAACTACGACGGCATCCTGGAAAGCTACATGGACGACTTCATCAACAAGGTGGCCTGGGGCCTGAACCTCGTGTTCAGCAACGGCGTCGGCTACCCGCGCACGAACTGGCTGGTGCAGGGCGGCGCGCGCGACTCGCAGGCGTTCAAGAACTACCTGCGCCGCCACCAGGTCGCCAACTCGGTCTGGTACAAGGCCAGCCCCGGCCTGAGCGCGATCGACCTCGCACGCCACACGCGCATCCGCGAGGGCCTCGAACGCGCCTCGATGAGCGACGGCGAGATCGAAGACTGGCTGAGGTCGATGTGAGCAAGGATCTCGACTTCAACGACGTGCAGGGCCTGCTGCGCTTCGGCTACAAGCACCACACCGAGAGCGCCTTCGCGCTGCTGCGCGTGCGCAACCACGCCGCCGCGCGCGCCTGGCTCGCGGCGGCGCCGGTGGGCACCGCCGCGAAGGGGCCGGTGCCGCCGACGGTGCTGCAGGTGGCGCTCAGCGCCGAGGGCCTGCGCGAGCTGGGCGTGCCCGCGGGCATCATCGCCGGGTTCGCCCCCGAGTTCGTGGCCGGCCTCGGCACCGACCCGAACCGCGCCCGGCGCCTGGGCGACGTCGGCAACAACGACCCCGCCCGCTGGCAATGGGGCGGGCCCGGGGCCGCGCAGGTGCCGCACGTCCTGGTGATGGTCTACGCGCTGCCGGGCCAGCTCGACGCGCGCCTGCGCGACCTCGATGCCCACTGGGGCGTGGCGTTCGAGCTGATGCGCTGGCTGCCGACGACCGACATGGGCGGCGTCGAGCCGTTCGGATTCGTCGACGGGCTCAGCCAGCCCGAGATCGACTGGACGCGCGAGATCGCCGCGGTCGACCAGGATCGCCTGGCCTACGGCAACCTCGCGTGCCTGGGCGAATTCCTGCTCGGCTACCCGAACGAGTACGGCCGCTACACCGCCCGGCCGTTGCTGGACGCCGTGGGCAGCGCGGCCACGCAGCTGCCGCGCGCCGAGGACGCGCCCGATCGTGCCGACCTCGGCCGCAACGGCAGCTACCTGGTGCTGCGCACCTTGCGCCAGGACGTGCCGGCGTTCTGGCGTTTCCTCGACGGCCAGGCCGGCGGCGACGCGGCGGAGCGCCTGCGCATCGCCGAGGCCATGGTCGGCCGCCGCATCGACGGCCAACCGCTGCTGCCCGCGGCGCGCACGCCCATTGCCGGCGTCGGCGCGCAGGCGGCCGACCGCGAGCGCAACGGCTTCACGTTCGACGACGACCCGGCGGGCCTGCGCTGCCCGGTCGGGGCGCACATCCGCCGCGCCAATCCGCGCAACGCCGACCTGCCCGCCGGCACGCAAGGGCTGGTCGCGCGCGCGGTGCGCATGCTGGGCTTCGACAGCGCGGCGTTGCCTGCCGACGCGGTCGCCTCGGTGCGCTTCCATCGCGTGCTGCGGCGCGGCCGCGAGTACGGCCAGCGGCTGTCGCCGACGCAGGCGCTGACGGCCACCCCGGTCGTCGAGACCGGCCTGCAGTTCGTCTGCCTGTGCGCCGACCTGGCGCGCCAGTTCGAGTTCGTGCAGGGCGCCTGGATCGCCGGAACCAAGTTCGCCGGGCTGCCGCACGAGGGCGATCCGCTGCTGGGCAACCGGCTCGCGGCGCCCGACGAGCCGGACACCGCCCGCTTCACGATGCCGCGCGCGGGCTGCCCGAGCCGCGTGGTCGAGGGGCTGCCGACGTTCGTCGACGTCGTCGGCGGCGCGTACTTCTTCCTGCCCGGCGTGCGCGCGCTGCGCTACCTGGCCACGACCTGATCGAAGGTCTCGCTGCCGTCGGGCTCGACGTGCGGCGTGGCGTTCATCTGCTGGCGCAACTGCGAGAGCGCCTGGTAGATCTTCAGGCGGCCGCGGTTCTGGTTGCCCAGCGGGCGATGCGCCGCCAGGCAATGCCACGGATTGATGGACAGTCGGCTCGCGAACGCCAGCTGGGCCGCCGTGTCGAACTGCTGGCGCGGCAGTTCCAGCGTGGCGACCACCGTCCCGGGGTTGTCCGGCGACATCCAGCGCACCGACGCGTGCTCGATGGGCATGCGGCGCGGGTCGCTCTGCAACTGCACGCGCATCTCGAAGCTGGCGGCCTGCGCACCGAGCGTGCGGGCCATCGCCTCGCGCAGGTAGTTGTCCGAAGGGCGGCCCGGCAGTCCCGGCACGCGGCTGCGCGGGGCGGCGCTCGGCTGGAAGGCGTACTGCATCGCCTGGCCTTCGCCCAGCAGGTAGGGCACGCAGCTCCAGTACGGCGTCTCGAGCGGACTCGTCTGGGTGCGCGACCACAGGCCCTGCATCAGCGCGTCCAGCAGGTGGCCGCCGGGGCCGATGAAGTAGAACAGCGGCAGGCCGCGGCCGATGGCGGCCTGCAGCTTCGCGTTCTCGCGCAGGTCGGGGGTGGTGAAGACGGGGGTGCTGATGCCGGTGAAGTCCTGCGTGAAGCGCTCGTCGTCCAGCAGCTTGGGGCCCGGCACGCCCATCACCTTGACGCCGATGCTCAGCACGCCCACGTCCTCGATGTCGGGCGGCAGCGCCGGGCCGGGCCCGCCGAAGCGGACCCAGGCGGGGTAGCGGCGCGGCTGCGCGAACAGGCCGTGGCGCAGCGCGGCCGGCAGGCCGTCGTGCACGACCAGCTCGCCGCGCACGACGCCGTGCGTCTTCGTGTTGCCGCCGCGCTCGGCGGCGCCGGGCGCGTAGTGCTGGCGCAGGTACCGCGACATCGCCGCGACGATGTCGGCCACCAGCGCCTCCTCGCCGGCGATGGGTCGTTCCTGCGCCAGCGCCAGGCCGTCGTCGGGCAGCCGGGCGCGGATCAGGGCCTGCACCAGGCGCGTGAGCGGTTCGCGCGCCAGCGCGTCGAGCGCGGGGCGGAAGAACGGGTCGATGCGTCGCTCGACATGCATCGCGCCGACGAGCGCGTCGTGCAGGGCCTGGAGCGCCGACATGGGCCTAGTCGCGCGCCGGCCGGCGCAGCAGGAACCAGACGAAGCCCAGGCAGAACAGGCCGTCGATGGCCGCCGGCGCCAGCACGATCGGATGCGCCAGGCCCTGCGACCAGCGCAGTGGCAGGGCGACCATGTCGAACAGCTTGGCGACGATGCCCAGCCAGACGATGCCGCGGTTGCGATCGACGTCCAGCCCGAGGATGCCGTAGCCCAGGCCGATCAGCAGCACCGCGTAGCCGAAGTCGCCCCAGAAGCGCAGCGTGGCGGCGTCGGGCGGTCCGATGTAGGCCACCGAGTAGCTCCACGCCGAGGCGAAGAAGATCGGCCCGCCCATGCTGAAATTGAAGGCGGCGGCCAGGAAGAAGAACACGGTCCAGCGCCGTCGACTGCTGTCCATGGAGGGCCTCGCAGGGTTGGTTCGCGTGTCGCCGCGTGGCGACGCGCTGCGAGTGTAGGGCGCGCCGCGCCGGCCGCAAACGCCACCCCCCACGTCCGTGCGCGGCCCCGCGTTGACGCGCTGCAGGCGCCGGACTATGTTGCAAGCCCCGGTCTGCAAAGGAGTGCGCGATGCCGAGCCCCCGACGATCCGGCCGCGCGGCGTGGCCGTTGCTCGTGGCCTGCGCGCTGGCCGCGGGCGGCTGCGCCGGCGTCGTCGCGCCGACCACGCGCAGCGCGGTCGATTCGGGCCTGGCCACGTTCGCCGAGCCGCAGAACCGGCGAACGATCGAGGAGATCCTGCGCTCGGACGAGATCCAGCGCGCCACGCGCGGCCTCACGCGGGCAGTCATCGACGAGGTACTGTCGGGCGGCCCGGGCTCGAGCGCCCGGCTGACGACGCTGTCGTCGGACTTCGCGCGCGGCATCGCGCCGGCGCTCGGGCAGACGCTGGACGACGTGGTGCTGCCGCGCGTGCAGTCCGCCGTGGCCGCCAGCGTACGGACGTCGCTGGAGGTAACGCTGGGCGACGAGAACCGGCGGCGCACCACCGCGTTCGCGACCAGCGTCGCGCACGACACCGTCGCCAGCGTCGGCCCGCAGGTGGCGGCGACGATCTCCGGCGCCATCACCTCGGCGGTGGAGCGCGTGCTGCAGCACGACCTGAGCCCGGCCATCGGCCAGGCGCTGGCCGACAACACGCCCGCGCTGGCGCACACGACGCGCGCCATGACCGCGGCGGCGCTCGACGGCGTCAACGACGCGATGGCCGGCCCGTTCGGCGACATGTTCCGCAAGGAGCGCAAGGCGACGATAGACCAGGTGCAGGCCGCCGAGGCGCAGCAGCAGCGCGCGCTGGTCGACGAGATCGAGAAGCAGGTCGCGCAGTCGCGGAACTGGTTCGAGATGCTGGTGGTCGGCTTCGGCGTGCTGGGCGCCGGCCTGCTGGCCATCGGCGCGGTGCTCTGGCGCCTGCTGGTGCAGCACCGCGAGTTGCTCGGTCGGCTGCCGACGTGAAGGCGGGCGCCGCGCGGCACCCGGCACCTCGCGCACCGGCCGGCTGCGTGCGCCGGCCGGCCGCTCAGGTGGGCTGCCAGGCCACGTTGCCCTTGGCGAAGATCTGGCGCAGCCGGTCGCCGGCGGCCAGGTCGTCCACCGCCTTCTGCAGCGCGCTGGCCAGGTCGGCCGCGTCCTTCTTCACGGCCATGCCCACGGCCCAGCCCGAGCGCGCGTTGTGCAGCGTGGGCAGCGGCGTGATGACGAAGCGGTCGTCGCCGGCGAGCACCGACTCGAGTTCCGAGCCGAGGCCCGCCGCCGCCGCGAACTCGCCGCGCTTGAGCGCCGCGGCGGCCTCGACGCCGTCCTTCCACGTGGTGGTCAGCTGGTTGCGGTAGGCGCCGCCGTCGGCGCCGATCATCAGCCAGCCGGCCAGCGTCTGGCCCGGCACCGCCACGCTCTTGCCGTTGAGCTGGGCCAGCGTCTCCAGGTGCGGCAACTGCGCCACGTTGCGGGCGATCATCACCCGGTCGTGCCAGTACGGCGCGAAGATGCGCACCTGCGGCGTGGCGTCCATCAGCGGCGCATCGACCGGCACGTGCAGCATCACGTCCGCCGGCCCGTAGCCCAGGTAGTGGCCCTTCCAGACCATGTTGCGCAGGTCATCGCCCATCTCCTCGCCGGCCGGGAACGGCATCAGCGAGAGCTTGACGCCCAGCGAGTCGGCCAGTGCGGTGGCCAGGTCGACGTCGATGCCGCGGCCGCGGTCGTTGAACGGGGGCATGTCGTTGTAGACGGCCACCACCAGCGTGCCGCGCGCCTTGACGCCGGCCAGGCCGTCGCCGGCGGCGAACGCGCCCAGCTGCGCGCCCGCGACGGCGGCCGCGCCGAGGCCGCGCAGCAGCGCGCGGCGGGTCAGGTGCGGGGCGGTCATGGGGCGTCCGGCAGCGGCTTCTCGCGCCGCGACTCGAGGTAGGTCTTGATGGCCCACATCGCCTCCTGGCTCAGCATGCCCTCGAACGGCGGCATGTAGACCGCGCCGTTGCGGCTGCGGCCGTGGCGAACGGTGGTGATCATGTAGTCGTCGTTGTCCTTGACGCAGGCCTCGCGCGCGGCCTTGTCCTTCATGGTCGCGCAGTCGTTGTCCAGCCGACGCAGGTCGGGCGCGATGCCGCCGGAGATCGCCTCGAGGCCGTGGCAGCGCGCGCAGTTCTGGTTGAAGCCCGAGGAGCCGATCTCGACCGCGGTGGGATTGCCGGAATAGGGGTTCACGCTGCGCCAGTCCTCGCCCAGCGGCGCCAGACCCGTCGTGTCCACCGGCTGCGGCGTGACGTTGCCGTGGGCCGCGACCACCACGCAGGCGCCCAGCGCCAGCAGGGCCGCGCCAACGCGTCGGGCGATGCGGAATCGATCACGGCGCGCCGGATTGGCGTTCGAAATTTGATCCATGTCAGGTCTCCGTCGGTCTTGTGTTGAACAGTCGGGGGTGTGGTCTGCAAAGCCCATGCCACAACCCGTTGCTGCAACTGGGAACAGTTATTGCAGCGTCGAGCATGGAAGAGATGCCGGGCGGGGCGCAGCGGGCCCGCCGGCCTGCCCGCCACGCGGGTGGGAGTGCTATCCTCGAAACGACACGGGCATGCAGATGCGCCCTGTTCGCTCAGGGATAGCCCGGACGCGCCGCGCGGCATCTGTACCAGGATCGAACAATTCCGTGACGACCGCGACAGCCAACGGGCAGCGGCACGCGGCACAACGACAGAGACAACCTGCCGCCCTGCGCGGCAGGAACAGAGGAAGCGACGATGTCAGCATCCCTCCGTGCCCTGGCCGCCCCCGGCGCCTGGTGTACCCCGACGGCCCAGGGCGGCGACGGCGCGCCCGAGCGCGCCGAGCGCATCGAGCAATCGCACCTGCGCTGCGCCGCGCTGGGTCTGACGCGCGTCGAACGACCCGACTTCGAGCCCATGGTGCGCGGCGACCTGGCCGTCGCGCGCGAGCGCAACCAGCGCCTGTTCACCCATGCGGCGCCGGTGATGGAGATGCTGTTCGAGCAGATCGTCAACACCGAAAGCATGATCGTGCTGACCGACGCGCAGGGCACGATCCTGCATTCGATCGGCGACGACGAGTTCCTGGCGCGCGCCGGCAAGGTGGCGCTCGCGCCGGGCGTCAACTGGGCCGAACAGTCCAAGGGCACCAACGCGATCGGCACCGCGCTCGTCGAGGAGCGCCCCACGCTGATCCACGCGGGCGAGCACTTCATCCACGCCAACAGCTTCCTCACCTGCTCGGCCGCGCCCATCGTCGATCCGCGCGGCAACATGCTGGGCGTGCTCGACGTCACCGGCGACCAGCGCTCGTACCACCAGCACACCATGGGGCTGGTGCGCATGTCGGCGCGCATGATCGAGAACCACTGGCTGTCCGACGACTACGGCAACCGGCTGCGGCTGCACTTCCACCTGCGCCCCGAGTTCATCGGCACGCTGCTCGAAGGCATCGTCATCGTCGGCGGCGACGGCCGCATCCTGGGCGGCAACCGCAGCGCACTGGACCAGCTCGACATGAGCAGCGCCGCGCTGCGCATGCACAGCCTGACCAGCCTGTTCGACACCACGATCGGCGCGGTCTCGGACCATTTCCGGGCGCCGCTGTCGGTGCCGATGCGCCTGACCATCCCCAGCGGACGCAGCTTCCACGCGAGCGCGCGCTTCAACGGCCCCATCCGCTCCATCCTGGCGGGCTTCGACGCGGCCGGGGACGGCGCCGAGGCGTCCGGCCGCCCGGCGCCGTCGATCGGCAGCGCGCCGTCGCGCGCCGGGGTCGCCGCCGGCACGCAGGCCGAGGAGGCGGCGCGCACCGCGCGGCTGTCCGGCCTGCACTACCTGAAGACGGGCGACGCGCAGGTCGACACCCTCGTCGGCAAGGTCGAGCGCGTGCTCAACAAGGACATCCCGCTGCTGATCCTGGGCGAGACGGGCACCGGGAAGGAACTGCTGGCGCGCGCCGTGCACCAGGACTCCAGCCGCGCGCGCCAGCCCTTCGTGGCGGTGAATTGCGCGTCGATCCCCGAATCGCTGATCGAGGCCGAGCTGTTCGGCTACGAGGACGGCGCCTTCACCGGCGCGCGGCGCAAGGGCGCGGTCGGCCGCATCGTGCAAGCCAACGGCGGCACGCTGTTCCTCGACGAGATCGGCGACATGCCGCTGTCGCTGCAGGCCCGGCTGCTGCGGGTGCTGCAGGAGCGCTGCGTGACGCCGCTGGGTGGCCACAAGTCGATCGCCGTCGACATCGCCGTGGTCAGCGCGACGCACCGGAACCTGCGCGACATGATCGCCGCCGGCCAGTTCCGCGAAGACCTCTACTACCGGCTCAACGGCCTGGTCGTGCGCCTGCCCGCGCTGCGCGACCGCAGCGACCTGGCGGTCGTCGCGCGCCGCATCCTGCTGGCCGAATCGCCGGCCGGCGCGCCGTCGATCAGCCCGTCGGTGATGGCGCTGTTCCTGCGCTACACCTGGCCCGGCAACATCCGCCAGCTCGCCAACGTGCTGCGCACGGCCGCCGTGATGGCGTCCAACGAGGCCGAGATCACCGAGGAGCACCTGTCGGACGATTTCCACGAGGACCTCGACCGCCTGCCGCCGGCCGCGGCCGCGGCCGCCGCCACCGCGGTGCCGGTACGGCCCGCGGCGCCCGACCCGCGCGGCGTCGCGCCGGCGCCCGAACCGGCGCCGCCGGTCGTCGTCGTCGCCGCACCGCCCGCGTCGCCGCGCACGCTGGAGGAGGCCGAGATCGCGCTGATCCAGGCCGCGGTCGACGCCGCCAACGGCAACATCTCCGAAGCCTCCAAGCAGCTGGGGATCAGCCGCAACACCATCTATCGCAAGTTGCGCTGGGCCAAGTAGGCGGCGGCCGCGGTCGACGGGTAATCCCTGTTCCAGCGCGCGCGGCGCGCTGCTCCACGGCGTGACAGTCGACGCGCCGGTGCGCGTCCCCTCGCGTGCGCGCCGCCCGATCTTCCAGGGTCAACCCTGAAGATCGAGGCCTTCTCCCGAGTGGCACGCGACTTGCGATTTCCCTGCCTGTCCACCGCCTCTGCGCGAAGACGCAGCGACGGTTCGTCGTTGCGACTGGGCACGACTCGCAACCCACTCAAGGAGACTTTCCATGCAATGGACGCAACCCGCGTTTGAAGACCTGCGCTTCGGCTTCGAAATCACGATGTACATCGCATCGCGCTGATCGACCGGCCGTCGGCCGCGTTGCGCGCCGACGGCGTTCCCGTTCCTTCTCGCGCCAGGCAATCATGAAGATCCTCGTTCTCGGCTCGGGTGCCGGCGGCGGCTTCCCGCAGTGGAACTGCAACTGCGCCATCTGCGCGGGCCAGCGCAGCGGCGACATCCGCGCCAGCGAGCGCACGCAGAGCTCGATCGCCGTCTCGGCCGACGGCCGGTCCTGGGTGCTGCTCAACGCGTCGCCGGACATCGGCGGCCAGATCCGGCGCCATCCCCAGCTCCATCCGCGCCAGGGCCTGCGCGACACGCCCATCAAGGCCGTCGTGCTGATGGACGCGCAGATCGACCACGTCACGGGCCTGCTGGGCCTGCGCGAAGGCCCCTGCATCGACCTGTACGCGACGCCCTGCGTGTTCGAGGACCTCACCACCGGCCTCCCGTTGCTCAACGTGCTGCAGCACTACTGCGGCACGCGCTGGCACATGCTGGCGGTCGACGGCGAGCGCACCCGCGCCGAGTTCGAGATCGAGGCCGTGCCCGGCCTGCGCTTCACCGCGCTGGCGATCCCCGGCAAGGCGCCGCCCTATTCCCCGCATCGCCGCGAGCAGGTGACCGGCGACAACATCGCGCTGCGCATCGAGGACCTGGCCGACGGCCGCACGCTGTTCTATTCGCCGGGCCTGGCCGAGATCGGCGAGCAGGAACTGCGCTGGCTGGACGAGGCCGACTGCGTGCTCGTGGACGGCACCTTCTGGCGCGAGGACGAGATGCAGCGCGCCGGCCTGGGCACCAAGGCGGCCAGCGACATGGGCCACCTGCCCCAGCAAGGCTGGGCGGGGCGGCCCGGCATGGTCGACGCGCTGCGCGAGTCGGCCGCCACGCGCAAGGTGCTCATCCACATCAACAACAGCAACCCGATCCTCGACGAGGACAGCGCGCCGCGCCGCACGCTGGACTCGCTGGGCATCGAGGTGGCGCACGACGGCATGGAGATCTCCCTGTGAACGCACTGCCCGCGCCGGGTGCCGGGTCGATACCCATTGCAGTATCCGGCGATGCGGTCGGCGACCCCTGGGGCGCCGACGAGTTCGAGGCCCGGCTGCGCGCCCGCGAGTCGCGGTACCACATCCACCACCCGTTCAACCTGCGCCTGAACCGCGGCGAACTGCAGCCGTTCCAGGTGCGCGGCTGGGTGGCCAACCGGTTCTACTACCAGGTCTGCATCCCGATCAAGGACGCGGCGGTGATGGCCAACTGCCCCGACCGCGCGGAGCGCAGGCGCTGGATCGAGCGCATGCTGGACCACGACGGCCGCGGCGACTACGCCGGCGCCAACGCGGGCGGCATCGAGGCCTGGTGCCGGCTGGGCATGGCCACCGGCCTGGCGCGCGCCGACATCGAGTCGCTGCGCCATGTGCGTCCCGGCGTGCGCTTCGCCGTCGACGCCTACGTGAACTTCGCCCGCCGGGCGCCGTGGGAGGAGGCCGCCATCTCGTCGCTGACCGAGCTGTTCGCGCCGAAGATCCACGCCGACCGGCTGGCCGGCTGGCCGTCGCACTACCCGTGGATCGCGCCCGAAGGGCTCGCGTACTTCCGCAGCCGCATCACGCTGGCCAACCGCGACGTGGAGCACGGGCTGGAGATCGCGCGCCGCTGGTGCGTCACGCGCGAGCGCCAGGCGCGCGCCCTGCAGATCCTCGACTTCAAGCTCGACATCCTGTGGACGCTGCTCGACGCCATCGCGCTCGCGTACCCCGACGATCTCGCACCGGAGCTCCAACCATGATCGATTCCGCCTCGCGGCCCGCCGTCGCCCCGATGTACCGCCTGCAGTTCGAGCAGGCCCAGGATGCCTGGGTGCTGCTGTACCCGGAGGGCATGGTGCGGCTGAACATGCCCGCCGCCGAGATCCTGCGCCGCTGCGACGGCCGGCGCTCGGTCGACGAGATCGTCGGCGAGCTGGAGCTGGCGTTCGCGCGCAGCGCGCTGCGCGACGACGTCCACGCGTTCCTCGCCCAGGCGAGCGACCGGGGCTGGGTGATGCAATGAGCGTGCATTCGTGACCGCGGCTGCCGTGAAGCCGCCGTTCTGGGTGCTGGCGGAGCTCACCTACCGCTGCCCGCTGCACTGCGTCTTCTGCTCCAACCCGATCGACTACGCGCGCCACGGGCAGGAGCTCGACACCGGCACCTGGAAGCGCGTGCTGGGCGAGGCGCGCGCCCTCGGCGCCGTGCAGCTGGGCTTCTCCGGCGGCGAGCCGCTGCTGCGCGACGACCTCGAGGAGCTGGTGGCGCACGCGCGCGGACTTGGCTTCTACACCAACCTCATCACCTCGGGCGTGGGCCTGACCGCCGCGCGCGCGCGGGCGCTGAAGACGGCCGGGCTCGACCACATCCAGCTGTCGTTCCAGGACTCCACGCGCGAGCTCAACGACTTCATCACCTCGACGCGCACCTTCGAGCTGAAGTCGCGGGTTGCCGCGATCATCAAGGACGCCGGCTACCCGATGGTGCTCAACTGCGTGATGCACCGCTTCAACCTGCCCCACGTCGGCCGCATCATCGACATGGCCGAGCGCATGGACGCCGACTTCCTGGAGCTGGCCAACACGCAGTACTACGGCTGGGCCTGGCACAACCGCGCCGCGCTGATGCCCACGATCGACGAGCTGCGCGACGCCGAGGCCATCGTGATGGCGCATCGCCAGCGCAGCAACGGCCGCATGAAGATCCTGTGGGTGTCGCCCGACTACGCCGACGCCAGGCCCAAGCCCTGCATGGCCGGCTGGGGCGCCGTGTTCCTGGTCGTCGCGCCCGATGGCGTGGCGCTGCCCTGCCACAGCGCGCGCATGCTGCCCGGACTCGACTTCCCGAACCTGCGCGACACGTCCGCGCGTTCGGCGTGGTTCGACAGCGCCGCGTTCAACGCCTACCGCGGCGAGGCGTGGATGAGCGACACCTGCGGCAGCTGCGACGAGCGCGAGCGCGACCACGCCGGCTGCCGCTGCCAGGCCTTCCTGGTGACGGGCGACGCGGCGGCCACCGACCCCGTCTGCCCGAAGAGCGACCACCGCGACCGCATCGACGCGATGCTCGCCGACGCCGGCCGCCGCGCCGCGCCGGCCGCGCCGCTGCGCTTCGTCCCCGGCGCCAGCCAGGGCGGCGGTCTCGTCTTCCGCGGCGACGCGATGTCGCTGGCCCTGTCCGACCCCGTCGCCACGCGCGACCCCTGCCCGGTGATCCCATGAGACATCTCTCGCTCCTTTCGCTGGCCCTGCTGCTGGTCACCGGCGCCCGCGCGGCCTCCGGCCTCGTCTACGTCGCCAACGAGAAGGACAACACGCTGACGATGATCGACGCCAAGACGCTCGCGGTGGTCGGCACCCTGCCCACCTGCCAGCGCCCGCGCCACCTGCAGCGCCTGCCCGACGCCACGCGGCTGCTGGTGATCTGCGGCGAATCGGGTCGGGCCGACGTGGTCGACATCGCCACGCGGCGGGTCGTCGACGGCGCGCCCGTCGGACGCGATCCGGAGGTGCTGGACCTGTCGCTGGACGGTCGGCTCGCTTACGTGTCCTCCGAGGACGACAGTGCGCTGACGGTGTTCGACCTGCAGCTGCACAAGCTGGTCGGGCGCGTGGCGCTCGGGCCCGAGCCCGAGGGCGTCAAGCTGTCGCCCGACGGCAGGCGCGTCTACGTCACCTCGGAGGTGGCCGGCGTGGTCTACGTCATCGACACCGCCACGCTGGCCATCGTCAAGACCATTGCCGTGGGCCAGCGGCCGCGCCGGCTCGCGTTGACGACCGACGGCGCCCAGCTGTGGGTCACCGACGAGAAGAGCGCCGCGGTCAGCGTGATCTCCACCGCCGACCTGGCCGTGACCGACACCATCGCGTTCGCGGTCGAAGGGCTGGCGGCCGACGGCATCACCCCGGTGGGCATTGTCGCCGCGCCCGACGGTCGCACGATGTACGTGGCGCTGGGGCGCGCCAACCGCGTGGCCTTCGTCGACGTCGCCTCGCGCCGGGTGCGCGCGCTGGTGCCGGTGGGGCGTCGCGCCTGGGGCCTCGCCCTGAGCGGCGATGGCGCGCGCCTGTTCGTGGCCGGCGGCCTGTCGGACGACCTCACCGCGATCGACACCCGCAGCGCCACCCCGTTGAAGACGATCGCCGTGGGCCACTCGCCCAACGCCGTGCTGGTCGACGACTAGGATGCGGTCCTTCGGCTGCCTTGCGCGTCGCCTGCTCGGGCTCGGCCTGCTTGCGGTGGCGCTGCTCGGCCTGGCCGGCTCGCTGGCCCATGCGGGCACGCTGGACCGCGAGGCGCTGCGCCAGCGCTTCCCGTCGCCGCTGATCGTCGGCGAGCGCGATGCGCAGCTGCCGGTCTGGCCGCTGTTCCGCCAGGACGGCACCGCCACGCCGCTGGTGGGCTACGCGTTCGAATCGATCGACCTGGCGCCGATCCCCGGCTTCTCGGGTACGCCGGTCAACCTGCTCGTGCTGCTCGACGCCAAGGGCGCGTTCGCCGACGTGCAGCTGCTGTCGCAGCACGAGCCGGTGTTCGTCGACGGGCTGGGGCCGGCGCCGCTGATGCGTTTCGTCGAGCAGTACCGCGGGCTGTCGCTGCGCCAGAACGTCAAGATCGGCTCCAACAGCAACCGCGGCGAGCAGCGCGGCAGCGCCAACGTCTACATCGACGGGGTGGCCAAGGCCACGGCCTCGGTGCGCATCGTCAACCAGACGCTGCTGTCGGCGGCGCTGCACGTGGCGCGCGCCAAGCTGGGCTTCGCGCCGGGCGCCGACCCCGACCAGCTGGCGCGCGTGCGACGCGACACTTACCGGCCGCTGGACTGGAACGCTCTGGTCGACGCCGGCCTCGTCGCGCACCTGCGCGTCACGCGCGCCCAGGTCGACCAGGCCTTCGCGGGCAGCGGCGTGGAGGAGGCCGCCGCGGGGCCGGCCGACGCCCCGTTCACCGAGCTGTGGGTCGTCTACCTGAACTCGCCGCTGGTGGGCCGCAACCTGCTGGGCGAGGCGGGCTGGGCGCACCTGCAGGGCCGGCTCGACGACGGCGACCACGCGCTGCTGGCGATCTCGCGCGGCCCGTGGAGCTTCGTCGGCGACGACTTCGTGCGCGGCGCCGTGCCCGACCGCATCACGCTCAGGCAGGACGAGCTGCCCATCGAGATGCGCGACCTCGACCTCGACGACGCGCTCGCGCTGCCGCCCGACCTGCGCGGCGCCGATGCCCGGGTGCTGCGCGTGATCGGCCCGGCCGGGCTCGACCCCGCCAAGCCGCTGCACCTGCTGTTGCACGTGGTGCGCAACAAGGGCGCCATCTACCCCGAGAAGATCGGCCGCGAGTTCGCGCTGGACTATCGGCTGCCGGCGGACCAGGTGACGCTGCCCAGCGCCGACGAGAAGTCGTGGCCGGGCATCTGGCGCGCACGCGCCGTCGAGCTCGCAGTGCTCGGGCTCGCGCTGGCGCTGCTGGCCGTCGTGCTCGCGCGGCCGCGCTGGCTCGTCGCCAACGCGCGGCGGCTGGCCGTCTTCCGCACCGGCTACCTCGTCTTCACGCTGGTGTTCATCGGCTGGTACGCGCAGGGGCAGCTGTCCATCGTCAACATCACCGCCGCCGTGCAGGCGCTGGTGGCCGGGCGCGGCCTGGGCTTCTTCATGTACGACCCGATGACGGTGGTGCTGTGGGCGTTCGCCGCGGCGAGCCTGGTGGCCTGGGGGCGCGGCACGTTCTGCGGCTGGCTGTGCCCGTTCGGCGCCCTGCAGGAACTCGTCAGCCAGGTCACGCGGGCGCTGGGCCTGAAGCCGCGACGGGTGCGCGCGGCGCTCGACGCGAAGCTGAAGCTCGTCAAGTACGTCGTGCTCGCGGGCATCGTCGGCCTCGCCGCGATGGGCGCGGCGGCCGGGCCGTGGACCGATCGCGCGGTGGAGGTCGAGCCGTTCAAGACCGCGATCACGCTGGCGTTCGTGCGCTCGTGGCCGTTCGTGGCCTGGGCCGTGGCGGCGGTGGTGTCGTCGGCCTTCGTCTTCAAGGGCTTCTGCCGCTACCTGTGTCCGCTGGGCGCGGGGCTGGCGATCCTGGGCCGGCTGCGCCGCTTCGACTGGATCGCGCGCCGCGCCGAATGCGGCACGCCCTGCCAGAGCTGCCGCCACCACTGCGACTACCAGGCGATCGAGCCGGCGGGCGGGGTCGTCTACGAGGACTGCTTCCAATGCATGGAGTGCGTCGCGATCCACGACAGCGACGAGCGCTGCGCGCCGCTGATCCAGGGCAAGCGTCATCGGACGATCGCGATCCGGCCACTGGTCGCGCACGGCGGTGCCGAACCCGGAGCCGTTCGATGATCCGCCGCCGGGCCCTGCGGGTGGCCCTCGGCCTGGGCGCCGGCCTCGCGCTGCGCGCGCCCGCGGCCGACGCCGCCGCGCTGCGCTGGCAGCGCCGCGAGCTGGTCGGCTTCGGCACCACGCTGTCGCTGCAGGCCGGCCACGCCGACGAGCGCACGCTGGCGGCCGCGCTCGACGCCGCGGTGGCCGCGCTGCAGCGCATCGAGGCCCAGATGAGCCTGTTCCGGGACGACAGCGCGCTGTCGCGCCTGAACCGCGACGGCCGCCTCGAGGCCACGCCGCCCGAACTGCACGAGCTGCTGGGCATCGCGCTGGACGTGGCGCAGGCCAGCGGCGGCGACTTCGACCCGACCGTGCAGCCGCTCTGGCGCGCGTTCGCCGACGCGCGGCGCGCCGGGCGGCTGCCGAGCGCCGCCGAGGTCGATGCGGCCCGCGCCCGCGTCGACTGGCGCGCCCTCGCGCTCGACGCCCGTGGCGCGCGCTTCACGCGCCCGGGCATGGGCATCACGCTCAACGGCATCGCGCAGGGCTACGCGGCCGACCGCGTGCGGGCGGTGCTCGCCGGGCACGGCATCCGCCACGCCCTGGTCGACGCCGGCGAGTTCGCGATGGCCGGCCACAACCCGCGCGGCGAGCGCTGGACGCTGGGCATCGCCGATCCGCGGGTCGAGGGCCGGCTGCTGGCCCGGCTGTTCGCCGACGGCCGCTGCGTGGCGACTTCCGGCGACGACCAGACTGCCTTCAGCGCCGACCACCGCCATCACCACATCTTCGACCCGCACACCGGCTGGTCGCCGGCCGACATGGCCGGCGTGACCGTGGCGGCGCCCAGCGGCGCGCTGGCCGACGCGCTGACCAAGGTGCTGTTCGTCGGTGGCCCGGCGAAGGCGCGTGCGCTCGCCGGCCAGTGGCACGTCGACGCGCTGTGGGTCGACAAGGCCGGCCGCTGGGAAGCGACGCCGGGCCTGGCGCTGGCCCCCGCCTGAGCCGGGCCTGTGGCGCGCTGCGACGTGCGCCTGTGCCAGCGCCGGCCCGGGCAGTGTTCGACTCTGTAGCACTCGCGGGCCGGCCGAAACGGGGAAACCCGCAGCAAACCGGGCCGCGCAGGCCCTTCGGCGACCGCCGGAGCCCCATTCGGGCGTGGCACGGACATTGCGCTTCCCTTGCTGGACGACCCCGCTGCCGCGGCGCGTCGCACCGCGAAATCAACGAGGAGACATCCATGCAATCGAGACTCTTGACCCTGCTCATCGCAGCGGGTCTGACCGCGACGTTCGGCGGCGCTTTCGCCGCCGACGGCGTCACCGACCAGATGATCCAGGGCGAGGCCACCGCGACGGGCAACGTCCTGACCTGGGGCGTCAACACCCAGGGCCAGCGCTATTCGCCGCTCAAGCAGGTCAACGCGGCCACCGTGGGCAAGCTGGTGCCCGTCTGGGCGTTCTCGTTCGGCGGCGAGAAGCAGCGCGGCCAGGAATCGCAGCCGGTGATCTACAACGGCCGCATGTTCGTCACGGGCTCGTACTCGCGCATCTTCGCGCTCGACGCCGCCACGGGCAAGAAGCTCTGGAAGTACGAGCACCGCCTGCCCGAAGGCATCATGCCCTGCTGCGACGTGGTCAACCGCGGCGCCGCCCTGTTCGACAACCTCGTGATCTTCGCCACGCTCGACGCGCAGCTCGTCGCGCTGGACCAGGCCACCGGCGACATCGTCTGGAAGACCAAGATCGACGACTACGCCGCGGGCTACTCGGCCTCCGCCGCGCCGCTGATCGCCCAGGGCCTGCTGCTGACCGGCGTGTCGGGCGGCGAGTTCGGCGTGGTCGGCCGCGTCGAGGCGCGCGACCCGCGCACCGGCAAGCTGGTGTGGACGCGCCCGACGGTCGAAGGCCACATGGGCTACACCTACGACGCCGACGGCACCAAGCACGAGAACGGCATCAGCGGCACCCCCGGCCAGTCCTGGCCGGGCGACCTGTGGAAGACCGGCGGCGCGGCCACCTGGCTGGGCGGCACCTACGACGCCAAGACGGGCCTCGCCTACTTCGGCACCGGCAACCCGTCGCCGTGGAACAGCCACATGCGCCCCGGCGACAACCTGTTCTCCGCGTCCACGCTGGGCATCGACGTGAAGACCGGGCAGATCAAGTGGCACTACCAGACGACGCCCAACGACGGCTGGGACTTCGATGGCGTCAACGAGTTCATCACCTTCGACCTGGACGGCCGGCGCGTGGGCGGCAAGGCCGACCGCAACGGCTTCTTCTACGTGATCGACGCCAACGACGGCAAGCTGGTCAACGCCTTCCCGTTCGTCAAGAAGATCACCTGGGCCAGCAGCATCGACCTGAAGACCGGCCGCCCGAACTACATCGAGTCCAGCCGTCCGGGCGACCCGACCGCCAGCACCGACGGCAAGAAGGGCAAGTCGATCTTCAACGCGCCCAGCTTCCTCGGCGGCAAGAACCAGATGCCGATGGCCTACAGCCCCGACACCAAGCTGTTCTACGTGCCGTCCAACGAATGGGGCATGGAGATCTGGAACGAGCCGGTCGCCTACAAGAAGGGCGCCGCCTACCTGGGCGCGGGCTTCACCATCAAGACGCTCAACGACGACTACATCGGCGCGCTGCGCGCGATCGACCCGAAGACCGGCAAGATCGTCTGGGAGGTCAAGGACTCGGCGCCGCTGTGGGGTGGCGTGCTGACCACCGGCGGCAACCTGGTCTTCTGGGGTACCCCCGAGGGGTACCTGAAGGCGGCCGACGCCAAGACCGGCAAGGTGCTCTGGCAATTCCAGACCGGCTCGGGCGTGGTCGCCCCGCCGATCACCTGGATGCAGGGCGGCGAGCAGTTCGTGAGCGTGGTGTCCGGCTGGGGCGGCGCCGTGCCGCTGTGGGGTGGCGAGGTGGCCAAGAAGGTCAACATGCTCGAGCAGGGCGGCATGGTCTGGGTCTTCAAGATCCCCAAGGCCGGCGGCGTCCCCGCGCCGAAGCAGGCCGCTGCCGAGGCGCCCGCCAAGGTCGCCAAGTCGAACTGACCTTCCCAGCCCCTGAGAGAGGCCTCCCGCGCGACGCGGGAGGCCCGACACGGAGACATCCCATGACCGACAACTCCCGGCGCGTCTTCATGATGCGCACGCTGGCGGCCGGCTGCGCGTTCGCAGCCGCCACCGTCCCCTCGCTCGCGCTCGCCGCGGCGCACGTCGAGGAAACCGACGAGACTGCCGTCGCGCTCGGCTATCGCCACGACACGCACCTGGTCGACGCCAAGAAGTACCCCAACCACACGCCGCAGCAGCAGTGCAGCGGCTGCGCGTTCTTCCAGGGCGCGCCCACCGACGAGTGGTCGGGTTGCGCCATGTTCGGCCGCAAGCAGATCCAGGCCACCGGCTGGTGCAGCGCCTGGGCGAAGAAGCCGGGCTGAGGCCTGTCTTCCACGGGGGCGGCCGGCGAGCCGTCCCGAGCGGGGCCGCGGCCGGCGGATGACGTCGGCGCGGCCCGCTTTGCTTTGCGGCGCGCCGCGTGTCGCGGGCCGCGACCGGTGTGGTGATGCCCCGGCGAGCACGCGCGCGGCCCGCGTCGACGCCACGAGGCTGTCCTGCGTCGCCACAACTCCACGGGAATACGCGCATCGCGCCTGGAGCAGCGCATGGAGCACCGCGTGGCACACCCCGGCACGTCGCGCGCGGACTATCCCGGGGGCCACGCGCCGGCGTGCGCCGCGATCGTGGTGTGGCGGCACACCGACTGCGCCGCCACCGAACGATTGCGCCACCGGTTGTCCCCTGGCGCGACTGGCATGTGGGTTGCGATGACTGCCCCGCGGCGACAACGCCCGCGCACCACCATCAGAACCAGGAGACGACACACATGAAGACGACTTCCATCGCGGCCGTAGCGGGCGCTTTCCTGAGCCTTGCGGCCACCACCAGCGAAGCCGCGGACGTCAAGGCGGGGGACTGGGATGTTTCCGTCGGCGGCATCATCAATGCGTTCTACACGCGCACGCATTGCACGGGCAGCCAGAACATCGCGGGGCTGGCGCTCGCCAGCCAGGCGCTGGGCTGCGCCGGCGCGGACGGCCGCACGGTGATCGGCAACGGCCTGCTGCCCAACGCGCTGATCACCAGCGCCAAGAGCAAGCAGGAGGGCTACGACGTCGGCGCCACCCTGATGATCGGCGCGGCCACTTCGTCGGACAGCGCGATCGGCAACAACAGCAACGTCGACGTGCGCCAGGCCTTCCTGACCGTGGGCGATGCCGACATCGGCACCTTCAAGCTGGGGCGCGACTACGGCCTGTTCGGCCAGACGGCCATCCTCGGCGACATGACCCTGCTCGGCGCCGGCGCCCCGGTCAACGCCACGCAGCGCAACCGCGTGACGCTGGGCCACATCGGTGCGGGCTATACCTACCTGGGTACCTACGGCCAGATCGCCTGGGCCTCGCCGTCGTACAACGGCTTCAGCGCCAGGGTGGCGGTGGTCAGCCCGGTCGACGCCAGCGGGACGACCTACACCGGCAAGACGTCCCCGCAGTTCCAGGCCCTGGCCGACGTCGCCGTCGGCCCGGGCAAGGTCTGGCTGGGCGCCAAGACCCAGAAGTTCGACGCGGTCGAGGGCGCGGGCTTCACGATGAACGGCATCGAGCTGGGCGGCAGCGTCTCGGCGAGCGGGTTCGGGCTGCTCGTGAACGTGCAGTCGGGCAAGGGCCTGGGCGTGCTGTCCGACGGCGACTCCGGCCCGCGCAAGCAGACCAACTACCTGGTGCAGGGCAGCTTCCAGGCCACGCCCAAGCTCAAGGTCGGCGTGAACTGGGGCGAGAGCCGCCTGAACGACGGCACCGGCACCGACCTGCGCTCGAACGCCAACCTGACCGGCGGCGCCTACTTCGGCCTCACCAAGAGCCTGACGCTGACCGGCGAGCTGAGCCACACCACCTCCAAGAGCGCCGGCGGCGACAGCGCCAAGCTCGACGGGGTCGCGGTGGGGGCGATCCTGTTCTTCTGAGGGCCGGCTCGAACGGCGACGGCGGATGGCGCAACGCCACCGCCGGCCGCCAGATCGGGACAGCGATTGACGCGGGTCAATCCAGGCGCGACATCGACGCCCAGACTGCGCATTGGAAAGGATCCGATCGCAACCCCGAAGGAGCCATGATGACCACTCGCAACCTCGCCGTCCTGGCGGCCGGGATCGTCGCCGCCACGCTCGCCGTTTCACAGGGCGCCGATTCGGCCAGCCAGCCCCGGCTGGCGTTTCGCACGATCCCCATCGAGGGGGTTCCCTCCAACGAGCACAAGGTCACGCCCTATCGGCTGTACGACAAGCTCGTCGTCACCGTCTGGGACCCCGTGGCCTGTGGACAGAAGCCGCACGATGCCGCCGTGTCGATCAAGGGCGGCGTCGTGTTTCTGAGCTACAGCTTGACCGCGGCGACGGCTGGCGCGAAGGCGTGCACCCTGGTTTCCGAGTTCGAGGTCGCCGATGTACCCAACCGCGACCTGGAAGTCCAGTTCGCTGGCGGCGCCGAACCGTACGTCGTGGCCAAGATGAGGAAGTGCCCGAACTACACGCCCGCGGGCGGCGACATCTGGGAATGCCTGGTACCGGCGAAGAGCTGAAGGGCGCTCGCTGCGAGCTTGCCTGCGGCGGCAAGAAAGAAGGACCGGGCATGTCTGTGTCGAATTGCGCATCTCCCGCCGCGAAATTAGGCAGTTCCTGGCAAGCGCAGGCGACAAGTTCACGAGTAAATTCAATGGCGCCAACAAGTGCTCAGTCTGACGGCTTTCGGAGCGAAGAGGAGCTCGTGTGCGCCAGCATCGCGCGTCCGCGCAAGTACAAGGCCTTCCTTGAGATCGATGCCGGGGTCGGCATCGCCGACATCGTGCTGTGCAGTCGCCGCGTGAGGATTACTCGCGCAGTCAATGTCTTGGCCAAGGTTCCTCCTCGGCTGGCACCGCTGCTCGCCCCAAATACCGCTTCTGCCGTGGCCTCGCGCGAGGCGCTAGAAAGTGCGCTGGGTCTTTCGCGGGCGTCCGCCCAAAGGGTCATCTTGCAGCTACGTCAGCTGGGAATCTTGAGATTTCGTGGGGACGAGGTTCGGCTGGCGCCTATCGGATCAGAACCATTCCAGCACGTCATCGCCGTGGAGACGAAATTGAAGAAGTGGCAGAGCGCGCTGGCGCAGGCGTATCGAAACCGCCAATTTGCAGACGAGTCCTGGGTGGTACTTGACCATCGATACCATGCGCCTGCGGTGGCACAGTTAGACCGCTTTCAAAGATCCGGTGTCGGACTCGCTTCGGTGTCGGTAGCCGGTGAACTCTTCATTCATCTCGCCGCACTCCCTTCACCGCCGATTAGCGCCACCAAGAGGTGGCATGCACAGTCGGCCCTGGCCAGGCGAGTTGCGACGGTCTGAAGACGATTTCTCTCTAGGCGAGTGCTTCCAGCCACGGGCTGATGTGGCCTCCTCGACCATGCCGTTCCAACTCAATCCCTCGCGCCTGTAGTTGCGCGTAAGCAGATCTGGCTTGTTCTAGCCGGTCTCTGCATGCGCTCCAACACGCCCACAGCCTAGCCGTATTGGCCGCTCCCGCTGACACAATGGTCTGCTGCTCTACATCCGCGGCTGCTCTCAATGTCTTCTCGTTCACCCGTCGCTCCGATTGCCCTAGCAGTTGTCGTGCTCCTCATAAGCATGGCTTCCTATCAATGCGGCGCTTCGCTGGCCAAGCACTTGTTTCCGCAGATTGGCGCACAGGGTGCCACAGCGTACCGCCTAGGCGTGAGCGCTCTGTTCTTGCTCCTGTTGCGACGGCCGTGGAGACGTCATCACAACGGACGGGACTGGCGCGCGCTTTGGGGCTATGGTTTGTCGATGGGCGCGATGAACCTGGCGTTCTACATGTCGTTGCGAACGATTCCGCTGGGGATCGCTGTCGCGCTTGAGTTCACCGGGCCGCTCGCATTGGCGATCATCGGCTCGCGCCGCGTTGTGGACTTCGTATGGATCGCATTGGTGGTGTTCGGCCTGGCGATGTTGCTGCCGTTGGGCGTCCAGGTGCAATCGCTTGACCCGCTCGGCGTGGTCTACGCTTTCGCGGCAGGCCTCGGCTGGGCGCTGTACATCATCATGGGCAAAAAGGTTGGCGTCGCATACGGTTCCGACGCTGTGGCACTCGGCACCTCAGTGGGCGCGTTGCTGGCAATTCCCTTCGGCATTGCGCACGCTGGGAGCGCGATGCTGCTCCCGCCAGCGTTGATTCCGTACGCAATCGGTGTCGCGGTGCTCAGCTCTGCACTGCCATACTCGCTGGAGATGGTTGCTCTGACGCGGCTGCCCACCCGCACGTTCAGCACTTTGCTGAGCCTCGAGCCGGCATTCGCAGCTCTTGCAGGATTCGTGTTTCTCAGCGAACAGCTGACCGGAGTGCAGTGGCTGGCGATCGCGGCGATTGTTGTTGCGGCGGCGGGCGCCTCACTGACTGCGCGCATCTCGCCAATAAACGAACCGTTGCCAAACTGAACGGTGTTGGGGTGGCGCTGCGACAAGCGTCGGTTGCTACACCCGGCACGGACAATGCCCGGAAGCCGCCGGTCGTGGCCGACGGCTGCTCAGCCGCAACCGACGAGCGCGAGACGGAAGCGGACTTCTCCGAAGCAGATCACTGTAACCGTCAGCTGTTGGCCGGTTGCTGGCCTCCAAGCCGAATCGTAGTTCAAGTCGGAGGGTCGCCATGTTGATGGCCGTCCAGGCCGCCGTTGGGCCACGCGAAGTCGGGGATCGTGTGCTCGGCGTGATACTTGGCGGATGACGGTCGTTCGTAGTTCGACCACAAGACTCCACCCACGAGCAGCAGACCGAAGATTGGAAGCAGCCAGACCAAGGCGATCTGAACTCTCTTCTGTCGGGAGTCATAAAAGTCACTTCGGCCGACTGCATAGGAGCCGACCGCGTTCGCGCCGAACAGGATGGCCGCTGCTGCGAAAATCACGTATCCGTTCACGATCCCACCTCCAAGCAGCACACTGCTGCGAGCTGCCTAGCTGAAAGCGGTCGTTGGCGACCGTCTGCAAGTAGCCGATCGCAGAAACTCGACTCAACCTGCGCAGTTCGTTGCCTGCTGTGGACACCCACCAGCGAACCTCGAATTCTCACCATTGCAGTTGAGCGCGTTCGATCTATCCGTGCCCGGTCGACGTCGCGCCGCCAGGAATCGACTACGCGCCTTGCTGATGCCCTGCAACAGAGTCGAGCGGATCCAGCAATTCGCCGCGCAGCAGTGCCAGTGGCGAGCGCCAGTAGGTCGCGATGTTGTGGAAGGGATCGAGCAGGATCTTCGCTGCCCAAGCCAGGCCCCAGTAGGGGTCGCGCAGGAAGAACAGGTGGAGAGTGCGGAACAGCAGTCCCCCTGCACCAAGCGCAAGCCACATCAGTCCAAGATCGTGTACGAAGCCGGCCGCTCCGCGTCCCGGCTCCGTCATGCCGAACATTGTCGGGCTTGCCAACAGGAGCGCCGGCACAGAAAGCCACACGCCGATCAACAGGGCCTTGCGGCGCATGTTGTAGCCAACCTTGAAGGACTCCTTCTGCGCGTAGCTAACCTGGTTGATCCGGTCGAATTCGCGCGGCTCGAAGAAGATGTGGCCCGACTGCCGCGTCACCATCCCTACCAGCCACCCGACCAGGCCGGCGGCGGCCGGGTCGACGAAAACCAGGCCGTACGCCACGATGAAACTGATGGCGCTTACAAAGTGCAGCGTCTGGTTGATGCGACTCTGGTGGTAAAAGCGATGGTCGTCATGTTGCAGCGTCCTGACCTTGCTCATGAATGAGTCCACGTTCGGTCCTCCTTCGGCTATTCGGAGACGTCAGCGTGACAGTGCTCCATGAACATTCGGTGACGGCTCCGTGTGGAGCTACATCAGAACGAACGGCCAATGATCTACGTCAAAGGTTTCGCCCCAATCAGAAGGTCGACTGCCGGAGAGCGGTCACCGGTGGGAGGCCGGTATTGGCCGAACTGAGTCGTCGACGCGGTCCAGCCGGCCGGACGGCGCGCCGCTGAACGGCTTCCACCGCGAAGCAAAGCATACCTGCAGCCCGACCTCGTCCACCAAGACAAGGCGTCGAGCGGGCACGCGGCTCAGTCGTCGCGTGGAAACTTGAGCGGGTCGTCCCGGATCACGATGCACAGCCTCTCGTTGATCTGTCGGAACTCGAACTTCTGGCCCGCCTCATCGAGCAAGCCATACAAGCCGCCGCTTCCGAACGAGAACATCGCATCGCCACCGCGGTCTGTCTTGCCAATCCAGGTTGTCATCGTCCCGGGGCGCGCACCTTCGGGCACCTGGACAACCTCGCGACGCGTCATCGTCAGCGCGACCGTACGCACGCTCGGAAGGTGCACGGCAACCGACGTCGACTGGAAAGCGCGCGCGTTGCACGTAACGACCGTCGCTCTCACGACCGCAGGCTGCAGGCGCGTCTCGGTCAAGTTAGCCCGCTCGACGGCGGTGAGGGCGGTAGCCGTCGTCGACGGCACGCACTATTCCGCCCGGCTCGCTGAAGGGCACATCGACCGCTTCCGCGGCGCTGCTCGCCCCGAGAATTAGGAGAGCTAACCCAAGTGCGTCACCCTCCGGGTCAATCAAGCCGTGGTGGAGATTGTGGTAGCTGAGGACTGGGCAGCTACGTCGTCAGTCGGCCACTTGCAGTCAGTCGAGAAGGTCTGCTTCAGAGGCAACGAGATGAGCGACGAACATTCCATCAGCATTGAGGGTTGCCCGCTAACGGCCCTGGTGGCACGCAGGGATCGCTCCTGGGGTCACGCGATCGACGTCAGCGTCGTCGAAGCTAACGGCTCGATTCGCGGCAAGATGGTGTTTGCTTGCCATCCCGAATTTATCGGGTTCAATGAGTTCCAGGCGATGTCCACCGAGGCCTTGATTGACGTCGTTCGGCAGCGCTTGGTGGCTGCCATCGCAGAGAGTGGTTCCGCGTTTGACGGCGGCATCACGACCCTGTTCCGATTCAACTCGCCAAGTGACAAGTGGGATCTCGAGTTCGCTGGTTCGGCCGCGAAATGACCGCTTTTGGCGTCGAAATCATAGGGCCGAATGTCACTGATGGGTCGGGGCCTGCCGTGCGACCGCCGGCGTCGACGGGCAGGTATGCTTCGCAAAGCGGTCGGCCGAGGGCCCCGGCGCGTCACCCGGCCAGGGGGGCTGTCCTCAGGGACGCATGTCGGCCACAAGCTGTCTGTCGCAAGCGTCCGGTCTCGGGAGCTGCGAGGCGTGCTAGTTGACTGAATTGATAATTATGGGAACCACGTCAAGTATTTCAAAGCCTCGCAATTTCAACGGGATGCGACTTTTTTCATTGCTGCTCCTCATCATTTTCTTGGAGCTGCGATTGATCTGTACGGCCTAATGCGGATCAGAGCGTTTGAGCAGGGCAATCATGAAGTGGGACACGCTAGTGGCTATGCGTCTCTGGTCGCTGTCCGAAAACACGGTTTGCTTCTCCGTCTGGAAGGCAAAGAAGGGACATACGATCTCTCATGCAACGTGCCGGGACTTGGGGGTTCGAACAGCTGTGACTACCGTCGAACGCCAAGCTCAGGAGCCTTCACCGAAGCTGCTTGGGTTTTGGCTCCCGCTGGCATGTTCCATGGTTCACTGCTCTATCCGATCTCGATTCGGCAAGGTGGAGAGCAGATCTATCAGATTTCTGTCGAACAAGTCGCCGGGGCTCAGTACAAGAAGGTGAATGGAGACCTCGTATTCCTGTGCATCGTGTTGGGCTTCTGCGCTTTGCTTCTTGTCCTCGGCTCAATCAGGAGGCGAATGCGTCGAATCGCCTAACGCCCCATGCGGGTCATCGCGAGCCACATGGGAGGGCCGCAACTTGCTCCAGCGTTACGATTCGCCGCGCGGATTTGGGGCTGCACGCGGCCATTTGCTGACAGTCGTGGATGACCGGTTTCGGGCAGGCTATCGGCATCGATCCGCGCATCGCTTGCAATTGCGCCATGAATCACCGACTGGGCAGCCCGATAGCAATCGGCGGTCAGATCGGATCGAGAGGGACGATTTCGAGGCCGGTGATGCCAGCCTCTCTGGCCCACTGCTCGATCACTTCCTTGCCGGCGTCATTGACGTAGTTGCGCACGCGGACCGTCGTCGGATCCTTGAACACCGCCGGCTCCGTCGGAATCTTGGATTCGTCGATCGCTTCGAGGATCAGGATGCCTTCCTCGCCGCGCTGCGTCGGTTCATCGTCGAGGCAATCGACCAGATTCGTGCAGTTGAAGAAGTAGAGGATCTCCCCGCCGTGATGCAGCTCCAAGAGCTCGCCGAACTTCGAGAGAAATCCGCCGATCGCGGCCCGAGCCTTGCCGTCGAGCACCAACGAACCCGCCATGAACGGCATGACGTCGGCCCGCTCGCGTTGTCGCTTCTTCGTCGCCCGGTTGAAAAGCTCCACCGGCGGCCATGCGCCCAGTCCTTTGCCCAACCCGTACGCCTCAACAACGTCGCATTCAAGCGCCGCAAATTCCTACCACTGCTGCAAGCGCGGACCCACCGGCCCCACCATGTCCCTTGCGATCCCGCGGCATCTCATTCGGGGCAGCTCCGCACGATCACATTCCCACACGATCGCTATGAAGCGAGACGATGTCCGGCGCGATGAAGCTGGCCATTCCAACAGGCCGGTCTGATTTCGGTCGAGGAGTTCATGCGATTCGACGAGCTGCCCGAAGACGCGCAGTTCCTTGGCCATGGACGGGTGAGCGTCGCGGTGCTTCCCAAAGCGATCCGCGTCCCGTTTTCTCAGTTGGGCAACGGGCCGCCTCGTCCATTCCCCAATCACGGGCAACCAGGCCCAGCTATGGGCGATCTTGTCTCCCGGCATGGTTCGCCGAATGGGTTGGCAAGTGGCCGCAATCGACTCGACTGCTGAGCTGCTGAGCTTCTGAGGTGGGGCGCACGGCGAGCTCGGGCGCTCGAACCTGTCTCGACGGTTGGCGGAGGGCGATGACCCGACGACACGTGTGATCGTCGAGCGGGGCGACCGTGTCCCGGCTGTCGAGGCCCCAGAAAGGCCCATCGCGTCCCAGACAGGATTTCCTGCTTTTTTCCTGCCGGGAACGAAAAAGCCACCCGAAGGTGGCCTAAGTCGTTGAATCTATTGGTGCGCCCGACTGGGTTCGAACCAGTGACCCCTGCCTTCGGAGGGCAGTACTCTATCCAGCTGAGCTACGGGCGCGAGGCCGCCATGTTATCCGATCGGGCCGCGCGGGCCGTCGCGCGGGGGCTATAGACTGCGCCGATGACGCAAGCATCCTGGCCGGCGATCGACCTGGCGCGCCGCCGTGGCGGCCCGCCGCGAATCCCGTTCGTGCTTGGCGACGCGGCCGGTCCGGTGCTCGGCTCCGTGGCGCTTCAGCACTTGGAGGCGCTGCAGGCCTGGCCCGACGCGTTCGTGTTGCTGGCCGCCGCCGACGGCGCGCCGCGGGCGCTCGCGCTGCGCCTGCCCGCGCAGGCGCGGGACGCGCGGCTTGCGCAGATCCATGCACGGCTGCGCGACGACGGCCTGATCACGGGCTGGCGCGACGAGCCCTATCCCTTGCGCGACCGCAGTGGCGGCGAGCACGGCACGCTGGAGCGGGCGGCGAGCCGGTTCTGGGGCATGTTGACACTGGGTGCGCATTGCAATGGCTGGGTGGCCGACGCGGCGGGTCGGCCGGCCCACCTGTGGATCGCGCGGCGCTCGCCGACCAAGCAGACGGACCCCGGCCGCCTGGACAACCTGATCGGCTGCGGCGTGCCCGCGGGGCAGTCGCCGCGCGAGGCGATCGTGCGCGAAGGCTGGGAGGAGGCCGGGCTCGTGCCGGGGCAGATGGCCGGCCTGGTCGCGGGCGGCGTGATCGACCTGGAGTGCGACCTCCCCGAGGGGCGCCAGCACGAGCGGCTGCATGTCTTCGACCTGCGGCTGCCCGCCGATGTCGTCCCCCGGAACATCGACGGCGAGGTGGCCGAGCACCGGCTGATGCCCGTGGCCGAGGCGCTCGCGCGCGCGGCCGCGGGCGAGCTGACGACCGACGCCGCGCTGGCGACGCTGGATTTCGCGGTTCGCCATTGCCTGGTTGAACCGGCTGCGGCGGACCGGGGATCCACCGGGGCCGGCGCGGCGGTGCTGGACGCGGCCCGCCGGCACGCGTTCGAGGCGCTGCGCCCGGTCGAGCCGGGATCGGCGTAGGGGCTTTGAAGCCCTGAACTACCATTCAAACCAACTGAAGTGCGGCGTCAATCGTGCTCAACCCGGCGCCCGCCCCGGGCCGGGACACTGAGTTCCCAGATGCACCGCCGTCCGTCCGTCGCGCCAGCGGCATCCACCCTCGAACCCGCCACGCCATGAACCCGTCCGCCACCCGCTACTCCGGCACCGCCATCGCCCTGCACTGGCTGATGGCGCTGGCCATCGTCGGCAACTTCTGCGTGGGCCTGTACATGGCCGACCTGCCGATGTCGATGACGCGGCTGAAGCTCTACAACTATCACAAGTGGGCCGGCGCGACGATCCTCGCGCTGGCCGCGCTGCGCCTGCTGTGGCGCCTGGTGCACCGGCCGCCGGCCGAGCTGCCGGCGCCGAAGTGGCAGCACGCGGCCGCGTCGCTCACGCACTGGGGCCTGTACGCGCTGTTCTTCGCCGTGCCGCTGGTGGGCTGGGCCTACAGCTCGGCGGCGGGCTTTCCCATCGTCGTGTTCGGCGTGCTGCCGCTGCCCGACTTCGTCGCCAAGGATCACGCGCTGGCCGAGGCGATCAAGCCCTGGCACGGCGACCTGGCGTGGGTGCTGTTCGCGCTGGTCGTCCTGCACGTGGCGGCCGTCGGCAAGCACATGATCATCGACCGCGACGGCCTCGTCCGCCGCATGATGCCCGGCCGCGGCTGAGCCCTCCACAGGACAGGAATCACCATGAAGACCCTTCGCAACGCACTCGTTCTCGCCGCCGCGCTCGGCGCCGGCGGAGCCGCCTTCGCCCAGGCCAAGGTCGTGCCGGCGCAGAGCCAGATCGGCTTCTCGATCAAGGAGATGGGCGTCGGCGTCGACGGCAAGTTCAGCCGCTGGACGGCCGACATCGCGTTCGATCCGAAGAAGCCCGAAGCCGGCAAGGTGGCCTTCACCATCGCCACCGGCAGCGCCACGTTCGGCGCGCCCGAGACGGACGCCGAGGTGCCCAAGCCCGAATGGTTCAACGTGGCCAAGTTCCCCAACGCCACGTTCGCGTCGACGACCATCAAGCCCAAGGGCGGCGGCAAGTTCGACGTCGCCGGCAAGCTCACGGTCAAGGGCACCACGCGCGACATCGTCGTGCCGATCGCGCTGACCCAGGCCGGCCCGGCCACCACCGCCACCGGCGCGTTCACGCTCAAGCGCAACGACTACAAGATCGGCGAAGGCGAGTGGACCGACACCTCGCAGCTGGCCGACGACGTGCAGGTCAAGTTCAAGATCGCGCTGACCGGCGTCGCGCCGCTCTGACCCGTTCCTTTTTCCAAGCCCCTCGCGGGGCGGCAGCCGGTGGTGCGGGACAGCACCGGAACGCTTTCCTTTTCCCTTTCCTGACCCGCCGGAGTGTTTCCATGACCAAGTTCTCCCTGCTGGCCGTCGCGGCCGCCCTCGGCTTCGCCGCCGCCGCCCACGCCGAATCGGCCACCTACGCCATCGAGCCGAGCCACACCTTTGCCACCTTCGAGATCGGCCACTTCGGCACCTCGACCAACCGCGGCCGCTTCAACAAGACCAGCGGCACCGTGACGCTGGACAAGGTCGCCAAGACGGGCGCGCTCGACGTCACCGTCGACACCACCTCCCTGGACACCGGCACCGCCGCGTTCACCAAGCACATCTCCAGCGACGAGATCCTCAACGTGGCCGCCTTCCCGACGGCCCACCTCGTCGCCACGAAGTTCGTCTTCAACGGTGACAAGGTCGCCGAGATCGACGGCACGCTGACGCTGCTGGGCAAGACCAACCCGGTCGTGCTCAAGGCGCAGAACTACAACTGCTACCAGAGCCCGATGATCAAGCGCGAAGTCTGCGGCGGCGACTTCGACGCGACCATCGTGCGCAGCCAGTACGGCGTGTCGTACGGCCTGAACTACGGCTTCCCCGACAACGTCCACCTGGTGATCCAGGTCGAAGCCGTCAAGCAATAGGAAGAAGCGCTGCGCCGCCGTCCTGGCGGCGCTTGCCCTCGCCTGCGCCAGCCCGGGTCCCGCACCCGCGCTGGCGCAGTCCGTTGCGGGACCGGTCAAGGGCGGGCTGGGCCCGGACCGCTCCGTCGTCGGCGACGGCGTGCACCTGTCATCCAGGTCGAGGCGATCGCGCCCTGACGCGAGGATGCAACGCGGCTGCCCGATAATCCGGGTTGCGCCGCCCCGGCGGCAAGGAAACACGAAAGTTGGGCTATGACTCTCCCTGACGACTGGCGGCACGACCGCGAGATCGGCGCGCAACCCGGCACGACGCTGGACACCACGCGCGTCGACGACGTGCGCATCGGCGCCGTGCGCCCGCTCATCTCGCCCGCGCTGCTGCTCGACGACATGCCGGCGCCCGACAGCGCCGTCTCGCTGGTCGAGGCCGCGCGCGTCCGGCTGGCCGCGGTGCTGGCCGGCGCCGACGACCGGCTGATCGTCGTCGTCGGCCCGTGCTCGATCCACGACCACGACCAGGCGCTGGAATACGCGCGGCACCTGAAGGTGGTGGCCGACGCGCTGAAGGACGACCTGGTGGTGGTGATGCGCGTGTACTTCGAGAAGCCGCGCACCACCGTCGGCTGGAAGGGCTACATCAACGACCCGCGCCTGGACGGCAGCTTCCGCATCAACGAAGGCCTGCGCCGGGCGCGCGAGCTGCTGCTGGCCATCGCCGAAGTGGGCCTGCCCGCCGGCACCGAGTTCCTGGACCTGCTGAGCCCGCAGTACATCGCCGACCTGGTGTCCTGGGGCGCGATCGGCGCGCGCACCACCGAGAGCCAGAGCCATCGCCAACTGGCGTCGGGCCTGTCGTGCCCGGTGGGCTTCAAGAACGGCACCGACGGCGGCATCAAGGTGGCGGCCGACGCCATCCTGGCGGCCAACTCGTCGCACGCGTTCATGGGCATGACCAAGATGGGCCAGGCCGCCATCTTCGAGACCCGCGGCAACGCCGACTGCCACGTGATCCTGCGCGGCGGCAAGAGTCCCAACTACAAGGCGGCCGATGTCGCCGCCGCCTGCGGCGCGCTGGCCGAGCGCGGCCTGCGCGAGCAGGTCATGATCGACTTCTCGCACGCCAACAGCGAGAAGAAGCACGGGCGGCAGATCGACGTCGGCGCCGACGTCGCCGCGCAGATCGCCGGCGGCGACCACCGCATCACCGGCGTGATGATCGAGAGCCACCTGGCCGACGGCCGCCAGGACCTGAAGCCGGGCGTGGCGCCGGCGTGGGGCGTGTCGATCACCGATGCTTGCATCAGCTGGGCCGACACCGAGCCGCTGCTGGTGCGCCTGGCCAAGGCGGTGCGCGACCGGCGCGCCGGCGCGGCATGAACGCCGTGCTGGGCGGCTCGGAAGCCGGGGTCGCCGCCGCGGGCGTGGCCTATGTCGGGTTCTGGCGGCGCGCCGTCGCGGCCGCCATCGACCTCGGCCTGCTGCTGTTCGTCGTCATCCCGCTCGTGGTCTCGGCCATCGGCCTGGGCTGGACGATGACCCAGGGCCTCGCGGCGCTGGTCGTCGACTGGGTTCCGCTCGGCGCCGCGATGATCGCGTTCTGGAAGCTCAAGGGCGCGACGCCGGGCAAGATGGCGATCTCCGCGGTGGTGGTCGACGCCCACACGCATGCGCCCGTCGACTTCTGGCAGGCGCTCACGCGCTACGTCGGCTATTTCATCTCGGCCATCCCGCTGCTGGCGGGCTTCGCGTGGATCGCGGTCGACGCCCGCAAGCAGGGCTGGCATGACAAGATGGCGCGCACGGTGGTGATCCACCGCCCGCGCTGACCCGTCCCCGGCCCGGCGCGGCGGCCTACAGGAGCGACGCGATGCAGCGAGTCACGGGAATCGGAGGCGTCTTCTTCAAGGCGCGCGACGCCGAAGGCCTGCGGGCCTGGTACCGGCGCCACCTGGGGCTGGACATCCAGGACTGGGGCGGACTCGCCTTCCCGCCCGCGCCGACGCTGCCCGCCGGCGCCCGGTCGCCGCTGGGCTCGCATACCACCTGGTGCATCTTCCCGGCCGACAGCGACTACTTCGGCGGCACGCGCGGCGCGCCCTTCATGGTCAACTACCGCGTCGCCGACCTCGACCGCCTGCTGGCGCTGCTGCGGCGCGAGGGCTGCGCCGTCGACGACAAGACCGAGGTCTCGGAATACGGCAAGTTCGGCTGGGTCACCGACCCCGAGGGCAACCGCGTCGAGCTCTGGCAGCCGCCGGCGCCGGGCTGACCGGTCTCAGACGCGCTCGACCACCAGCGCGATGCCCTGGCCCACGCCGATGCACATGGTGCACAGCGCGTAGCGCCCGCCGGTGGCGTGCAGCTGGTTGACGGCCGTCGTCACCAGGCGCGCGCCGCTGGCGCCCAGCGGATGGCCCAGCGCGATCGCGCCGCCGTTGGGATTCACGCGCGGGTCGTCGTCGGCCACGCCCAGCTGGCGCAGTACCGCCAGGCCCTGCGCGGCGAAGGCCTCGTTCAGCTCGATGACGTCCATCTGCGAGATCGTCAGTCCGAGCCGGGCCAGCAGCTTCTTCGAGGCCGGCGCCGGGCCGATGCCCATCACCCGCGGCGCGACGCCGGCCACGGCCATGCCCAGCACGCGGGCGCGCGGCGTCAGGCCGTGCGTCTTCGCGGCGCTGGCGCTGGCCAGCAGCAGGGCGCAGGCGCCGTCGTTGACGCCGGAGGCGTTGCCCGCGGTGATCGTGCCGTTCGGGCGCACGATGGGCTTCAGCCGGCCCAGCGCCTCCAGCGAGGTCTCGCGCGGGTGCTCGTCGCGGGCGACGACCAGGGCCTCGCCCTTCTTCTGCGGTACGGTCACCGGCGCGATCTCGGCGTCGAAGAAGCCGCGCTGCTGGGCCGCGACGGCGCGCTGCTGCGAGCGCAGCGCCAGCGCGTCCTGGTCGGCGCGGGTCACGCCGAAGTCGTCGGCGACGTTCTCGGCGGTCTCGGGCATGGAGTCGACGCCGTACTGTGCCTTCATCGCCGGGTTGACGAAACGCCAGCCGATCGTGGTGTCGTAGAGCGCGTTCTCGCGCGCGAACGCCGACGTGGCCTTGGGCATCACGAACGGGGCGCGACTCATGCTCTCCACGCCGCCGGCCAGCAGCAGGCCGGCCTCGCCGGCACGGATCGCCTGGGCGGCGCTGCCCACGGCGTTCAGGCCCGAGCCGCACAGGCGGTTCAAGGTCACGCCCGGCACGTCCACCGGCAGGCCGGCCAGCAGTGCGCTCATGCGGGCGACGTTGCGGTTGTCCTCGCCAGCCTGGTTGGCGCAGCCGTAGAGCACGTCGTCGATCGCCGCCGGGTCGAGCCCGGCGTGGCGGGCGAGCAGCGCGCGGATCGGGATCGCGCCCAGGTCGTCGGCCCGCACCGCGGACAGGGCACCGCCGTAGCGGCCGAAGGGCGTGCGCAGGGCATCGCAGATGAAGGCATCGGTCATGGAGGGTCTCGCAGGGATCTTGAATGTTCGCAGGGAGAACATTTATTCGTCCATGAGTCCCCGCCGCGAGGATTTTGCGCGCTTTCGCTGCGCCCCCGCCGCCGGCGGGGATGCGACCGCTCAAGTCGGGCGACGAAACGGCCGATTCCACCGAGAGAAAGAAACCGGCCGCAAGCGCTGCGGCCGGTACGGGAAATTTTCGAATGACGACCCCTATCCAAGCGAGCGCCCTGCGCATCGGCATGTTCGTTCACCTGAACGTCGGCTGGATGTCGCACCCGTTCCCGCTGTCGAGCTTCAAGCTGACCTCGCACGAGCAGATCGAGACGATCCGCTCGCTCGGGTTGGCTCGCCTGACATGGAGCCCGGAGCGCAGCGAGACCGAGCAGCCGGTCGACGAGGCGCCCGCCGCCGCGGCGACCGACGCCCCGCCGGTCGAGGAAGCGCCGCGGCCGCTGGACGCGCGCCAGCTCGCCAAGCTCGCGCTGCATGCGCAGATGGAGATCGCCCAGCGCTGCGAGCGCCAGTTCACCGAGGCCTGTCGCGACCTGCGCCGCACCAACGACAAGGTGCTCACCGACCCGGCGCAGGCCAACGCCGACGCGCAGCAGCTGGCGCGCGCCCTGCTGGACAAGATGCTGGTCGAGGGCGAGCCTTGCCTGCGCGTGCTCGGCGAGATGGCCAGCGACCGCCACGCCGCGCATTCGCTCAACGTCACCGTCGTCTCGCTGATGCTGGGTCGCCAGCTGGCGATACCTGCCGCCGTATTGATGGAGCTGGGTGTCGGCGCGCTGATGCACGACGTCGGCAAGATCTCGCTGCCCGACCGCGTGCGCCTCGCGCGCGAGGACTTCAACTCCGGCGAGGCCGCGTTGTACCGCGACCACGTCGCCCAGGGCCTGATCCTGGGCCGCCGCATGGGGCTGTCGGCCGACGCGCAGCTGGTCATCGCGCAGCACCACGAGCTCGCCGACGGCAGCGGCTTCCCGAGCGCGCTGATGCTGCCGCGCATGTCGCTGCCGGCGCGCATCGTGGCGCTGGTCAACCGCTACGACAACCTGTGCAACGCGGCGTCGCCGGCGCAGTCGATCACGCCGCACGAGGCCCTGTCGCGCCTGTTCGCGCAGTGCCGCTCGAAGTTCGACGAGACCCTGCTTTCGGGCTTCATCAAGATGATGGGCATCTACCCGCCGGGCTCGGTGGTTCAGCTCAGCGACGAGCGCTTCGCGATGGTGATGACCGTCAACGCCGCGCACCCGCTCAAGCCGCGCGTGCTGGTCTACGACCCGGCCGTGCCGCTCGCCGACGCGCTGCACCTCGACCTGGAGAAGACGCCGCAGCTGGGCATCCGCCGCAGCCTGAAGCCGGTGCAGTTGCCGGCGCGCGCCGTCGACTATCTCAAGCCGCGCCAGCGCATCTCGTACTTCTTCGACGTCGAGAGCACGTCGCAGGAGGATGCGCGGGAAGAGGCGGCGGCATGACCTCCGCGCTGCCGCTCCTGTCGCAGGCCGCGGCGAAGGAGTCGTTGTCCGGGCTGCTCGCGGGGCTCGCCGCCCTGGGCCATGCCGCGTGGATCGTCGATGCCGCGCACGGCCACATCCTGGCCGCCAACGCCGAGGCCGAGGAGCTGCTGGAGCGCAAGGACCTCGAGGGCCTGGACGCCGACGACGCGATCGCCGACCTCGAGGACATGGCCTACTGGGACGGTGTGCGCTGCGGGGTCGTCGGCGTGCTCGAGAGCGACGCCGAGCTGCACCTGCCCAGCGGGCGCGCCTGCGCCGTCTCGCGCCGGATCGCGCCCGTCTGGCTGGCCGACGGCACGCCGCTGTTCCTGGTCCAGGTGCGCGACCGCAGCCGCGAGCACCGGGTCGAGGTGGAGCGCGAGACCGCGCTGGCCGAGCTGCGCGCCACGCTCGAGGCGACGGCCGACGCGATCCTCGTCACCGACCTGACGGGCCGCATCCGCGCCTTCAACCGCCGCTTCGCGCGCATGTGGTCGCTGCCCGAGCCGGTGCTGCACGCCGGTGACGAGCGCGCCGTGCACGACTGGGTGCGCATGAACGTGATGGACGTCGACGGCTACGACCGCCGGCTGGAGGACGTCTACGCGCACACGCTGGCCGAGGCGCACGACGAGATCGCCCTGGTCAACGGCGCCCTGATCGAGCGCCACGCGCAGCCGCAGTGGAGCCATGGCCGCCCGATCGGCCGCGTATTCTCCTTTCGCGAACGCAACCCGCATCGCGCCGGCGCGCCGCGCGAGCCGGGCAACGACGGCATCGACCAGCTCACCCACCTGCCCAACCGCACCGGCTTCCTGCTGACGCTGGAGGACGCGCTGCGCTCGGGTCGCCAGAGCGCGGGCTTTGTCGTGCTGTGCGTCGAGTTCAACCGCGACGCGCTGTTCGGCGAGGGTGGCGACAGCGCCGCCGGCGCGCGCCGGCTGTCCGAGCTCGCCGACCAGGTGCGCGGCGCGATGCGCCAGCCGCACTACTGCGCGCGCCTGGGCGGCAGCCGTTTCGGCGTGGTGATCGACTACGCCAGCGAGGCCGCCGCCGAGGCCGCCGCGCGCCGGCTCATCGACTCGCAGGAGCGCGCCGGTGGCGTGCCGGTGGCCATCGGCATCGGCACCTATCCGGGCGCCGGGCTGTCGGCCGACGAGATCGTGCGCCACGTCGAGATCGCGATGCACCGCGCCCAGCAGGCCAGCCGTTCGGCGTTCGCGGTGCACAAGTTCGGCTTCGAATCCTGGCAGCGCCGGCGCGACCGCGTCGAGGCCGGCCTGCTGCGTGCCGCCGAGGAGGGCCGGTTCCGGCTCGCCGCGCAACCGCGCTTCGACGCCCGCAGCGGCCTGGCCGTCGCGCTGGAGGTGAGCCTGCGCTGGCGCGACCGCGAGCTGGGTGAGGTGGCCGCCAGCCAGTTCATGGGCGTGGCCGCGGAGCGGGGCCTGGTGGGCGCGCTCGACGACTGGGTGCTGGAGCACGGCCTGCTGCAGCAGCGTCGCTGGCGGGCGGCGGGCCATGCGCTGCGCCTGAACATCAACGTCTCCGACTGGCAGCTGACGCAACCGGGCTATGCCCGCCGCGTGGCCGCTGCGCTGGAGGCCGCCGGCTGCGCGCCGGCGGACCTCGAGATCGACGTCGGCGAATCCGCGCTCCAGGCCGATCCGGACGCCGCGGTCGCCGCGGTGCGCGCGCTGGCGCGCCAGGGCATCCGGGTGATGCTCGACGGCTTCGGTGTGGGCACCAGCTCGCTGGCCGCGCTGCAACGCCTGCCGCTGGCCGGCGTGAAACTGGACGCGACGCTGGCGCAGGCCTGTGCCGGCAGCGGCGCCGAATCGCGCTGGGTGCCGTCGCTGGTGCAACTCGTGCACGCGATGCAACTGGAGGCGCACGCCGTCGGCGCCGACACCGAGAGCCAGTGCGCGGCCCTGGTCGCCGCCGGCTGCGACGGGCTGCAGGGCCGGCGCCTGGGCCTGTGGATGGAAGAGCGCGCGCTCGAATCCTGGTTCAGCCTGCCGGCAGCGCAGGCCCGCCTCTAGGCATCCTGCATCCGGTCCTCGCCGCCCAGGTTGGGCGCGACGTCCTCTTCCGGATCGAGATCCTCGTCGGCGGGCTCGCCTGCGGGCGCGGCAGGCGCCGGCGCGACGCGCGCGGTGGCGGGCGGCCGGGGCGGCGACGGTGGAGCGGCGGATGGGTTCATGGCGATCCTTTCAGCGGCGACGGCGGGCGCACCGCGTGCACGAATCCTCGCACGACCGGGCCGCGCCACGCGTAGGACAGGCACTACAGGCCATCGGGATACCCGCCGGCATCCGCGGGCGGGCGATCGGCGCATGCTCGGGTCGTCCCCTCGCCATCCCCGAAAGCGTCGTTCCCCATGCCCGTCTCCCGCGTCCGCCACGTGCAGCCCGAGGCCGCCCCGCGCCTGCATGCGCCCCCCGCGGACCTGCCGGGCCGCACGCTGGACGTCTACGTCGTCGAGGACAACGTCATCGTGCTCGAGAGCCTGATCGCGGCGCTGGAGGAACTCGCGCCGGTGCACGTGGTGGGGACCGCGGCGGACGAGAGCGTGGCGGTGGACTGGCTGCGCGCCGCCGGTCAGCGCTGCGACCTGGTCATCATCGACATCTTCCTGCGTTCGGGCTCGGGCCTGGGCGTGATCGCCGCCGCGCGCCGCGGCCGCCCGGACGCCGCCCTCGTGGTGCTGAGCAACTACGCGACCGACGAGATGCACGCGCGCTGCCTGGCCAGCGGCGCCGACCGGGTGTTCGACAAGTCGCGCGACATCGACCAGCTGGTGGCCTACTGCATCGCGCTGGCCTCGCGCGAACCGGGTGACCTGGCGCATTGACGACGCGCCCAGCGGCGCGCATGCTGGTTGCCCTGTAGTTCTCGTCCTACGCCGCAGCCCGGCGCCGCCCGACGCGCAGGCACGCCCGGCCCCTACCGGGCGTTGCCGGTTCGTCGCGCAAACTGAAATCGTCTCTTCCGAGTCGCGCCGACCCACCCCCGGCCGCGGCGACGAAGCCCCACCTCCAGGAGCCCACATGTCAGAAACCACGCTGTCCAACCTCACGTCGTCCGAGAACTTCAATCGCGCCGCCGCCGCCCTCAAGGCCGCCGAGCGCGACGCGCACGCCGCCATCGACACCGCCGTCGACGGCCTGGCCAACGCCTACGGCGAAGCCAAGCCGCTGCTGTCGCGCATGGGCCAGCGGGCGCGCGACGCCGCGCACGACGGCTACGACGCTGCCCGCGAGCAGGCCGCCGTCCTGCGCGAGCGCAGCCAGCGCGCCGTGGACTCCACGCGCGGCTACGTGAAGGACGAGCCGATCAAGTCGCTGCTGATCGCCGCGGCCGTCGGCGCCGCCGTCATCGCGCTGGTCGAAGTGGTGCGCATCCGCCGCAACCGCTGATCCATCCCGCGAATCGTCGCCGGTCGCCGGCGACCGGCGCGCGCAAAACGCGGACAATCGCGGCCAGGGATTTCCTGGCCGCTTTCATTTGGGCAAGCACACCATGATCTACAAGTTCAAGAGCCAGGCCACCGGCGACCTCATCATGACGCAGCCGGTCGGCGACCGCGTGCTGGCGCTGATCGGCAAGTCGGCGACGCCGCAGGGCATCATCGAGGTCGACCAGATGCCGGCGGCCCTCGCGGCGCTGGAAGCCGCCGTCGCCGCCGAGACGCCGCCGCTGGCCGACGACGGCGACGATGCGCCCGCGGCGCGCGGCGACCGCGTCAGCCTGCGCCAGCGCGTGTGGCCGATGGTGGAGATGATCAAGCGCGCGCTGGCCGAGAAGCAACCGATCGTGTGGGGATGACCGTCGAATGAGCCATGGGGAAGCGACGCGACTGATCGCGGTGAGGCACGGCGAGACCGCCTGGAACGTCGAGGCGCGCCTGCAGGGCCAGCTCGACATCCCGCTCAACGAGCGCGGCCACGAGCAGGCGCGGCGCACCGCGCACTGGCTTGCGGAGGACCAGCCCGATGTCGTCGTCAGCAGCGACCTGGCCCGCGCCCGCGCCACCGCGCAGGCGATCGCCACCTTCAACCGCATCCCGCTCGAGCTCGACGCCGGCCTGCGCGAGCGCAGCTTCGGCAGTTTCCAGGGCCTGACCCACACCGAGGTGGCCGAACGCTGGCCCGCGCAGTCGCAGCGCTGGAAAAGCCGCGATCCCGAGTTCGCGCCAGGCGACGGCGAATCGCTGACGGTGTTCTACGCCCGCTGCGTGGAGGCCGCGCTGCGCGTGGCCGAACGCCACACCGGCAAGACGGTGGTGCTGGTGGCGCACGGTGGCGTGCTCGATTGCCTGTACCGGGCCGCCGCACGCGTGCCGCTGGACGCGCCGCGCACCTGGTCGCTGGACAACGCGGCGATCAACCGCCTGCTGCACACCAGCTCCGGCCTGACGCTGGTGGGCTGGAACGACACCAGCCACCTGGACATCGGTGCGCCGACGCTCGACGAATCGGCCGATCGCATGCCGGCCGCCGCGGCCCTGGCCGCGCGCACCGACTGACCCGGGCTCAGAGTTCCGGCGGCAGCCCGAACAGGTCGACGCCGGTGCGTGCCGGCGGCGCCAGCCCCAGGTGGCGGTAGGCGGCGACGGTGGCGATGCGTCCGCGCGGCGTGCGCTGCAGGTAGCCCTGCTGGATCAGGTAGGGCTCGATGACATCCTCGATCGTGCCGGGCTCCTCGCCGATGGCCGCGGCGACGTTGTCCAGGCCCACCGGACCGCCGTCGAAACGGTGCACGATGGCCTCCAGCAGCTTGCGGTCCATCACGTCGAAGCCCTGGGGATCCACATCGAGCATGGCCAGCGCCAGGTTGGCCACCGGCACCGTGATGCGGCCCTGGGCCTTCACGTCGGCGTAGTCGCGCACGCGGCGCAGCAGCCGGTTGGCGATGCGTGGCGTGCCGCGCGAGCGGCGCGCGAGCTCCAGCGCGCCCTCGGGATCGATCGGCACGCCCAGCAGGCCGGCCGAGCGCGCGACGATGCGCGCCAGTTCCTCGGCGGTGTAGAACTCGAGCCGCGCGACGATGCCGAAGCGGTCGCGCAGCGGGTTGGTGAGCATGCCGGCACGGGTGGTGGCACCCACCAGCGTGAACGGCTGCAGGTCGAGCTTGATCGAGCGCGCGGCCGGGCCATCGCCGATCATGATGTCGATCTGGAAGTCTTCCAGCGCCGGGTACAGGATTTCCTCGACGACCGGCGACAGCCGGTGGATCTCGTCGATGAACAGCACGTCGTTGCGCTCGAGGCCGGTCAGGATGGCCGCCAGGTCCTTGGGCTTTTCCAGCACCGGACCCGAGGTCTGGCGCAGGTTGACGCCCAGTTCGGCCGCGATGATGTGGCTCAGCGTGGTCTTGCCCAGGCCCGGCGGGCCGAACAGCAGCACGTGGTCCAGCGATTCGGAGCGCTTGCGGGCGGCGCCGATGAAGATGTCGAGCTGCTCGCGCGCCTTGACCTGGCCGACGTAGTCGTCCAGCCGCTTGGGCCGCAGCGCGCGCTCCATCGCCTCCTCGTTGGGCGACGTCGGGCCGGGGGCGACGACGCGCGCCGGGCGCGGATCGCGAGCGCCGGCGCCGCTGAAATCGTCGGTCTGTATGGACATGCAGTGATCATAACGGCCCGGAGGGGGCAACGGCGCGCCGCGGCGCCTGCCGGCGGGAGGGCGATCCGTCGCGCGGGGAACTTCCGGCCCGCCCGGCTTCGAACCGCGCGCGCGTACGATCCATCCCATGAACAAGCCAACGCTTCTTGCCACCCTGCTGCTGGCCGCCGCCGCCGCCCACGCCCAGGTCACCGTGGACAAGCCCTGGGTGCGCACCACGGTCGCCCAGCAGACCACCAGCGGCGCCTTCATGACCATCACGTCGGTCCGCGGCGGCAGGCTGGTGGGCGCGAGCTCGCCGATCGCCACCTCGGTGGAGGTGCACGAGACGAAGATGGAGGGCGACATGATGAAGATGCGCCCCGTCGAGGCGCTGCCGCTGCCAGCGGGCCAGCCCGTGGAGCTCAAGGCCGGCACGTATCACATGATGCTGCTGGGTCTGAAGGCGCAGGTCAAGGCCGGCGACGTCGTGCCGATCAGCCTGGTCGTCGAGGATGCGCAGGGCCGGCGCGAGACGGTGGACGTGAAGGCCACGGCCCGGCTGAACTGAAAGGCTAGGACAGCGCCTTCATGGCCAGCTTGATGCCGTCGCTGACGCCGACGTCCTTGGGCAGCCCCTTGATGGCCATCGCGGCTTCCTTCTCGTTGTAGCCCAGCGCGATCAGCGCCTGCACGATGTCGCCCTGCGCGTCGCCGGCGATCGCCGCGCCGCTGGCGGCCAGCTCGGGCCCGAGCTTGCCCTTGAGCTCGAGCAGCAGGCGCTCGGCGGTCTTCTTGCCGATGCCCGGCACCTTCTGCAGCCGCCCGCCCTCCTGGCGCGCGACGGCGCCGGCCAGGTCGCTCACCGACAGCCCCGACAGGATGCCCAGCGCGGTGCGCGGCCCGACGCCCGAGATCTTGATCAGCAGGCGGAAGGTGGCGCGTTCCTCGCCGGTGAGGAACGCGAACAGTTGGTGGGCGTCCTCGCGCACGATCAGGTGCGTCAGCAGCGTGGCGCGCTCGCCCAGGGCGGGCAGGTTGCAGAACGTGCTCATCGGCACGTCCACCTCGTAGCCGACGCCCTGGACGTCCAGCAGAACCTGCGGGGGCGTTTTTTCCGCGACGATGCCCGTGAGACGACCGATCATGCGGCGATTATCGGTTCGACCGACAATCCGCTGTCCTCCAACGAACCGAACCCGGATCCCGTGATCGTCCGCCGCGCCTTTTCACCCCCCGACAACGAACGCCTCGCCCACGTGTGCGGCGCCCTCGACGAGAACCTGCGGGCGATCGAGCAGGGCCTCAACGTGGTCGTCACGCGCCGCCAGGAGCACTTCCGCGTCGAAGGCGGCAAGCTGCAGGCGCCGCGCGCGCTGGCGCTGATCGAGGCGCTGTACGACCGCAGCGGCCGGCCGATCGACGAGGAGCAGCTGCAGCTGATGCTCTACGAGGCGCAGCGCGACGTCATCCAGGGCCACGCGAAGCCGGTGGCGCCGGCCGAGGCCGCCGGCGGCGGCGAGATCGTGCTGCACACGCGGCGCGCCAACCTGATCGGCCGCACGCCCAACCAGATGCAGTACCTGCGTCAGATCCTGTCGCACGACATCACGCTGGGGCTGGGTCCGGCCGGCACCGGCAAGACCTTTCTCGCGGTGGCCTGCGCGGTCGACGCGCTCGAGCGCGCCAGCGTGCAGCGCATCGTGCTGACCCGCCCCGCCGTGGAGGCCGGCGAGCGCCTGGGATTTCTGCCCGGCGACCTGTCGCAGAAGGTCGACCCCTACCTGCGTCCGCTGTACGACGCGCTGCACGACCTGATGGGCTACGAGCGCGTGGCCAAGGCGTTCGAGCGCGGCGCCATCGAGATCGCGCCGCTCGCGTTCATGCGCGGGCGCACGCTCAACCACGCGTTCGTCATCCTGGACGAGGCGCAGAACGCCACGCCCGAGCAGATGAAGATGTTCCTCACGCGCATCGGCTTCGGCAGCAAGGCCGTGGTCACCGGCGACCTGACGCAGGTGGACCTGCCGCGCGGCGCGCGCAGCGGCCTGGCCGACGCCTCCGGCGTCCTGCGCGACGTCGCCGGCATCGCGCTGACCCAGTTCGGCGCGGCCGACGTCGTGCGCCACCCGCTGGTGGCGCGCATCGTCGAGGCCTACGAGGCGGCCAGCGCGCGCGACGAGGCCGCCGCGCAGGCGGAGCGGCCCGAACGGGGGCTCGCGGCGCCGGCCAGCTTCCAGGAAGGCCGGCGCACCGGCCGCGGAGGACGCGCCTGATGGCCCGCGCACCGCTGCCCGACCTGCAGCTGAGCCTGCAGTTCGCCGACCCGGCGCACCGCGGGCTGCTGCCGCGCCACAAGGTGGCACGCTGGATCCGCGCCGGCCTCGAGCTGCCTGCCACGATCACGGTGCGCATCGTCGGCGAGGAGGAGGGCCGCGCGCTCAACCGCGAGTACCGCCACAAGGACTACGCCACCAACGTGCTGACGTTCGACTACGTGCAGGAGCCCGAGATCGAGGCCGACCTGGTGTTGTGCGCCCCGGTGGTCGAACGCGAGGCCCGCGACCAGGGGATAGCCCTCGTCGCCCACTACGCGCACCTGCTGGTGCACGGCACGCTGCACGCGCAGGGCTACGACCACGAGGACGACGGGCCCGAGGCGGCCTGCATGGAGGCGCGCGAGACGGTGGTGCTGGCCGGGCTGGGCTTCGCCGACCCCTACGCCTGAACCCGGGCCCCCGCGGCGGGGGAGGGTCGGGCGGCCGGCCGCCGCGCGACCAGGTTCTCGCGCACCACGGCGATGTGGCCGCGCAGGTCGTACAGCAGGTCGCCGTACGCCGGCGGCACCGCGAGCTTCATCACGGCGGCCTCCGCGTTGTCCAGCTGGCGCAGCAGTTCGTCGCAGCGCGCGGCGTCCAGTGCCGGGTGCGCCGCATCGCGCTCGATGCGCTGCAGCACGCCGTACCAGCGGTAGACGCGCGACTCCACGCGCCAGCGGAACACCGCCGGCGCGATCTTGATGCCGGGCACCAGGATGATGGTCATCGGCACGACGACGGCCAGGATGCGTTCGATCAGGCTGGCGATCCAGAACGGGAACGTGCGGTAGAAGAAGCCGCGTCCGGAGGCGTAGTAGCGCGCGGCGTCCGCGCTGATGGGGAAGTCGTGCTCGATCGGCGCCGGGAACTCGCCGCTGTGCTTGTACAGCCCGGCGCGGCCGTGCACCTCGCGCGCCGCCTCCAGCAGCAGGTCCGACAGCGCCGGGTGCAGGCTCTCGCGCGCGATGAGCTCGACCGTCGGCGCCACCAGGGCGACGTCCTGGGCCGGGATGTCTTCGCCGAAGTCGATCGCCCCGCGCGGCAGCACGAGCCGGTTCAGGTAGGTGATGCGGTGCGCGTAGCCCTCGGCCTGCACGAAGTCGAACAGGTGGATGCCCGGATCGCGCAGCAGCTGGCGCATCAGCGCGGTGGGCGTGGCGTCGCTCATCGCGAACAGGGCGTCGATGCGGCCGGCCTGCAGTTCCCGGATGGATGCCTCGGGCGCCGCATGGCCGATCCGGGTGCCGTCGCCGTCCTTGATCCCGTTGGCCTCGAACAGGCGCTGCGACAGCGCGGACGCACCGCTGCCCTCGAGGCCGACATCCAGCCGCAGGCCCTTGAATTCCGACAGCAGGGTCCGGGTGCGGCCGCGATAGAAGACCATCAGCGGCTGGTACGACACGCTGCCCAGCGAGACCAGGCGCGGCGCGTCGCTGCGGACGGCCTCGCCGCCGACCACGAAGCCGACGTCGACCTGGCCCTTCGGGTCGAGCAGGCGCGCCAGGTTGTCGCGCGAGCCCTGCGTGGCGACGATCTTCAACGTGACGCCCTCGCGCGCCAGGATCTTCGCGTACTGGTCGGCGACGGCCTTGAAAGCGCTGCCGCCGGGGCCACTGGCCATCGTCAACGTGGTCGGCGGGGCCGAGTTCAGGAAGACGAAGGCCAGGATGCCCGCGCCGACGCTGATGGCCAGGATCAACCCGATGCTCAGCGGCAGGCCTCGGCCGACCAAGCCGGTCAGCCGCGCCCTGGCGCGCCCGCTGCGCGTGCTCGGCTCGCCCGGGAGGGGATCGCGCGCCGGGTTCATCGGGGGGCGCCGGCCGTCAGCCGCCGCGCTTCAGGACGCGCGCCGCCTCCAGCGCGAAGTAGGTGAGCACGCCGTCGGCACCGGCGCGCACGAACGCCAGCAGCGACTCCATCATCACCGCCTCGCCGTCCATCCAGCCGTTGAGGGCCGCGCCCTTGAGCATCGAGTACTCGCCGCTGACCTGGTAGACATAGGTGGGCATGCGGAACTCGTCCTTCACGCGGCGCACGATGTCGAGGTAGGGCATGCCGGGCTTGACCATCACCATGTCGGCGCCCTCGGCGATGTCGAGGGCCACCTCGCGCAGCGCCTCGTCGGAGTTGGCCGGGTCCATCTGGTAGACCTTCTTGTTGCTCTTGCCCAGGTTGGCGGCCGAGCCGACGGCGTCGCGGAACGGGCCGTAGAAGGCGCTCGCGTACTTGGCGCTGTAGGCCATGATGCGGGTGTGCAGGTGGCCGTCGGCCTCCAGCATGGCGCGGATCGCGCCGATGCGTCCGTCCATCATGTCGCTGGGCGCGACGATGTCGACGCCGGCCTCGGCCTGCACGCGCGCCTGGCGGGTGAGCATGGCCACGGTGGTGTCGTTGACGATGTAGCCGTCGTCGTCCAGCAGGCCGTCCTGGCCGTGCGAGGTGAACGGATCGAGCGCTACGTCGGTCATCACGCCCAGGTCGGGGAACTGCTTCTTCAGCGCCCGCACGGTGCGCGGCACCAGGCCGTCCGGGTTCAGCGCCTCGGCGCCGTCCGCCGTCTTGAGCGACGGCTCGATGGCCGGAAACAGCGCCAGAGCGGGCACGCCCAGCGCCACGCATTCCTCGGCCACGCCCAGCAGGCGGTCGATCGTCAGGCGCCGCACGCCGGGCATGCTGGGAATGTCCTGCACCTGGTTGTGGCCGTCGATCACGAAGACCGGCAGGATGAAGTTGCCGGGACTCAGCCGGTGCTCGCGCATCAGTTCGCGGCTGAAGGCATCGCGGCGCATGCGGCGCGGGCGGCTGGCGGGAAAGGGGGGCAGGATGGACACGGCTGGTGGAACCTTTTACGTCAAATCTACGCATCAGCCTGCGGCAACGCTCGGTTTTGCTGTCGCGCTGGTCGGATGATCTGCTACATTCCGTTTCGGACGATGTTCGTGAGGACATTGTCCCCTGCTTTTCCTCCCTGAGCAGGTGCCTTGCGTGATGACAGCGTCAAGGCTTTGCAGCCTCGGTCGCCACCTCGTGGAGTCCGGGGCTCTTTCTTTTGCGGCGCCGCCGCACCCGGATCCGCTTCAGGGTCGCCGCTCATAATGGCGCGATGAACGGATATCTCTGGGTCAAGGCCCTGCACATCGTCTTCGTGTCCAGCTGGTTCGCCGGCCTGTTCTACCTGCCGCGGATCTTCGTCAACCTCGCCCAGGTACCCAGCGACAGCCACGCCGAGCGCGAGCGGCTGCTGCTGATGGCGCGCAAGCTCTACCGGTTCGCCAGCATGCTGATGGTGGGCGCGATCGGCCTGGGCGTGATCCTGCTGGTCCTGCAACCGGCGTGGCTTCACATGGGGTGGCTGCATGTCAAGCTGCTGCTGGTGGTCGCGGCGGTCGGCTACCACCACATGTGTCGCGGCATCCTGCGCAACTTCGAGAAGCTCGAGAACCGCCGGCGCGAGCGCTGGTTCCGCGTGTTCAACGAGATGTCGGTGCTGCTGTTCGCGGCAATCGTCGTCCTGGTCGTCGTGCGCCCGTTCTGAGCCATGGCGCGGCACGGGCACCCCTGAGCATGACCGGGCCGCCCCGCGCCGCCGCGCGCATCCCGCGCCTGCCCGCGAACCTGCCCGCGCACCCGCGCGAGAGCTCGGCGCTCACGCTGGCGCTGGTGTTCACCGGCCTGGTGGTCTACGCCAGCCTCTACCCGTTCTCCGGCTGGTTCTGGCCGGCCGGGCAGCCCCTGGCGGCGCTGCTGGTGCCGCCGTGGCCGCGGTACCACGTCGGCTTCGACGACTGGTCCAACTTCATCGGCTACATGCCCCTGGGCGCGCTCGCGTACGCCAGCGCGCTGCGGCGCGGCCGCGGCCCGCTGCGGGCCGGCCTCCTCGCCTGCGCCCTGCCCTCGCTGCTGTCGTGGACGATGGAGTTCACGCAGCATTTCCTGCCGGGGCGCTATCCGTCGCTGATGGACTGGACCCTCAACACCCTGGGCGCCGGCGCCGGGCTGAGCCTCGCCGTCGCGGTGCATTCGGCGGGCGCGGGGGTGCGCTGGTCGACCCTGCGCGAGCGCTGGTTCGTGCCGCACAGCGGCGCCACGATCGCGCTGCTGCTGCTGTGGCCGGTCGGCTTCCTGTACCCGCGCAACGTCCCGTTCAGCCAGGGCGTGACCTGGGAGCGGCTGCAGGAGGCCGCGTACGACCTGCTCGCCGACCACCCGCTGGCGCCCTGGTTCGACTGGCTGTGGGCCAGCCTGGGCGAGAACACCGGCACGATGTCCAAGGTCGCGGAAGGCTTCGCGGTGGCGCTCGGGCTGCTGGGGCCGTGCCTGGTCGCGTTCGCCATCGCGCGGCCGGGCTGGCGCCGCGCCGCCGTCGTGCCGCTGGCGGTGGCGGTGGGGCTGGCGGCCAACACCTTGTCGGCGGCCCTCAATTTCGGGCCGGTGCATGCGCTCGGCTGGGTCACCTCCGCGGTGCCGATGGGGCTGGCACTGGGCGCGCTCATGGCCTTCGCCTGCATGTTCCTCGGCCCGCGCTCGGCCGCGGCGCTGGGGCTGGTGGCGCTGTCGGTGGACGTCGCGCTGGTGGCGCAGGCGCCGTCCGACCCGTACTACGCCGACAGCCTGCAGGCCTGGGAACAGGGCCGCTTCATCCATTTCCACGGCCTGGCGCAGTGGGTCGGCTGGCTGTGGCCGTTCGCGGCCGGGGTCGAGCTGTTCCGGCGCCTCGTGCGCAGCGACGCGCCGCGGCCCGCCTGACCGGCGTCCGGGGCCCGGCCCAGCGCGTCCGTCCGAGGGTTCCTACAATGCAGGCCATGTACTACAAGCACCACATCTTCTTCTGCCTCAACGAGCGCAAGCCCGGCGAGGACAGCTGCGCGCGCGTCGGTGCCCAGGACGGGTTCGATCACTGCAAGTCGCGCATCAAGTCGGCGGGTCTCGCCGGCCCTGGCGGCATCCGCGTGAACAAGGCCGGCTGCCTGGATCGCTGCGCCGGTGGTCCGGTGGCGGTCGTCTACCCCGACGAGACCTGGTACACGTACGTCGACAAGGCCGACATCGACGAGATCGTCGATTCGCACCTCGTCGGCGGCAAGCCGGTGGAACGCCTGCGGCTGCCTCCCGACGTCGGCCGCTGATCCGGCCCCCTTTCCCCACGCCATGAACACCTTCACCAAGCGCGGCGAGATCGCCGGGCCGGCCGGGCCGTTGAGCGTCGCCGTCGACACCACCACCGACGTGCCGTCGCGCGGCCTCGCGGTCGTCTGCCATCCGCACCCGCTGCAGGGCGGCACGATGGACAACAAGGTCGTCACCACCGTCGCCCGCGCGCTGACCCAGCGCGGCTGGCGCACGGTGCGGTTCAACTACCGCGGCGTCGGCCACTCGGGCGGCAGCTGGGACGAAGGCCGTGGCGAGATCGACGACGCGCTGGCCGTGATCGCCGCGCACCGCGTCGACGGCGAACCGCTGGTCCTGGGCGGGTTCTCCTTCGGCGGCTACATCGCGGCGAGCGCCGCCGCGAAACTTCCGGACGCCCACAAGGCTCTGAGGATGGTGCTCATCGCCCCGTCCACCCTCAAGCACCAGACGCCGCCCGTCACGGCAGACACCTTGCTCATCCATGGCGAGGCCGACGACATCGTGCCGCTGTCGGCCTCGATGGACTGGGCGCGCCCGCAGGCGCTGCCGGTCGTCGTGGTGCCCGGCGCCGGCCATTTCTTCCACGGGCAGCTGATGCTCCTGAAGCAGCTGGTCCTGCGCAATTTCGCCGAGTGACGTCGGCGCGCCCATGAAAAGATTCCTCACCCTGCTGGGCCTGGCCGCCGCGGCCGTTGGCGCCTTCGGCCAGGCGCTGCCCGCGCCCGAGATCGCCGCGCGCGAATACCTGCTGGTCGACATGAACGCGGGCCAGGTGCTCGCCGAACGCGGCGCCGACACCTCGGCCGACCCGGCGTCGCTCACCCAGCTGATGACGGCCTACCTGGTGTTCGTCGCCCTCAAGGAACACAAGCTGGCCCTGGAGCAGAAGCTGCCGGTCTCGCCGCGCGCCTGGGCCGAGCGCAAGGGCGCCGGCTCGCTGATGTTCATCGACACCACGATGACGCCCAGCGTCGACGACCTGCTGCAGGGCCTGATCGTCGACTCCGGCAACGACGCCGCGGTGGCGCTGGCCGAGGGCGTGGGCGGCAGCGTCGACGCCGCCGTGGCGATGATGAACCGCCAGGCCCAGGCCTGGGGCCTGAAGGCCACCACGTTCAGGAACGTGTCGGGGCTGACCGAGGCCGGCCATCGCAGCACGCCGCGCGACCTGGCGGCGATCGCACAGCACGTGATCCGCGACTTCCCCGAGTATTACCACTACTACGCCCAGCGCGACTACAAGTTCAACAACATCCGCCAGGACAACCGCAACCTGCTGCTCGCGCGCGACCCGAGCGTCGACGGCATGAAGACCGGCTACACCGATGCCGCCGGCTACTGCCTGCTGGCGAGCGCGCAGCGCGACTTCCCGAACGGCAAGCGTCGACTGGTCGCCATCGTGATGGGCGCCGACTCGATCCAGGGCCGCGCCAACGAGACGCAGAAGCTGCTCAACTGGGGCTTCACCGCCTTCGACGACGTGCGCCTGGTCGAGGCCGGCAAGGCGGTGGGGCCACCGGTGCCGGTGTGGAAGGGCGCGCGCGCGCAGGTTGGCCTGGGCAGCGCCGACGCCATCTACGTGGCCGTGCCCAAGGGCGAGGGCGAGCACCTGAAGTCCCAGGTCGAGCGCACCGACCCGCTGGTGGCGCCGCTCGCCCGGGGCCAGCGCGTCGGTTCGCTGAAGGTGACCAATGCCGCCGGCGCCGCCATTGCCACGATTCCGCTCACCGTGCTGGAGGATGTGCCCCAGGCGGGCCTGTTCGGCCGCGCATGGGATGCCATCCGGCTCTGGATCAAGTAGTCTTGCCACCTGAGCGAAGGAAAACGTCCTCACGACGTGCCCCGCGTTCGGGAACCCAGTGCCGCGGCGCCGCCCGTGCCGCGGCCCGCCCAGGAGCTTCCACCATGACCCCCTTGCCCGATTCGCTGTGCTACCTCGACGGAGAGTTCCTGCCGTTGAACCAGGCCAAGGTGTCGGTGATGGATCGCGGCTTCCTGTTCGGCGACAGCGTCTACGAGGCGATCCCGGTCTACGGCCGCCGCATGTTCCGTTTCGACGACCACCTGGAGCGCCTGGAGCGCAGCCTGGGCAAGCTCGAGATCGAGCTCGACGTGGACCGTGACACCTGGCTGGCGCGCCTGCGCAGGGTGGTCGCCGCCTTTCCGGCCGACGACCAGCTGGTCTACCTGCAGGTCACGCGCGGCGTCGCGCCGCGCTCGCACCTGATGCCGGTCGGGCTGGCGCCCACCGTGTTCGTCACCACCAGCGAGCGCACCCTGCCGACGCCGGCGCAGCGGGTGCAGGGCCTGGCCTGCGTCACCGCGCGCGATTTCCGCTGGCAGCGCGCCGACATCAAGACCACGTCGCTGCTGGGCAACGTGCTCGCGCGCAAGATCTCGGCCGACCAGGGCGCCGACGAGACCATCCTGCTGCGCGACGACGAACCGGGCGGCCCGTGGCTGACCGAAGGCTCGTCGAGCAACGTCTGGGTGGTGCACGAGGGCGCGCTGCTCGGGCCGGCGCCCGACGAACACGTGCTGGCCGGCGTGCGCATCGAGCTGCTGCGCGAGCTGTGCGAGGAGACCGGCATCGCGTTCAACCTGCGCCCGGTCAGCGAGGCCGACGTCCATTCGGCCGACGAGGTGCTGCTCAGCTCCGCGTCCAAGGAAGTCATCGCCGTCACGCGTCTCGACGGCGAACAGGTCGGTCACGGCGCGTTGCGCGGTCGGCCGGGTCCGGTTTATGCCCGTCTCCACGAGGCTTACCAGCGTGCGATCCAATCGCAATCCATTTGAACGGTAATGGCCGCCATGCACGAGATTCCGCCCGAACAGTCGCTGATCAAGTACCCCAGCGCGTTTCCCATCAAGGTGATGGGCCCGCACCATGAAGACTTCGTCGCGGCGATCGTGGAAGTGGCCCTGCGGTTCGATCCGGATTTCGATCACTCGACGGTGGAGACCAGACCCAGCAAGGGGGGTAATTACCTGGGCATCACGATCACGGTCACAGCCACCAGCCGTCCGCAGCTGGATGAGCTGTACCGGACATTGACCGCGCATCCGATGGTCAAGTTCGTTCTGTGACACCCAGGTGGGGAAGCGACGCTCAGAGGCTTCATGCATCTCACCAGAAACGAGACCGAGAAATGCGTCATGGCGCGCATCGTCCGGCAGAAAAAGCTTCACCAGAAGAACTTCACGCTGAAGCAGTTCGGCACCTGGTCCAGGGCGGAATCCGCCGCCCGGAAATGGGTGAAGGCGACCCTGGCCGAATTGCCGCCACCGATCGGCATGAAGAACCGCATGACCAGCCGCAACACCTCGGGCGTGGTGGGCGTGCGCCTGGTCCACGCGGTGCGACGGCGCGAGGACAAGGAATATCCGGACTGGCGCTGGATCGCCTTCTGGCCCGGCTGTCCCAACTCCGGCGGCATCGGCTGGTCGGTCAACAAGTACGGCGACGAACAGGCGTTCGTGCTTGCCTGCCTGGCACGCAAGCTCGAGACGGTCGACCGCGCGGCGATCGACGTCGAGTTCGAGGCCTTTCGCGCCTCGCGCGACTACAAGCGCCTGCTCAGGCTCAAGCAGATCACCCCGACCTGAGCGGCCGCGCGCCCGCCGCCCTAAAATCGGGCACTCGGCGCGTTCCTGCGCCTGCAGGACCTGCCGCTCGATGACGACCGTCTCCCCGCCCCGGGCACCGCTGCTGCGAACCCTGGGCCGGGTCCCCTACGAATCGACCGTGGACGCCATGAAGGCGTTCACCGCCGAGCGCGGGCCGCTCACGGGCGACGAGGTCTGGCTGGTCGAGCACGACGCCGTCTTCACCCAAGGCCTGGCCGGCAAGGCCGAGCACCTGCTGGACGCCGGCGACGTGCCCGTGGTGCAGACGAACCGGGGCGGCCAGGTCACCTACCACGGGCCCGGCCAGGTGGTCGCCTACCCGCTGGTCGACCTGCGCCGAATGGGCATCTACGTCAAGGAATTCGTCTTCCGGCTCGAGGAAGCGGTGTTGCGCACGCTGGCCGACGTGGACGTCACCGGCCACCGCGTGCCGGGGGCCCCGGGCATCTACGTGAAGCTGGCCGACCCGTTCGGCCACGCCGCGCTGGGGCACGACCGACCGCTGTCCGACCCGTTCCAGGGTCTCGGCAAGATCGCCGCCCTGGGTGTGAAAGTGAGCAACCACTGTACGTATCATGGCGTCGCCCTGAACGTTGCGATGGACTTGCGGCCCTTCGAGCGGATCAACCCGTGCGGTTATGCCGGGCTGAAGACGGTCGATCTGGCTACACTGGGCGTCGTCGCCGACCGGGCGATGCTGGCCGACCTGCTGGGCCGACGCCTCGCGGCGCAGTTCACGCGCTGAGGCCCCCGCCACCCGCTGTCCGCCGCGCACCCACCCTCTTCCGCGCCGTCCTCCCGAGGTCGGCGCCGCACCGAATGTCCACCGAAGCCAATCCCCCCGCCGTCGATACGCCCGCCTACGATGCCAGCGCCAAGCAGAAGGCGCAGGCCAAGACGTCGCGCATCCCGATCAAGATCGTGCCGGCCGAGGCCCTGAAGAAGCCGGACTGGATCCGCGTGCGCGCCGCGCTGCCCAGCAGCCGCTTCTACGAGATCAAGCAGATCCTGCGCGAGCACAGCCTGCACACGGTGTGCGAGGAAGCGTCGTGCCCCAACATCGGCGAGTGCTTCGGCAAGGGCACCGCCACGTTCATGATCATGGGCGACAAGTGCACCCGCCGCTGCCCGTTCTGCGACGTCGGCCACGGCCGGCCCGACCCGCTGGACGTCGACGAGCCGAAGAACCTGGCGCGCACGATCGCCGCGCTCAAGCTCAAGTACGTCGTCATCACCAGCGTCGACCGCGACGACCTGCGCGACGGCGGGGCCGGCCACTTCGTCGAGTGCATCCGCCAGATCCGCGAACTCTCGCCCGACACCCGCATCGAGGTGCTGGTGCCCGACTTCCGCGGCCGCGACGACCGCGCGCTTGAGATCCTGAAGGCCGCGCCGCCGGACGTGATGAACCACAACCTCGAGACGGCGCCGCGCCTGTACAAGCAGGCCCGGCCGGGCAGCGACTACCAGTTCAGCCTGAACCTGCTGAAGAAGTTCAAGGCGATGCACCCCGACGTGCCCACCAAGAGCGGCATCATGGTCGGCCTGGGCGAGACCGACGACGAGATCCTGCAGGTGATGGCCGACATGCGCGCCCACGACATCGACATGATCACCATCGGCCAGTACCTGGCGCCGTCCGGCCACCACCTGCCGGTGGCGCGCTACGTGCACCCCGACACCTTCCGCATGTTCGAGGACAAGGCCATCGAGATGGGCTTCAGCCACGCCGCCGTCGGCGCGATGGTGCGCTCGAGCTACCACGCGGACAAGCAGGCCGAGCATGCCGGCCTGGATGTCAGCAGATCGAAGTAAATGAGAAAATAGCGAAGAATACGAGAAAATAGCGCTAAGGTAGGATGGCCGAGAACTGTGAATCCATCCCGGGAGCGCCAGCCCCACAGAGGGAACAGGGATGGAGAATTGAGCGAGTCGGGTGCGGGAGCACTCTGGAATTCGGCGCGGCCGAGGATTCATGCGTTCCCTGACGGGAAGGCCTTCTGGCGAATCGACTGGTTTGGCCCGATCGCCTATCCGAATAGGTCGCTCAAGCGCAGCGAGCCTTCTGTACTGGTCTATCTCTCGAAGGTGATCGACCCGCAGGACGCGGTTGGCGCTGATCAGCTCATCCGTCCGGCCTTGACCTCGACGGCGCAGAGGAAATGCTGGGTGTCGATCGGCACGACAGTACTGCTTCGCGTCGGAGACATCTGGGAACGACGCATGTGGCACAGCCGGCCCGACCATCAGTCGGAGCAATTTCCCGGCCTCACGATCTCGCGTGAAACGGCCAAGGTCGTCAAAGCCGGTTCAAGCCTTGAATCGGGCGGATTCCTGATCCCCGCGGCCCAACATCCGTGGCACATGGGCAACACCCATTCGTACTGCGTCCGCGTCACGCTCGCCGATGGCCGCTATCTTGTCGTCCCGGCAAAGCGCCGATGGCAACAGCAATGATGCGGAGTCCGGGTTGACTCGTGCCGTCGGCGACTTCGCGAGGACAAGAGCGCTATCCATGCAGCCAGTCACCGGCACAGAGTAGTTGCGTTTTGGCTGGTCAGGTGCGAGGACGGAGGCACGGCGGAATGACGGAACCGGCCTGGTATCTGCTCGCCAGCATGGTCGCCGAGATGCGTGCGACTATGTTCGTGGCACGATTGCGAATCCGACCGCGTTGAACCTAAGAAGGGAATTTCCCATGGACATTGTCCCAGCCCTCACCGCAATGCGTCTCGGCATCCAACTGGCCACCGACGTACTTGCAGCGTGCGACGATGCGAAGCTCAAACAAGCGATCGGCGCACTGTCGCAGCAACTGGCGGATGCGAATATGGGCGCCCTCGATATGTCACAAACTCTGCGAAAGATCGAAGCAGAGCTTCGTGCGTCGACGGACCAGCTCAGAGCAGCCGAGAAGCGTCTTGCCGAACGAGACAACTACGTCCTCGAGGAGGTACGTCCGGCGCCTTCGTCTACGCCGACGTGCGCGACTTTGAGGAATCTACGCCCGCCCACTACGTTTGCCAGATATGCTTCGACCGAGGCACGAAATCGATTCTTCAAGGCGACGCGGATGGCACCGTCCTTCAATGCCGTGTCGATTTGAACCACTCGATCGTCTTGACAAACAACATCTCGCGATTCTCACCTCACGGTCAGCGCTAAGTCGCCGGAGGCATCGAATGTTGTAGTCACGACGTCGCACGCTCGTCGGCGGGTACGTCATCGAGAGAGCTTGCACGGCGAAGAGCACGTCCGGCACTGGCTCGCGCCATGAGCCTCGGAAGGATGACCATACCCCTGCAAAATTGGTCGACCGAGGTTGCTCTCCGACCGCGCGGGTGCTTGCCCCGCCTGAACCGCAACCGCTACCCCTGAAAGGAAGCGTCATGCGAGCTCACAGAGTTGCGGAAAGGCCACACGACGCCGGTGAGCGGCTGCGCGCGAACCCCCGCTCGGTCTCCGCTCAAATCGAGCGATTCATGAATTCGATGGCCGAGGCTGTGGACATCGCAACTGACAGTTGGCAGGAAGCTGCTGGATGCAATACGGCTGGCGAAGCCGGATGCCACTAGCGTGCTAGATCCATTTGCGGGATCTGGTACTACCCTCGTCGAAGCAATGAGCCGGGGAATGAATTTCACCGGCGTGGACATCAATCCACTTGCGGTGCTGACATGTCGAGCGAAAGCGGGGCCCTATCTAATCGACGCGTTCGTTGACAAGGCACTCGAGTTGCACTCACGACTTGCGTGCGATTCAGGCCGCGCTTACTACACGCATTTCTCTGGCCAAGGCAAGTGGTTCTCTGCCTCTGCGTCGATAGGCATCTCGCGAATCGCGAGATGCATTGAGGCTGAGCCCGATTTGTGGGCCAGGCGCCTGTTCTGGGTCGCGCTCGCTAAGGTCGTCCGCGCAACATGCAATTCTCGGATGTCGACCTACAAGTTGCACATAAAGAAGAGCTCCGATCAGGGGGCGACGATAGGGGCTGTTCCGCTTTTTGAAAGCGTTTTGGAGCGGTTCATCTCGCATCTAGACGAACAAGCCAGTGAGTGGGCGGCTGCGGGAGTTCTCAAGAACGGGTCCTACACGGTCACCACGCTGAGCTACTTCCCTCGGGGCTGGTTGCAGACCCAGACGGTGACGCCGGCCGCAGGGGCCGCCCTGACGACGACCTACGCCTACTGGTCCACCGGATTGCTCAAGACAGTGACGATGCCGAACGCGAGCACGCTGAACTACACCTACGACGACGCGCACCGCCTGACGGACGTGGTCGACGGCGCTGGCAACAAGCTGCATTACGTGTTGGACAACGTGGGCAACCGCACGAGCGAACAAGTCAGCGACGCGTCGGGCAACCTGGCGTCCTCGGTGGCGCGAGTCTATGACGCGCTCAATCGAGTCCAGAGCACGACGGGTGCGATGCACTGATGCCGTGACTCGGGAGCGGCAGCCCACGGGGTCGCTCTCGCGTTCGCTGAACTGACTGAAGCGCAGGCTCCTATGGAGTTTGACGACGAACGACAAAGCCGCGGTGGCCGCGGGAGGACGACCAAATGATGGTTCGCAAGGGATGGCGTGGCGCGGCTGGCGCCTGGGTCATGTTCGCTCTGATGACGGTGCTGGGCTTGGCCAGCTCGTCGGCCAGCGCATTGACCTCGACGACGACCGCAATCACCAGCAGCGTCAATCCGAGCCAACTGGCTCAGAGCACGACGCTGACAGCGACGGTGACGCCGTCTGCGGCCGCGGGCACGGTCACCTTCAAGGACGGCACGACGACGCTGGGCACGGGCACGCTCGCCTCGGGCGTGGCCACCTTCGCCGCGACATTCAGCACAACCGGCTCACATAGCCTGACGGCCGTCTACGCGGGCAACACGACCTATGCCACCAGCACGTCGAGCGCGCTGACGCAGACCGTCAACAAGAAGACAACGACGACGGCCCTCGTGAGTAGCGCGAACCCGACGCTGATCAACACGAGCGTGACCTACACGGCCACTGTCACGGGCTCGAGCCCCACCGGCACGGTCACTTTCACCAGCAGTGGCGGGAGCCTGGGTTCGGTGGCAGTGAGCTCAGGTCAGGCAAGCATCAGCACCAGCTACGCCAGCGCCGCGTCGCGTCCGATCATCGCGACGTATTCGGGGGACGCCACCAATGCGGGCAGCACCTCTGCGACGCTGACTGAAGTGGTTACCAATCCACCTGCGACAACGACCTCGCTGACCAGCAGCGCCAATCCAACGACAACCAACACCAGCGTCACTTACACGGCCACCGTCACTGGATCGAGCCCGACGGGTACGGTCACCTTCACCAGCAGTGGCGCCAGCATTGGTTCGGTGGCGCTGAGCGCAGGGCAAGCAAGCGTCAGTACAAGTTACCCCGGCGCTGCCTCGCGCCCAATCATCGCGACGTACTCGGGCGATGTCCGCAACGCAGGAAGCACCTCGGCGACGCTCACCGAAATAGTACTGCTGCCGGCCGCAGTCACGTTGAGCGCGACACCGAGTACCGTTTCCCAGTCACAGAGTGTGGCGCTGTCGGCCACCGTTACACCCTCGGCAGCGACCGGTACGGTGACTTTCTGGGATGGGTCGACGAACCTCGGAACGGGCACAATTGCTGCTGGTGTGGCGACGCTGGCAACGAGCTTCGGCACAGCCGGTACGCACAGTCTGACAGCAGCATATTCGGGCAGTGGAACCTATGGCGCGATTACGTCGGGCGCTGTGACGGAAACCGTCAATTCCACGTTGCACAGCACGACGACTTCCCTCGCGCCGAGCGCCGATCCGATCGCAACGGGCAGCGTACTGACGCTGACGGCGAGCGTCGTTGGCTCAAGCCCGACGGGTACTGTGCAGTTCAAGGACGGCGCCACGAGTCTGGGCAGCCCCGTGACGCTGGTCAGCGGCCAGGCGAGCTACAGCTTGACGCCATCGACGGCCGCCGGGCACGTCTACAGCGCCACCTATTCGGGTGACACCAACAACTCGACCAGTTCTGGGCAAGCCGCCGTCAACGTGACGGGGGCCACCTCGACGACCTCCCTCTCGTCTTCGGCGGTCGCGGCAACGCCGACGACATCGATTGCCTTGACCGCTACTGTCACGGGTTCGAACCCCACTGGCAACGTCCTCTTCCGCGATGGTGCGACGGTGTTGCACACTTCGACAGTCGCGAGTGGTGCGGCCACCTGGGCGCAGACGCTGACCAGCGGCCTGCACGTCATCACGGCCAGCTATGGTGGCGACGCCACGAATTCGGCCAGCGTGTCGACGGCGACGTTGATCCAGATCAGCGCGGATGGCTCGGTCCAACCAGCGGCTGCCCTGCAGTGGAACTACCAGTACGACGCGCAAGGCAACCTCACGCAGGTCACGGACGCCAACGCCGCCGTCACGCAGCAGGCCTTCGACAGCCTGTCTCGTAACACGAAGATCACGCAGCCGGTGCCTGCCACGGGGCAGGCAGCTCCGGTCATTGGCCTGGCCTACGACCTGCAGGACCAGCCTGCGAGCGTCACTGATCCACGTAGCCTGACCACGAGCTTCACGATTGACGGCCTGGGTAACGCGACCGCCCTCACGAGTCCGGATACCGGCGCCTCGACGCGAACCTTCTACGACAACGGCTTGTTGCACACGGCTGTTGATTCGCGCGGACGCACCTCGACCTACACCTACGACGCCCTCGATCGGCTGAGCACCGTCTCCTACAGCGATGGTGGCACGGGCATCGTCATGGGCTATGACGCGGGCACCTACGGCAAGGGCCACCTGACCAGCGTCACCGACGAGTCCGGTAGCACGTCGTTCGTCTACGACGGCCTGGGCCGCGTGGTCACGAAGACGCAGGTCAGTGGACCGTCCGACGCGCAGCGCACCTTCACGCTCAGCTATGCGTGGGGCTCATCGGGAACATCAACTGGCAAGCTCGCTTCGGTCACCTACCCCAGCGGCGCCATCGTTACCTACGGCTACGACACCGCTGGCCGGATCAACGACGTGAGCGTGACCGGCGCTGACGGCGTCGTGACCAAGGTGCTCAGCGGCCTGTCGTACAACGCGCTGAGCCAACCCAAGAGCTGGGTGTGGGGCACTGGCGCCGTGCCGTACCAACGCAGTTTCGACGGCTATGGCCGCCTGGTCAGCTATCCGCTGGGCAACCCCGGCGGCACAGGCATCGCCGCCGGCGTCCTGCGCACGCTGGCGTTCGACGCGGCCGGACGCATCGTGGGCTACAGCCACACGACCCCGACGAATTGGGATCAGATCTTCGGCTACGACGGGCTCGATCGACTGGTCAGCACGAGCCTGACCGGTGGCAACAACTACGGCTACACCTACGACCCGACTGGCAACCGCACGCAGACCACGATCAATGGCACCCCCTACGCCGACACGGTCGCTCCCACGAGCAATTGGTACACCAACGTGGCCACGGCCGCCGGCGGCGCGACGGCGCAAGGCTACGACACGGCAGGCCACCTGACGAGCGACGCCAACGGCACGTACACCTACTCGGGCCGCGGGCGCCTCAAAACGGCGCTGCGCTCGGGCAACACCTTCAGCTACCTCTACAACGCGTTCGAGCAACGCGTCTACAAGGCCGGGCCCTCGACGGTGATCACCACTGGCGTGGCGAGCTACGTCTACGACGAAGCAGGTCACCTGGTGGGCGAGTACGACGCCACCGGCAAGGCCGTCTACGAGACGGTGTATCTGGGCGACATGCCGGTAGCGGCGCTGACGCAACTGGCCATCGGCCAGACCACGGTGTCCTATGTCTACGCCGACCACCTCAACACCGCGCGCGTCATCGTGCGCCCGGCCGACCAGGCCATCGTGTGGTCCTGGGGCGCCAACGAGCCCTTCGGGCAGACCCAGGCCAATTCGAACCCCAACAGTCTGGGCGTCTACACCTACAACCCGCGTTTTCCGGGTCAGGTAGCTGACTCGGAGTCGGGTTGGTACTACAACGGCAATCGGGACTACAACCCGGCCCTCGGGCGATACACGCAGAGCGATCCCATCGGGCTCGGCGGTGGCATCAATACCTTCGGCTACGTCGGCGGCAGTCCGCTGAATCGAAGCGATTTCAGCGGCCTGTTCTTTACGTCCGTCGATGCTGCATGCATACAAGATCCTTCGTTCTGCGCCGAGATCATGGGGGACATGGTCAAGAATACCGCGGCAGCTACAGGGAACAAATGTATTGAAGCTTGGGGTGACAATATTGCGGAGGGTTATCATCACCTAGCCCAAGCCGCGATGGTTGCGCAAATTGCGAGCGTTGCTGGAGTTGCCGGTAGCTTTGAACGGGGCGCTGCAAATGCTGTAGATGCCAGCACGCCGGTTGGACGAACCGGGGGATGGCGAGATATATCTCAATTTGACGGAAACGTTGTCAAAGGCAATAGGGAATTGAACATTGCTGGCGCTGAAAGCGGCGCAGTCAATTCTCCTGCCACTATCGGCGGGCGCGACTATTCGGGGCACGCCCTCGACCGAATGCAGCAACGAGGCTATGTACCGTCGGTGGTCGAAGATGCGATTGCGAATGGCACTGTCAGGCAGAGTTACGGTGGCGCGTCGGCATACTACAGTTCGGCGAACAACGTGACAGTCATTGTCAATGACACTACCGGAAAAGTAGTGACGGTCAGAGGAGGACCTTGAGATGAACGACTTGCAACGCTTGTATTTGCTGCGAGACTTGATCAGACAGTCGCAATTGTCCTCGGCACGAAGTCTTGTCGCATTCGCCAGTCAAATCGAATCCTTGGTATCTTCGATAGACGACATTCCCGACACCTTTCGACGCGTGTATTCGGAATTTTGGGAAGCACTGGAAGTCTTGGGGGTTCAGCACCAAGAATCATGCACGGAACCAACAGTGGTCGAATTGGCAGATCTAAAGGCGATGTCAATAGATTTCGAGCTTGAGGTATCCAAGTCGATAGTCGCCAGGGAGGATTGATTTCGACGTCGCGTCATTGCTCGCTAAAGGAGCCTGGTGCCATGCTTGCCTTTTACCTCCGACGTGGCCGAAAGCGCCTGCTATCGAGGGTTCAAAGACAACCCCGGCGAGGACGCCGGGGCCCCTCTAAAACTGCCCACACATGACGCACGACTACGTGCAGTCTCGTATACGGCGCCCAAGCCTTGCGGGATGCGGGTTGGCGCATGTTTACAGCGCGTGCCGTATACGCCATTGCTTTTCGGCCGAGCGCCAAAAGCGGCTGTAGAACAAGGGCTTGCAGCGTATTACCATGTATACGCCATGCCCAAGAAGCCCGTTCGCCAGTCCCGCACGCCGCGCTCACGGCGCGAGGTCAAGCCGCCTCAGCAACCGCACATCGTCTCGTTCCGGCTGAGCCCGTCCGAGTTCGAGCAGTTGGAATCCCACGTTGAGAGGACCGGTACCAATCGATCCGAGTTCATTCGCCATGTCGTGACGTCGGCGGTACTCGGGCATATGAGTTTCACGGACGTGATGCCGATGGCGGTGGCAGGCATTGAGCGCGACGTGTTCGAGTTGCGCCGCACACTGGCGCAGCAAGCGGAAGTCATCAAGATTTTTGGCGGCGGCATCGGTCGGGACGGCCGCGCTGCTGATGAGTAAAGAGGACTCGACGCGCGCAGATAACCAACGCCGTGTCGATCAAGCGATCGACACGGCCATCAAGTCTGCGCCTCAGATTATCGGGCACTGCCTGCGGTTGAATCCTGAACTGGAGCCGAAGGCCGCGCCGGGAAACTCAGCGGCCGGTTAGTAGTTCGATCAATGCAGCCACAGCCAGGCGCCAGCGATTGCGATGCAGGCCAGGGCTGTGCTGATGACGAGTCGCAAAATCTCGCTGGGGGACAGCCGCGGCGCCGGCAACGGCGCGGACGATTCGATTGTTTGCAGCTTGACCAGCAGTTCAAGCTCGAAGGCGTCCAGGCGCGCGAGCAGCGCGTCGGCCGGGCGATCGAAACGGCGCGGTTGCGCGTCTGGCCGGTTGTCGTGGTGGCCGGCGATATCGAGGCAATGACGGTTGATCGACGGCGTGGCGAGGAGACTCGAAATGGGTATTTCCATCGAAGACGACGGGATGCCAGCGTAGCGCGGTTGAAGACTTTGTGGGGAATCGGCGTGGCGCCCCGAGGCCCGGAGCGTCGGTTTGATTCAAAACACGCGGTTCGTCTTCGTGCTGCCGGCGCTCGTTGCGCGAGGGGCGAGAGCGAGAGAAAATGTCGCCCACGGGTACAGCGTCGCCGCATCTCGGCTTGGAGCGCCTCGACTACGAAGGAGCTCGCCATGAAACGACCGCACCCCGACCGCCACTTCTATGACTGCCCGACCGACGCGTGCCGTGGCCAGATGGGCGTCATCGGCCACGACATGCAGAAACGAGTGGTCTACCAGTGCCCCAAGTGCCAACGCCGGTGCGGTGAGGGCGCGCTGGAGCGTGAACACAGGTTGAGGAAGCTGCAGGACTGACGGCGCGACGCGCTGTCGTTGCCTGTTCTTCAAAAGAGAAAACGCTCCGCCAAGCCCCGCTGCGGCGGGGCTTAAAAGCCGCTTGGATGCGGCGGGCGGTCAGTGACTCGACTGAGCGAGCACCGTCTGCAGCATCTCTGTCACGAAGCGTTGCCGCGCACGCGGCAGCTTGGCGATGGCTTCCATCTGCTCCTGCCACTGCGGCACCGGGCCACGGCGTCCACGAGCCGGCTTGGGCGCTTCGCCGAACAGCTCATCGAGCGACACGGCCAGCGTCTGCGCCACGGCCGGCAGGGCCGACACGGGGATGCGACGACGGCCGACCTCGTAGGACTGCATCGTCTGCTGCGACACGCCGAGGGCCTCGGCCAGTTGCACCTGCGTGACGCCGTGCTCGCGGCGCAGTGCCGCGATGCGCTCGCCGAGCGAGACGAAGAACGAGCGTTCTTCGAGGCTGACGCCATGCCCAAAAGGCCCGTTCGCCAGTCGCGAACGTCGCGCTCACGGCGCGAGGTCCAACTGCCTCAGCAACCGCACATCACGTCGTTCAGGCTGAGCCCTCCCAAGTCCGACGAGTTGAATCTCCACCTCGCGGACAGCGGCACCAAGCGGTCTGATTTCATTCGCCACGCAGTGACCTCGCCGGTACGCGGGCTGACGACTCTCGCCCCCGTGATGCCAATGGCGGTGACGGCGAGTTAACTGCCAGATGGCGCTTGATCAGCTCGCTACGGTGGGCAAACACTGCTTCGTCAGAAAAGCGCTCGCCCGCGGTGCGTGCACTTGTTGACATGGCTCTGCGCACCGACGCTTTCGCAAGTAGGTTGGCCAGTTTGTTCGCCAGGTTCCTGACATCGCCAACAGGCACAAAATCGCCGCCACCAGCCCCGACCACGAGTTCGCGCGCATATGTACTGTCGTAGCCTACGATGGGCACGCCAGACATCAACGCCTCTATCAAACAGCGAGGCGATTCGCTTGTCAGGTGGCAGAACGCAAACAGGTCGAGCGATTGAAGGAATCCAAGCACCTTGAAACGATTACGCTCGGTGCCCGGAAAGAACACGATATCACCCAGCCCACGTAAAACTACTTGTCGCCGGCATTCCGCAAGCAAGGGGCCGTCGCCAAGCCACGTTGCCTTGAAGCCATCAGGATGTTGCAACGACAAGCGTTCCATCGCGTCAATCCATTGCAGAGGTCCCTTCATTGCGTGCACTCGACCTACGTAGCCGATTTGCACACGTTCTCGAGCCTGCTCTAGTCGCGATGTCAACGCCTCGGGAGCGATGACATCCTGGCGGCTGAGGTGAATGTTGTGCACGACGTGCGGATTGCGCGAAATTGGCGCATACGCATCGTAGACAGTCTGCCCATGAAATAGCCCCAATGAGGCGCCACGGACGGCGGAGATGGACTTGCGCTTTTCCAGCCAATCGCGAATGGCGTGCATGACATGCCAACCGGATCTTTCCGCCCCCCCGAGTTCGGGTTTGTCATGCAATACCCAATCTAGCCAAATTGAATAGGGCCGGTGCAATCGCGCCGCTTCACGAGCTGCGATATTGCCCCAGGCCCCAGCCCATCCAAGATTCGAGAAGCAGAGATATTGATGACTTCCGATAAGGCGGCGGAACAGTGCGCGAACTTGGGCTCGATGACGCAGGTGTGCGACAGGATGGTATCCCCAGGGTAGTTCGTGCAACTTCAACCCGCCGCGTTGCACCAAATCATCGACGGGTAGCCAAAATATTGACGGATCGATCAGTGAGTCTGGTACGCGCGGGGCACAAATTGTCACGCGCCCAAAGTTATCGAGCCACCGATGGATCCCGTTATGCGCCTGCGACTCGACGTGCAACACACCGTCAATGCGACGAAATGGAACCGGAAGGTCCAATAGGAGACTGCCCCGTGGGTTCTCGCAACTACCGTCGCTGCTAGCGCCGCTCCCGTTCCCGGAAGGCGTGCTGTCCAAACCGATGCCCATCTACTCCTCCACCAATCTTCCCCACATACGCCCTTGACAGCCTCTTGCGTGCTGTCGAGTTGCAGTCGAGAGGGTAACCTAGTCCTATGAGTTCAGATGGCTCTGACCTAGCGGTTCGCAGCTGAGATCGGTCGCATTGAACGTTCTAGGTGCTTTGGCTGGTCGCAATCGCCAAAAACTTGAACTTGACCCGCGGTTCAGGGGGAGTTGCGGCACGGGTCGGCTGGGATCTGCCCGCAATTCGGGGGAGTGGCTACACCGATCTTACCGTCGAGGAAGCAGGCTGCCTCCTGCGCGGGTCGGCCTTGGCCTGCTGTAGTCTGATAGTCGCGCACTTACGTCGCAAGGCCAATTCTTCTGACCTCATTCCGCAAAAATCAATCCACAACACTTCGCCATAATGGTTCGAAATCCACCCAATACGCTGGCATTTGAAGAGCAAGGGCTTCTTTTGAAACCTTTATGGAAAGCGGCATGTCCTCAGTCCAACGGCCACCAGCTTTGACCCCGGGAGAGATCGAGGCTGATGTTGGCGAAAAGCTCCGTGCGCTGCGTCTATTGCGCGACATCGATCAATTCAGCTTGGCTGCCCGTGCAGGCGTCTCCCTATCGGCACTAAAAGCACTGGAGTCGGGCCGCGGATCGACTCTGCACACATTGGTACGCGTGGTGCGGGCGTTAGGTCGCGAGGACTGGTTCGCCACGATCGCACCGATTGCCACCGTCAACCCTTTGACGATGACCCGCGCGGCGCAACCGCGTCAACGAGCGCGCAGGCGTGTAAAGGCCGGCCCGTCGAAGTGTTAACCGCAGCGATGCGATTCGTATGCCCGTGCACGGTACTAGCGGAAGAGTTTCCTTAGCGCTTGATATCCCGGCGCGGAAATCTTGCTCTGAGCGCGAGCTTCGCACGCAAGCAAATGTGCGGCACGGGCTGAGGGTCCCCAAAGCGCCCGCATCCAACGCAGCCGGATTCGTCCCAATCTCGCATCTCCTGCTCAAATTCCTCACTCAACCCCGAAGCCTTGTCCCACTCGAGCGGCTCGGTGCGAATGTTGCAGGCTCTTTGGCACCGACGCGGGCCCAACGACCACGTTGCCGATGGCGTCCTGCGCTTTCGTACGTTGCCCATGGCTGACATTCTGTAGCCGCTGGTCGCGCAACGCAAAAGGCGATTCCAAGGATCGATCAAAGCCGACGGCGGTGGCCGGCGAGATGTGGCGACTGCTTGACCGGCCATCGGTGTCGGGGAAGCGCGCCCCGGGCTAGATCGCAAACTCCGCGAAGCGGGACGGTCAGGCCCAACCAAAAGCTAGTCTCAGCTTCTTCGATTCGAAGTCGCGACAACTTCGAAAAAGGCCCCGCTGAAATCGGCGCTGTGCCTCGTATTCTTCGCTACGCTGTCACTGGACATGGGCCCGGCGAACTAGCGTTCGGCCACCAGGTCGGCGATCTGCGGCGCGAGCGCCGCGAAGTCCGTCGCCCCCACCCAGCGGCGCACGATCTCGCCGCGCTTGTTGATCAGGAGCGACGTCGGCGTGAACTGCACGCCGCCGAAGCGATGCGCGATCTCCCCGGTGTTGTCGATGACGACGCCGAACGGCAAGGCGCGGGACTGCGCGAAATTGGCCACCAGCGCCGGCGGGTCGTACTGCATGGCCACGGCCAGCGTCTCGAAGCCCTGCGGGGAGAACCTGCGCCAGTTGGCGACCAGCGCGGGCATTTCCTGCACGCACGGCGCGCAGTCGGTGGCCCAGAAGCTGACCAGCACCACGCGACCGCGCAGCGCGGCGAGCTCGCCGGGGTGGCCGTCGAGCAGCGTGTACGACACCGCGGGCGCCTGTTCGACGCGGCTGCAAGCGACTAGCATGGGAAGCGCCAGCCCGAGGCCCGACGCGAATGCGACGGGGGCAGCGAGGGCGAGTGCACGAACGAACTTCATGGGATCCCGCAATGCAACGACGTCAGTTTACGCCGGCCCTCGCCACGCTCGTCCTCGCCCGCGCGGCCGGCCTGGCGCTGCTGGGCGAGTCCACCCGCGCCTTCGCGCTGGGCGAGACCGAGGCCGCATCCGGCGTGCGCGCCGCGCTGGAGCGGGGCGCGGCCAGCGCGGTGTCGCTGCTGGGCAAGCCGGGCGGCTTCCTCGACAACCCGCAGGTGCGCATCCCGTTGCCGGGCGCGCTCAAGAGCGCGGCCTCGATGCTGCGCGCGCTCGGCCAGCAGAAGCGCGTCGACGACCTGGTCAACTCGATGAACCGCGCGGCCGAGTCGGCCGTGCCCGAAGCCAGGCCCTTGCTGCTCGACGCCGTGCACACGATGTCGGTGGAGGACGCCGTCAAGATCGTCCGCGGCAACGACACCTCGGTCACCGACTTCTTCGCCGCCAAGACGCGTGCCCCGCTGGGCGTCAAGTTCCTGCCCATCGTCACCGCCGAGACGCGCAAGGTGTCGCTGGCCGCCAAGTACGACGCCGTCGCCAGCAAGGGCTCGGCGTTCGGCCTGGTCAAGCCGGAGGACGCGAACGTTGAGCAGTACGTCACGCGCAAGGCGCTCGACGGCCTGTTCTTCATGATCGGCCAGGAAGAGAAGAAGATCCGCGCCGACCCGGTGGGCACCGGCAGCGCGATCTTGAAGGCCGTCTTCGGCCACTAGCCGCCGGCGCGACCGGCGGGGCGCTAGATGGTGCGCGACAGCTCGAAGATCAGCGCCGACGGCAGCGACTGGATCACCGCGTCGCGGCCGATCATCGCGCCGGTGTCGCTGCCCACGGTCGACAGGCGCAGCGCGTTGCCCTCGGGCGCGACCTCGATGAACACGAACGACGGAAACTCGCTGGAGATGCCCACGCGCAGCTTCTTGAAACGGTCGTTGGCCAGCACCGATTCATAGATGATCGCGTGCGGCAGGGCGTCGCGGCAGAACTCCTCGGCCTCCTCCACGCTGTTGACGAAGTCCACCAGCAGGCCCATGTGGCGGATCGACTCCCTGATGATCGAGCGCATCTCGCGCGCGCCCGCCACCACCAGCACGTGGCTGCCGGCCAACGGCTTGGAGTTGTCCGACACGCCGAAGCCCTGGTCGATCTCGACGACGCTGACGCCTTCGATCTCGTCGTGGACCGTGCGCGGGAACTCGATGGTCAGCGTGGTCTCGTCGTCGGACACCAGGCGGTCCAGCACCAGTCCCAGCGTCCACGACACCTGCTGCACCAGGCGCCACGACATCGTGTCGAGCGACGGCAGCGGCGTGCCGATCGGGGTCAGGCGATCGGACGCGTCGGAGCTGGCGTGCGCGAAGCGCACCGTGAGCCGGGCGTACGGCGGCCAGGCCTTGACGTCGAGCTTGAACTCGATGCTCTTGCGGGCCAGGTCCAGGCTCCAGTCGACGATCGCCTGCAGCAGCGTGTGCAGCAGCGTGGCGTCGACGACCACCTCGGCCGGCTTCAGCGCCTGCATGATCTCGAGCTGGCGCGCGGTCGCCTCGCGGCCGCGCTGCAGCAGCACCTCGCGCAGCATCTGCGTGACGCTGATCTGTTCCGGCGACTGGCGGATGCGGCCGGAGGCGAAGCGGGCCAGCTGCTGGCCGATCATGCCGGCGCGGCGCGCGCGCTCGATTTCCTCGCGCAGCATGCGCAGGCCGGCGCGGTCGATCTTGCCGGTGGTCGCGAGCACGGTGACACGCTCGAGCGCAGCCGACAGGGGCAGGCCGACCTCGGTGCCGATCTGGCCGATGATCTCGCGCCAATGGCCGTCGTCGGGCTCCATCCGGGGCTTTTCGGAAACCGGGTCGGTCATGGTCTGTCGGCTCGATGCCAGTGTCATTGTCATTTGATCCCTCCTTCACGCGCCGCGAGCGAATCCCGGCGAGGCCCCATTGTCCATCAGCGGTTGCATCGGTTACAAAATGTCGCGATTGCTTCCTTGAAGTGAGCCATGGTGCACAGCGTTGCCGGGGGACTCCATCCCCAATGAGGGTGAGTCGCATCGTCGAACCGTGCACTAACCCGCATGATGACGGAATGCCCAGGAAAAAACATTCGGATACACCCCTTGATCAACCCGGAAGCCGGTTTTGCCGAACCCTTCTGGCGCTGGGGGTCGTGCAGGCCCTGGCGGGGTGCGCCCCGCCCTTCGATTGGCGCAGCGTCGCGCTCCCGGGCACCCAACTTGTAACAGAGCTGCCCTGCCGCCCATCGCGTTTCCAGCGCGACGTCACCGTCGCCGGCGTGCCCTTGAAGCTGTTCATGCTGTCGTGCGAGGCCGGGGGCGTCACCTACGGCGTGGCGACCGCGGATGTCGGTGATCCGGCCCGTGTGGACGCGGTGCTGTTCGCGCTGCGCGGCAGTGCCGAGGGGGCGATCCGGTCGGCGGCGGCCCCGGCTCGCGCGTTGAACCTCCATGGAATCACCCCGTTCAATGGAAACTCGAGTGCCCTGCTGCATGGGCGGCGGCCGGACGGCCAGGCCGTCGACGAGGCGATCCGCGTGTTCGCGCGCGGGACGCGGGTATTCCAGGCGAGCGCCGTCGGCGCCGCATTGCCCGACGCCGCGTTGCGGCCGTTCGAGGACGGCCTGCGCTTCGACCTGGAAAGGGAAGCGGCCGACCCAACATGAGCCTCAAGAGCGTGCGCGCCTGGTGTCCGACCCGTCGAATCGTGCAAAAGGCCGACGAAAAGCCCGCCGCGAGCCCGCTTGCGGAGAGTGTGTACTAGGTTCGGCCGGCTTCCAGGCCGATAATCTTTTGTTTGCGTCGATTCACGACGTCCGGAATCCGTCCACGTGGCTGCTGTACTGCTGATCGCTCATGCCCCCCTCGCCTCGGCGCTGTTGTCCGTCGCCGGGCACTGCTATGCGGAGAAGGGGCACCTCTTCGAGGCCATCGATGTCGATCCGGGCATGTCGGCCGAGGCGGTCGAAGCCCTGGCGCGCGCCGCGCTGGCCCGGCTCGACGCCCCCGAGGTGCTGGTGCTGACCGACGTGTTCGGTGCCACGCCGTGCAACGTCGCCCAGCGGCTGTCCGATGGCGTCAGCGTGCGGGTGGTGGCCGGCGTGAACGTGCCCATGCTGTGGCGCTCCCTGTGCTACCTGGGCGAGCCGCTCGAGGCGCTGGTCGCCCGCGCGCTGTCCGGCGCCTCGCAGGGCGTGATGCAGGTCGGACAGACGCGGCCGCAGAACCAGGTCCAAACTCCCCTCTCGAATGATTCGAACCACTCTCGTCATCAGCAATAAGCTGGGCCTGCACGCCCGCGCCTCCGCCAAGCTCACCAAGCTGGCCAGCAGCTTCCAGTGCGAGGTCTTCATGACCCGCAACAGCCGGCGGGTCAACGCCAAGAGCATCATGGGCATCATGATGCTGGCTGCCGGCCTCGGCGCCGAGGTGGAACTCGAGACCGACGGCGAGGACGAGCAGCAGGCCACCGCCGCGCTGTCCGCGCTCGTCAACGACAAGTTCGGCGAAGGCCAGTAGCCGGCGCCGCGGGTGCAGCGCCAGCCGGCGCGCGCACCCGGCGGCGGATCAGGCCAGGAAGTGGCGCTGGTAGCGGGTCGGGATGTCGGCCACGCGGGTCAGCAGGGGCAGGTCGGCGGTGTTGAACTCCGGATCCCAGGCCGGCGCGCCCAGCACCTTCGCACCCATGCGCAGGTAGCCCTTGATCAGCGCGGGGGGGTCGACATCCAGCGATTGGTCGAGGTCGTCCACCGGCAGCGCCACGCGCGGGCGCACCTGCAGGTCGACCGGCGCCAGGTGGGTCTCGCGCAGGCGCGCCCAGAGGCTGGCCGCGCAGTGGCCGCCGTCGCGCATCGACACGCTGGCGCAGCCGATGACCGTCTCCATCGCGTTATGTTCCATGAACTGGGCCAGCGCGCCCCACAGCGCCAGGATCACGACGCCCGAGCGGTGGTCCGGGTGCACGCAGCTGCGGCCGAGCTCGACCATGCGCTCGCGCAGCGGCCGCAGGCGGGTGAGGTCGAATTCGGTGTCGCTGTAGAAGCTGCCGGCGCGCCGCGCCGCGCTGGGGGTCAGCACGCGGTAGGTGCCCACCACCTCGCCTGGCTCGTCGGCCACCGGCGCGGTGCGCACGATCAGGTGCTCGCAGAACTCGTCGAACAGGTCGACGTCGTGTCCGGCGGGAGCACCGGCGACGGGCGTGGGCCGGGCGCCCATCTCGTCGACGAAGACCTGGTGGCGCAGGCGCTGGGCGGCGCGCACGTCGTCGAGGTGGCTGGCCCACGCGACCTGCAGCGTCGGGGCGACATGCGAGCGCTGCGAGCGGCCGGCGGGGCGGTCGGTGCGGCGCCTGGCTTCGACCACGGCGAGGGTCGCGCGCGAGGACGTGGAGAAGAATTCGCTCATTCGAGGGCTCCCAGGGGTTGCCCGCGATGGTGGCCAGCCGCCGTGACGTTGGCGTGAACCGCCGGTGACCGGTGCGTGACACGGCTCGGGCAAACGCCCGGTTCGGCGCGCGGCGGCGGGCAGCCTTGCTGCTACATTGACTGTTCGAACCCGCCGGGGCGCCAGTGGGCGTCCGGCGTGCGGTTCCGGAGGTCGGTTCGTGAGCATTCAGGTGTTCGGTCTTCCCGTCTCGCGCGGCGTCGCGATCGGGCGTGCGGTGCTCGTCGCGTCGAGCCGCGTCGACGTCGCCCACTATTACGTGGAGCCCGGAATGATCGAAGCCGAGGTCAAGCGGCTGCGCGCCGCCCGCGACCTGGTCGTCGAGGAGCTCACCGCGCTCAAGGGCGACGTGCCCGAGGACGCCCACGACGAGCTCGTGGCGCTGCTGGACGTCCACCTGATGCTGCTGCAGGACGACACCCTGTCGGAGGCGACGCGCCAGTGGATCGTCGAGCGCCACTACAACGCCGAGTGGGCCCTGTCGTCGCAGCTGGAGGTGATCGCGCGCCAGTTCGACGAGATGGAGGACGAATACCTGCGCGACCGCAAGGCCGACCTCGAGCAGGTGGTCGAACGCGTCATCACCGCGCTCGGGCGCCTGGGCGGCGATTCGTTCGACAATCCGCCGCCCCAGGGCCAGCGCGACTTCGCCGGCGAAGACCCGCTCGTCCTGGTGGCCAACGACATCGCCCCCGCCGACATGCTCAAATTCAGGCGCAGCGTGTTCACCGGCTTCGTCACCGACGTCGGCGGGCGCAATTCGCATACCGCGATCGTCGCGCGCAGCATGGACATCCCGGCCGTGGTCGGTGCCCGTGAGGCGAGCCGCATCGTCACGCAGGACGACTGGATCATCATCGATGGCGACGCGGGTGTCGTGATCGTCAATCCCTCCCCCATCGTGCTCGAGGAGTACCGCTTCCGCCAACGCCAGGTCGAGCTCGAACGCGCGCGCCTCGACCGGCTGCGCCACACGCCCGCGGTCACGCTCGACGGCAACGCCATCGAGCTCCTGGCCAACATCGAGCTGCCCAGCGACGCGCAGGCGGTGCTCGATGCCGGCGCCGTGGGTGTCGGACTGTTCCGCAGCGAGTTCCTGTTCATGAACCGCGCCGGCCGCCTGCCGGGCGAGGAGGAGCAGTACGAGGCCTACAGCAAGGTGGTCAAGGCGCTCAGCGGGCTGCCGGTCACGATCCGCACGGTCGACATCGGCGCGGACAAGCAGCTGGACCGCACGCCCCAGCAGATGGAGCGCGTCGACCACAACCTGAACCCGGCGCTGGGTCTGCGGGCGATCCGCTGGAGCCTGTCCGAGCCCGAGATGTTCGGCGAACAGTTGCGCGCCATCCTGCGCGCGAGCGTGCACGGCAAGGTTCGGCTGCTGGTGCCCATGGTGGCGCAGATGCGGGAGGTGCGCCTGCTGCTCGAGGCGATCGAGCGCGCCAAGGCGCAGCTGCGTGCACGCAGCCAGCCCTACCTGGACGTGGCCATCGGCGCCATGATCGAGGTGCCGGCCGCCGCGCTGGTGCTGCCCACGCTGCTCAAACACTTCGACTTCGTCTCGATCGGCACCAACGACCTGATCCAGTACACGCTGGCGATCGACCGCGCGGACGAGGCGGTCTCCCATCTGTACGATCCCTGGCACCCGGCGGTGCTGCAGCTGATCGCGCAGACCATCGCCAAGGCCAACGAGCTGGGCAAGGACGTCTGCGTGTGCGGCGAGATGGCCGGGGACCCGGCGTTCACCGAGCTGCTGCTGGGCATGGGACTGCGCAGCTTCTCGATGCACCCGACCCAGGTGTCGTCCATCAAGAAGCGGATCCTGCGCGTCGACTCCAAGGTGTGGAGCAAGCATGTCGACCTCGTCTGCGAGGCCGAGGATCCGCAAGCGATCTACGAGCGCCTGCAGACAGCCGTGCCCGCGCGCGCGGGGGGCTGAAGCTCCCTTGAAGTTTTTTCAGCAAGAGGCTTGCGCGACCGGAAAAGACTCGTATAGAATCGTGGGCTTCGCTGATGAAAAACAGCTTGAGACCGCGACGCAGGAAGTGAGCCGAAATGCTTCTCCAGCATCCCGAGCGAGAGCCGATAAGCAGTCAGCGAAACGAAGCGAGAAAGTCGACTGCTTGACAAGGTTTTAAA
>CAYQMX010000010.1:0-216809 GCA_964418745.1 uncultured Vitreoscilla sp.
AGAGAACATTGGGCACGGTCGGATGAAAGATGAGGCCGGGAACATACCCGCCACCGCCGAACTTGGCATTGGCCCAACTCGTGAAGGGAACCGCGGGTGTGACGCCGGACGACTGCGCGGAACCGGGGCCCTCGCCAGCAGCGTTCACACCCGTGATCTCGTAGTAGTAGGTCGTGCCATTGACCACCGTCGCATCGGTGTAGCCCGGGGTGGTACTGGAGCCGATCTTCGTGCCTTGCGACCCCTGGCTCGTCGATCGATAGATGTTGTACGACGTCGATCCCGCGGCCGCCGTCCAGGTCACCGTCGCCTGCGCATTGCCTGCCGTCGCACTCACCGCAGTCGGAGCGGTCGGCAAGGTGACCGGAACTGCCGGCGTCGCCGCGGCCGATTGCGTGGATGCCGGACTTTCTCCCGCCCCATTGACGGCGGTGACCTCGTAGTAGTAGCTCGTGCCGTTGACCGCAGTGCCATCCGAATAGGTCGCGGCGACGGTGGAGCCGATCTTGCCGCCTTGTGACCCTGGGGTGGTGGAACGATAGATGTTGTACCAGGAGGCTCTGGCAGCGGCAGTCCAGGTCACGTTCACCTGCGCATTGCCGGCCGTGGCATTCACGCCGGTGGGTGTGGCCGGCAGGGTGACCGGAACCGCGGGGCTCGCCGCGGCCGATTGCGTCGAGGCCGGGCCCTCTCCGGCGGCGTTCACCGCCGTGACCTCGTAGTAGTAGGTCGTGCCATTGACCACCGCGCCATCGGTGTAGCTCGTGGCGGAACTGGTGCCGGCCAGGCTGCCTTGAGCTCCCTGGGTCGTCGACCGATAGATCCTGTAGGACGTCGCCGTGCTCGCGGCCGTCCAGGTCACGCTCACCTGCGCATTGGCAGCCGTCACATTCACGCCGGTGGGCGCAGCCGGCAGGGTGACTGGCACCGCGGGGGTCGCCGGGGCCGACTGGGTCGATGCCGGGCCCTCTCCGGCGCTGTTCACTGCCGCGACCTCGTAGTAGTAGGTCGTGCCGTTGACAACCGTGCCGTCGGCGTAGCTCGTGGTGGAACTGGTGCCGATCAGGGCGCCTTTCGAGCCCTGGCTGGTCGATCGATAGAGGTTGTACGAAGTCGCATCGGCCGATGCCGTCCATGTCACCGTCACGCGCGCGTTGCCTGCCACCGCGTTCACGCCTGTCGCAGGCCCGGGTGCCGTGACCGGGACTGCCGGCGTCACGCCCGACGATGCCGTGGAAACCGCGCTTTCGCCAGCGGCGTTGTCCGCCGTGACGGCATACGAATAGGTGGTTCCGTTGACCGCCGTGGCGTCAAGATAGTTCGTCGTCGAACTCGACCCGACCTTCACGCCTTGGGAGCTCGCAGACGCGAAGCGATAGACGTTGTACGAGGTCGCACCCGCAACCCCGGTCCAGCTCACCGACACCTGCCCGTCGCCGGCAGTCGCATTCACGCCCGTCGGGGCCGACGGCGCAGTGACTGGAACGGCCGGCGTCGTGCCCGACGACTGGACGGACGCCTGTCCCTCGCCCGCGCCGTTGTCCGCCGTGACCTCATAGAAATACGTGCTGCCATTGACCACCGTTGTATCGGCGAACGTCGTCGTCGAGCTCGACCCGACCTTCGCGCCCTGCGATCCGGGATTCGTGGAGCGATAGACGTTGTAGGACGCGGCGCCCGCGACGGCCGTCCAGCTCACCGTGACTTGCGCGTCGCCCGGGATTGCACTCAATCCCGACGGCGCAGCCGGTACCGTGGCGGGAGGCACAGGGGTCACCCCGGCCGATTGGGACGAGACCGGCCCCTCGCCCGCCGCATTGTCCGCCGTGACCTCGTAGTAGTAGGTGACGTCGTTGAGTGCGGTGGCGTCGACATAGGACAGCGTCGAGCTTGCGCCCACTTTGGTGCCCTGCTGCCCCTGGCTCGTGGTGCGGTAGATGTTGTAGGACGTCGCCCCGGCGACGGCGTCCCAGGAAATCCTGGCTTCGCCATTGCCTGCCGTCACCACCATCCCGGTTGGCATTGCCGGCACCGTGGTGGAGCCCGACGATGTCCCTCCGCCGCCGCATGCGGCGAGCAGCACGACGGCCAGGCCGGCGATCCACAAGGAGAACAGTCTCCAGCGGAGCCGGGCCATCGTCAGCCCTGCATGACGGTGCTGACGAGTCAGCGCAGCCTGAATCTGCAGCATCGAGGTTCCTTGGTAAGCGTCCGGGCCGAATGCCACGGGGCGCCCGAAATTGGCCTTCGAGGCAGTGACCCCAGGTTGGGATTGCGCGGGATTCAATGTTAATTCACTCACCGCACGAATGAAAACCGTGGAAATACCTACGGACGCTCAGATATGAGCGCCTCTCGGATCGCGAGTGACGCTCGCGCGTGCCGAGACAGGCGGCAGGGCGGCAGGCTTCCATCCGCCTGTACTGCGGGCGGCGAAGCCTGCGGGCCCTCATGGCATTCACCGACGAGGTCCTCATCCGAATGCCGAGCCTGGCGCTCCGCCTGCCTGTCGGAGTACCCCCGTCCCGGCCCGACCTGCCGGGTCCATCACCCGGTTCGTCGCTTGCTATCCCGAAGCGGTAGCGTCGGTGAGGACTCGCCTTGCAGGCACGCTCATCGCGCGGCGTCGATGACCCGCTGCGTCTGCTCGCCGAGGCCCTCGATGCCCAGGCGCATGACGTCGCCGGCACGCAGGTAGAGCGGTGGCTTCTGGCCCAGGCCGACGCCGGGCGGCGTGCCGGTGGAGATGACGTCGCCCGGTTGCAGGCTCATGAAGCGGCTCAGGTAACTCACGATGTGCGCGACGCCGAACACCATCGTGCGCGTGTTGCCGTTCTGCATGCACCGGCCGTTCAGCTCCAGCCACAGCCTCAGCCGCTGCGGATCGGGCACTTCGTCGCGCGTCACCAGCCACGGGCCGATCGGGCCGAAGGTGTCGCAGCCCTTGCCCTTGTCCCACTGACCGCCGCGCTCGAGCTGGTATTCGCGTTCGGACACGTCGTTGACCACGCAATAGCCCGCGACGTGGCGCAACGCGTCCTCCTCCGCGATGTGGCGGCCGCCCTCGCCGATGACCACGCCGAGCTCGACTTCCCAGTCCGTCTTGGTCGAGCCGCGCGGAATCTCGACGTCGTCGTCCGGCCCGACGATGGCGCTCGTCCACTTGCCGAAGACCACCGGCTCCGCCGGGATCGGCATGTTCGATTCGGCGGCGTGGTCGGCGTAGTTCAGCCCGATGCAGACGAACTTGCCGACCGCGCCGACGCACGGCCCGAGGCGCGCGCCCGGCGCCACCAGCGGCAGCGCCTGCGGGTCGAGTGCGCGCAAGATGGCCAGTCCGGCATCGGTCAGGGTGGCGCCCGCGATGTCGGGGACGACGCCCGAGAGGTCGCGCACCTGCCCTTGCGCATCGAGCAGGCCCGGGCGTTCACGGCCCGCAGGGCCGTGGCGAAGAAGTTTCATGGGAGTCTTTCCTCAGATGGTGACGCCACCGTCGACGGACAGCGCCTGTCCGGTGACGAAGCGGGATTCGTCGCTCGCGAGATAGACGAGCAACGGCGTGATGTCGTCGACCACGGCCAGCCGGCCCATCGGCTGGCGTGCGACGAAGTCGCGCTCGGCCTGCACCGGGTCGGCCGCGGCGGCGATGCGGCCGCGCAGGGACGGCGTGTCGACGGTGCCCGGGCACACCGCGTTGCAGCGGATGCCCAGGCGGACGTAGTCGGCCGCGATGGCCTTGGTCAGCCCGATCACGGCCGCCTTGCTGGCGCCGTAGACGCAACGGTTGGGGAAGCCCTTGATGCTCGATGCCATCGAGGCCATGTTGATGATGCTGCCGCGACCGGCGGCCAGCATGCCGGGCAGCAGCGCACGCGTGACGCGGTGCATGCTGCCCACGTTGACGTCCATGCTGAGCGCCCAGGCCTCGTCGTCGCATTCGAGCAGCGTGCCGTGGTGGACGATGCCGGCGCAGTTGAACAGCACATCCACCGGTCCGGCGGTGCTGGCGATGCGGCGCACGGCCCCGCCGTCACGGACGTCCAGCACATGCGTCCGGATGGCGGGCTGGGCCAGCGATTCGAGCGCCGCCGCATCGACGTCGGTGGCGATCACCTGCGCGCCCTCGGCGGCGAAAGCGAGCGCCGCGGCGCGGCCCATGCCGTTGCCGGCGGCGGTGATGAAGGCGGTCTTGCCTGCGAGTCTCATGGTCCGTCCTTGATGGCGTGAAAGGCCTGCGCGGGCTCGGCCGAACTGGCCGGCTCGCTCACCCAGCGCTCCTCGGAAGCGCGCAGGTGCGTGAACATCGCCGCCGTGGCGGCCTGCGGGTCGCGCGCCTCGAGGGCGCGGTAGATGCGTTCGTGCTCCGCCAGCGCGACCGTCCATGTCTGCACCGTCTCGGCGTGGTCTCTCATGCGCGAGGAGATGGGACTGTGGCGGCCGTCGAACAGCTCGCCCACCATGCGCACCAGCACCGTGTTGCCGGCCAGCTCGGCGATGCCCATGTGGAAACGGCGATCGGCCTCGACGGGCATGCGGCCACGCGCGTGCTCGCGCTTCATCGCCGCCAGACTCTCGGCGACGCGATCGAGGCCCGCGCGCGTCACGCGGGCCGCGGCCAGCGCGACGACCGCGCCCTCGAGCGTGGCGCGCGCCTGCATCAACTCGGTCGGGCTCTCGCCCAGCGCCGGCGTGCGGCGTTCCGCGGTGATCGGCGGGACGCACACGTAGATGCCCGAGCCCATGCGGATCTCGATCCGGCCGTCGATCTCGAGCGCGATCAGCGCCTCGCGCAACGAGGAGCGCGAGACACCCAGTTGCAGCGCCAGCTCGCGCTCCGGCGGCAGGCGCGCGCCCACCCCGAACTGGCCTTCGCGGATGACGGCCTGGATCCGGTCGGCGACCTGTTGGTAGAGGCGGCGGGTATCGGCCGGTTTCGGCGTGGCGGTCATGGACGTTCCGGGCTGAAAAAGACCATCGGACAGCCCGAATGTGGCCTGACCACACTGCAGTCGCAGCGCAACCCCTTGGCCCGGGCGTCCGTCGATCGCAGTCTCGCTCATGGGAGAGCTTGCGGCTCCCCGGGTTTATACTGGTCAGACCAACTTAGATATGTGGCAAATTGGCATGACCAGTTTGGACTGACCAATTTCCTGTTCCCACATGACTCCGCCTTCCTCCGTTGCGCCGCCGCTGCTCTGCCTGAGCGGCGTGACGAAGCGCTTCTTCAACGTCGTCGCGCTCGAGGGCGTGAGTTTCGACGTCAGGCGCGGCGAGGTGCATGCGGTCTGCGGCGAGAACGGTGCCGGCAAGTCGACGCTGATGAAGGTGATGAGCGGCGTCTACGTGCCCGACGAAGGAACACTGAGCCTGGACGGGGAGTCGTTGTCGTTCGCCTCGCCGCGGGAAGCGCAGGAGCGCGGCATCGCGATGATCCACCAGGAGCTGAACCTGGTGCCGCACCTGAGCGTCGCGGAGAACATCTATCTCGGACGCGAGCCGATGCGCGGCTGGTTCGTGGATCGGCGCAAGCTGCGCGCGGACGCCCAGGCCTGCCTCGACCGGCTGGGGGTCGCCGTTTCGCCGGACGCGCTCGTCGCGGGCCTGTCGGTCGCCCAGCAGCAGATGGTGGAGATCGCCAAGGCGCTGTCGATGCAGGCGCGGCTGCTGATCATGGACGAGCCGACGTCCTCGCTCACCGATGCCGAGACGACGCAGCTGTTCCGCGTCATCCACGAACTCAAGCGCGCCGGCTCGGGCATCGTCTACATCTCGCACCGGCTCGACGAGCTCGCGGGCCTGGTCGACCGCGTCACGGTGCTGCGCGACGGCCGCTACATCTCGACCAAGCCGTTCGCGGAGACCTCGATCGCCGAGATCGTCGCGCTCATGGTCGGCCGAACGCTCGACGAGAAGTTCCCGGCGCCCCGCCGCTGCCCGACGCGGGAGACCGTGCTGCAGGTGCGCGGACTGCACCGCGCGGGGGTGTTCGGGCCGATTGATTTCGACCTGCGGCGCGGCGAGATCCTTGGCTTCGCCGGCCTGATGGGCGCCGGCCGCACCGAGGTCGCGCGCGCGGTCTTCGGCGCCGATCCGGTCGACGCAGGCAGCATCGCGCTGGCCGGGCGCACGCTGGCCATCCGCTCGCCGATCGACGCCATTCGCGAAGGCATCGCCTACCTGTCCGAAGACCGCAAGGCGCACGGGCTGGCGGTGAAGATGTCCGTCGCGCAGAACATCACGCTCGCCAACACCGCCGCCGTGACCGACCGCCGCGGCCTCATCCGCGCCGGCGAGGAACTCGCGGTGGCGCGCCGCTACATCGAGCAGCTCGGCATCCGCACGCCGTCGCCCGAACAGGTCGCGCGCCTGCTCTCGGGCGGGAACCAGCAGAAGGTCGTCATCGCCAAGTGGCTGTTCCGCGAATCGCGCGTGCTGTTCTTCGACGAGCCCACGCGCGGCATCGACGTCGGTGCCAAGGTGGCGATCTACGAACTGCTCGACCAGCTCGCGTGCGCGGGCATCGGCGTCGTGATGATCAGCTCCGAGCTGCCCGAGATCCTCGGCATGACCGACCGCGTCGCCGTGTTCCACGGCGGCCGCATCACCCAGGTACTCGAAACCCGTTCCACCTCGCAGGAAGAGATCATGCATTTCGCCTCGGTGTGCGCACCATCGGCCGCCGCGCCGGAAAAGGAATCGCTCGTCTCATGAACGAACGCCAGAAGGATCTCGTCCAGAAGTTCGCCGCGCTCGGCGGGTTGTTCGTCCTCGTGACGGTCTTCTCGGTGGCCAGCCCCGCGTTCTTCAGCCTCGGCAACGGCATGACCGTCGCCCTGCAGGTCACCTCGATCGCCTATCTCGGCATCGGCGCGACCTGCGTGATCATCACCGGCGGCATCGACCTGTCGGTGGGATCGATCCTCGCGCTCGCCGGAGTGGTCGCAGCGCTGTCGGTGCGCGCCGGCGTCAGCGTGCCGCTCGCGATGCTGCTGGGGCTGTTGACGGGCGCCGCCTGCGGGCTCGTCAATGGCCTGTGCGTGACGCTGCTGCGCCTGCCGCCCTTCATCGCCACGCTGGCCATGATGCTGGTCGCGCGCGGCCTCGCGCTGCAGATCACCGACGCCAAGGCGATCGGCGGCCTGGGCGAGTCGTTCGCCGCGCTCGGCAACGGTTCGCTCTGGCGCGTCGTTCGCATCGGCGCCGACGGCTTTCCCGATGTTGTCTTTCCGGGCATTCCGTACCCGGTTCTTCTGATGATCGCGCTCGCGCTCGGAGCAGGTCTGATGCTGGCGCGCAGCCGGCTCGGACGCCATCTCTACGCAGTCGGCTCGAACGCCGAAGCAGCGCGGCTGTCCGGCATCGACGTACGCCGCGTCACGCTCTTCGCCTACGTGCTGTCCGGCACCCTCGCGGGGCTGACCGGCTGCGTGCTGATGTCGCGCCTGGTGACCGCCCAACCCAGCGAGGGCCTGATGTACGAGCTGGACGCCATCGCCGCAGCGGTGATCGGCGGCACTTCGTTGACCGGTGGCATCGGCACGGTCTCGGGCACCGTCATCGGCGCGTTCGTCATCGGCATCCTGCGCAACGGCTTGAACATGACGGGGGTCTCGGCCTTCGTCCAGCAGATCATCATCGGGCTGGTCATCCTGGTCACCGTCTGGATCGACCAGTTGCGCAACCGACGATGAAGCGCAGCGGGTGCGTCTTCTCCCGCGGAACCTCGAGACAAGGTTCTCCCACTTCCAAGAAGGACATGCCATGAAAAGACTCTTCCACGCAGTTCTCGCCTCCGCCCTCGCGCTCGCCGGAGGCGCGGCCGCCGCGGCCGACAAGGAGATCGCCGTCATCGTCAAGACCGCCAATTCGGACTTCTGGCAGAACGTGCGCAAGGGCGCGACCCAGGCGGCGTCGGAGCTCAAGGGCTACACCAGCAGCTTCCAGGGCGCCACGTCGGACACGGACCTCGCCGGGCAGGTCGCGCTGGTCGAGAACGCGGTCAACCGCAAGGTCGCGGCGATCGTGCTGGCGCCGTCGGATCCGGAGGCGCTGATCCCGGCGATCAAGAAGGCGTGGGAAGCGCATATCCCCGTCATCCTGATCGACTCGGCCGCCGCCGACGGCGGCAAGGCCTACTACCAGTCCTTCCTTGCAACCGACAACAACAAGGCCGGCGAACTGTGCGCCCAGGCGCTGATCGACAAGATCGGCACCACCGGCAAGGTCGCGATCATGTCGTACACCGCGGGCTCGGGCTCGGAGATCGGCCGCGTGGGCGGCTTCCGCAAGTACATCGAGGCGCACTCCAAGCTGCAGATCGTCGGCCCGTTCTATTCGAACTCCCAGATGGGTACGGCGCTCAACCAGACCACCGACGTGCTCGCCGCCAATCCCGACCTGAAGGGCATCTTCGGCGCCAACGAGCCCACCGCGATCGGCATGGGACGCGCGCTCGTGCAGTCCGGCAAGGCCGGCAAGGTGGTCGCCATCGGCTTCGACGGCAACGCCGACCTGCAGGGCTTCGTCAAGGACGGCACGATCACCGCGATCGCGGTGCAGAGCGCGTACCAGATGGGCGCGCTGGGCGTGCAGACAGCGGTGGACGTCCTCAACAAGAAGCCGGTGCCCAAGTTCCGCGACACGGGCGTCGTGATGGTCACCAAGACCAACATCGACACGCCCGCGGCAAAGAACGTCCTGTACTGAGGCGGGGTGCCATGAAAGCTGCAGATCGCCGCCCGGTCGCCGACGGCCGCCTGCGCCTGACCGCGCTGGGTCTGGGCGGCGCTGCGCTGGCCGGCATGTATGCGCCCGTGGAAGCGCAGGACGCGGCCGCCACGCTGGCCGCCGCCTGGGACGCGGGCCTGCGCTTCGTCGACACCGCGCCCTACTACGGCTACACGCTCGGCGAGCACCGAGCGGGCGCCTTCCTGCGCGAGCAGCCGCGCGACGAGTTCGTGATCGGTACCAAGGTCGGCCGCCTGATGCGGCCCGATGCGTCGGTGGTCGCGGGCTCCGACGGGTGGGCTCGTCCACTGCCGTTTCGCCCAGTGTTCGACTATCGCCGGGACGCCATCCTGCGCTCGATGGAGGACAGCCTGCAGCGCCTGGGCCTGGACCGCGTGGACATGCTGCTCGTGCACGACATCGGCCGCGCCACCCATGGCGCCGCGCACGAGGCGCACTGGGACGCGCTGACGCGCGGCGGCGGCTTCCGGGCGCTGGAGGAACTGCGCCGCGACGGTGTCGTCGCGGCCATCGGCCTGGGCGTCAACGAATGGGAAGTGCTGCACGACGCGATGCAGGAATGCGAGCTGGACTGCAGCCTGCTCGCCGGCCGCTACACGCTGCTGGAGCAGCGCAGCCTGCCCTTGCTCGACGAGTGCTCGCGACGCGGGCATGCGATCGTCGTCGGCGGCGCGTTCAATTCCGGACTGCTGGCGGGCCAGGCCAAGTTCGACTATGTGGACGCGCCGCCCGAATTGCTGCGGCGCGCCAACTCCCTGCGTGCGGCCTGCGCCGAATTCGACGTTCCGCTGGAAGCCGCGGCGTTGCAATTCCCGCTCGGTCATCCGGCCGTCGTCTCGGTGCTCTCGGGAATGCGGTCGCCGGCGCAGGTGCACCAGAACGTCGCCTGGTTCGAGCAGCCCCTCCCCGCCGGCCTGTGGACGGCGCTGCGCGAGCGCGGGCTGGTCGAAGCCGCCGCGCCGTGCCCGTCGGAACGGAGCGCCGCGCCGTGAGGATCGACGCGCACCAGCACTTCTGGCGCCTCGCCGAGCGCGCCGGCGCCTGGCCGCCACCGGCGCTGGCGGCCATCCACCGCGACTTCGGCCCGCAGGACCTGGCCCCGCTGCTGCAATCGAGCGGCATCGACGGCACCGTCCTCGTGCAATCGCTGCCCAGCCTGGACGAGACCCGAACGCTGCTCGCGCAGGCACGCACGGCGAACTTCGTGCGCGGGGTCGTCGGCTGGGTCGACATGAAGGCGGCGGACGCCGCCGACACCGTCGCCGAACTCGCGCGCGACCCGTTGCTGAAGGGCCTGCGGCCGATGTTGCAGGACCTGGCGGACGACGACTGGATCGCCGACCCGGCGACCGCACCGGCCGCCGAGGCGATGGCGCGGCACGGCCTGGTGTTCGATGCCCTGGTGATGCCGCGCCACCTGCGGGCGCTGCGGGTATTCGCCAACCGGCACCCGGACCTGGCCATCGTCATCGACCATGCAGCGAAGCCGCCGATCGCACGCGGCCACGTGCAGCCGTGGCGCGACGACCTGGCGCGCCTGGCCGACTTGCCGCAGGTGCGATGCAAGATCTCGGGCCTGCTCACCGAAGCGGGCGACAACACGCGGCTCGAGGACCTGCTGCCCTGGGTCCAGGCGGTGTGGGCATCGTTCGGGCCGTCGCGCCTGCTGTGGGGCAGCGACTGGCCCGTGCTGCGCCTGGCCGGCGACTACGCCGGCTGGCTCTCGATGACCCTGGACCTGCTCGCGGCCGTGCACCCGCCGGCCACCGACGCCGAGCGCGCCGCCATCCTCGGCGCCAACGCCACCACCCTCTACCGGCTCTGAGCCCACGCCATGTTGACCGTCCTCTGCGAAACCCCAGGCAAGCTCGTCGCCGAGCAGCGTCCGCGCCCCGTGCGCCAACCCGGCGAAGTGCTGCTGCGCGTGCGTCGCGTCGGCGTCTGCGGTACCGACCTGCACATCTTCACGGGCAACCAGCCCTTCCTCGCCTATCCGCGGGTGATGGGGCACGAGCTGTCCGGGATCGTCGAGGAGGCCGAGCCCGAAAGCGGCCTCGTCCCTGGCGACGCCGCCTACGTGATGCCCTACCTCTCGTGCGGACGATGCATCGCATGCCGCCAGGGCAAGACCAACTGCTGCACCGCGATCCAGGTGCTGGGGGTGCACCGCGACGGCGCAATGACCGAGTTCCTCGCCGTTCCCGCGCCGTTCGTGCACAAGGCCGAGGGCATCACGCTGGACCAGGCCGCGATGCTCGAATTCCTCGCCATCGGCGCCCATGCCGTCGCGCGGGGCGAGGTCGCCGCGGGCCAGCGCGTGCTGGTCGCCGGCGCCGGGCCGATCGGCCTCGCCGTGATGCTGTTCGCCGCTCTGCGCGGCGCGCGCGTCGTCGCGCTCGACCCGCGCCGCGACCGCCTCGATGTCGCGCGCGCGAACCTGGGCATCGAGGCGGCGGTCGAGATCGGCCCGGACGACGAAGCGGAGCTCGCGCGCCTGAGTGGCGGCGAGTTCTTCGACGCCGTCTTCGACGCCACGGGCAACGCGCGCGCGATGGAGCGTGGCTTCCGCTTCATCGCGCACGGCGGGCGCTACGTGCTGGTCTCCATCGTGCAAGGCAGCATCTCCTTCTCCGACCCGGAATTCCACAAGCGCGAGGCGACGCTGCTGAGCAGCCGCAACGCGACGAAGGCCGATTTCGAGACCGTGCTCGCCGCCATGCGCGCCGGCCGCGTGCCCGATGCTGCGCTCGCAACCCACCGCATGCAGCTCGCCGACGTGCCGCGCGACTTCGCCGGCCTGCTGGATCCGGACCAGCACGTCATCAAGGCCATCGTCGAGTGCTGACCATGACGACGGGCCAACCCATCCTGCAATTCGGCACCAGCCGTTTCCTGCAGGCGCACGTCGACCTTCTCGTCTCCGAGGCCATGGCGGATGGAGCGGCGCTGGGCGGGATCACGGTCGTCCAGACCACCGACGATCCACGCAGCGCGGCGCGCGTGGCCGCACTGGCGACCGGGTGCGGCCACGAGGTGCGCATTCGCGGGCTCGCGCAGGGTCAGGTGCTGGACGAGCTGCGCCACTGCCGCTCGGTGCATGCGGCCCTGCGCACCTCGACCGACTGGGCCGCCGTGCGGCGCGAGTTCGCCGGCGACGCACTGCAGGTCGTCGTCTCCAACACCGGCGACGCCGGCTGGCGTCTCGACGACGCCGACAACGCGCAAGCGCTGGCACCGGGCGCCCCGCCCCCGCGCGCGTTTCCCGCCAAGCTGCTGGTCGCCTTGCACGATCGCTGGCAGGCCTGCCCCGGCGCCGCGCTGACGCTGCTGCCCTGCGAACTGGTGGCGCGCAACGGCGATCGCCTGCGCGACATCGTCGTCGAGCTCGCGCAAGGCTGGCAGCTGGACGAGGCGTTCCAGGCCTGGCTGCGCGAGCGACCGGTGTGGGCGAACTCGCTGGTCGATCGCATCGTGCCCGAGGCCATCGAGCCGGTCGGCGCCGTCGCCGAACCGTATGTGCTCTGGGCGATCGAACGCCAGCCCGGCCTGGTGCCACCGTGCCGGCACGCGGCCATCGTGCTGACGGACGACCTCGGCCCCTTCGAGCGTCTCAAGTTGTGGTTGCTCAACCTCGGCCACACCGCGCTCGCCGAGCTGTGGCTGCGCGACGGGCGGCCGCCCGGCCGCACCGTCGTCGAGGCGATGTGCGACGAGGCGACGCGGCTGGCGCTGGAGCGACTCTGGGCCGACGAAGTGCTTCCCGTATTCGATGCGCTCGGCGAGGGCGACGAGGCGCGCGCCTACCTCGGCACCTTGCGCGAACGCCTGCTCAACCCGTGGCTCGCACACCGGCTCGCGGACATTGCCGCCAATCACGAACAGAAGAAGCTGCGCCGCCTGGCGCCCGTCGTCGCGGCCGCGCAGCGATGCGCGCCCGCGCTGGCCCAACCCTGGTTGCGCGGCGCCCTCGCGCCGGCGACCCACCCCGATGCGAAGGAGTTCCTGCAATGAAGAGAATGGGCATGGTCATCGGCATCGCGCCCGAGCGCGTCGCCGAGTACAGGCGGCTGCATGCCGCGGTCTGGCCCGCGGTGCTGGAACGCATCGCCGCCTCCGGCATCCGCAACTACACGATCTACCTGCGCGAGCCGGAGAACCTGTTGTTCGCGTCCTGGGAGTACCACGGAAGCGACCTCGGGGCCGACATGGCCGCGATCGCCGCGGATCCCGAGACGCAACGCTGGTGGACATTCACCGATCCGTGCCAGCGCCCGCTGGCGAGCCGGGCGCCGGGCGAACATTGGGCCGCGATGGAAGAGGTGTTCCATGTCGACTGACAATCCGGCGTCGCTTCTGCGACTGCATCCGACCGACGATGTCGCCGTCGCGCGCAGCGCCATCACCGCCGGCAGCGTGCTCGCCGGCCCCGACGGCAGCCTCGACGCCATCGACGATATCCCCGCCGGCCACAAGATCGCGACGCGCGCCGTCGCCGCCGGCGCCCCGGTCCGCAAGTACGGCCAGGTCATCGGCGTCGCGACGACGGCCATCGCGGTCGGCCAGCACGTCCACGTGCACAACCTCGACATGGGCGACTCGCATCCGGCGCACGGCGTCGGACGCGCCTACGTGCCGACCACGCCGGTGCCCGAGCCGGCGAGCTTCGAGGGCTACGTGCGTTCCGACGGCAGCGTCGGCACGCGCAACTTCGTCGGCGTGATCTCCAGCGTCAACTGCTCGGCGACGGTATGCAAGGCGATCGAGAAGGCCTTCTCCGGCGACGCGATGACCGAGTGGCCCGGTGTCGACGGCGTGGTGGCGATCACCCACGGCGGCGGCTGCGGCATGAGCGGCAGCGGCGAGGGAATCGCGCTGCTGCGGCGCACGCTGCGCGGCTATGCGGCGCATCCGAACTTCGCGGCCGTCCTGGTCATCGGCCTGGGCTGCGAGGTGAACCAGGTCGACACGCTCGCGGAGCCGCTCGGGGCGGGGAGCGGGCGCGTCCGCACGATGACGATCCAGGACGCCGGCGGCACGCGCGAGGCGATCGCCGAGGGCAGCGCCATCGTGCGCGAGCTGCTGACGCTGGCGAACGGGGCCCGACGCGAGAAGGTCTCCGCGAGTCGACTGATCGTCGGCCTGCAATGCGGCGGTTCGGACGGCTACTCCGGCATCAGCGCCAACCCCGCGCTGGGCGCCGCCGTCGACCTGCTGGTGCGTCACGGGGGTACCGCGGTCCTCTCGGAAACGCCCGAGATCTACGGCGCCGAGCATCTGCTCACGGCGCGCGCCGCCCGGCCCGAGATCGCCGAACGGCTGATGCAGCGGCTGCGCTGGTGGGAGGACTACACGGGCAAGAACGGCGGCGACATGAACAACAATCCGTCGCCCGGCAACAAGGCGGGCGGCATCACGACCATCCTCGAGAAGTCGCTCGGCGCGGTCGCCAAGGGCGGCAACAGCGGGCTGATGGACGTGGTGGAATACGCCGAGCCGGTGACCACCCACGGACTCGTCTTCATGGACACGCCCGGCTACGATCCCGTCTCCGCCACCGGCCAGGTGGCAGGCGGCGCCAATCTCATCTGCTTCACCACCGGCCGCGGTTCCACCTACGGCTGCAAGCCGACGCCTTCGATCAAGCTGGCCACCAACAGCGAGATGTTCGCCCGCATGCGCCTGGACATGGACTTCAACGCCGGCGAGATCATCGACGGCAGCACCAGCGTGGCCGAGGCCGGCGAGCGACTGTTCGAGCTGATCCTGGCAACGGCGTCGGGCCGGCGGTCGCTCAGCGAGCAGCACGATCTCGGAAACAACGAGTTCGTGCCGTGGCAACTCGGAGCGGTGATGTGATCGAGCTGGACGTCCTGACCGCGGGCGAGGCGCTGGTCTTGCTCGCGTCGGAGATGCCTGGTGCGCTGGAGGACGTCGACCGCTTTCGCCGCTTCAGCGCCGGCGCGGAACTCAATGTCGCGGTCGGGCTCGCCCGGCTCGGCCTGCGCGTCGGCTACATGAGCCGCGTCGGCGACGACGCCTTCGGGCGCTTCCTGCTCGGCACGATGGACCGCGAAGGCCTCTCGCGCGAGCTCGTCGCCGTCGACCCGGCACGATCGACGGGCTTCATGCTGAAGTCGCTGGCCGGCGGCGGCGCCGACCCGGTCATCGACTACTACCGGCGTGGTTCGGCCGCCAGCGCCATGGACGCGGGCGACCTCGCGCGGCTGGCGACCACGGGTGCACGCCACGTGCACCTGACGGGCATCCTGGCGGCCCTGTCGGCCGGCTGCCGCGAACTCGCGTTCGCACTGGCGGCGACGGCTCGTGAGCAGGGCCGGCGCGTCTCGTTCGATCCGAACCTGCGGCCGCGACTATGGGCGTCGCACGAGGAGATGGTCGCCACCGTCAACGCTCTCGCGGCGCAGGCGGACGTGGTGCTGCCCGGCCTGGCCGAAGGTCGACTGCTGACGGGCGGGCGCGACGCCGAAGACATTGCCGGGTTCTACCTCGACCGGGGCGCCAGCGCGGTCGTCGTGAAGCTGGGAGCGGAAGGCGCCTTCTGCGCCGACCACAGTGGCCTGCGCACCTACGTGCCCGCACTCGCGGCGGAACGCGTGGTCGACACAGTCGGGGCCGGTGATGGCTTCGCGGTCGGAGTCGTGAGCGGCCTGCTGGAAGGCCTGGCACTCGAGGCCGCCGTACGGCGCGGCAACGCGATCGGCGCGCGCGTCGTGCAGTTCCCGGGCGACAGCGACGGCCTGCCGACGCGGCGGGAGCTCGACGGCCTCACTTCCGGGTGATGCCAAGGCATCGCAGCGTGGATCCCTTTCAGGCGGACTCGCGCCGCGCGATCGCTTCCCGGTAATTGCGCTCGAACTTCCGCCTCCTGCGCCGAATCAAGGCACCGGCCATCACCGTGCGAACGACTGCCAGGCGAATCCCTCAGCGGCGATATTGCAGGCGATGCGTCTGCCGGAACACCTCCGGCGTCGACCCTACGCGCCGCCGAAAGAACTTGACGAAGTTCGTCGGCTCGCTGAAGCCCAGAAGCTCGCCGATCGCCACGGACGTCGATGTGCTGTGCACGAGCATGCGCTGGGCCTCCAGGGCAACGCACCGATCCACTTCTTCCTTGGCCGAATGCCCCAGCACGTCGTTGCAGGCGCGCGCCAGGGTGCTCGCCGACACGCGCAGCCTGCGGGCGAGGAGTGCCACGGAAGGACGGGTGTGAACCAATCCCTCCAGCTCGCGCCGCAGGTTTCGGACCACCATGGCGTGCACCGTCGGCGCCGACGTGGGCCCCGTCGCCGACCGGCTGATGCCGAGCAAGAGGCATACGAGCAGTTGGTGTGCCAGTGCGGACGACAGGCCGTCCAGCATCGGTTGATCGAGCTCGCGGCGGAGCATCCGGGCCAGCGACTTCCAATCTGCCAGCCTGCCTGCATCCATCTTGAAGTGAATCGGCCAGTCCTCCAGGCGCAGGAGCGGCGTCGTTGCCTGCTGCCACGTCGACACCATGGGCTGCACGACTGCTGGATCAATCAGCAGCACGTCAGCCTCCAAGCCGTTCGCTCGCTGCCATTGCTGCACCTGCCCGGGTCTCACGAAGACGACGTGGCCGGTGCGCAAGTCGAATTGCTCGAAATCGACCAGGTGCTGTCCTCGCCCTCCCGTTCCCACGAGAATCATGAAGAACGCGACGCGCTCGGTCTCGAACAACAGCCGCGCGGACACCCGTGCACGGAGTTCCGAGAGAGTCATCAGCTCCACGCCGATGGGATCGAGTCGTGCGTTCGCGAAGCGCGTCTGTCTCAGTACCTTGCCGGGTTCGGGCACGTGCAGTTCCTTTCAATCCACCGATGGCGGGCTCTGCGCGATTTCTACCATCATTTGCTCCACCGCGACCTCGAAGTCAGGGGTCGATGCGGGCACAGTTCGGGCTGCACAAGCCGGAGCCTGTCCAATGTCTTCCCTTTCCGTCCTCCCGGCGCGAATCGTCGCGTTGGGCCTTCTATCGATCTTCGCCGGTTGTGCGTCCACTCTCTTGTCGTCCAAAGGAACCTCCATGTCGTCTGATCCAAAGGCGCAGGCCGTCGCACTGCTCAAGGCCATCGAAACGGGCGAATCTGCGCCAGTGGCTGTCGTCAACCCGGCCAGGTACATCCAGCACAACCTCGCTGTCGGCGATGGCCTGGCCGGCTTCGGCGCCGCGCTGCAGGCACTTCCAAAGGGTTCGGCGAAGGTGAATACGGTGCGGGTCTTCCAGGACGGCGACTTCGTCTTCACGCACACCGACTACAACTTCTTCGGCCCGAAGATCGGCTTCGACATCTTCCGCTTCGAGGATGGGAAGATCGTCGAGCATTGGGACAACCTGCAGGAGACGCCCACCAGACCCAACCCGAGCGGCCGCACGATGACCGACGGACCGACCGCTGCCACGGACCTGGACCGCACGGCGGCCAACAAGAAGCTGGTCGCGGCGTTCGTCGACGACATCCTGGTGAACGGGCGCATGGACCGGCTGGCGGGCTACTACGACGGCGACAAGTACCACCAGCACAACCCACAGATCGCCGATGGCCTGTCCGGCCTCGGTGCAGCGCTCAAGGCCATGGCCGACGCAGGCGTGACGATGAAGTACCACAAGGTCCACAAGGTACTGGGCGAAGGCAATTTCGTGCTCGTCGCCAGCGAAGGCGAGTTCGCCGGCAAGTCGAGCGCGTTCTACGATCTCTTCAGGGTCGAGAACGGCAAGATCGCCGAGCACTGGGACACGATCGAGACCATCCCGCCTCGTTCGGCGTGGAAGAACGCGAACGGCAAGTTCTGAGATGCGGAGCGGCGAATGATTCCCTGCAAATTCTTGCTGGGCAAGGTCATGGCGACAACGTTCGCCGTCCAGCCAGCCGTGTTCCGGACCTTATCGGCGAAATACCTGGCCAGTCCGGCGCCGCTGCCCTGATGAGGCCAGGGACGCAGCGGTCAACAGATGCTGCGTCAGGAAGCGGAGACCGGGTCGTGGCCCCCGGCGGAGCGTCAAGTGCGTGAACCCGTCTCGACGCGATCGCGGCCATTCTGCTTGGCTCGATAGAGGGCTCGATCCGCGAGATCGATCAGCATGGCCAGCGTCACCTCCGTGCCCGATTCGGCGGAGGCGACACCCATGCTGCAGGTCACGGACAGGTTGCCGACCGATGCCACGGCGAATGGTGTCGCGCGCACGCTCTCGAGCAGTGCCCACAGGCGCCGGCCCGATTCGTCATGGTCGACGTGCAGTCCGGGCATGACGATCATGAACTCCTCCCCACCGTAGCGACCCAGCAGGTCGTATGGACGCGTTCCCGATCGCAGCCGCACGGCCAGCTGGCGCAGTACATCGTCGCCCGCCGGGTGTCCGTGGTTGTCGTTGACGCGCTTGAAGTAGTCGACGTCCACCAAGGCGAGCGTCAGTGGTCCCTCTCCGCGGCGCACGCGCTCGACCTCACGCTGCGCGCATTCCATCACTGCGCGCCGATTCATGAGTCCGGTCAACGCATCGGTCAGCGCCAACACGCGCATCGCTTCATGCGACTCCTCCAGTTCCTGGGTCCGCCGCAAGACCTGGGCCTCCAGCTCCATTTGCCGCCTCACCAGTGTGCGCACGCGCCATCCGAAGGCCAGCCACGCCAACGCCAGCAGCGCGACGGCGTAGCTCGCGCGCGCGGCGCGGCTCCACCACCACGCGGGCTCGATCACCAGGTCCAGGTGCGCGACCTGCGAACGTTGGTCGAGGTCGACATTCTCGGCAAACACCTCCAGATGATGTTCGCCCGCTGCGAGTTCATCGAAGCGGATGTGCTCGCGGCCGGCGTCGAGCCACGCCTGATGCTCGCCGCCGAATCGGTAGCGCACGCTCATCGACTCGCGGTTGGCAAAGCCGGGCAACAGCCATGCCACCTCGACCGGCTCGCGCGACCATGGCACCACCACCGGCGCGTCGGCACGCCAGTGTCGATCACCCTGGCGAACCTCCTCGAGCGAGAAGCGCATCGGCACGGTCGACAGCAAGGCCGACGGGTCGTCTATCCGGCTGACGCCTCGACTCGTGCCCACCCAGATTCGTCCACCCGGATCCTCGCCGAGCGCATATCCGTTCGTGTCCGCCCAGACCAACCCGTTGCTGTCGTCGAAGCGCCGCCACTCGCCCTCCTGCGTTCGCACGACGAGCCCGTCATCGGTCCCGGCCCATAGTCGTCCCGCGTGATCGATCAGAAGCGAGACGATGCGCCGATGCCCCAGCACCGGCGAGGCCAGGGGCTGGGCACGCCAGGTTGCGTCGACACGCTGCAACTGCCACAAGCTGCCGTCGGTACCGGTCAGCCCCAGGCGCGCCCCGTCGCCGCAAGCCAGGGTCTCCAGCGACTGCAAGGGCAGTCCCTCGACCGCAGGTCTCTCGATCACGCCCGATGGGAGTCGTCGCAACAGGCCCTTGTCCGTGGCCATCCACACCGACGGGTCGGCCGCACTGGTACACATGGCTCGCACGTCGGTCGCCTCGAACGCCGCCGGGAACGTGACCTGCCGCATCGACGGTCGCTTCGAGGCCGTCGCCCCCACCTCGAAGAGTCCGTTTCGCGTTCCCACCAGCAGGCGGTTGCCCGGCACGACGACCAGTCCGTAGATGAGTGCGACCCGACTTCCGACGCTCTCCCACGCTGGCGTGCGTCGATCACCGCGCAGCCTCAGTACCTGGCCGCTGAACGTCGACGCCCACACCTGGCCACCGAGGTCTCGAACCATGCTGCCCACCTGGTGCCGGCTGGCCGCGGGCCCGGGGAAGCCCCGCAGTCCCCGGGCATCGAGGAGGACGGCGCCGGCGCCGGTTCCGATCCAGGTGCTTCCATCGGCATTGCCCAGGAAGGACCAGGCCTCCTCGCTCGGCAATCCTTGCGCACGCGTCCAGCTCTCCCAATGGCGGTAGCCTCGCCAGTGGGCCACGCCGTCACCCGCGGTACCCAGCCACAGATCGCCTTCAGCATCGAAGGCCATGGCGTGGATGCCACCTCCGACGAGCAGGTTCTCGGAAACCCCGAAATGCTGCCAGGCCACGGCAGGGCCCGCCACGGTGCGCACCAGCCCGTCGTCCGTGTGAACCAGGATCCGGCCGTCGCCGTCTTCCAGCAGGGGCAGTTGGACGTGCACGGTGCCGTTGCTCAACCCAGGCGGCGTCACATCCTCGAAGCGCTCGCTGCCGGCGGCGCGTCGAATCACCGCCAGGTCGCTGCGCGCCCAGATCGATCCATCCCGCGCCCGCAACAAGCCGGCCCACCGGCCCTTCGGGACGCCCTGGGCCGCGCCGTACTGGACGAGCCGCCCGCCCGTCCATTCACAGAGCCCGGTCTCGCATCCCGCCCACCAATGATTCGCCGACACCTGCAGGATCGAAAAGAAGTGCCGGGTCGGCGCATCCGCCGCGACGGGTTCCACCCGCCAGCCGTGCGCGGCCCCGGCAGGGTCCGTCGGATCGCCCCGGACCTGCAGCAGCCGGCGTCGACTCACGACCAGCACGGCGCCGGAAGCGTCCTCGGACAAGGCCATGCCGTCATCGACCGGTATCGGAGTGCCGCCGTCGCGCACCTCGATCCACGCGCCCATGCAGAAACGCCAGAGTGCGGCCTGCGTGCCGACCCACACGGCGCAGCCGGAAGTCGTCCTGGCAGGCGACCCCTGCGCCGCCAACGCCGAGATTGTCCGGTTCGCCATGCTGGCACTCGGCAGCGACACGGAGCTCACCCGATCGCCCTTGTCGAGGAAGAGGCCGTTCTCCGTACCGATCCACAACCGCTCCTGCGCATCCAGGGCCAGTGCGGTGACCGCCTGGTTGGTCAGTCCGTCCGCGTGCTGGGAATACTTCAGCACAAGTGCCTGCGCGGCCGCACCGGTGCAGGCGGCCAGCAGCACCGAGGCGCATGCCCACCGCCAGGGGACGATCCCGAACAGGAATTCGATGCGGCGGGTGCGGCCCCGAGACTCGCTGCGCGCCAGGGAGTTCGCTCGCGTACCAGCCACCGCCCCCCTCTCGCTGGACGGTGTGTACCGCGGCGGCCTGGCCCGGTTCGCGGGTCGATGGGGCGCGGCCCATGTGCCAGGGTGCCGGGAAGCTGCGACGCCAGCGCCAGGGTCAGACACGAACGCCTGGCGCGGCGCCGAAGTGTGCTCCACCGCAGGGATTGGCGGAATCATCGCGTGTCAAGGGTGCTGGCCCGAAGCGAGTCCAGCAGGTCCAGCAGGGCCTGCGATTGGTAGTTCTCGGCCAGGTTGCGCAGGTGCGCAGCGAACGGCGCGTAGCTTGGCTCCAGTTGCTCGAGATGCCTGGCACAGGCAAGGATTTCACGCATGCTTCCCATGCGCGCCAGCCTGTGGAGGGACTCGATCTCTCGCGCTGGAGGAACGACGAGACCGGCCGTTGCTGCGGCATGCGGCGCGTCGCTCGCACCGGCAGCGGCACCTGCGGGCTTGGTGCCGAAGATCAGCTCCAACTTGAGGAGGTCGGCGACTCGTTGCAGCAGGACGCTGGCCACCACCGGCTTGGCGATGAACGCACTCGCGCCGGCCGCCAGGGCGTTCAGCTCGGAGTCCGGCAACGCCCCGGCCGATGCAGCGATGACGGGAATGCCGGCGATCGCCGGCGTCTTGCGGATCTCGCGCAGCGCCTCCAGTCCGTCCATCACGGGCATCGCCAGATCCATGACGATCAGGTCCGGCCCCCAAGAGCTCGCACATTCGACGCCCTGCGCCCCATCGCTCGCGTGCGCGACCTCGAATCCGGCGGCACGCAGCACCTGCGCCTGCATCTCGCGCAAGATGGGGGAATCCTCCACCACCAGGATGCGCCGGCGCGGCCCGGCGTAGCCGGTGATTCTCGTGTTGGCCGGCAACCGGGGGGCAGGGCCGCTGCACACCGGCAACTCCAGATCGAACCAGAAGACGCTGCCACCGCCTACACGGCTGCGCACCTGTAATTCGCCGCCCATCAACCTGACAAGTTGCCGGCTGATCGCCAGCCCCAGGCCGGCGCCCGCGGAACGGCGTTGCGCTTCGCACACCTGCTCGAAGGGCTCGAAGATGCTCGTCATCTGCGCCTCGCTCATCCCCACGCCGCTGTCCTCGACCTCGAAGCGCAGGCGCACCGTTGGCGGTGTCGACGCCGACGTGTCCTCCATCGATTGCGGCAGGACCTGGCTGATCCGCAAGGTCACGTGTCCGCTGTCGGTGAACTTGACGGCATTGGACATCAGGTTGAGCAGCACCTGGCGCAGGCGCAATTCGTCGGCCTGCACGACATCGGGCAGGCCCGGCGCCCGCGCGATCGCGAAGGCCAGGCCCTTCTCATCGGCCTTGACGCGGACGATGTCGGCCACGACCTGCAGGCATTGCATGAGGTCCACCGCCTGCAGATGCAGTTCGATCCGCCCCGCATCGATGCGTGCAAGGTCCAGAACGTCGTTGATCAGCGCCAGAAGATGCTGCCCGCTCTGCCGGATGATCGCCACGTTCCGTGTCGCCCGCTCGCCCAGGGCCCGATCGTCCAGCAGCACCTGGGTGAAGCCCAGGATCGAGTTCAGGGGCGCGCGCAATTCATGGCTCATCCGGGCGATGAATTCGCTGCGCAGGCGGGCAAGGCGACGCGCCTCCTCGAGTGCCGCCTCGCGTGCGCCCTCGGCCGCCTTGCGCTCGCTGATGTCGCGAGCGACTCCGACGGTACCCAGCAAGGTGCCGTCATCGTCGACCACCGGCGCCTGGTAGATCTCCATCCAGACCGCACCATCGGCCAGCGTGATCAACTCCTCCGCCGTCCTGCGTTCGCGCGAATCCATGACCTGCGTTTCGCTGGCCAGGGCCGCGGCGGCCTGTGGCTGCGGCAGGAGATCGGCATCGGCCTTGCCTATCATGTCGCCCGCCTCGTGCCCGCGCGCCAGCGCGTGGGCCTGGTTGGTGACGAGGTAGCGGTGGCCGGTGTCCTTGAACCACGTCCACATCGGCAACATGTCGATCAACGTGCGCAGGTAGCGCTTCTGCTGCCGCAGCTGTGCGGTGCGTTCGAGTACACGGTGCTCCAGATCCGCGTTGAGAGCGCGCACCGCATCGCGCGACCGCTCGAGTTGCGTGTTCAGCGCCGCCAGGACGCGATGCGAACGACGCAGGCGCTGCAGGAAGAACGCACTCGCCGCCAGGATCACGATGCTGCCGCCCAGCACCGTCAACAGCCAGCGCTGCTGCAGCCGCAATTCCGCGGCCTGTTGCACATTGCGCCGGGTGAGTTCCTCGATCTGGCGCTGCTTGCTCCCGGCGTCGTCGAAGGCGACGGCCTGCCCCTGGTGCGCATAGGCGAGCGCCGGGGGACTGTCCGAGCGCCGGGCGATCTCCATCGCCTGCACGGCCGCCGGCACCGACTCCTCGAACTGGTCAAGGCGACGAACCAAGACCGTGGTGTGCGGCGGCGCTTCGCCGGCCAGGTCCGGTCGGTCCAAGCCGCCCGGTACGGTCACGCTATGGAAGGTCGACGCCACCAGGGCGTCTGCGGCCCGTGCCGCGCTGGCGGACAACGCCGCAAGCACCAGCGTCGCCCACATCGCGCGTCGACCCATGAATCCGGTTTGCATAGTTGCTTCCAAGCGCTCGCGCGCGGACCAGCAAGAGTTCACAATGCTATCTCGTCCGTGAACACTTTCGTGGGAAAGCGATGCCTTCTTTCGAGCACTCGGAATCACGCCCGTCGATCATCCTGATCGTCGACGATCAGCCGTCCAATCTCGAGTTGATGGCCACCGAGCTCGAGTCACAAGGCTATGTTGCAGTCGTTGCGCTGAGCGGGCAGGAGGCCATCGACCGCGCGTGCTTCGTCAAGCCGGATCTCATCCTGCTGGACGTCCTCATGCCCGACATGGATGGCTTCGAAGCCAGCCGGCGATTGAAGGCCTCCGACGCCACGCGCGATATCCCGATCATCTTCATGACGGCGCTCACCGATACCGCGGAGAAGCTCGCCGGGTTCGCGGCGGGGGCGGTCGACTATGTGACCAAGCCGCTCGATGGCGCCGAAGTCCTGGCGCGCGTGCAGACGCACCTGACGCTGTCGAAGCTGCAAAAGCGCCTGCTCGCGCAGAACGAGCGGCTGCAGCGGGAGATTGCCGCCCACGAACAGACCCAGGCAGCCCTGCTGCGCTCGAACACCGAACTCGAGCAACTGGCCTACGTCGCCTCGCACGACATGCAGGAACCGCTGCGCATGATCGCGAGCTACCTGCAGCTCGTCGAGCAACGCTACACGGACAAGCTGGACGACGACGGACGCGAGTTCATCGGCTACGCGGTGGACGGCGCCAAGCGCATGCAGGCGCTCATCAACGACCTGCTGGCCTATTCGCGCGTGGGCACGAAGGCCCGGCCCTTTGCACCCGTCGACTGCGCCGCCGTCGTCGGGACGGCGCTTCAGCATCTGCGCGTCGCCATCGAGGAGAGCGGCGCGCGCGTCGAATGCGGCACCCTGCCCCGGGTGAGCGGCGACACCTCGCAGCTCGTGCAGCTGTTCCAGAACCTGCTGGCCAACGCGATCAAGTTTCGCGGCAGCGCCAAGCCGGAGCTTCGCATCACCTGCGAGCCTCGCGGCGACGACTGGTGCATTTCCGTCATGGACAACGGCATCGGCATCGAACCGGAATACTTCAAGCGCATCTTCGTCCTGTTCCAGCGGCTGCACGGACGCACGCAGTATCCTGGCACCGGGATCGGGCTGGCGCTCTGCAAGAAGATCGTCGACCGCCATGGCGGGCGCATCTGGGTCGAGAGCGCGCAGGCGCAGGGCTCGGTCTTCAGATTCACGTTGCCGCGCATCAAGGTCGAAGCGAGCACCTGAGCTACCATGGCCGGCGCGCTGCCATCCTCGGTCCAAAGGCGCACGCTCGCGCCATCTCAACTCGACCCGTGAACACTCCCGTCAACGTACTGCTGATCGAAGACAACCCGGGCGATGTCAGGTTGATCACTGCCCTGCTCGCGGAGGCGGGCGGGCTGGGGTTCGATTTCAGTTTGCATTGCGCGCACAACCTCACCACGGGCGTGGCGCGCTTGCGCGCCGGCCACGTCGATGTGGTGCTCCTCGATCTCGGCCTGCCCGAATGCCGGGGGCTCGAAACCGTCCACCGTCTTTCCGCGCACGCGCAGCGGGTACCGGCACTGATCGTGCTCAGCGGCCTGGACGACGAAGAAGTCGCCGTCCAGGCGTTGCAGTCGGGGGCCCAGGACTACCTCGTCAAGGGACGCGTCGACGGCACGCAGCTGGTCCGCGCCATCCGCTATGCGATGGGACGCCACCAGGCCGAGGAATCGCTCACCCGCGAGCTGGAGCGCACGCGTGAACTCGCCGCCGAACGTGCCAACCTCCGCCTGGCCGAGAGCGAGTCCGAAGGCCTGAGGCGCATGCTCGAGGAGCGCGAGCAGATCCTTCGTGAACGCGGGGAACTGCTGGAGCTGCTCGCGCATGAAGTGCGCCAGCCGCTCAACAACGCCTCCGCCGCCTTGCAGCACGCGTCTGCGACCCTCATCGGCACGGGCGACCAATTGCGCCCCGAAATCCGCAGTTCGCTCGAGCGCGCCCAGCAGGTGCTCGATCACGTGATGGGCACGTTGAACAACACCCTGGCTGCCGCGACGTTGCTGGCTGTCGGCGAGCGCGGCACCCTTGCGGAGACCGACCTCGATACCCTCATCGGCCTCGTCGTGCGCGACATCGGCCTCGACCAACGCGCGCGCGTGGTGGTCGAATCCACTTCCGAATTGCGCACCGCGCAGCTTCAGCCGATGATGATGCGGCTGGCGTTGTGCAACCTGCTGGTCAATGCATTGGCCTATTCGCCGCCAGACTCGCCGGTTCGCCTGCGCGTCAGCGACAGCGAGAATCCGCCATCGCTGAGCTTCGAAGTGATGGACCTTGGCTCCGGGATTGCCCCGACGCTGCAGCCCACCGTGCTCGACAAGGGTACGCGCGGGCAGAACGCACGCGCAGGCACCGGCGCCGGGCTGGGCCTCTACATCGTCCGCCGGGTGGTTGAGCTGCATCGCGGCAAGATCGAGCTATTGCCGAACTCACCGCGCGGTACCATTGTGCGCATCTGCATTCCGCAAGGTGTCGAGGCTTGAACGAATGAGCACGTTTCCCGCCACGCTGGCCATCGTCGATGACGATCGAGACTACGCAGCGTACCTGGCGCAGTCCCTGCGGCAGCAGGGGGTCACCGTCACCGTCTTTGGCGATAGCGACGAGTTCATCACGTCGCCCGGGGCCTTCGAATTCGATTTCTACGTGATCGACCTGACATTGCCGGGCGTCGACGGCGTGGACCTGATTCGGCTCATTCGCCGCAAAGGGACGGCCGGGATCGTCGTCGTGTCCGGACGTGTAGGTACGGAAGTATTCGATCTGGTCATGCGTGCCGGGGCGGACATGCACCTGATGAAGCCGGTGCGCCTGGAGCAAGTGGGCCTGGCGATCGAGGCCGTCTATCGACGTGTCCAGAGCAGCCGCTCGCAGGCGACGGTCTGGCGGCTTGATCGCGCCGCCCAGAAGCTGGTCGCCCCGGAGGGAACGCGCATCGAGCTGAGTGACCATGACCTGGCGGTGATCGAATGCTTCGTGGCCGCTGAAGGCGCACCCGTCACGCGAGCGACGCTGTGCGAGCGCCTCGGGCGTGACCCGCTGAAGGAGGCTGACAACTTCCTGCATGCCGCGATCTACCGATTGCGGCGCCGCATCGAGCGTGCCACTCCGTCGGCCGTCCCCCTGCACTCCGAGCCCAAGCTCGGCTATACCTTTCGGGCCAACCTGGTCGCGGTGTAGCGCGGACTGTCAGGCGACCGCGGGGTCGCCCTCCCGCGGATGGAGCCGGAATGTCGCGATCACCTCCGTCAGGCCGTGCGCCTGCTGGCGCAGGCTTTCGGCCGCCGCGGCGCTTTCCTCGACCAGTGCCGCATTCTGCTGGGTTCCCTGGTCCAGTGAGGTGACCGCCTGGTTGATCTGCGAAATTCCGCTGGTCTGCTGCAGGGTGGAGGCGGAGATCTCGGCAATCAGTGCGTTGACATTGCCGACCTGGCGCACGATGTCTCTCATCGTTGAACCTGCCTGAGCCACCAGGTGGTTGCCCGTCTCGACCTTGGCGACCGAATCGGAGATCAGCGTCTTGATCTCCTTGGCGGCGTTCGCGCTGCGCTGGGCGAGGTTGCGCACCTCGCTCGCGACGACTGCGAAGCCGCGGCCCTGTTCGCCCGCCCGCGCCGCCTCCACGGCGGCGTTGAGCGCCAGGATGTTGGTCTGGAAGGCGATGCCGTCGATCACGCCGATGATGTCGGCGATCTTGCGGCTGGCGGCACTGATGTCGTCCATCGTGGCGACGACGTCCTCGACGAACTTGCCCCCCTTGGCCGCGATGTCGGACGCCGTGCCGGCCAGCTGGTTGGCCTGTTGTGCGCTTTCGGCATTGAGGCGCACCGTTTCGGTCAGTTGCTGCATCGAGGCCGCCGTCTGCTGCAGGGCACTCGCCTGGTGCTCGGTACGCATGGACAAGTCGGCATTGCCGGTTGCGATTTGCGCCGACGCCGTGGCGATGCTGTCGGAGCTGACCCGGACCTGCCCGATCAGCGACACCAGGTTGCGCTGCATGGTGCCCATCGAGGCCAGCACGCTGCGCGCCGGGGCCGCATCTGCGCCCATCACGGGGCTGAGGTCGCCATCGGCGACGCGCCGCGCAGCCTCGCTCAGGGCAACCGGCTCGGCGCCCAGGCCGCCCAGCAAATGGCGCGTGATCCAGAAGCCCAGGAGGGCCGCGCAGGTCAAGCTGGCGGCGCAGATGAATATCAACACGAGCCGTTGCATCGCGAACGTCGCCTCGGACTTCTGGACGACCTGGCGCGCCTGGGTCTGGCTGTAGGCCACGTAGTCCCCCGTCGCGACGCGCAGGGCATCCAGCAGCGGCCGGCATTCGGCGTTCATCGCGGCGATGGCCTCGTCGTTCTTGCCGGCCATCGCCAGGGCGGCGATCTTTCGGGCCACGGGCGCGTAGCTGACCTCGACCCTGTCGAGTGCCGCCAGCAGTTCGCGTTCCTTGTCGTCGGTATCCCTCGAGGCGGCCACCGATGCCTTGAGCTTGTCCAGGGCGTCATGCAGTGCGCCATGGGCCGATTCCAGATTTCGGCGCTCCGCCTCGCGGTCGGCCGCGGTACTGACGAGTACGAGATTGCGCACGGCGAGCGCGCGTCGGTTGGCGGCGCTCCGGATGTCGATCGCCAGATGCTCCTGCATTGACGCCTCGCCGACGTAGTGAGCGAAGGCCTCATTCGAGGCGCTCAGAGCGTACAACGACAGCATCGAGACGAACAGCACGAGCGCGGCCAGTGCCGAGAAGCCAAGGATGAGTTGCTTCCTGATGGTGAGATGGTTCAAGGTGAGTCTCCGGGTGTGGGCGTTGGCAATTCGGCCGCAGCCCCCCGCCAACAGGGTTCCCGAAGCGCCCTGCCTCGAGGCGGTATCGGGTGAACACATCATTTCTTCGATCAGAACTGATTGATCCTTTGATTTGAAGCAAATTTTCACTTCAAATCGGGGGGTGCATAATTGAGAGCAAGCCAGCAATTGCCGGGCTCGGCAGCAGTTCCCAGCGTCTACGTCCTATAGTCCTGTTTCGCGCCGCGAAGGAGACGTCATGACTGAGCCGAGACTAGCCCGGGCTATAGAAATCCTGATGGTCGAGGACAATCCCGGCGACGTCCGATTGACGCGTGAGGCACTCTCCAGCGGCAAGGTAAGGAACCAACTGCATGTGGTCGAGGACGGCGTCGCCGCGCTGGATTACCTCTACCGACGCGGCCCCTACGAGTGCGTGAATCGCCCCGATCTGATCCTGCTCGACCTGAACCTGCCGAAGAAGGACGGTCGCGAGGTGCTGGCAGTGATCAAGAAGGATGAGTCGTTGCGAACGATCCCGGTGGTCGTGCTCACCACCTCGCAAGCCGAAGAGGACGTGTTGCGCGCCTACGATCTCAATGCCAACTGCTACGTGACCAAGCCGGTCGATCTGAACCAGTTCAATCGCATCGTGCAGGCGATCGAGCATTTCTGGCTCACCATCGTCACCCTGCCTCCTACCTGAGGAGCCATTCATGGCCGTCCCCGTCAAGGTATTGCTGATCGAAGACAACCCGGCGGACGCCCGCCTGATCTCCGAGATGTTCGTCGACGCCTGTCGCGCGGGCCCGCAGTTCGAGCTGGTGTGGGTGCAAAGTCTCGCTGACGGCCTCGACAATCTACGCCGCGGAGGAGCCGACGTCGTGATCCTCGACCTCGGCCTGCCTGAGAGTTCGGGGCTGGAGACCGTGCGCCGCCTGTTCGCCCAGAGCGTACCGGTTCCCACGCTCGTCGTGATGAGCGGCTCGAGCGACGAGGAAGTCGCCGAACAGGCACTGCGAGTGGGCGCCCAGGACTACCTGGTCAAGGGCCGCGTCGACGGGGCGCTGCTGGTGCGATCGATCCGCTATGCCATGGGGCGCGCACAGGCAGAGGTCGCGATTCGCGAGGCCAACGCGCGCCTGGAGCGCCGGGTGATCGAGCGGACGACCGAGCTGGCGCAAGCCGTCGATGCCCTGCGCGAGGAGGCGCGCGAACGCGCGCGCGCCGAGTCAGCCAACCAATCGAAGAGCCGCTTCCTCGCCACGATGAGTCACGATCTGCGCACGCCGCTCAACGGCATCCTCGGCTTTGCGCAACTGCTGCATGAAGATGCCAACCTGACGCAGGACCAGCAGCTCAGTGTCAACATGATCCGGCGTTGCAGCGACCACTTGCTCCTGATGATCAACGACCTTCTGGACCTCGCCAAGATCGAGGCCGGGAAGTTCGAACTCTGCCCCACGGACATCCAGGTGGCCGACTTCATGCGCGTCATTGCGGAAATCATCGACATGAAGGTTCGCGAAAAGCCGAACGTGCGCCTGCGGTACGACATTGCCGCAGACGTGCCGAACACGATCCATGCCGACGAGCGCCGCCTGCGGCAGGTCCTGCTGAACCTGCTGGACAACGCCGTGAAGTTCTCCAGCGACGGCCAGGTCACGGTGCGCGTCAGCATGCTGTCGTCCGGGCGTACCCGATTCGAGGTCGAAGACGAGGGCAAGCCGTTGACCGCGGCCGAGGCAGCGCGCCTGTTCAGGCCCTTCGAACAGGTCGGCAGCGCCGGCCAGCGCAGCCAGGGCACGGGGCTGGGATTGCTGATCTGCATGGAGTTCGTGCGCCAGATGGGCGGCGATATCCATGTGCAGTCGGAGCGCCTGAAGGGCAACCTGTTCTGGTTTGACGTCGATCTCGCTGCGCACGGGACAACGCGGGATGCCGGCGCTGACGCGGTGCGATCTGCAGCCTGACGCCGGAATGTTCCGCGATCGACCCCGTCCCCCTGGATCGATCAATCCGCATGCTGCGGCTCATCGGCCATTGGCAAGTCTCGCGCGCAAGCCTCGAAGCGCAGGTTTCGATCGCGTGGTCTGCGGTGCGAGCGATCGAATCTGACGAAATCAAATAGGTCCCGGATGACCCTTGACAAGGACGATATGGACTCTCGGGCGCCGCGCGGCGAGTGGCTGGCATCAGTTTCGATGGTTCCGGGCGGCGGGATTGCAATTGCGCTGTTGGTCAGGGTATTGCTGTTCAGCACGGTGGTCACGCTGCTGCTGACCGTCCTGCAACTGTCCCTGAGCTATCGAAGCGAGCGGGCGCATCTCGAAGGCCGCTTCGGAGAGATCGACCAGGCCACTTCGCGCAGCCTTGGCGAAAGTCTGTGGGCGCTGGACACGAAGCAGGTACAGGAGCAACTCGACGGCATCCTTAGGCTGCCGTCCATCCGTGCCGTGGAAGTGAGGGAGACGGCGTCGTCGGACCATGCCCTGACGGTATTTCGCGGAGAGCGCCAGTCCGCGCAGTCGGTCGTGAAGGAATTTCCGTTGCTGTGCTGCGGAGATCATCCACAGGTCGTCGGCGTCCTCCATATCGAGGCGACACTGACGGACATCTACCGCGAGATCGCCGGCCAGGCCGTGGTCATTCTCCTGAGCAACGCGGCCAAGACATTTCTGGTCGCGCTCTTCATCCTGTTCGTCGTCCACCGGCTCGCCACGCGCCACCTGGTGGATATCGCCGGGTCGATTGCCGGCGTCACGATCAGCGCCGACGCCGTGCCGATACGACTGCGCCGGCGCCCGGGAAAGGGTGACGAGCTCGACCAGCTCGTGGACGCCCTCAACGCCATGCGCGAAAGGCTGCGGCGACATGTGATGGAGCTCGCAAACGCCAATGCGCGCATGGCTGCGATCCTTGACAACATTCCTGATCTGGCCTGGGTCAAGGACGCGGGCGGCCGCTTCATCGCAGTCAACCGTGCACTCGCCGCTGCAAAGGGATTTGCGGAGCCGAGCCTGATGATCGGCAAGAGCGACCTGGAGATTCAGCCGCCGGAACTCGCACGCACCTACCTTGCCGACGATGCCGAGGTGATGGCGACGGACAGGTGCAAGCGCATCGAGGAGCATCACATCAACGCCGATGGCAGCGATATGCTGGTCGAGACGATCAAGACGGCACTTCACGATGGCAACGGGCGCGTGGTCGGCACCGTAGGCGTCGCGCGCGACATCACGGCTCGCCGCCAGGCCGAGACGGACCGGGACGCGAGGCGAGCCGCCGAAGCGGCCAATCAGGCCAAGAGCGATTTCCTGGCCAACATGAGCCACGAGATCCGGACGCCGATGAACGCCATCCTCGGAATGTCGTATCTGGCCTTGCAGAGCGGGCTCGACCCGCGGCAATCGAACTACGTCCAGAAGATCCACAGCGCGGCCGAATCGCTGCTCGGGATCATCAACGACATCCTGGACCTTTCCAAGATCGAGGCCGGCAAGCTCGACATCGAGGCAATTTCGTTCAGCCTCGCGGATGTCATGGCAGGCGTGGCCAACCTGATCGGCATGAGCGCCGAGGAAAAGGGGCTGGAGCTCGTGTTCCTCCAGCCCGCTCAATTGCCGACGGCACTCGTAGGCGACCCGTCGCGGCTGCGCCAGGTGCTGCTCAATCTGGGCAACAACGCGGTCAAGTTCACCGAGCGCGGCGAAGTGGAGTTTGCCGTCGAGCTCGTCGAGCGCCTGGGGCAATCAATTGGTGTGCGATTCGAGGTTCGCGACACCGGCATCGGCATGTCGGCCGAAGAGCAGCTGCACTTGTTCCAGCCATTCACGCAAGGTGATTCGTCGACCAGCAGGCGCTATGGCGGAACCGGATTGGGCTTGTCGATCAGCCAGCACCTGGTCCGCAGGATGGGCGGTGAGATCGCCGTCGAGAGTTTCCCGGGCCAGGGGAGTCGATTCCACTTCGAGTTGCACTTCGGCCTGCCGGGCGAATTGGTCGCGCCGGTCGCCCGGTCGGCGGAAGGCTTGCGCGGCAAGCGGGTTCTCGTCGTGGATGACAACGCCTGCGCGCGCGGCGTACTGGTCGCGATGAGCGCCGCCCTCGGACTGCAGGCCGAATCCGCCGCGGATGGGGACGACGCCCTGCGCCGGGTGGAACTCGCCGACCCAAGCGACCAACCCTACGATCTGATGCTCATCGACTGGAAGATGCCTGGCCTCGACGGCGTGGAATGCGTTCGACAGTTGAGCCTGCGTGGACCCCCGCGCCATCCGCGTCCCGCCGTTATGATGGTGACGGCGTCAGGACGCGAAGCAGTGCTCAGCCAGTTGGAGGAACGCCATCTCGACGTTGGCGCGCTGCTCATCAAGCCGGTGACGCCAAGGACCCTGCTGGATGCCTGCCAGCAGGCACTCGGGCTCACCGAGCCAGCCCCGACCCGTTCAGCAATGCACGAAGAAGCCCTGCTCGATCATCGAGGGCGCCTGCGCGGCGCCCGAATTCTCCTTGTGGAGGACAACGCCATCAATCGCGAAATCGCGTTGACGTTGTTGCAAAACGCCGGTATCGACGCCACTGTGGCGTGCGATGGCCGGGAAGCGCTCGCAATTCTGGAACGCCGGCAATTCGATGGCATCCTGATGGACTGCCAGATGCCCGTCATGGACGGCTATGCGGCAACTCGCGCGTTGCGCCGGAGACCGGAGTGGCGCGACCTGCCTGTGATTGCCATGACGGCCGACGCCCTCATCGGAGACCGGGACAAGGCGCTCGCAGCCGGCATGAACGACCACGTCGCCAAGCCCATCGACGTCGAGGTGTTGTTCGACACACTTGCCCGGTGGATACGCCCCATGGGGGTCGAACACAAGGATCCTTCGCCAGATGCTGGCGAAGAGCCGGCGCAGTCGGTCGGTATCGATCGCCAGGCTGGCATCGCGGCCATGATGGGCGACGAGGCCATGTACGATCGATTCCTGCGGATGTTCTGCGATCAGGAAGCGGACTTCCCTGAGCGCTTTCGGGCCACGTATGCTGCAGGTCAGCGGGTGGTCGCGACGCGCCTGGCGCACGACCTGAAGAGCGTTTCGGCCTCGTTGGCACTCGGTCTGGTCCAGAAAGCCGCCGCCGATCTTGAGATGGCGTGTGTCGAGGATGGCGACGACACGAAGGTGGAGATCCTGGTTTCGAAGGTGGCGCAGGCACTCGAGCCGGTCATCGCCGAATTGCAGATGCCTGGAACGCGGTGCGCCTCATAGGTGAGCGATCGCGCCCGGTCACCTTTCGCACCGCCTCGACATCCGCAAAGGGCGGCTTGCCGTGCGCGGGCGACGCCGAACCAGTCGATCAGTGTTGGCGCCGGTAGTCGTACCAGAGTTCTGGCCGAGCCGAGGGAGTCCCGGGGGTCAGGAGCGGGTTCCGGAGTTCGATCACCGTGCGCGTTTCCAGATGCGCCTTGCGCAGCCGATCGCCATAGTATTGCTGGAACAGCTTGTCGAACGAACCGTCGGCAATCGACTTTTCCAACCCGTTGCGAATGTCTTGAGCCAGCTTGGTGTTCTTGCGGTTGACCATGAAGTACGCGTCGTAGAAGTAGTGCAGCGCCAGGTGCGGTTCGACCTCCAGGGTCTGGGCATTGATGGCCTGCTCGTCCCAGATCTCCATGATGCTGCGGGGAAAGTAGTCATAGCGCTCGGCCGCAAGCATCTTGAACAGTCCCTCGTAGCGGGGCGCAGTGATCACCGGAATGCCGTTGCCCTGAAGGATCCGGGTATCGGGCCATTCCTGACCCTGGGCGAGGCGGACGTGCTTGAGATCCTCGATGGTGTTGACGCCTGAAAACAGGGGCGCGTAGCCCTTTCGAATCAAGCCCAGGCGCCAACCCAGCACGCCCTTGTTCACAGGAATGAGAATCGGCAGCAGGCGTTGTTCGCGTTCGGCGGAGCTCGGGATGGGCCCGACGTCGAGGTCTCGACCGGCCTCGATCTCGACCACCTGGCGCTCCTGGTTCATGGCGAACTCGGCCATCTGGATCCGATAGTCGACACCGCTCTTTGACAACGCCAGTTGCAGCAACTGCAACGAATAGTCGTAGCGGTGATCGCCGTCGAACTCGGGCCTGGGAAAGCGGACGAGTTCCGTAGCACTCGCCGCCGCGTGCCAAGCGAGAAGCAGGCAGACCAGGAGTCGGACGGTCGCGGCCATATTCTGTTCCTTGCCGGTGAAAGATGGCGCCCGGCCCGTGGCATGCGAGCCGATGCAGACAGTTCGATCTTACGCGGCCTGTCATGGCGCACACCACCACTTCGCCGATCGCAGCGCATCGAAGGCCTCGGCCTCTGCAGCGGATGGATGCCGGCGATCCAACAGCGCGCGCTCCTTCCGTCTTTGCCGCGCCGGCACCCACCGGACCCCGCGCGGCGCCGAATCGTCGAAGCACGCCCGCTGCTGGATCGGCGACGCGTCCAGTCGTGCGCGCGAACTGGCTCCGCCGCGGGCAGACCGCTCACTGCACTTCCGATCGCCGAGTCTTCGGGCATTACTTCACCGATTTGACCAGAAAACTCATTGCAATTCAATATATCGATCAGTTCTAATCTACTCGATGATAGTTCACCCTGAGACGTCGGCAAGGCGCAGCGCCAGGGACCCTGTTGACACGCGGCTGGAGCGAAGGTGCCAACGGCCGCCCTGGAGAACGCACCTTGAACCGCCTGACCGTGAATAAGCAACTGGTCTTCGTCCTCGCCTTCGGTGCATGCGCCGCGCTCGCGATGCTCGCTTCGCCGAGCGCGCTGCGCGCGTCGAGCCCGTCGGCCCGGACGTCCCTGCTCCGCGTGGACGAATCGCCGGCCCGAGGAGACACCGATTTCGCCCCCGCCAGCGCGGACGCGCGGCGCGCACGCGTCCTGCTCAACCTGGTGCTCGTCGAGCCCGCAGCCGCACGTGACGCCGAGCGTGGCGACCTGCCAGGAGCGCATCTCGGCCTGCGCGCGGCGATGGAGGAGTTGGAGGGCTACACCATGCCTGGGAGCAATGGCGACGACAAGGCGCCCGGCGCGGGCGATGCGGCGCGGCGCACGTTGTGCAACTTCCTGGCTGCGCTCGTTGCAGCGATCGGCGGGATGTCGATCATGCGCCGACTGCGCAGCGGCGCGCCGCGTGTCGCGGCTGCCGACCCACGTGCGACTGGCTTGCGCACGCCGACCCGCAGGACGCCGGCTGCACCGGCTCGGTGGCGGTCCGATGCCTGTTCGCCGCCTGCTGCCACGCCGCTGGCCCGGCCTGCGTGCGCAGGGCGCTCGCTTTCGGCCCCCAAGTCCTGCACGCCACAGGGTCCGCACCGCGAACCGACAACCCCCGGGCGCACCCGCACCATGACCAACCCGTGCCGCACGCGCGGATTCACGCTGATCGAGATGATGATCACGGTGGCCATCATCGGCATCCTCACTGCGCTCGCATTGCCCGCATACAAGAATTACGTCATTCGAAGCAAGCTCGTGGCCGGCACGAATTCGCTCGCGATCATGCGGGCCCAGATGGAGCAGTACTACCTGGACAACCGCAGCTATGCCACCGTCTCCGCGCCGTCCATCGTGACGCCCTGCGTGCAGTACGCGGTCTCTGCCAACAGCTCGAACCTGTTCGACGTGAACTGCGCGGCCACGGGAGATGCTCCGACTTCGACGACCTACACGCTCCGGGCGACAGGCACTGGCGTGGTCGCCGGCGCGGTCTACACCGTCGACCAGTCGAACTCCATGGTGACGGTCGGCTTCCCCACGCCTTGGGGCAGCGTGCCTTCAAGCAACGCTTGTTGGATCATGCGCAAGGGCGACTCATGCTGAGCACGCCTTCGAAGCCGGTCATGGGGTTCTCGCTGATCGAGCTGATGATCACGATCGCGCTGATCGCCATCCTGTTGATGCTGGCGATCCCCGCCTTCGGCAAGTGGTCGGCGGATGCCCATGTTCGTGCGGCTGCGGAGTCGCTCGTCAACGCCATCCGGCTGACCCAGTCCACCGGGGTCGCACGCGGCCGCACCAGCATGTTCGCCCTGGCGACCGACACGCCGCCCGTCGTCACTTCGACGCCCGTCGCCAGCTCCCCGAACTGGTTCGCTGAACTCAATCCCCTGGGCGGCTCGGACGAGACGCGGGCGAAACTGGGCCTGATCCTGAAGTCGACCGAAGGAACCCAGCACGGCGTCACGATCGCTGGACCGGCCCTGACCTGTTTCAGCGCCACGGGCCGCCAGGCCACGCTCCTCGCCGCCGCGACGAGCGTATCGGCCGCCTGCACCGCGCCGACCGACGATGTCGCGTCGCCCACCATCTACACGGTATCGCGCACCGGCGCCACGCGCAGCTTCAAGGTCCTTGTCTACCTGGGGGGGCGCGTGCGCCTGTGCGACGCGGCGAAGACGCTATCCAGCACCAACCCGGACGGATGCCCATGAGCACCCCCAGACCGATTCCGCGCCACGGTGGCCGCGCGCAGCGCGGCTTCACGCTGATCGAGGTCCTGATCGCCATCCTCATCTTCTCTCTCGGCTTGCTGGGCACCGCCGCATTGCAGGCCCGTGTCGTGCAGGTCGCGACCCAGAACGGCGACCGTGCGCGCGCGGCGCTCCTGGCCAACGAGATGGTCTCCCAGTTGTGGGCTGCCCAGTCGGCCACGCCGACCGCCCTCGCCACCTGGCAGACCCAGGTCTCGACACCGTCCATGTCGGGCCTGCCCAACGGCAGCGGCACGGTGACGACCAACGCCAGCACCAACACTGCCGTCATCACTGTCACGTGGAGGGCCCCATCGGCTGCGTCCGGCGCGCAACTCAACTCCTACACGACCACGGTGGCGATCCAATGAAGCGCCGCCAAGCCGAGCAAGGCATGACCCTCATCGAAATGATGGTCGCCGTCGTGATCAGCATGGTGCTGTCGGTCGCGGTCATGGCCGTCATGTCGACCTTCGAAGGCCGCCGCCGCACGCTGGGCTCTTCCTCCGACCTCGAACAGGCCGGCAACCTGGCGATGTTCCAGCTGGATCGCTGGATTCGCAGTGCAGGCACCGGGCTGGTCCGGGCCAACAGCTATGCGTACGGCTGCAAGCTGTTCGCCTCCAAGGCGGGCACGCAGATCCTGCCTGCACCGGCGTCGAGCTCGACGCCTCCGGCGCCATTCGCATCCGTCAATCCGGGAGCCTCCGGGGTGTTTCGCCTCGCACCCGTCATGATCCTGCCCGGGCAGACCACGCCGGGCGTCAGTGGCCATGCCTCGGACGTCCTGGTGCTGATGTCGTCCGGCGACGACGGTTCGCAAGTGCCAACGCCCTTCACGGCAACGCCGGCGGCGGCGCAGCTGACGGTCGCCAACACGACAGAGATCTCGCCGGGCGACCTGCTGCTCATCGCCGACCAGCAGTTCGCCGCTGGCAACGGCCCCGCGGATTGCCTGGTGTCGCAGGCCGCGAGCACCCTGGCGACTACCGGCATCGGTACAGCCGTTGCCCTGGCTGGCAGCTACTACGCGGCCACGGTGGACACCCGTTCGGTGGTCGACTTCACGGATGCCGCGGTCACGCTCGACCTCGGTGGCGACGGGACCTCGAATGCCACCAGCCTGCCCCCGTCGTTCCAGCTCATCGGCGTCGGCGACAACGACACGCTCTACAGCTACGACCTGCTGCAGACCGCAGCCTCCCCGCTGCAGGCTCAAGCCGAAGGCGTTTTCGAGATGCACGCGGTCTACGGCATCGATTCCACCGGGAACCCCAACAACCGGATCGACCAGTGGGTCGGCGCGGGAAGCACCAGCGCCTATTCGGTGAGCGCACTGTCGGCAGGCACTTCTGGCGCGGCCGGCCTCTTGAAGAACATCCGGGCACTGCGCGTCGCCCTGATCATGCGGACGGCGCTTCCCGAGAAGGACGCTGTCGCAGCGGCCACGACGCTGACGATGTTCTCCGACCTTTCCGCATCGGGCCTGACGCTCACCCGGACCCTGAGCGCGGCGGAGCAGCACTATCGCTACAGAGTGGTGGAGACCACGATCCCGGTGCGCAACAACAACTACTGATGGACACACCGATGCCTCCCCTGCGCGTCCGCTCGCGCCTTTCGGCCAGTCCACGGCGCCAAGCGCAGCGCGGCGTCATCATGGTGCTGGTGCTCGTCGCCCTGGTGTTGCTGCTGGTCGCCGTGGCCGGGATGCTGCGAGCCACCAGCACGTCCACGTCGGTCATCGGCAACCTGGCGTTTCGACGCGACCTGACCAACCGCGCCGAACTCGCGATCGCCGCGGCCAAGGCTGCGCTCAATTCGGGTGCGGGCGGCATCACCAACCAAGCCGCATCGAACTATTCCTCGATTCGCCTGGCTTCCCCGACGGGCGCCGGCGCCATCGGCATTCCCGCCGTACTGATCAGCGACAGTGCCTACGCCACCGCCGGCTATTCCTGCATGGACGGCTCCGGCAACATCCTGGCCAGCGCAAGCTGCACGGCAGGCAGCGACGGCATCCTGATCCGCTGGGTCATCGATCGCCAGTGCGCGGCGACGGGCAAGTTCAACACGAGCGCCTGCGGCTACATCAACAGCAGCAAGGATCAAGGTGGCACGGCATGGCTGCACAAGCCGAACGGCGCCGCCAGCGCGCTGTACCGGATCAGCGTGCGCGTCTCGGGACCCCGCAACACCGAAGCCTACATCCAGGCCACAGCAGGCTGAAGCCACCATGAAGACCCTCTCGTTCACCCGCCGTTCCTCGCGTGTCATGGCCCGACTGGCACTGTCTCTGGCGCTCTTCGCCGTGAACGGCGCCGATGCACAAGGCATCTCGCTCGCCGACAAGCCCTTGTTCTCCACCACCAGCGTGCCCGGCAACCTGCTGTTGTCGCTGTCGGTGGAATATCCGACAGCCAATACGTCGGCCTATTTCAGCACCACCGCGTACTCGACGGGCACGGCGTACCTCGGGTATTTCGATGCCGCGAAGTGCTACAAGTACAGCTACAACTCGGCGAAGCCGGCCACGAGCTTCTTCTATCCCGGCAGTGCCGCGTCGTCGACCCGCACCTGCACCAGCTCGGCCCCATGGAGCGGCAACTACCTCAACTACGCGGCGATGCAGTCGCTGGACATCTTCCGCTGGGTCCTGACCGGGGGCAACCGCACGACGGACAGCTCGAGCCAGACGATCCTGCAGAAGGCGACGCACTCCGGGCAAGGGGGCTCCGGAGACGCGCCCAACAAGGTGCTGGCCGTTGGCGACGAGTCGGGCGCGACGCCGTTCAACTTTGCGGGTGGCCTCAACACCCGCATCTGGGGCGCGGGCATCCGGCTGCTGATCACAGGGACGGCCGACCTGACCGGCAGCATCTCGGGCGCGATCGACTACGACCCGTCGGTGACGCCGTCCGCCGCGCAGATCTATGGCGTCTACATGAACGTGCGGGTGTGCGACGCCACGGTCAGCCTCGAACCGAACTGCGTGCAGTACGGCAGCAACTACAAGCCCGAAGGCCTGATGCAGCAGTACTCGACTTCGCTGCGGTATTCGGCCTTCGGCTATCTCAACGACAGCGCAGAGCTGCGCGACGGTGGCGTCTTGCGCGCCCGCATGGCCTACATCGGGCCGCAGGTTCCGAATCCCGGGGCGCCGAGTTCGGACAATCCCAACGCGGAGTGGGACCCGTCGACCGGCATCATGAACGGAAATCCCGATCCGGCCGACGCGACCGCCACCACCACGTCCACGGGCGGCAAGGCCACGATCTCCCAGAGCGGGGTGATGAACTACCTCAACAAGTTCGGGTACTACACGAACGGCAGCCAGAGTTCGGGCAGCTACAAGACCTACGACCCCGTCAGCGAACTCTATTACGCGTCCCTGCGCTACCTCAAGGGCCAGTCCAACGTCGCCGCCTACACCGACCTGACCACCGGTGCTCCCAGCAGCGACACCGTCGGGATCTGGCTCGACGGCTTTCCGGTGATCACGGATTGGACGAGCAAGCCGAGCTACGATCCCATCCAGTATTCCTGCCAGCAGAACTTCATTCTCGGCATCGGCGACGTCAACACCAACCGCGATGCCAATCTGCCAGGAAGCACACTTCTCAGCGGCCATGAACCTTCTCCGCAGCCGACCGAAGTCCTGGCCGACGCCGCAGCGGGACTCAACGTGACGACGTCGACCAGCGCCGTCGGAACGATGGAGGGCACGAGCGGTCTGGGCGGCTGGTTTGAAAGCTGGGGGGGCTACGGCACCTACTACATGGCGGGCCTGGCCTACGACGCCCACTTGCCCATCCCGGGCAAGGGCGTGCGCAAGTTCACCGACTCCAACAACGTCACCACGATCAGCACCGTCAGCACGTACTGGCTCGACGTCCTGGAATACCAGACGTACGTGAACCACAACCTGTACTACTACGCGACGAAGTACGGTGGTTTCACGGTCCCCAACGTCTACGCCTACGGCACGCCCCCCACGCAGCCCAGTTGGTACACCAGCAAGAACACGCTGGGCAGCGACCTGCAACCCGACAACTACTTCACGGCCAGCGACGCGACCCAGATGCAGGCCGGGCTGACCAACGCGTTTGCCAAGATCAGCGCCGCCAACAGCAAGGCCAACGGCACGTCGCTCGCCGTGCCCACGCCAAATGTCACTGCCGCCGGCGCGATGAGCTACTCGGCAACCTATGACCCGACCACGTGGACCGGGGAGGTCATCGGCTCGGGCGTCACGTTCGATGAAAGCGGCAACCCGACACTCACGCCGCAGTGGGATGCCCGCGACCTGCTGAGCGCGACCAGCGTGACGGCCTCCACCCGCAAGATCGTGACCTGCTGCACCACCAACTCGACCGCCCCCGGCCTTGCTTTCACGGCGAGCGCGCTCAAGGGGTCGTCGCTGATCTCCCGCACCAACTACGCCACATTCACTGCCGTACCGGGCGTGGCCAGCGGATCGCAGTCGGTCGCCAACTACATCGCCTACCTGCGGGGCGACACCACCCAGGAAGTCGCCGGCGGCGGGGCCTATCGCACGCGCGCGTTCCGCCTGGGCGACATCGTCAACTCCAAACCCGTGACGGTCGGCACGCCCGCCTTTCAGTTCTTCGACACCACCAACCCGGGCTATGCCGCGTTCAAGGCGCAGCATGCGAGCCGCAAGAACGTGGTCTACGTGGGTGCCAACGACGGCATGCTGCATGCATTCGACGGCACCGTCGGCAACACCAATCCGCTCTCGGGCAGCGAACTTTTCGCCTACATCCCGAGCTTCGTCTACGGCACCTCGACCAGCGGCCCGACGTCCGGCCTGGCCTCGCTCGGCAACAGCAGCTTCACGCACCACTACCTGGTGGACGGCACGCCGGGCGCGTTCGACGTCGACCTGAACCGGACGGGCGGCAACACGGCCACCCCGAATTGGCACACCCTCCTGATCGGCGGTCTGGGCAAGGGCGGCAAGGGCTACTACGCTCTTGACGTGAGCGACCCGGCGACCTGGACGGACGAAGCGGCCGTCGCAGGCAAGGTGCTTTGGGAGTTCACCGATCCACGCCTGGGCTATACCTACGGGACGCCCAGCGTCGTCAAGACGAAGAAGTATGGCTGGGTCGTGGTCTTCACGTCCGGCTACAACAACAGCGACGGCATGGGCTACTTCTTCTTCGTCAACCCCGCCAACGGGGCGCTGCTCGAAGTGGTGTCCACGCCATCGGGTTCCGGCAGTCCGTCGTCGCCGATCAATCTCGGCCAGCAGTCGGCCTACGTCCAGGACTACACGGACATGACCGCCGATGCGATCTATGCGGGCGACCTTCAGGGCAACGTCTGGCGCGTCGACATCTATGCCAATGACACGACGCTGCCCTATTCAACCGCCAGACTGATCGCGGCATTCGGCTCGACGCAGCCGATCTCCACTCGCCCGCTGATCGAAATTCCCGCCAATTCGAGCACGCGCTATGTGCTCGTGGGCACAGGCAAGTTGCTGGCCGACAGCGACATCACGTCGAGCGCCCAGCAATCGTTCTACGCCTTCGTGGATGGCGCGGCCAGCAACGGCGCCTTCTATGGCTCGGCCTCGCAGCCCCTGCCGACCGGCGTGACCTTCCCGGTCACGCGTAGCCAGCTCAACGCCAACACGGCGCTGCTGACCGGCATCGGCAGTTCTCCCAGTTCGGCCATGGGCTGGTATTTCGACCTGCCGGTGACCGACGGCATCGCCCAACGCGTCAACGTCGATCCATTCGCCAATCAGGGCATCGTCGCGTTCATTGGAAACCTGCCCAACGGGTCCGCGTGCAGCCCCGCTGGTACCGGAACGCTCTACGGCGTCAACTTCGCTTCGGGCAAGACCATCCTGCTGAGCGCCGATCTCGCCAATTACGTTGCGTCCCAGCAGATCGCGGGCGGTGTCGGCACCGACGTCACGATCATCAGCGTCGATGGCAATGTCCACGCCTACACCGGCGGCAGCAAGGGCGTGGTCGCGAAGGCACCGGCCGCGCTTTCGACCTCGAGCGGGGTCAGGCAGATCAACTGGCGCGACGTGCCCGCCACGAACTGAGAAACGCGATGCACCGGCGAAAGCTCGTCGCCTGCACCGTCGCCGTGTTGCTCGCCCATGGCGCGCTCATCGAGGCACTGACGCGCAATGTCGCCAAGCCAGGCGTCCCGCCGCCCCCGCGGGACCGGGGCAGGCTGGTGCTGCTCGATCGCGAGACGGCCGCCGCGCTGGCACTCGCGACGATCGAGCTCCCGCGAATGCCACCATCGGCCGGTCCCGTGGCCGTCCCGATCGCCGCGGATCCACCTGCACGCGGCGTCGACGCGGCGCCGTCCACCGGCGCCGGCGACGAACCCTCGCCCCCGCCGCCCGGCCCGCGCGAGCCGATCTATCGCTCGCCGGCAGAACTGGATGGGCCGGTGCGTCCTCGATCGGCGCCGGACATGGCCATGCTCGAAGGCTTGCCCTGGTCGGGTCTGCCCACTCGCCTGCGCCTCTTCATCGACAGTCAAGGCACCGTGGTGGACGCCCGGGCCCTGGCCAGCAGGGAAGCCGACGAAGTCGTGGCGCGTCTGTGCCAGATGTTTCTCGCTACCGGCTTCACGCCAGGCCGGGTGAACGGAGAACCCGTGCCCTCCTACAAGGACATCGAGATCGCCATTGACACCCTGCATTGAGGGGCGGCGTCCGAGGCTCCCGGGAAACGTGCCGGTTGGGCGCGCGCAGGGTCTGGCGCCACGGCCAATCGTCAAGGCCGTCAATCAATGGATCGTCCGGCTCGGCATCAACTGATTTGAAGGTAAATAGCCAGGCAATACTACATATCAATCAGTTCTGAGTTGCCTGATGATATATGAACCAAGCAGCATCGGAGCGCCGCCAGTCTGGGAACCCCGTTCGGGGGCTGCGGCCGAATCCGCACGCCGACACCCGAGACACACCTTGAGCCACCTCACCGGAAAGAAGCGACGCGCCCTCGCGTTCTCGGCGCGCAGCGGGCTCGTGCTGCAGATTTGCCGGCAACCAACGCCTGTGCCGCCCGAGTTCGATGGGGCCTTCATCTCCGACGCGGCCGACTCGTTCGCGCAGGCGCAGTCTGCGCTCGCCACCGGCGTCGCCTCCAATTGAAACCAGAGCGAGTCTTCCATGCGCACCAATCTGCCTGTCACGCAACGCGAGTTCGACCTTCCCCCCGGCGCAACGCTGATGTCGACAACCGACCTGTCGAGTCACATCACCTACGCCAACGACGCCTTCGTATTCGTCAGCGGCTACACGCGCGAGGAACTCCAGGGGCAGGCTCACAGTCTGGTGCGCCACCCCGACATGCCCCGCGAGGCGTTTGCCGACATGTGGGCGACGCTCCAAGGTGGCGAGCCCTGGACCGCGCTCGTCAAGAACCGGCGCAAGGATGGCGATCACTATTGGGTGAGAGCCAACGCGACACCGATCATGCGCGACGGCAAGACCATGGGCTACATGTCCGTGCGCACCAGGCCCGGCCGAGACGAAGTGGCCGCTGCGCAAGCGCTGCACGCGCGCCTTCGGGACGGCAAGGCGGGGCATTTGCAGTTCAGGAAGGGCCTGGTCTCGCATACCGGCCTGATGCGCTGGCGCTCGCTGGGCCAGACCATGCCGGCACGCTGGCGCCTGCGCCTGGCCGTCTTGGCGGCGACGCCGGCGGTGATCGCCTGCGCGTGGCTGCAGGGCGTCGCGGGAACCGGCCTGCTGGAGTTCGCCATCTCGGCCGCGGGCTGCCTGGCCGTGGCAACGTGGTGGCTGCAGTCCCAGATCTCGACCCCCCTCGAGCAGATGCGCGACCAGGCGCTGCGGGTGGCGACCGGCGACAGCCAGGCCGTGCAACCCATGGACCGGGTGGACGAGATCGGAATGACGATGCGCACGATAGAACAGTTGGGCCTGATGTTCCGATGGATCATCGACGACGTGACGGGGCAGGTCCACGTGGCGAAGACGGCCACAGGTGAGATAGCCCAGGGCACCCATGATCTCAGCGCCCGCACCGAGCAAGCCGCGGCCAGCGTGGAGGAGACCGCGGCCTCGATGGAGCAAATGACCGCGACGGTCAGGAGCAATGCCGATACAGCGCGTGAAGCCTGTGAACTGTCGGGCTCTGCCAGTACGGCTGCGACGAGGGGCGGCGCCGCCGTGGCGGCCGTGGTCAAGACGATGAACGCCATCACCTGCAGTTCACGCAGGATCTCCGAGATCATCAGCGTGATCGAGGGAATTGCATTCCAGACCAACATCCTCGCCCTCAACGCGGCCGTGGAGGCGGCGCGCGCCGGCGAGCAAGGACGGGGCTTCGCAGTCGTGGCTGGTGAAGTGCGCAGCCTCGCGCACCGGAGCGCCGCCGCCGCCAAGGAGATCAAGGCCTTGATTGCCGACAATGTCGAACGCGTCGAATCGGGATGCCAGCAGGTCGACGAAGCGGGCCACACGATGGACGACATCGTCGCCCAGGTCGAGCGCGTGTCGGCCATGATCGGCGAGATCAATACGGCCACCGTCGAACAGACGGCCGGCATCGCCCAGGTCTCGCAGGCCATCGGCCACATCGACCAGGTCACCCAGCAGAACGCGGCACTCGTCGAACAGAGCAGCGCAGCGTCGGAAAGCCTCAGCCAGCAGATGGCACGGCTGGCGGACGCAGTCGGTGTGTTTCGACAGGACGGCGCAGCGCCCAGCCAGCGCATGCAGAGCCCCGAGCTTCATGCTCCCGCCACGAAGTAGTCAGACCCCTGGAGAGGCCTTGGTATGTTCAACTGGTTCGACAACCTGCGCATCGGGATCAAACTTCTCAGCGTGCTGAGCGTGGTGCTCGCCTTCACGGTCCTGGTCGGAGTCCTTGCCGTCATCCAACTCAATCGACTGAGTTCGCAGGGTCTGACGCTGACATCCAGCGCGCTGCCGCGAGTCCGCCTCGTCTCGGCATTCCGAGCCGAGGTATTGGAGATCCGCACGATGCAGTACGAGCACATGCTCTCGGATTCCGAAGACGAGCAGAAGTCGCTGAAGGAGCGAATTCACGGACTCGCCGCGAAGCTTGACGAAACGCGCGCAGTCTATGAACCGCTCATCGCCTCTGCCGAGGAAATGGCCGCGTACGAATCGTTCACGCACCGATGGCAGCAGTATCTCGAAGGCAACGAGAAAGTGCTGTCCCTGACGGGCGATTTCGGCGCCAAGGCCATGGAAGGCAGCTATCGCGAGCACTTCGACGCCATCAACGACAGCCTGTCGGCGATCCTGAAGGTCAACGATCGCCAGGCCAATCTCCAGGCGCAGGACATTGCGGCGATGGCCACTCAGACCCGGTTCGTGATCTGTGCTGCCGTTGCCGTGGCCGTCGCAGTCGGGTTCGCTCTGGTCTTCCTGATATCGCTGCGGATCGCCCGCCCCCTGGATGGAGCGGCTCGAAGTGCCCGTGCTGTCGCAACGGGAAACCTGACGCAGGATATCGCGCGCGGCGGCACCGACGAAGTCGGAGGCCTCTTGACGGCGCTTGACGAAATGCAGGCAGGATTGCGCGAACTCGTGAGTACGGTACGTTCCGGAGTCGATTCCGTTGCGACGGCGTCGTCCGAGATCGCCTCGGGCAATCAGGATCTGTCCCGGCGCACCGAACAGCAGTCGAGCAGCCTCCAGCAAACCGTGTCGGCCGTCCACCAGATGGCCTCGAACATTCGCCAAAACACCGAGTCGGCGCAACAGGCAAGCCAGTTGGCGCAGAGTGCGTCCGCCATTGCCATGCGCGGTGGTGGTGTCGTCCAGGATGTCATCGACACGATGTCGGAGATCACCGTGGCCTCGCGCAAGATCAACGACATCATTGGCGTCATCGACGGGATCGCGTTCCAGACGAATATCCTGGCACTGAATGCCGCGGTCGAGGCGGCCCGGGCGGGAGCGCAGGGGCGCGGATTTGCCGTGGTGGCGACGGAGGTACGCTCGCTCGCCCAGCGATCAGCCGAGGCCGCCAAGCAGATCAAGACGCTGATCGGCGCCTCCGTGGAAAGGATCGACGTCGGCGCCCATCTGGTCGAGGGCGCGGGCAGGACGATGGAAGACATCGTCAGCTCGGTGCAGCGCGTCAGCGACATCATCGGCGAGATCTCCGCCGCAGCTTCCGCACAGACAAGCGGCATCGACCAGATCACCGCGGCAGTCAGCGAACTGGACCACATGACTCAACAGAACGCCGCGCTCGTGGAACAGAGCGCTGCGGCCGCGGAGAGCCTGAAGGATCAAGGAAATCGTCTGAATGTCGCTGTCGCCCGGTTCAAGTTGCCTCACCAAGGACGTTGAACATGACCCTGCATCAGCAGCAGACACGCCCCACGGAAGTCGAAGAGATGAAGATCGCGCTGCGCGACATGATCTCGTTGTCGAACAAGATTGGATTGAGGCTCATCGTCATGGAAGCCGCGATCGCAGAGGTCATCTCCGCGATGCCGGGCCGGAGCCGACAGTCGTTCGCGACCACCTTCAGATCGCGCATTGCCCGGCTGATGCAGGTCCACGCGAATCGACTCCTTCCGTTCGATGACGCGGAGATCACGCGGGCAATGGCCGACATCCTTGGCGCTGCGAGATTCGACGCTCCGGAAAGTCCGCAGACGGGATCGGACCGGTGAACGGCCTGGACGAACGTGCGCGATGGCGATGTTCGATGGAGGACTCCCCGTGGCGAGGGAGTCGCCCATCGTGGGGTCGCGACCAAGCCCGGCCCTGACAGTCGCCCTCAGGCACGAGCCCGCACTTCAGGTGCAGAAGGTCGAGCGAGACCGACGACGCAGCGTCAGGCAAAGTCCTCGGTATCGATCTCCGGCAGCGTGGCCGCCGCATAGCGCGCGCCGACCACCGTGCGCGCGTTGACGATCGCGTCGAGCCGGGCCAGGGTGTCGTCCGACAGCGTGACCGTGGCGGCCGAGAGGTTCTCCTCCAGGTGGTCGATGCGCGTCGTGCCGGGAATCGGGATCACGTGCTCGCCGCGCTGCAGCAGCCAGGCCAGGCTGGCCTGGGCCAGCGTGCAGCCCGCGTCGTCCGCGACGGCCGCGGCAGCGTCCAGCAGGCGCAGGTTGGCCGCGTAGGCTTCGGGCGCGAAGCGCGGCATCGCGCGCCGGATGTCCTTGGCGCCCAGCGTGGCGACATCGCGCAACGTGCCGGGCAGGTAGCCGCGCGCCAGCGGGCTGAAGGCGACGAAGGCCACGCCCAGCTGGCGGCAGGCGTCGAGCACGCCCAGCTCGGGGTTGCGCGTCCACAGTGAATACTCGGTCTGCAGCGCCGCGATCGGATGCACGGCATGCGCGCGGCGCAGCGTGGCGGCCGAGACCTCCGACAGCCCGATCGCGCGCGCCTTGCCGTCGCGCACCAGGTCGGCCAGCGCGCCGACGCTCTCCTCGATGGGCACGCGCTTGTCCCAGCGGTGCAGGTACAGCAGGTCGACGCAGTCGGTGCGCAGTCGCCGCAGGCTGGCCTCGCACGAGGCCTTGATCGTGTCGGGGCGGCCGTCGATCACGCGCTGGCCGTCCACCCCGTGCATGCCGCACTTGGTGGCCAGCGTGAAGCGGGCGCGATGCGGCGACAGCACGCGGCCGACCAGTTCCTCGTTGGCGCCGAAGCCGTACAGGGCCGCGGTGTCGAACAGCGTCACGCCCAGGTCCAGCGCCCGCAGCAACAGCGATGCGGCGGCTTCGGGCGCCGGCGGCGCGCCGTAGGCGTGGCTCAGGTTCATGCAGCCCAGCCCGATGGGGGCCACCGCGAACGGACCGATGCGGCGCGGGGCGACCGTCATTCGGCGAGCTGCCGTTCCAGGCCGGCCAGGACCTCGTAGCAGCCAAGAACCTGCGCGACGCTCGAATTGGGCTCGCGGCCCTCGCGGATCGCGGCGAAGAACTCGCGGTCCTGCAGCTCGATGCCGTTCATCGACACGTCCACCTGCGAGACGTCGATCTTCTGGTCCTTGCCGTCGAACAGGTCGTCGTAGCGCGCCAGGTAGGTTCCGGTGTCGCCGATGTAGCGGAAGAACGTGCCCAGCGGGCCGTCGTTGTTGAACGACAGGCTCAGCGTGCAGATGGCGCCGTTGGCGGCCTTGAGCTGGATGGACATGTCCATCGCGATGCCCAGCACCGGATGGATGGGTCCCTGCACCGCGTTCGCCTTCACGATCGGGCTGCCCGCCTGCCAGGCGAACAGGTCCACCGTGTGCGCGGCGTGGTGCCACAGCAGGTGGTCCGTCCAGCTGCGCGGCTGGCCCAGCGCGTTCATGTTGGTGCGGCGGAAGAAGTAGGTCTGGACGTCCAGCTGCAGCAGCTTCAGCTCGCCCTGGGCGATGCGCCGGTGCACCCACTGGTGGCTCGGGTTGAAGCGGCGCGTGTGCCCGCACATCGCCACCAGGCCGGTCTCGCGCTGCAACTGCAGCACCTCGCGGGCGTCGGCCAGGCTGTCGGCCAACGGGATCTCGACCTGCACGTGCTTGCCCGCGTTCATGCAGGCGATGGCCTGGGCGGCGTGCATCTGCGTGGGCGTGCACAGGATCACGGCGTCGACTTCCGGCAGCGCCAGGCTGTCGGCGAGATCGGTGGACACGTGGCCGATGCCGTACCTGGCCGCAACCTCGCGCGTCTTGGCCAGATCGCGGCTGACGAGCGACACCACCTCGACACCGTCGATGTTGCGGATGCCGTCCAGGTGCTTGATGCCGAACGCACCGGCGCCCGCGAGCGCGACCTTCAGGGGTTTGTCAGTCGTCATGTCAGGTGTTCTCCAGGATCAGGTGGCCCACCGCGGTGTTGGACGCGGGGACATGATAGAAGCGCTGTACCAGGCGCGGCGCCGGGCCGCCGGCCACGTCGGCCATCGCGCCGCGCGCGATCAGCCACATCACCAGCTCGATGCCCTCCGAGCCGGCCTCGCGCACGTAGTCGATGTGGGGCATCTTCGACAAGGCCTCGGGGTCGCGGATCAGCTCGTCGAGGAAGCGGTTGTCCCATTCGCGGTTGATCAGGCCGGCGCGTGCGCCTTGCAGCTGGTGACTCATGCCGCCGGTGCCCCAGACCTGCACGTTCAGGTCCTCGTCGAACGATTCCACCGCGCGGCGGATCGCCTGGCCCAGCATGAAGCAACGCCGGCCCGAGGGCGCCGGGTACTGCACCACGTTGACGGCGAACGGGATCACCGCGAACGGCCAGGCCTCGGGCTGGCCGCACATCAGCGACAGCGGCACGGTCAGGCCGTGGTCGACGTCCATGCGGTTGGCGATGGTGAGGTCGAAGTCGTCCTGGATCACGCTCTGCGCGATGTGGGCGGCGAGCTCCGGATGGCCGATGACGGTGGGCACCGGACGCGGGCCCCAGCCCTCGTCGGCCGGCTGGAACTGCGCGGCGGTGCCGATGGCGAAGGTGGGGATCAGGTCGAGGCTGAACGCGGTGGCGTGGTCGTTGTAGACCAGGAACACGACGTCGGGACGGTTCTCGCGCAGCCAGCGCTTGCCCGGCTCGTAGCCGTCGAACACGGGTTTCCAGTAGGGCTCGCCGGACTTGCCGGTGTCCAGCGCCGCGCCGATGGCCGGCACGTGCGAGGTGTAGACGGAGGCGGTGATGCGGGCCATTCAGACGCCCCCGCTCTTGGACTTGCCGGCGCGGCCCTGCGGCTGGCGGTGCGGCTGCGCGTCGCCATCCTCGCCGAGCACGCGGTTGCCGTCCGCGGAGCGGCCGCCGCCGACCATCATCTGGCGGTACTCTTCTTCGGTCATGCCCGTCATGCTGCCGGCCATCTGCTGGAAGCTGCGGCCGTCGGTGGCGCCGATCTTGGCCAGGAAATAGATGTTGCCGCCCAGGCGGATGCATTCGTTGAGGTCGCGCGCGATCACGGCGTCTTTCTGCAGGTCGGTCATGGGCCACTCGTCGAGGTAGGCCTTCTCGTCGGCCTTGAAGCGGGCGCGGTTGTCGGCCTTCATCAGCGACATGCAGAACTGGTTGAGCCAGTAGCCCTTGCGCGATTGCTCGGCGTCGAAGATGGTGGTGCCGGGGACGTCCTTGTAAGGCTTGTCGAGGGCCATGTCAGCGCTCCCAGTAAAGGCGCATCGGGTTGTCGACGAGGAGCTTGCGTTGCAGCTCCGCGGTGACGGCGATGTCGGGGATGAAGTCGACCAGCAGGCCGTCGTCGGGCATGTGGTCCTTCAGGTTGGGGTGCGGCCAGTCGGTGCCCCACAGCACGCGGTCGGGGAAGGCCTCGACGACGCGGCGCGCGAACGGCACCACGTCGCGGTAGGGGTGGTGTTCGCCGTCCAGCGCCTTGGGCCCGGACACCGACAGCCGCTCGGGGCAGCTCACCTTGCTCCAGACGTTCCCGTGCTCGCGCATGAACCGCAGGAACAGCGCGAACTCGGGGCCGTCCACCGGCTTGGTGACATCGGGCCGGCCCATGTGGTCGACGACGACGGTGGTGGGCAGCGCGGTGAAGAAGTCCCAGAGCTCGGGCAGGTCCTGGGCTTCGAAATAGATCACCACGTGCCAACCCAGCTTCTCGATGCGCCCGGCGATCTCCATCAACTCGTCCTTGGGCGTGAAGTCCACCAGCCGCTTGACGAAGTTGAAGCGCACGCCGCGCACGCCGGCTTCGTGCATGGACTGCAACTCGGCGTCGGAGATGCTGCGTCGCACCGTGGCGACGCCGCGCGCCAGGCCGCCCGAGTGCGCCAGCGCATCCAGCATCGCGCTGTTGTCGGCGCCGTGGCAGGTGGCCTGCACGACCACGTTGCGCGCGAAGCCCAGGTGGTCGCGCAGCGCGAACAGCTGCGCCTTGCTCGCGTCGCACGGCGTGTACTTGCGCTCGGGTGCGAACGGGAATTCGGCGCCGGGGCCGAACACGTGGCAGTGCGCGTCGACGGCGCCCGCGGGCACCTGGAAGCGGGGCTTGGCCGGACCGGCGTACCAGTCCAGCCATCCGGGGGTCTTCGTGAATTCCACGGTGATCCTTGTTCAGTCGATGTAGCGCAGGCCGGCCTGGGCCAGCGGCTCGCGCATCTTGTACATGTCCAGTCCCAGCACGCCGGAGGCCAGCTTGGCGCGTTTCTCGCCCTCGAAGGACTCGCGCTTGGCCGCGGCCTCGGCCACCTGGGCGACCAGCGCGGCCGGCACCACCACCACGCCGTCGTCGTCGGCCACCACCACGTCGCCGGGATTCACCAGCGTCCCGGCGCAGACGATGGGGATGTTGACCGAGCCCAGCGTCGCCTTGATCGTGCCCTTGGCGCTGATCGCCTTGCTCCAGACCGGGAAGCGCATCGCCGTCAGGTCCTTGACGTCGCGCACGCCGGCATCGATCACCAGGCCACGCGCGCCGCGGGCCTGGAAGCTGGTCGCCAGCAGGTCGCCGAAGAAGCCGTCGGTGCAGTCGGCGGTCACCGCGGCGATGACGAAGTCGCCCGGCTGGATCTGTTCCGCGGCCACGTGCATCATCCAGTTGTCGCCCGGCTGCAGCAGCACGGTCACCGCGGTGCCGCAGGCATAGGCGCCGGTGTAGATCGGCCGCAGGTAGGGCTTGGCCAGGCCGACGCGGCCCATGGCCTCGTGGACGGTGGCGCTGCCGATGCCCGAGAGCCTGGCCACGGCGGCGGGGTCGGCGCGTTCGATGCGGCGCCTGACGACGCCGAGCTGGTTGATCAAAGGGGCGTCCATGTCAGAGGCCTTTCTTCTTGAGTTGGGCGTCGAGGCGGGCGAACACGCGGCGCGCGTTGCCTTCGTAGACCAGGAAGCGCTCCTCGGCCGTCAGGTTGCCGGTGGCCTCGATGTAGCGCTTCGTGTCGTCGTAGTAGTGGCCGGTCTGCGGGTCGATGCCGCGCACCGCGCCGATCATCTCGGAGGCGAACAGGATGTTCTTGACCGGGATGACCTCGGTCAGCAGGTTGATGCCGGGCTGGTGGTAGACGCAGGTGTCGAAGAAGATGTTGTTCAACAGGTGCTCGTCGAGCAGCGGCTTCTTCAGCTCCTGGGCCAGTCCGCGGAAGCGGCCCCAGTGGTAGGGCACGGCGCCGCCGCCGTGCGGGATCAGGAACTTCAGCGTCGGGAAGTCCTTGAACAGGTCGCCGGTCAGGCACTGCATGAAGGCGGTGGTGTCGGCATTCAGGTAGTGCGCGCCCGTGGTGTGGAAGCAGGCGTTGCAGCTCGTGGAGACGTGGATCATCGCCGGGATGTCGTACTCCACCATCTTCTCGTAGATCGGGTACCAGCTGCGGTCGGTCAGGGGCGGGCTCGTCCAGTGGCCGCCCGACGGATCGGGGTTCAGGTTGAGCCCGACGTTGCGGTACTGCTCCACGCACTTGACCAGCTCGGGGATGCAGGTGGCCGGATCGACGCCGGGCGACTGCGGCAGCATCGCGGCCGGCACGAAGTGATCGGGAAACAGCTCGGCCACGCGGAAGCACAGCTCGTTGCAGATCGCGGCCCAGGTCGACGAGGTCTGGAAGTCGCCGATGTGGTGCGCCATGAAGCTGGCGCGCGGGCTGAAGATCGTCAGGTCGCTGCCGCGCTCCGTCATCTTGGCGAGCTGGTTGGTCGCGATGGACTCGCGCAGCTCGTCGTCGCTGATGCGCAGGTCGCTCGCGCTGGGCGCGCGCGCGGGATCCTTCAGGCCGGCGACCTGCAGGTCGCGCCAGGCGCCCAGCGCCGCGGGCGCCGTCGTGTAGTGGCCGTGGACGTCGATGATCATGGAACGGGTCTCCTTGGGAATCAGTGGAATGCAGCGTCGACGTCGACGCGGTCGGCCTGGCGGGTGCCGCGCGCCGGATCGAAGCGGTGCTTGACCATCAGCGCCGCGGCGGCGACGAGCGCGGGCACGGCCAGCACCGCGAACACGCCGGCGAAGCTCATGTGCACCAGGGCCAGCTGGGCGACGAGGAACGAGCCGGCGATGCCGCCGAAGCGGCCGATGCCCATCATCCAGGCCACTCCGGTGGCGCGGCCGTTGGTCGGGTAGAAGCCGGCGGCCAGCGCGGGCAGCGACGACTGCGAGGTGTTCATCAGGGCACCGGCGACGAACACCACCGCCACCAGAATGCCCACGCTGCCTACCACCTGGCCGATCGCCCACACGCCCACCGCGGTGAGCACGTAGCCCAGTGCGAGGATGCGGTCGCCCTCGAAGCGGTCCAGCAGCCAGCCGAACGCCACCGCGCCGATGCCGCCCAGCGGGAACAGCGCGGCGATCAGCGTGGCCGTCTTCGGGTCGAGCCCGGCGTCCTTGAACAGCAGCGGCATCCAGTTGATCAGCGCGTAGAAGATCACCAGGCCCATGAAATACGCCACCCACAGCATCGCCGAGCCCACGCGATAGGGCCGCGACAGCACCTGTGCCAGGCCGCCGCGCTCGTTGGTGACCGGGCGGTGCTCGGTCAGCACGAAGCGGTCGATCGTGTCGACGGTGGCGCCGGCGATACGCACGAGCACCTTGCGGATCTGCTCGACCGGCTTGCGCCGCACGACCAGGAAGCGCACCGATTCCGGCACCAGCGCCAGCATCAGCACGGCCAGCAGCAGCGGCATGACGCCGCCCAGCACCAGCACGCTGCGCCAGCCCCATTGCGGAATCATCCAGGCGGCCAGGAAGCCGCCGAATGCCGCGCCCAGCGGGAAGCCGCAGAACATCAGGTTGGTCAGCGTGGCGCGGCGAGCGTCGGGGCAGTACTCGCTCATCAGCGTCACGGCGTTGGGCATCGCGGCGCCCAGGCCCAGGCCGGTGACGAAGCGCAGCGCGGTCAGGCTGGGCAGGTCGGCGGCGAACGACGAGGCCAGGCAGGCCACGCCGAACAGCGTCACCACCACCAGCAGCACCAGCTTGCGGCCGAAGTGGTCGGCCAGCGGGCCGGCGGTCAGCGCGCCGGCGGCCAGGCCGAACAGGGCCGCGCTGAGCACGGGGCCGAGCATCGGCTTGGTGACGCCCCACTCCTTGATCAGGGACGGCGCGATGAAGCCGATCGCCGCGGTGTCGAAGCCATCGAGCAGCACGATGACGAAGCACAGCGCGAAGATCACCCACTGCCAGGCGGAGAAGGGGTTCTCGTTGATCAACGTCTGCACGTTGGCGGTGCGGGATGTGCTGCTCATGGTGATCGCCCTCGCGGTTGTCGTGTCAGCGCGGCCAGACGGCGCCGGGCACCATCACCTCGCCGCGCATCAGCAGGCGAGCGGTGCGCAGCAGCGCGGCGCGGGTGACGCGCTGCGGGTCGGCCGGATCGGTCTCGAGGTCGACCGTGAACTCGCCGGTGGGATGCTCGACGGAGACCTTGCGCGAGCGTCCCGGCGTCACCTGCGCGATGCCCTCGCACACCGAGCCCGCCATCACGCAGGCGGTGCCCACCGTGACGGCAGCGAGCACGCCGATCGCGTCGTGGCACACGTGCGGGATGAAGCTGCGCGTGGTCAGCGAGCCGCCGTCGCGCGGCGGCGCGATCAGGGTCATCTTCGGGTAGTTCTTCTTCGTGACGTCGCCCAGTCCCATCAACTGCGCGACCTGCAGGCGCAGCGCCTCGATGCGCACCTTCAGCTCGGTGTCGGCGTTGAGCTCGGCCACGCTCTCGTAGCCGGTGCGGCCGACGGCGCGCGCATCGAAGATCACCAGCGGCATGCCGTTGTCGATGCAGGTGACGTCCAGCGTGAACGACTCGAAGCCGGTGCCGGTCACGGTGAGCGTGTCCCGCATCCGGCCGGTGGGCAGGAGGCCCGAGCAGACCGAACCGGCGGTGTCGAGGAAGTTGATCGTCACCGGCGCCGCGCTGCCGGGCACGCCGTCGATGCGCGCGTCGCCCGCGTACTCGACCACGCCGCCGGGCGTCTGCACGGTGATGTCGCAGGCCATGTCGGTGTTGAGCGTGAGCACGCGGAAGGTGGACGTGTCGCCCTGTGCGCGCAGCATGCCCGTCTCGAGTGCGAACGGCACCACGGCGGCCAGCATGTTGCCGCAGTTGGGCGTGGTGTCGACCGTGTCGTTGTCGGGCTGCAGCTGGGCGAACAGGAATTCCAGGGCGATGCCCTCGCGTCGGCTCGCGCTGACGATGCCCACCTTGCTGGTCAGCGGATGGGCGCCGCCCAGGCCGTCGATCTGGCGCCTGTCGGGCGAGCCGAGCGCGGCCAGCAGCACCTTGTCGCGCGTGGGGATGTCGGCGGGCAGGTCCTGGGCGCGGAAGAACGGCCCCTTCGAGGTGCCGCCGCGCATCAGCAGGCAGGCGATCGCAGTCTGTGGCATGACGGGTGGTCTCCGTTGTCGGGCCGGTGGGCGGATTCGTGCTGCCGCTTCGTTGGGGCGATTGTGGTGAGTTCCGACCTGTCGTCCAAGGCCTGGGTTGCGCTAGCTGCTATATCATTTCGGCATATCTCCCCCGCGGCCGATGCCATGAACCTGAACCAGCTCAACTACTTCATCCACGTGGCGGAACACGGCAGCTTCAGCAAGGCGGCGCTGGTGCTGGGCGTGGCGCAGCCGGCGCTCAGCCGCCAGGTGCGCGCACTGGAGACCGAGCTGCGCGAGACGCTGCTGCTGCGCAACGGCCGCGGCGTCGAACTGACCGAGGCCGGGCGGCGCCTGCTGGAGCACGGCCAGGGCATCCTGCACCTGGTCGCCCAGGCACGCGAGGACCTCACGTCGCAGCGCGACGAACCCGTGGGCCGCATCGTCGTGGCGATGCCACCCACGCAGGCGCGCCTGCACACGCTGGCGCTGGTGCAGGCGTTCCGCGCGCAGATGCCACGCGCGCGGCTGGCGGTGGTCGAGGGCTTCTCGGTGCACATCACCGAGTGGATGACCTCGGGCCGGGCCGACCTGGCGCTGGTCTACAACCCCGATCCGCTGCCCGCGCTGGAGATCCTGCCGCTGGCGCAGGAGCAGCTGTGCCTGGTGAGCCCGCGCGACGCGGCGCCGCGCCGGCCGGTGACGCTGCGCGAGCTGTCGCGCTACCCACTGGTGATGCCCCAGCGCGGCCACATCTTTCGCAAGCGGATGGAGTCGGCCGCGGCGATGGAGGGGGTGCAGCTCAACGTGGAGTGGGAGATCGCCAGCGTGCCGGCGATCCTGGAACTGGTGGCCGCCGGCATCGGCCACGCGGCGCTCGGCGAGCAGGCGCTCAAGCTGTTCGAGCGCCCCGACGAGCTCGCGGTGACGCGCTTCCGCGACGTCGACATCAGCACCACGCTGTGCCTGGTGACGCCGGCGCAGAAGCGCTCGACGCCGCTGATCCAGCGCACGGCCGCGCTGCTGATGCGGCTCGCCCGCGAGGCCTGAGAACCTGCCTACGCCGTCGCCAGCGTGGCCGCGACGGCCTCGAGTTCGCCGCGCAGCCAGCGCTGCACCGGGTCGGCGTGGTGGCGCCGGTGCCAGACCATGTACATGGGCAGGCCGGGGGTGTCGAACGGCACCGGCACGGCCGCCAGGCCGCGCAGCGACTCCGGGCCCAGCAGCGAGGGCGCGGTGGCCAGGCAGTCGCCGCCGCGCAGCATCGCGGCCAGGCCGCCCATGGCAGGCACGGTGGCGACGATGCGCCGCCGCACGCCCTGGGCGCGCAGCCATTCGTCGATGTCGAGCGCACGCCGCGGGTGGTAGACCACGGTGACGTGGTCGGCCGCCAGGTAGTCGTCCCGTCCCGTGGGCGCGGCGCGGTGGCCCGGGTCGTAGAAGACGCGGTAGCGGTCCTCGAACAGGCGCTTCTGGAAGATGTCGCCGCCCTCGGGCGGCCGCGGCGTGATCACCAGCTGGCAGGCGTCGTCGCGCATCATGGCCGCCTCGGGCACGCCCGAGGGGATCACGCGCAGCGTGACCTTGGGCGCGGCGCGCCGCACGCGGCGCAGCAGGCCGGGCAGCAGCAGGTCGCGCTGCAGGTCGTTGGCGGCGATCGTCACGCAGGCCGCGAGCCGCGCCAGGTCGACGCCCGCGCTCAGGCTGAACGCGCGCAGGTCGTCCAGCAGCGCGCGAGCGCGCGGCGCGAGCTCGTCGGCCATCGCGGTGGTCGCGATGCCGCGCCCGCTCTTGACGAACAGCGGGTCGCCGACGATCGCGCGCAGCCGCTCCAGGCCGTGGCTGACGGCCGACTGCGTGACGTCGAGCCGCCGCGCGGCGCGGGTGACCGAACCTTCCTCGTGCACGGCCAGGAACACCTGCAGCAGGTGCCCGTCCAGATCCAAATGATCGATTTCGCTCATGTGACTGTTGAGTATGGCGCGGTTTATCCGCGGCGGCGACCCGGGAATACTGGTGCCACACCAGGAGACACCCGATGACCATGCCCGACATCCCCGGCACCACCCTGTTCGACGGCGCCTGCGCGCGCAAGGGCTACGCCCTCAACAAGATGTGCTACTCCTTCAACTCCAGGGACAACCGCGCCGCCTTCGTCGAGGACGAGGCTGGCTACTGCGCGCGCTACGGGCTCGACGAGGCCCAGCTCGCGGCCGTGCGCGCCCGCAACGTGCTGCAGCTGATCGCCGCCGGCGGCAACGTCTACTACCTGGCCAAGCTCGCCGGCATCTTCGGCCTGGACGTGCAGGACCTGGGCGCGCAGCAGACCGGCCTGACCAAGGACGAATTCAAGGCCCGGCTGCTCGCCGCCGCCCGTTGACCCGAACCCGGAGACCGGAGCAAATGGCAAAGATCGTCGGTGGCATCGCCACCTCCCACGTGCCGGCCATCGGCCGCGCTATCGCCCGCGACCAGCAGGCCGACCCGTACTGGAAGCCCTTCTTCGACGGCTTCGCGCCGGTGCACCGCTGGCTCGAGACGGCGCGGCCCGACGTCGTCGTCGTGTTCTACAACGACCACGGCCTGAACTTCTTCCTCGACAAGATGCCCACCTTCGCGGTCGGCGCGGCGCCGCAGTACGCCAACGCCGACGAGGGCTGGGGCATCCCCCAGGTACCGCCCTTCCCCGGCGACCAGGACCTGGCCTGGCACCTGATCGACGAACTGATCGGTGCCGACTTCGACCTGACCACCTGCCAGGAGATGGTGGTCGACCACGCCCTGGCGCTGCCGATGGCGCTGCTGTGGCCCGACCAGAAGTGGCCGGTGCGCATCGTGCCGGTGTGCATCAACACCGTGCAGTTTCCGCTGCCCTCGGCCCGCCGCTGCCACGCGCTGGGCGAGGCGGTTGGCCGCGCGGTGCGCAGCTGGGACAGCGACCAGCGCGTGCTGTTCCTGGGCACCGGCGGCCTGTCGCACCAGCTCGACGGCGAGCGTGCGGGCTTCATCAACAAGGACTTCGACCTCGCCTTCATGGAGAGCCTGGTGCACGACCCGCGCTGGGCCACGCGGTACAGCATCCCCGAGCTCGTGGAGAAGGCCGGCACCCAGGGCGTGGAGCTGCTGATGTGGCTGGCCACGCGCGCCGCGCTCGGCGACGCCGCGACCGAGGTGCATCGCAATTACCACATCCCGATCTCGAACACGGCCTCGGGCCTGATGGTGCTCGAGCCGCGCGGCTGAGATCCACGGCTGCACGTCGACCCGGCCACGACCGTGAAACTTGCAAGTCCGGCCCGGTTCGAGGCATGCTCGCGCATGACCCGAACCGCCGTCCGCCAGACCATTCCCGCCTTCTCCCTCTACGGCGAGACGCCGGCCGTGCACGTCGAGATGCTGCACATCGAGGCGATCCAGGCGCGCAGCCGGCACCATCACTGGGAGATCGCGCCGCACACGCACCGCGGCCTGCACCAGATCCTGTGGGTGGCCGCCGGGCCGGCCGAGGTGGCGCTGGAAGGCACCCGCGAGGTGTGCCAGGGGCCGGTGGCGGTGGTCATCCCGGCCGGCGTCATGCACGCCTTCCGCTTCACCGACGCGACCGACGGGCATGTGCTGACCTTCAATGCCCGCGCGCTGATCGACGGCGAGCCGCCGCGTACCGGCCACGCGCTGGGCGCGCTGTTCGCCGCGGGCGGCACGCTGCACCTCGACGCCACGCCCGCCCTCGCCCGACGCCTGGGCGCGCTGATGGACGAACTGCACGAGGAATTCGCATCGCCCGAAGGCGCCGGCTCGCCAGTGCCGCTGTGGCTGGCGCGCGCCATCGTCTGGCGCCTGGCGCAGCACGGCGCACGCCAGGTGCGCGCGGCCCCTGGCGCGGCGCGCGACGCGCAGGCGCTGTTCACGCGCTTCCTCGGGCTGCTGGAGGAGCACCACTGCGAGCACTGGCCCGTCTCGCGCTACGCGAACCGGCTGGGCCTGACACCCGAACGGCTGAACCGCCTGACGCGCGACGAGGCGGAGCAGTCCGCCCTCGAACTGATCCATGAACGGCTCGCGCGCGAGGCCTGCCGGCGCCTGACCTACGTCGCGGCGCCGATCTCGCACCTGGCGTTCGAGCTCGGCTTCGAGGATCCGGCGTACTTCTGCCGCTTCTTCAAGCGCCGCATCGGCCAGGGGCCGCGCGAGTACCGGAGGTCGATGGCGGCGATCGCCGAGGCCTGAGCGGCAGGCGGCGGCTATGGAATCGCCAAAAGTGCAAGTCTGTCCGCCCGTCAGTCCAACATCGCGACGCCGAGAATGCGCAGAATCCGTCCAACCCCGAGCCGCGGGGACCCCTCGAACGAACGGACACAAGCGATGAAGACAAAGGTCGGGATCATTGGTGGCGGCCCGTCGGGCCTGCTGCTGTCGCAGCTGCTGCACTTGCAGGGCATCGACAACGTGGTGCTGGAGAAGCACAGCCGCGAGTACGTGCTCGGCCGCATCCGCGCCGGCGTGCTCGAGCACGGCTTCGCCAAGCTGATGCGCGAGGCGCAGGTGGCCGAGCGCATGGACCGCGAGGGCGAGATCCACGACGGGTTCTACATCGCCCATGACGGCGTGAAGGATCGCGTGGATCTCAAGGGCCTGACCGGCGGCAACTCGGTGGTGGTCTACGGCCAGACCGAGGTCACGCGCGACCTGTACGCCGGCCGCGACAAGCTCGGCGGCACCGTGATCCACAACGCCGAGGACGTGCAGCCGCACGACCTCGAGAGCGACCACCCCTGGCTCAGCTACCGCCAGGGCGACGAGATCGTGCGCATCGACTGCGACTACGTGATCGGCTGCGACGGCTTCCACGGCGTCAGCCGCAAGTCGATCCCGAAGGATCGCATCACCGAGTTCGAACGCGTCTACCCGTTCGGCTGGCTGGGCGTGCTCTCGCGCACGAAGCCGGTGTCGCAGGAGCTGATCTACGCTCGCCACGAGCGCGGCTTCGCGCTGTGCTCGCTGCGCTCCCAGGTGCTCAGCCGCTACTACGTGCAGGTGCCGCTGACCGACACCGTGGAAGACTGGTCGGACGACCGCTTCTGGAACGAACTGCGCAACCGCCTGCCGGCGGACGTCGCTGGCGCGCTGGTGACCGGCGAGTCCATCGAGAAGAGCATCGCCCCGCTGCGTTCGTTCGTGGCCGAGCCGATGCGCTACGGCAATCTGTTCCTGGCCGGCGACGCCGCGCACATCGTGCCGCCCACCGGCGCGCGCGGCCTCAACAGCGCCGCCTCCGACATCTACTACCTGTACCACGCGCTGGTCGACCACTACCGCAGCGGTGACGATACCGGCCTGCAGGACTACTCGCGCAAGGCCCTCGCCCGCGTCTGGAAGGGCCAGCGCTTCTCGTGGTGGATGACCTCGCTGCTGCATCGATTCCCCGACAGCAGCGGATTCGACCGCCGGCTGCAGGACACGGACCTCGCCTATCTGTTCTCTTCGGAGTCGGCGCTCCGGTCGCTGGCCGAGAACTACGTCGGGCTGCCCTTCTAGAGCCTTCGACGAGCTCCAGGCGCGGCTTCAGGCCCCGTGCCGCAACGCCTGGATGTCCGTGACGCTCAGCCCGCCGTACTCGATGCGGATGCAGCCGCGACGCTGCAGGGCATGCAAGGCCTCGTTGACCCGCTGGCGGGACAGTCCCACGAGGTAGGCCAGTTCCTGCTGCGTGATGCGCAGGTGCGTCCCGACGCCCGGATACAGCACGGGATGGAACAGCGCCGCCAGGCTGCGCGCGACCCGCGCATCGGGGTTGCTCATGCGATCGATCTCGCGCGCCTCGATGAACTGGCCCAGGCGTTCGTTGAGCTGCTGGGTGATGAAGCGGTTGAACGGGATGCTTCGATCGGCCAGCCAGTGGAAGGTCTCGACCGCGATGCCCGCCACCACGCTCGCCCGCAGCGCCTGGATGTTGTAGCGGTAGGCCTCGCGCTTGATGACGGTGCCTTCGCCGAACCAGCCGCCGGGCGGCACCCCGGTGAAGGTGAGCGGTACGCCGTGCACGGAGTCGTTGCTCATCTTCAACAGCCCGGAGATGACGCCGAACCAGAAGGTCGGCGGGCGGCCGACCCGGCACAGGTATTCCCCCGTCTCGACGCCGACGACGCGAACGTCCGCCACCACGCGGGCCCGCTCACCCGCGTCGAGGCTGTGCAGCCACGGGATGTCGTCGAGCTCGGCCGCGGTGGGCGCGCGGGCGCGCTGCATCAGCGAGCGCAACGGGGGGCTTGGAGGTCGTGTCTGCGATGGCATCGAGGGAAACACCCGAGAGGGCTAGCCCTTGAATTGTCGTCAGAACGACATCCTGGAGTCAAACTGGCTCCTACAGTCGGGCACGGGTCCGGTGTCACGGGCCCGCCGAACCCGGAGGATGTCTGCGTGCAGGCCACCTTTCCCCGACTGATGCTGGATCACGCCCGCCGACGGCCCGAGGCCCCGGCGCTGCGCGAGAAGCACCTGGGCATCTGGCAGACCACGAGCTGGCGTGCGCTCGCCACCCTGGTCGGCGAGATCGCGGCCGGCCTGGCCGAAGCCGGCATGCGCCGCGACGACCATCTCATCGTGGTGGGCGAGAACCGCCCCCGGCTCTACGCCGCGATGCTCGCCGCGCAGGTGCTGGGCGCGGTGCCGATCCCGCTGTACCAGGACGCGGTCGCCGACGAATTCGTGTTCCCGATCACCAACGCGGAAGTCGGCTTCGCCATCGTGGAGGACCAGGAACAGGTCGACAAGATGATCGAGGTGCGGGGCCGCTGCACGCACCTCGGCCGGGTCTGGTACGACGATCCGCGCGGCCTGCGCCACTACGCCGAGCCCGGGCTGGCGCCACTGGACGCGCTGGTCGAGTCGGGGCGCGCCTGGCTGGCGTCGCGGCCCGGCTGGCTCGAGGACGCGGTCGCCGAGGTCGGCGCCGACGACGTCGCCGCGATCTTCTTCACCTCGGGCACCACCGGCAACCCCAAGGGCGTGGTGCACACCCATCGCTCGCTGATCGCCAGCGCCCGCGCGGCCGCCGACTTCGACCGCCTCACCGACGCGGAGGAAGTGCTGGCCTACCTGCCGCCCGCGTGGATCGGCCAGAACACCTTCTCCTATGCCCAGTGGCTGGCCTGCGGCTACGTGGTGAACTGCCCGGAATCGGCCAGCACGGTCAACATCGACCTGAACGACATCGGACCGACCTACTACTTCGCGCCGCCCCGCGTCTTCGAGGGCCTGCTGACCACGGTCACGATCCGCATGGAAGACGCCAGCGCACCCAAGAAGTGGCTGTTCCGCCATTTCATGGCCGTGGCGCGCCGGGTCGGTCCGGCCCTTCTCGATGGCCGGCGCGTGGGCCTGGCGGATCGCCTGCACCATGCGCTGGGCCAGCTGCTGATCTACGGACCGCTGCGCAACACGCTGGGGCTCTCGCGGGTGCGCGTGGCCTACACCGCGGGCGAGGCGATCGGGCCGGACCTGTTCACCTTCTACCGCTCGATCGGCATCAACCTCAAGCAGCTCTATGGCTCGACCGAGACCGCGGTGTTCGTGTGCGTCCAGCCCGACGACGAAGCGCGCGCAGACACGGTGGGGCTGCCCCTGAAGGGCGTCGAATTGCGCATCGACGACCGCGGCGAGATCTTCGTCAAGTCCCACGGCCTGCTGCGCGAGTACTACCGCAACCCGGAGGCCACCGCCGAGGTGCTGACGGCCGACGGCTGGTTCCGCACCGGCGACGCCGGCTTCCTGGACGCGGGCGGCCACCTCAAGATCATCGATCGCGCCAAGGATGTCGGCCGCCTCGCGGGCGGCCCGGACGACGGCGCGATGTTCGCGCCCAAGTACGTCGAGAACAAGCTGAAGTTCTTCCCGTACGTGAAGGAGGCGGTGGCCTACGGCGACCGCCGCGCGAGCGTCTGCGCGATGGTCAACATCGACTTCGAGGCGGTCGGCAACTGGGCCGAGAAGCGCAACCTGGCCTACGCCGGCTACGCCGACCTGGCGCAGAAGCCCGAGGTGATCGAGCTGGTGCGCGACTGCGTCGAGAAGGTCAACGCCGACCTCGCGCGCGACGACAAGCTGGCCGGCTCGCAGATCAGCCGCTTCCTCGTCCTGCACAAGGAACTCGACGCCGACGACGGCGAGCTCACCCGCACCCGCAAGGTGCGCCGCGGCTTCATCGCCGAACGCTACCAGGTGCTGGTCGACGCGCTCTATGCCGGCCTCGACCACCAGTACGTCGAGACGCCCGTGAAGTTCGAGGACGGGCGCAGCGGCATGGTGGCCGCCGACCTGAAGATCGTCGACACGAAGATATTTCCCGCTCTCAGGAAGGCGGCATGAATGGCGACTGACCGCAAGATCGGCGACGTCGTCCTCGACGTCCGCAACATCAGCCTGTCGTTCGGCGGCGTGAAGGCGCTCAGCGACATCAGCTTCGACGTGCGCGAACACGAGATCCGCGCCATCATCGGCCCGAACGGCGCCGGCAAGAGCTCGATGCTCAACTGCATCAACGGCGTCTACATGCCGCAGGAAGGCGCGATCAGCTTTCGCGGCCGCACCTTCATGCACATGAACTCGCGCCAGGTCGCCGAGATGGGGCTGGCGCGCACCTTCCAGAACCTGGCCCTGTTCAAGGGCATGAGCGTGCTCGACAACATCATGACCGGGCGCAACCTCAAGATGAAGTGCAACCTGTTCCAGCAGGCGATCCGCTGGGGCGCGGCCGAGCGCGAGGAATGCGCGCAGCGCGAGCAGGTCGAGCGCATCATCGATTTCCTCGAGATCCAGCCCTATCGCAAGACGCCGGTCGGCCGCCTGTCGTACGGCCTGCAGAAGCGCGTGGACCTCGGCCGCGCGCTGGCCATGGAGCCGTCCCTGCTGCTGCTCGACGAGCCGATGGCCGGCATGAACGTGGAGGAGAAGCAGGACATGAGCCGCTTCATCCTCGACCTCAACGACGAGTTCGGCACCACCATCGTGCTCATCGAGCACGACATGGGCGTGGTGATGGACATCAGCGATCGCGTCGTCGTCCTGGACTACGGCCGCAAGATCGGCGACGGCGCGCCCGACGAGGTGCGCCTGGACCCGGACGTGATCAGCGCCTACCTCGGGACGACACACTGATGGGATTCTTCCTCGAAACCCTCTTCGGCGGCCTGATGTCGGGCATGCTCTATTCGCTGGTCGCGCTCGGCTTCGTGCTGATCTACAAGGCCAGCGGCGTGTTCAATTTCGCGCAGGGCGCGATGGTGCTGTTCGCCGCGCTGGCGATGGCCCGCTTCTACGAGTGGATCCCCCACCTGCTGGGCTTCGACAACAAGGTCCTGGCGAACCTGCTCGCGTTCGGCGCCGCCGTGCTGGTGATGATCGCGGTGGCCTGGCTGATCGAGCGGCTGTGCCTGCGCCACCTGGTCAACCAGGAGCACATCACGCTGCTGATGGCCACGCTGGGCGTGTCCTACTTCCTCGAGGGCTTCGGCCAGGTGCTGTTCGGATCGGACATCTACAAGATCGACATCGGCATGCCCAAGGATCCGGTGATCGTGCTGGAGCGGGTGTTCCAGGGCGGCCTGCTGATCAACCAGGAAGACCTGTACGCGGCCGCGATCGCCGCCGCACTGGTGTTCGCGCTGACGCTGTTCTTCCAGAAGACGGCCACCGGCCGCGCGCTGCGCGCGGTCGCCGACGACCACCAGGCGGCGCAGTCCATCGGCATCCCGCTCGGGCGCATCTGGATCATCGTCTGGTCGGTCGCCGGCTTCGTGGCGCTGGTGGCCGGGGCGATCTGGGGCAGCAAGCTGGGCGTGCAGTTCTCGCTCTCGCTGGTCGCGCTGAAGGCGCTGCCGGTGGTCATCCTGGGCGGCCTCACCTCGGTGCCGGGCGCGATCATCGGCGGCCTGATCATCGGCGTCGGCGAGAAGCTGTCCGAGATCTACATCGGCCCGATGTTCGGCGGCGGGATCGAGATCTGGTTCGCCTACGTGCTGGCGCTCGTGTTCCTGCTGGTGCGGCCGCAAGGGCTGTTCGGCGAAAAGATCATCGATCGGGTCTGACATGTTGTACCGCGAGAACGGCCAGTTCAAGTCGACCTATCGGGCCGACCAGCAGATATTCCCCATCCTGCAGGATCGGATCGCGATCGGGCTGTTCCTGTTCGCGGCCTTCGCCGTCGTGCCGATGCTCGCCTCCGAGTACCTGCTGCGCGCCATCCTCGTGCCCTTCCTGATCCTGTCGCTGGCCGCGCTCGGCCTGAACATCCTCGTGGGCTACTGCGGCCAGATCTCGCTCGGTACCGGCGCGTTCATGGCGATCGGCGCCTACGCGGCCTACAACTTCGAGGTGCGCATCCCGGGCATGCCGCTGCTGGTCGCGCTGCTGCTGGGGGGGGCCTGCAGCACCGCGGTGGGCGTGCTGTTCGGCATTCCGAGCCTGCGCATCAAGGGCCTGTACCTGGCGGTGGCGACGCTGGCGGCGCAGTTCTTCACCGACTGGGCCTTCCTGCGCATCCGCTGGTTCACCAACGATTCCTCGTCCGGATCGGTCAGCGTGGCGAGCCTGGACATCTTCGGCCTGGCCATCGATTCGCCGGCGCGCAAGTACCTGCTCTGCCTGGCCTTCCTGGTCGTCTTCGCGCTGCTCGCCAAGAACCTGGTGCGCGGTGCGATCGGGCGCGAATGGATGGCGATCCGGGACATGGACGTCGCCGCGGCGGTGATCGGCATCCGGCCGGTCTACGCCAAGCTCACGGCCTTCGCGGTCAGCAGCTTCATCGTCGGGGTGGCGGGCGCGCTGTGGGGCTTCGTGCACCTGGGTTCGTGGGAGCCGGCGGCGTTCAACATCGACCGCTCGTTCCAGCTGCTGTTCATGGTCATCATCGGCGGCATGGGCTCGATCATGGGCAGCTTCTTCGGCGCCGCCTTCATCGTCGTGCTGCCCGTCATCCTCGACGCCCTGCCGCGCTGGTTCGGCCTGAACGTCGACACCGCGCTGTCGGCGCACCTGACCTACATGATCTTCGGCGCGCTCATCGTCTTCTTCCTGATCGTCGAGCCCCACGGCATGGCCCGCCTGTGGTCGACGGGCAAGGAAAAGCTGCGCCTGTGGCCGTTCCCGCACTGAAGCGCGCCGCCCGATTTCTTCGACACCAAAAGAGCAGGAGACAAGCATGAACCTCAAGTCACTCGCATCGATCGCCGGCCTCGCCGCCGCCACCCTCCTCGCACCGTCCGCCGGCGCGCAGGCGCCCGCCAAGGAGCAGTTCTTCCCGTTGCTGGTCTATCGCACCGGCCCCTACGCGCCGAACGGCACGCCGTGGGCCAACGGCAAGCAGGACTACCTGAAGATGATCAACGCCCGCGACGGCGGGGTCAACGGCGTGAAGCTGAGCTTCGAGGAATGCGAGACCGGCTACGCGACCGACAAGGGCGTCGAGTGCTACGAGCGGCTCAAGAGCCACCCCGGCGTCGCGTTGTTCGATCCGCAGGCCACCGGCATCACCTTCGCGCTCACCGCCAAGGTCGCCACCGACAAGATCCCGCTGATCACGCTCGGCTACGGCCTGGCGGCGTCGCAGGACGGCGGCGTGTTCAAGTGGAACTTCCCGCTGATGGGCAGCTACTGGACGGCCGCCGACATGCTGATCCAGACGATCGCGAAGAAGGAAGGCGGCTTCGACAAGCTCAAGGGCAAGAAGATCGCCCTGGTCTACCACGACTCGCCCTTCGGCAAGGAGCCGATGCCGCTGCTCGAGGAGCGCGCCAAGATGCACGGCTTCGAGCTGGTCAAGATTCCGGTCACGGCGCCCGGCGTCGAGCAGAAGTCGGCCTGGCTGCAGGTGCGCCAGCAGCATCCCGACTACGTGCTGCTGTGGGGCTGGGGCGTGATGAACTCGACCGCGCTGAAGGAAGCGCAGGCCACCGGCTTCCCGCGCGAGAAGATGTACGGCGTCTGGTGGTCGGGCGCCGAGCCCGACGTCAAGGACGTGGGCGACGGCGCGAAGGGCTACAACGCGCTGAACCTCAATTCGTTCGGCCAGGATTCCAAGGTCATGCAGGACATCCTGAAGTACGTCCATGCCAAGGGCCAGGGCAGCGGTCCGAAGGACGAGGTCGGCTCGGTCCTCTACACGCGCGGCGTCATCATCCAGATGCTGGGCGTCGAGGCCGTGCGGCGCGCGCAGGAGCGCTACGGCAAGGGCAAGGTCATGACGGGCGACCAGGTGCGTTGGGGCCTCGAGAACCTGGCACTCGACCAGAAGAAGCTCGATGGCCTGGGATTCGCCGGCGCGATGCGGCCGCTGTCCACCTCGTGCCAGGACCACATGGGCTCGACCTGGGCCCGCCTCGAGACCTGGGACGGCGCGAAGTGGAACTTCACGTCCGACTGGCTCCAGGCCGACGACCAGATCCTCAAGCCCATGGTGCGGGCCGCGGCCGACAAGTACGCCGCCGAGAAGAAGCTCGCCCGCCGCGAACCGGCCGACTGCCAGAGCTGAGGCGAGCATGGGCACCGGCAAGGTTCTCCTGGACGTCAACGGGATCGAGGTGATCTACAACCACGTGATCCTCGTGCTCAAGGGCGTCTCGCTGCAGGTGCCGCAGGGGCGGGTCGTCGCGCTGATGGGGGGCAACGGCGCCGGCAAGACGACGACCCTGCGCGCCATCAGCAACCTGCTGGCCGGCGAACGCGGCGCGGTGACCAAGGGCACGATCGAACTGCGCGGCGACCGCGTGGAGAGCCTGGGCACCGCTGAAATGGTCAACCGCGGCGTCGTCCAGGTGATGGAAGGCCGGCACTGCTTCGCGCACCTGACGATCGAGGAGAACCTCATGACCGGTGCGTTCACGCGCCGCGACGGGCGCGCCGCCGTCGCGGCCACCCTGGAAAAGGTCTACACCTACTTCCCGCGCCTGAAGGTCCGGCGCACGTCGCAGGCCGCGTACACCTCGGGCGGCGAGCAGCAGATGTGCGCGATCGGCCGGGCGCTGATGGCCAACCCGAGCATGGTGCTGCTCGACGAGCCCTCCATGGGCCTGGCGCCGCTGATCGTCGAGGAGGTCTTCGAGATCGTGCGCGACCTGAACCAGCGCGAGGGCGTCACCTTCCTGCTCGCCGAGCAGAACACCAACATGGCCCTGCGCTACGCCGACTACGGCTACATCCTCGAGAACGGCCGCATCGTCATGGACGGTGCCGCCGACGCGCTGCGCGAGAACGCCGACGTCAAGGAGTTCTACCTGGGCATGGGCGGCGGCGATCGCCAGAGCTTCCGCGACGTCAAGAGCTATCGCCGCCGCAAGCGCTGGCTGACCTGAGCGCCGACTGGCCGCCACGACGAGGACCCGACGATGATCTCCCCCGACCCTTACGACGCGCTCGAGACGCGCTCCCCGGATGCGCGCGAGCACGCCCTGATGCACGCGCTCGCGCTGCAGGTGGCGCACGCCCAGGCCGCGGCGCCGGCCTTCGCCGCCAGCCTGGCCGGCATCGACGCGGCGCAGGTGACCACCCGCGCGGCGCTGGCGCGGCTGCCGGTGCTGCGCAAGCATGAATTGCTGGAGCGCCAGCATGCCGCCGACGCGCCGGATCTCTTCGGCGGCCACGCCACCGTGGGCTGGGGCCCGGTCGCCGCCGCCCGCCGCGCGCTGCGCGTGTTCGAGTCACCGGGCATGCTGCACGAGCCCGAAGGCCGGGGCAGCGACTACTGGCGCATGGCGCGCGCGCTGCACGCCGCCGGCCTGCGCGGCGGCGACCTGGTGCACAACAGCTTCAGCTACCACTTCACACCCGCCGGCGCGATGATGGAAAGCGGCGCCTTCGCGCTCGGCTGCACCGTCTTCCCGGCCGGCACCGGCCAGACGGAGCAGCAGGTCCGCGCCCTCGCGGCCTGCGGCTCGAACGCCTACATCGGCACGCCCAGCTTCCTGAAGATCCTGCTGGAGAAGGCCGATTCGCTGGGCATCGCGCTGCCGACGCTGACCAAGGCCTCGGTGGGCGCGGAAGCCTTCCCGCCCAGCCTGCGCGACTGGCTGGCGGCGCGCGGCGTGATGGCCTACCAGAGCTACGCGACCGCGGACCTGGGCCTGATCGCCTACGAGACCGCGGCGCGCGAGGGCCTGGTGCTCGACGAGGACATCATCGTCGAGATCGTGCGTCCCGGCACGGGCGAGCCGCTGCCCGAGGGCGAGGTCGGCGAGGTGGTCGTCACCACGCTCAATCCCGACTACCCGCTGATCCGCTTCGGCACCGGCGACCTGTCCGCCATCCTGCCCGGGACGTGCCCGACCGGTCGCACGCAGCAGCGCATCCGGGGCTGGCTCGGGCGCGCCGACCAGACTGCGAAGGTGCGCGGCATGTTCGTGCACCCGTCGCAGGTGGCCGAGATCGCCCGCCGCCATCCGCAGGTCGTCCGCACGCGCCTGGTGGTCAGCGGGGCCATGGCCGAGGATCGCCTGACGCTGATGGCCGAGGTCGCCGGCGCCGGCCTGCCAGCCGTCGACGGCCTGGCGCAGCGCATCGCCGAGACGGTGCGCGACGTCACGAAGCTGCGCGCCGAGGTGTCGCTGTGCGCGCCCGGCAGCCTGCCCAACGACGGCAAGGTCATCGCCGACGAGCGCGATTACGGATGAGCCCGGGCAGGCGCAGCGACCGGGTTCGACCCGGGGCTGCGTGCCCGCCGGGTGGCGCGCGCGGACGCCGACTGGCCCTTCGGAGCCACATCCGCGCATTTCCATCGGCCCCGCGCCTACAATCGCGGGGTCCGCAGCAGTCGCTGCGGCATGAACATCAAGGTATTCGAACACTCATGGCAACTGCAAAGAAGACCCCCGCTCCCGCCGCCAAGAAGGCCGTCAAGGCCGCCGCGCCGGCCAAGACCACCAAGAAGGCCGCCGCTCCGGCCAAGGCCGTCAAGGCCAAGGCGCCCGCCGCCGTCGCCGCTCCGCTGAAGCCGATCAAGACGGCGTTCAACAAGTCCAGCCTGACGGCGCACATCGCCGAACTGGCCGCGGTCGAACTGAAGGCCGTCAAGGCCGTCCTGACCGCGCTGGAAGCCAGCATCCTGGCCTCGGTGCACAAGAAGGGCCTCGGCGAGTTCACGCTGCCGGGCCTGCTCAAGGTCGTCGTGCACAACGTGCCGGCCAAGAAGAAGCGCATGGGCAAGGACCCGTTCACCGGCGTCGAGCGCATGTTCGCCGCCAAGCCGGCGACCGTGAAGATCAAGACGCGCGCGCTGAAGAAGCTCAAGGACGCGGCGCTGTAAGCGTTCGCTCCACGGTGGACCTGCGGGCCCACCACCAACGAAAAGAGCCGCAACCGCGGCTCTTTTTCATGGGCGCAGGGCCTGCTCAGTCCTTGCGTTCGCCGAACATGCGATCGATGTCGATGAACTCGGTCATGCTGTCGGAGAAGTCCTTCAGCGCGCCGGGCGCCATCGCGGCGGCCAGGCGTTCGGTGGGCTGGTCGGGCTGCGAGTGGCTGTGGCGGTCGCCGTGGCGGCGACGCAGCACCTGTTCGATGCGCCGGCGCAGCAGCACGATGCCGGGGCCGTAGCGATCGAGGTCGAACGCGTCCAGCGCCTGGGCAGCGTGGCGCAGCACCGCGGCGGGCACGTCGTCGACGCCGCGTTCGCCGTTCTTGACCAGCGCGCGCTCCAGCAGCGCCAGGGAAGGCAGGCGCGGGTGATGGCCCACCTCGCCGCCCAGCATCGCTCGCAGGTTGGCGCACACCTCGGCCACTTCGCGGGTGGTCATCGACGGCATCTCGCGCGGGCTGCGCCGGCGCTCCGGCAGGTCGCCGGCACGGCGGCCACCGACCGGGCGCGGCGGCACCTCGGTGGCACGGCGGGCAACGGCCGGGCGCGCCGGCTTGTCGAAGACGAAATACCAGTCGAACCCGCGTCGCTCGAGGCGGATCGGGCGCGTGAACAGGCTGCGAAGCCGCAGCAGCACGCCGGCTGCAAGCGGCGGAGCGGCGGAAAGCGTGGGGGCGATATGGGAGGAAAGCATCCTGAGACCGGTGAAGAGCAGAGCCATGCAGGCCGGTTGCGACAAAACGCCATCGGGACGCAGCCTGAAGAACCTTTTGACCGGCTGCAGTGATTTCATCGTCAATTCTCGCGGTCCGATGAGCGCGGAGCGGCAATGAAATTGCAAGCTCTCGTTACGACCGCGCCTTGCCCGGCAACATTTCGGCATGCAGCACGGCGCGCACGCCACCCGCCTCCAGCGGGCGCACCGCCTTGTCCCCGGCGGGCGCGTCGGTGACCAGGACGTCCACCGCGCCGGTCGGGCAGATCTGCACCCGGCTGGTCTGGCCCAGCTTGCTGCGGTCGGCCAGCACGATGCGCTGGCGCGCGTGCTCCAGCATCGCCCGGGCGACGGCCGCCTCGTGGCGCAGGTAGTCGGTGGCGCCGGCGCGGGCGTCGATGCCCACCGGCGAGACGATGGCCAGGTCCAGGTGATGGCGGCCGATCTCGGCCACGGTCTGCTCGCCGTAGGTGGCCGGCATCTCCTGCGCGATTCGTCCGCCCAGCAGCACCACGTCCAGCCCCGGGTTGCCGGCCAGGTCGGAGGCGATGCTCACCGAGTTGGTGACGATCTGCAGGTCGCTGCGCGCCAGCAGCACCTGCGCCAGCGCCTGGGTGGTGGAGCCGGCGTCGATGAAGCAGGCCATGCCGGGCCGGATCAGCGTGGCCGCCGCGCGCGCGATGGCGCGCTTGCCGGGCCGGTGCAATTCCTCGCGCACCACGTAGCTGGGCTCGATCGGCACGGCCTGAGGGATCGCCCCGCCGTGCACCCGGCTCAGCTTGCCCGAGAGCTCCAGCTCGATCAGGTCGCGCCGGATGGTCTCCTTGGACACGCCCAGCTCGGCCGCGATCGTCTCGGTGGCCAGGCGCTGGTGTTCGTCCAGCAGCGCCACGATGCGCGCGTGTCTCTCATGGGCCCACATGGGTCTTCGGTCTCCCGGCGCTCGCCGTCTCGTCACTGTTGGTGGGGATCATGCGCACGCCGGCCGCCATGGAGCCCGGACGATGCCGCGCAAATATGACAGGACGAGGAAATGATTGCGCCCGTGTGGCCTTGTGTTGTTTTTGCTTGGATTTAGTTGTTCTGTCATGAAGCGTCGAGATAGTGCCGAGGTCGCGCTGCTCCGGCAGCCCACCTCCCTCCCATCCCAGAAGGCAACCCATGGCACGCATCCATCGACACTCCCTCCTCGCCGCCGCGCTGTCGCTGGCGTACGCCGCGCACGCGCAGTCCCCGGTCCAGCCGCAGGCCCAGGTCGTGGCGCTGGCGACCGCCCCGACGGTCGACGCCGCCGCCGCCGGCGACGTCCAGACCGTCACCATCACCCAGGGTCGCGGCCAGGTGCGCTCGGTGCAGGGCCTGGACGCCAAGGAATTCACCGAGGCGCCCGCCGGCACGAGCCCGCTGGTGACCGTCTCGCGCCTGCCGGGCGTGAACTTCCAGTCGGCCGACCCGCTGGGCAACTACGAGTGGTCCACGCGCTTCACGGTGCGCTCGTTCTCGCAGAACCAGCTCGGCTTCACGCTCGACAACGTGCCGCTGGGCGACATGTCGTACGGCAACTTCAACGGCCTGCACATCAGCCGCGCGATCTCGGCCGAGAACGTCGGCCGCGTGTTCCTGTCGCAGGGCTCGGGCTCGCTGGACACCGCCTCGTCGAGCAACCTCGGCGGCACGATCCAGTTCTACTCGCGTGCGCCCGAGGACAAGTTCGGCCTCGACCTGCGCCAGACGCTGGGCAGCGACAACGAGGTGCGCAGCTACGGCCGCGTCGACACCGGCGACACCGGCTTCGGCCGCTTCTCGCTGAGCTTCACCAACCAGGACGCCGAGAAGTGGAAGGGCACCGGCCACCAGCGCCAGAAGCAGTTCAACCTGGGCTACCTCAACACCTGGGGCGACAGCCGCCTGAGCGCGTTCGTGAACACGTCGCAACGGCGCGAGATCGACTACCAGGACATGTCCAAGGAGATGATCGGCCGCCTGGGCTACAAGTGGGACAACTACTTCCCCGACGTGCGCGCGGCCCTGCAATCGGCCGTGAACATCTGGACGCACGGCGAGACCTCCGTCGACGACGCCTACTACGCCGGCTCCGGCCTGCGCGACGACACGCTGATGGGCACCACGTTCGAGACCCGCGTCTGGGACAAGCTGCACCTGGCGCTCACCGGCTACGAGCACACCAACAAGGGCGAGGGCCTCTGGTACACGCCCTACACGCCGTCGCCCAATGGCGTGCCGGTGTCGATCCGGACGACTGAATACAACATCGCCCGCAGCGGCGGCATTGCCAACTTCGACGTCGAGCTGGGCGCCCACACGGTCAAGTTCGGCCTCTGGCACGAGGACAACGACTTCAACCAGGCACGCCGCTTCTACGCCGTTGGTGCCAACGTGTTCCCGTCGCCGTACAACTTCCTGAGCAACCCGTTCTTCACCCAGTGGCAGTACGCGTTCAAGACGACGACCAACCAGTACTGGCTGTCGGACGACTTCGCGGTGACCGACGCGCTGACCGTGACCGCCGGCTTCAAGGGCCTGCGCGTCACGACGGACGGCACCGCGGTGGTGTCGGCGTTCAGCGGCACGAACCCGTCCGGCACCGTCGAATCGAAGAAGAACTTCCTGCCCCAGGTCGGCGCGAACTTCAAGCTGTCGTCCACCGACGAGCTGTTCGCCTCGTACTCGAAGAACATGCGCGCGTTCCAGGGCGCGGCCACCGGCACCACCCCGTACGCGACGACCGTGGCCGGCTTCGAGGCGATCAAGGACACGCTCAAGCCCGAGACCTCGGACGACTTCGAAGGCGGCTGGCGCACCCACCACGCGCTGTACGAAGCCACGCTGGCGGCCTACCTCGTGAACTTCCACGACCGCCTCCTGGGCGTGCAGAAGGGCACCGGCATCCAGGGCAACCCGACGGTGCTGTCCAACGTCGGCGGCGTGCGCTCGTACGGCCTCGAGGCCGCGCTGTCGCTGCGCCTGATGCCCGGCGTGACCTGGACGAACAGTTTCAGCGAGAGCCGCTCCACGTACCGCGACGACGTGGTCAGCGACGGCGTTCCGGTGCCGACCAAGGGCAAGCACGTGGTCGACGCGCCGGACACCATGCTCAAGTCCATCCTCGGCTACGACGACGGCAGCCTGTTCGGCGACCTGGGCGCTGATTTCATGTCCAAGCGCTACTACAGCTACTCGAACGACGCCTCGGTGCCGTCGCGCCTGCTGATGAATGCTAGCGCCGGCTACCGCTTCGCGCCGTTCAGCTTCGTCAAGCAGAGCAGCGTGCAGTTCAACGTCACCAACCTGACGAACCGCAAGTACATCTCCACGCTGGGCTCGAACGGCTTCGTCAACAACGATCCGGACGGCAAGGCGCAGACCCTGCTGACCGGCGCGCCGCGCGAGTTCACGGTGAGCTTCGCCGCGAAGTTCTGATGTCGTAGATCGACACGGCGCGCAGTCCGCGAGGCCTGCGCGCCGCACGCATTTCACTTTCGAGAAGAGGAGGCCCCGCATGACCACCCGCCGCCAAGCCACCAGCTGGCTCGCCGCCGCCCTCGGCGCCGCCGCCCTGCCCGCGCGCGCCCAGGCCCCGCAACCCGCGCTCAAGGAGCTGGAACGCGCCGCGCGCGCCGAAGGCAGGCTCGCCAGCGTGGGCATGCCCGACGACTGGGCCAACTGGCGCGGCACCTGGGCCGACCTGCAGCGCCTGTACGGCATCGCCCACGTCGACTCCGACATGAGCAGCGCCGAGGAGATCGCCAAGATCGAGGCCGAGAAGGCCAACGCCAGCGTCGACATCGGCGACGTCGGCTTCGAGTTCGGCGCCATCGCCAAGGCGCGCGGCGTGACGCGGCCGTACAAGCCGAGCACCTGGGCGCAGGTGCCCGACTGGGCCAAGGACGCCGACGGCCACTGGGCGCTCGCCTACACCGGCACCATCGCGTTCGCGGTCAACACGAAGCGCGTCAAGGCCGTGCCGCGCAGCTGGAAGGCGCTGTTCGAGTCGAACGCGCGCGTGCTGATCGGCGAGGTGGGCCGCGCGGCGCAGGCCAACGCCGGCGTGCTGTCGGCGGCCATCGCGCTGGGCGGCGACGAGACCCGCCTCGCGCCCGCGCTGGCCGCGTTCGCGCCGCTGGCCAGGCAGCATCGCCTGGTCACCACCAACGCCTCGCCGGCGCTGATGGAGCGCGGCGAGGCCGACGTGTTCGTGATGTGGGACTTCAACGCGCTGTCATACCGAGACAAGATCCCCAACGCCGCCGACTACGAGATCCTGATCCCGTCGGACGGTTCGGTCACCAGCGGCTACACCACCATCATCAACAGGAACGCGCCGCACCCGAACGCCGCGATGCTGGCGCGCGAGTACATCTTCAGCGACGCCGGCCAGGTACAGCTGGCGCGCGGCAACGCCCGCCCGATCCGCGCCGACAGCCTGGCGCTGCCCGAGGACGTGCGCCGCAAGCTGATCGACGGCAGGCAGTACGCCGCCGCGCGCGCGGTGCGCCCGGCGATCTGGACCGACGAGGTCAAGAAGCTGCCGCGTGCCTGGCAGCACGACGTGATGGACGCGTGATGGGCGCGTCGAAGCTGCATCGGCTGGCGGTGGTCCTGGTCGACGGCCTGCGCGACGACACCGCGCGTCGCTGCCTGGGCCACCTGCTCGCGCTCGAGGAGGCCGGGCGGGCGCGCTGGACCACGCTGTCGTGCGAGCTGCCCAGCCTGTCGCGGCCGCTCTACGCCACCGTCATCAGCGGCCGGCGTCCGATCGACCACGGCATCGTCAGCAACGACCGCGTCGGCGTGCGCCTGGACGACACGCTGTTCGACGACGTGGCCGCCCGCGGCGGCCGCAGCGCGGTCGCCGCGTACGACTGGTTCTACGAACTGCTCGCGGGCGAGCGCTTCGCGCCCGCGCGCCACCGCACGGCCGCGTGCGCGAGCCGCGGCGTCGTCGCGGCCAGCTGGTACTTCGAGGACGACTACCCCGACTCGCACCTGCTCGCCGATGCCGAGGACCTGCGCCAGCGCCACGCGCCCGAGCTGCTGTTCGTGCATCCGATGGGCCTGGACAACGCCGGCCACGTGCACGGCGGCGCGTCGGCGGCCTACGACTTCGCGGCGCGCAAGTTCGACAACGCGCTGTCGCTGCTGCTGCCGCAATGGCTGGCCGACGGCTACGACGTCGTCGTCACCAGCGACCACGGCATGGGTGCCGACCGCATGCATGGCGGCAATACGCCGGAAGAACGCCGCGTGCCCTTCGTGTGGGTGCCCCGCGCCGGCGACGCGACGGGCGAGCCGCCGCTGTGGCCCGCGACGCAGCTGGACGTCCGGCGATTCCTCGTCGACCGCCTGGACGCCGCACGATGAACCTGTCCAAGCGCGCCGCCTGGATCGCCGCCGCGCCGCTGCTGGCGATCGTCGCGCTGGCCGTGGCGCTGCCGTTCGCGTGGCGCAGCGCGGGGGTCGTGGCCGACTGCGTGCGCGGCAGCGACTGCGCGCTGCGCGACCTGTTGGCAGACAGCTACTACCTGAAGGCGGTGGCGAACACGCTGTGGATCTCGGCGCTGTCGACGCTCGTCGCGCTGGCCGTCGGTGGCGCCGCCGCGGTGGCGCTGGCCGAACACCCGCGCTGGCGGCGCACCAGCGCCGTGCTGGCCAACCTGGGCGCCAACTTCGCGGGCGTTCCGCTGGCGCTGGCGCTGACGCTGCTGTTCGGCGTGCAGGGCGTGCTGCGCCAGGTCCTGGCGGGCGCGGGCATCGCGCTGCCGTTCGATCTCGACGGCAACGGCGGCCTGCTGGTGGCCTACCTGTGCTTCCAGGTGCCGCTGGCCATGCTGATGCTCGCGCAGCCGGTGCAACTGCTGGAGGGCGGGCTGATGGACGCCGCGGCCACGCTGGGCGCCGGCCCCGCCCTCTTCTGGCGCCGCGTCGGCATCCCCCTGCTGCTGCCCAGCCTGGTCGAAGTGGGCAGCCTGCTGTTCGCCAACGCGGCGGCGGCCTACGCGACGCCGTTCGCGCTGTCGGGCACCGCCGCCAACGTGCTGGCGGTGCGCATCGCGGCGCTGGTCAGCGGCGACATCTTCTCCAACCCCGGGCTGTCGTCGCTGCTCGCGCTGCTGATGTTCGCGCTGCTGGCGCTGGTCATCGTCGGTGCGAACCTGCTCGCGCGGCGCCTGCGCGGGCGCGACGCATGAGCGCACGCCCCGCCGCTCCGAAGGGCGCTCGCACGGCCGCCCGCAGGCCGGAGCTCGCCGCATGAGCCGGCCGACGTTCTCCTGGTCGCGCCTCGCGCTGGCGCTGGTCCTGTTGCTGGCGGTGCTGCCGCCGCTGGCGGTGCTGCTGTACGCGCTGTCCGGGCGCTGGGATCGCAGCCTGCTGCCGCAGGACGCGACCTGGGCCTGGATGGCCGAGATCGTGCACGCGCCGCGGGTGCAGGCGGCCGTGGCGCAGACGCTGGCGTTGTCGCTGGCCAGCGCGCTGCTGACGCTGCTGGTGGGCGGCAGCGCGACGATCGTCGCCCGGCTGGTCTCGCCGCGCGTCACCGCGCTGCTGGACACGCTGGCGCTGCTGCCCTACGCGATCCCGCCGGTGGTGATCGCCATCGGCGCGCTGGAACTGTTCGTCGGCCGCTGGGGCGCCTGGCTGGACCTGCGCGTCGTCTACGTCCTGGTGGCCTCGCCGCTGCTGTTTCCGCTGCTGCACAAGACGCTGGGCGCGGCGATGCGCCAGCTCGACGTCGCCCCGCTGATGGAAGCCGCGCACACGCTGGGCGCCAGCGACGGCTACCTGCTGCGCCGCGTGCTGCTGCCGCTGCTGGCGCCCACGCTGGTGGCCTGCCTGCTGCTGCTGTGGGTGGCCGCGGCGATGGAGTTCGCGATCGCCAACCTGCTGCTGGGCGGCACGATCGAGATGCTGCAGCCGCTGATGAACGGGATGCGCGGCGTCAACGGACACCTGTCCGCGGCGCTGGTGGTCTCGAGTTTCGCGGTGGTCGCCGCGCTGGGCATGATGGTCGAAGGGCTGATGGCATGGAACACCCGCAGGAACTCGTAGTGCGCCGCGCCGCGCTGTCGCTCGGCGGCCGCGCGATATTGCGCGACGTCGACCTCGACCTCGCGCGCGGCGAGGTGGTGGCGTTGCTGGGCGCGTCGGGCTGCGGCAAGACGACGCTGCTGCGCGCGATCGCCGGCCTGGCCGCGCTGGACGGTGGAACGGTGGCCATCGGCGGGCGCGATGTGACACGCGCCGGTGCGCAGCAACGCGGCGTCGGCGTCGTCTTCCAGCACTACGCGCTGTTTCCCAACCTGACGGTGCGCGAGAACATCGAGTTCGGGCTGCTGGCCGACGGCGTGGCGCAGGCAGCGGCGACGGCGCGCGCCGAGTCGCTGCTGCAGCTCGTGGAGCTCGAGGCCCAGCGCGACAGTCGCCCCGCGCGCCTGTCCGGCGGCCAGCGCCAGCGCGTCGCGCTCGCGCGCGCCCTCGCGCGCAAGCCCTCGCTGCTGCTGATGGACGAGCCGTTCTCCGCCCTCGACGAGTCGCTGCGCATCCCGCTGCGCCGCTCGTTCCGCCACCTGCAGCGCCAGCTCGCGCAGACCTGCCTGGTGGTCACCCACGACCGCGCCGAGGCGTTCGAGCTGGCCGACCGCGTGGCGGTGATGTTCGACGGCCGCATCGCGCAGTGCGACACGCCGGCCACGTTGTGGCGCCAGCCCGCCACGCGCCAGGTGGCCACCTTCCTGGGCGCGTTCAACCTGTTCGCCGCCACGTCGGCACCCGGCACCCTGCGCCGCGACGGCGGCTGGTGGGCGCTGCCGCTGGACGCCCTGCGCGTGCGCGAGGGCGAGCCCGCCGATGGCCTGACGCTGCGCGCCCGGGTCGTCGACAGCTGGTTCGGCCAGCAGCGCGTCAGCGTGGAGCTCGAGTCCGAGTCCGGCGATGCCCTGAGCGTCTCGCGCGACCTGGCGGCGCCGCCGCTGGCCGCCGGCACCTGGGTCGAGCTCGCCGCCGATCCCGCCGCCCTTCGATATCTGCCATCCTGAGCGCCACCATGTCCCAAGACGATCGCCGCCACTTCCTCCGCCAGGCCCTGCTCGGGGCCGGCATCACCGGCTTCGGCGGCCTGCCGCCCGTCATCCAGAAGGCGCTGGCGATTCCCGCGCGCGGCGAGACGGGCACGCTGGCCGACGTCAGGCACGTCGTGATCCTGATGCAGGAGAACCGCTCCTTCGACCACTACTTCGGCATGCTGCGCGGCGTCCGCGGCTTCGGCGACCCGCGACCGGCGACGCTGCCCGACGGCCAGCCGATCTGGCACCAGCCGGCGCCCGGCGGCGGCACGGTGCTGCCCTTCCGTCCCGACGCATCCGACCTGGGATTGAAGTTCATGGTCGGCACGCCGCACGACTGGCCCACCACGCAGCGCGCCTGGAACCAGGGCCGCTCCGACCAGTGGATCGCGGCCAAGGGCGCGAACACCATGGCCCACTTCACGCGCGCCGACATCCCGTTCCACTATGCGCTGGCCGACGCCTTCACCGTCTGCGACGCTTACCACTGCGCGCTGCTGGGCCCGACCGACCCGAACCGCTACCACCTGTGGACCGGCTGCAGCGGCAACGACGGCGCGCACGCACCGGTCATCACCAACGCCGAAGCCGGCTACGCCTGGACGACGTTCCCGGAACGCCTGGAGGCCGCGGGCGTCAGCTGGAAGATCTACCAGGACGTGGGCACCGGCCTGGACAAGGCCGGCAACTGGGGCTGCGCCGACAACGCCTACATCGGCAACTACGGCGACAACTCGCTGCTGTACTTCGACCAGTACCGCGACGCGAAGCCCGGCTCGCCGCTGTACGAGAAGGCGCGCACCGGCACCCGCATCGCCGCCGATGCGCCCCAGGGCCTGTTCGACCTGCTGAAGGCCGACGTCGCCGCCGGCACGCTGCCGTCGGTGTCGTGGATCGTCGCCCCCGAGGCCTACAGCGAGCACCCGAACTGGCCCGCCAACTACGGCGCCTGGTACATCGCACAGGTGCTGGAGGCGCTGGTTTCCAACCCGGCCGTGTGGAGCCAGACGGCGCTGTTCATCACCTACGACGAGAACGACGGCTTCTTCGACCATGTGGTGCCGCCCACCCCCGCGGCCACGCCGGCGCAGGGCCTGTCCACCGTCGACACCGTGCGCGAGCAGTTCCCCGGCGACGCCAACTACGCCGCCGGTCCGTACGGCCTGGGCCCGCGCGTGCCGATGCTCGTGGTCTCGCCGTGGACGCGCGGCGGCTGGGTGTGCTCGGAGGTGTTCGACCACACCTCGCTGATCCGCTTCGTCGAGCGCCGCTTCGGCGCGGACGACCCGCGCCTGCGCGAGACCAACATCAGCCCGTGGCGGCGCGCGATCACTGGCGACCTGGTGTCGGCGTTCGACTTCGCCCGCCCCAACGCCAGCCTGGCGCCGCTGCCCGCCACGCGCGCCTGGACACCCGGCGACACCGTGCGCCATCCCGACTGGGTGCCCGGCCTGCCGGCGCCGCAGGCGCTGCCGCGCCAGGAACGCGGCCTGCGCCGCTCGCGCCCCCTGCCCTACGACTTCGACGTCGGCGGCCGCTTCGACGCCGCGCAAGGCCGCTTCCAGGTCGACCTGGCCAACCGCGGCAGCGCCGGCGCCGTGCTGCGCCTGGGCGCGACCGCGAGCGCCGACGCGCCGCGCAGCTACACGATCGAGGCCGGCAAGCAGCTGCGCGACGACGTGCCGATCGCCACGTCGGACTTCGTCGTCAGCGGCCCCGGCGCATTCCACCGCCGCTTCCGCGACGACCCGACGCTGGCCGTCGAGGTGCGCGGTCGCCATCGCCGCGCGCGCAGCGGCCAGTTGCTGCTCACGCTGACCAACCGCGGCACCACCCCCGTCCGGCTGACGGTGAAGCCCGCGCTGTACCCCGCGGGGCCGGCGCGCCAGCACACCCTGGCACCCGGTGCGAGCCTGGACGACGCCTGGGCCGTCCAGGGCAGCGCCGGCTGGTACGACCTGGCGGTCACCGCCGACGGCAGCCCGCGCTTCCTGTGCCGGCTGGCGGGCCGGGTCGAGACCGGGCGGCCTGCGACCAGCGACCCGGCCACGGCCTGAGCGACGGCGACCGCGCGCGGCGGTACGCCGACTCAGGTCTTGAACGCGGCGATCGCTTCGCCCAGCCGCGCGCCCTGCTGCTGCAGGCTGGCCGCCGCTGCGGCGCTCTGTTCGACCAGCGCGGAATTCTGGTGCGTGACGTCGTTGATCCTTGCAATCGACCGATCCAGGCGCGCGATGTCGCCCGACTGGGTCTCGGTGGCGGCGAAGATGCCCTGGATCAGTCCCGTGACCTCGTCGGCGCGCCGCACCATGTCCTCCATCGTGCCGCCGGCGTCATGCACCAGGCTCGCGCCCTGCTCGACCACGTCCGCGGATGCGGCGATGAGGGACTTGATCTCTCGCGCCGACTGGGCCGACCGCTGCGCCAGGCTGCGCACTTCCGATGCGACGACGGCGAAGCCGCGGCCCTGTTCGCCCGCCCGCGCCGCCTCGACCGCGGCATTCAGCGCGAGGATGTTGGTCTGGAAGGCGATGCCGTCGATGACGCCGACGATCTCGGCGATGCGGGCCGACGACTGGCTGATGCGGTCCATGGTCTCGATCATCTGCCGGGTCACGTCGCCGCCGCGCCGCGCCACCGCCGACGCGTCGTGCGCGACTGCGGCGGCCCGGCGCGCCGACTCCGCGTTGCCGCCGACGTTTTCCGCCAGCAACGAGATCGCCTGCGCGGTCTCGAGCAGGTCGCTCGCCTGCTGTTCCGTGCGATTGGACAGGTCCATGCTGCCGCCCGCAATCTCCGTCGAGGCATTGCCCATCGAGTGCACGCCGTCGCGCACCTGGATGACCAGTTCGCGCAAGCCGGTCTGCATGTCGTTGAGTGCCGTGGTGAGCCGCCCGACTTCGTCCGGGCCGCTGGCGGGCAGCTGCTGGGTGAGGTCGCCGTGGGCGACCGCGCGGGCGCTGCGCGCCGCGGCTGCCAACGGCACCGCGATGCGTCCGGAGACGACCAGGGCCACCGCCAGCCCGAGCACGTTGGCCACCAGCAGCACGCCCACGACCGAAGCCTGGGTCGTGAAGAACGTCGATTCGGCGCGGGCGGATTCCCGATCGGCCGCCTGACCCTCGAGCACGGCGAGTTGCTCGACGTCCGCGCTCAGCGCGTCGAACAGCTTGCGATAGTCGCCTGCCATGGCCTTCAGCGCGAAATCGCCCGTGAGCTTCATCGCCTTGTCGTTGCCCTGGAGGTAGGCCTCCCAGCGCGTGCGGATGGCGTCGGTGCGTGAACGGCTGTCTGCGGTCGCCTCCGTCACCGACACGGCCTTCAACTGCGCCTGCCCGGCCTCGATGGCGCGGCCGACCTCCGTCTCGGCCGCCTTGCGGTCGGCGTCATCGTCGGCCAGCATCGCCTGGTACTGGGCGATGCGCAGGTCGTGGACCGTGACCTGGAACGCCGCCGCCTGCCGGATGCGCGGCAGCGAACCCTGCGCCAGCGCGCGGGTGCCGGCATTGACCCGACCCAGGTTGAACAGCGCGATGCCGCCCCCCAGGTCGGCCATCAACATGATCGACATGAACGCCAGGAGCATCTTGCTGCGGATGCTCAGTTGCTGAAGCCATTGCATTGCTGCCTCCCGTCGCGAAGGACTGTCAGAACTGGGGTTATCGGGACATTCCACGGCACCTTGAGGACGGCGCCCCGACGCCGGCCGGCCGCCGGTATCGCCAACCGATACCGCCAGCATCTCCCGGCGGCACACGCCGCAGAGAGCTGTCGTCCACCGCCGCGGCGCGCGATGCTGGCCGACCCGTCCACTCCCCTGGCTGCCATCGCCCCATGACCGATTCCATCCGCTTGAGTTCCTGGCGCGGCCTGCTCGCCGCGCTGCTCGTCGCCGCGACCGCCCCGGACCCGGCCTGCGCCCAGGCCCGCGCCCACGCAACCGACGACCTTGCCGCGCCGGCAGCCGCCGTCGAGCCGGTTGCCGAGTTGGCCCGCTCGTTGCAGGTCGGCGACATCGTGTTCACGCGCATCGGCGCCTACCCGTTCCGCAAGGTCGCCGAGGCCACCGGCACCTGGACGAACCACGTGGGCATCGTGCTGGACGTCTCCGGCCCGCAGCCTGTCATCGGCGAGAGCCGCTTCCCGTTCTCCGGCTCCACCACCCTGGCGCGCTTCGTCGCCCGCTCGGCCGGCGGCCGCGTGGCCGTGATGCGCTTGCCGACGCCGCTGACGCCCGACCAGCAGCAGGCCATCGTCGTCGCCGCCGCGCAGCGCGCGCACGTGTTCTACGACACCGGCTTCGACGCCCGTTCGCAGCGCCAGTTCTGCTCGCGCTACGTGCGCGAGGTGCTGCTGCAGGGCGCCGGCGTCGAGGTGGGCCGGGTGCAGACCTTCCAGCAGCTGCTGGAGACCGCGCCGGCGGCCGACGTCGGCTTCTGGCGCGCCTGGTACTTCGGCAGCATCCCGTGGCAGCGCGAGACCGTGACGCCGGCCAGCGTGCTGCGCACGCCGGGGCTGCAGACCGTCTTCGACGGCGTCGCCGCCTGAGGAAAGCGCGCATTCCTGCCGCAGGCGGGACGCCGCCGAACGCGCGATTGCGGCGATACTCGAGGGCTACGTCGCGGCCGCCACGAGCGGATACGCCGACCCCGCATCCGACGCCTTCCGCCCATGGACCTTCCCGGCAAACTCTTCGTCGTCGCCGCACCCAGCGGCGCCGGAAAATCGACCCTCGTCAAGGCCTTGCTGCAGCACGAGCCGCACCTGGCCGTCTCGGTGTCGCACACCACGCGCGCGCCGCGCGGCCAGGAGCGCGACGGCTGCGAGTACCACTTCACCGACGTCGACACCTTCCGCCACATGGTGGCCGCCGGCCAGTTCTTCGAGCACGCCCACGTGCACGGCAACTGGTACGGCACCTCGCGCGCCAGCGTCGAGACGCTGCTGGCCGCCGGCAAGGACGTCGTGCTGGAGATCGACTGGCAGGGCGCGCTGCAGATCCGCCAGCTGTTCCCGGCCGCGCTTCTCGTGTTCATCCTGCCGCCCAGCTGGGACGAGCTCGCCCAGCGCCTGCGCGGCCGCGGCGAGGACCTGCCCGAGGTCATCGCCCAGCGCCTCGAAAACGCCCGCCACGAGGTCGCCCAGGCCCGGCTGTTCGACTTTGTTATAATCAACGGTTATCTCGACAAGGCCCTGGCGGAACTCCGCGCGGTGGTTCGCGAGCAGCCCGAAGCCCTCCGCTTCGCGGCCCAGCGCGCAGCCCACCCCGACGTCTTCGCCGCGCTGAACCTGGCCTGATTCCGCGGAATCGGGCGCTCCATCGAGAGACCGCCCGTTTCATCGCCAGCGCTTGTCAACGCGTTGTTCTCTTCCCCAGCCTAGGAAACCTCATGGCCCGCATCACCGTTGAAGACTGCCTGGAAAAGATCCCCAACCGCTTCCAGCTCGTGCTTGCCGCGACCTACCGCGCCCGCATGCTGAGCCAGGGCCACACGCCCAAGATCGAATCCAAGAACAAGCACGGCGTCACCGCCTTGCGCGAGATCGCTGCCGGCGAGATCGGCAAGGAAATGCTGCGCAAGGTTCCGACCTGAGCGTCCAGTTGCCGCGCTCCTGGCGCGCACCCTGACGACGAAAAGCCCGTGTCGCGAGACGCGGGCTTTTTTTTGCTGTCACCGCCGGCCGTCCAGGCCATAGCAGGCCACCCGTCGACATGCCAATGCCGCCTCCGGCGGCGCGCCGCGACCGCTCGACAGGGCGATGTCCGCATTGCGCGAGCTGCGGTCGTCCCGCCGTTCCCCGCGACGCCCCGCCTCGAGTTCACCGAGCGGCGGCATGCCTCGAAGGGCGCGTTCGCGCGCAGTCGGTTGCTGGAACACAGCCGTCGTCCATGCGGTCCCACGGCCGCATGCCGGCCCTCCGGGCCTGGTCTGGAGCCGGGAGGGCTCGAGCTCGCTCGGTTGGGCGTTCAGATGGCCGGTTTCGGGAGGGGTGGCGGGCTGGTGTCGACCCAAAGCCGAAGTTGGCATGATCGAACTCGCCGCCCAAGACCGGACGTTCGGACTGTCGCGTAGTGGCCCTTCGGCGTCGACCTTTCTCGCCCTCCGATCAGAGGCGGGAAGACGGCTTGGCAGCGGAACCCGTCGGCCGGCACGCGGCGCTGGCCGTCCGGTTCCGCCGCAAAGCCGACATGCCGTGGCAGACGAGAACCGGGTTATAGCGGGGGAGCCGAGGCGTGATGTGGGCAAAGCCAGGAACAATACCGCTCTCAACCGGGCCGGCCTCCGCCAAGTCCAATCCGTGGCGAGGGAGCAAGTTTCGTGATACCTATCCGCAGGCTTGGTGGTGTCGGCTCGCGCGGCGGCCTGGCTGAGTGGTCGGCAAAGCGTCGGATTCACAGTCGTTTGCCGGCAGTTTCCAGACCGCTGTAGCTCTAGGATCAGGGCTCCCCATCACCTGGAGCGTCTCTTATGAAATTGAGCCTTGACCTTGGCCAACTCACCGCCGCCGCGGCCCTGAGCATGATGGCGCTGCCCCTGTTTGTGCCGTGCGCGGCGCTTGCGACCGGCCTCCACCGCATCGACCAAGGCTTGGCCGGGGGGTGGCCGTTGGTGGCGACCGCCATGGCCGTCGCCTGCGTGCTCTACTGGGTGGACTTGCAGGACACCGGCTCAGCTATCGCGGCCGTGGCGCGGCGGATCATGCCGCTGAGTTTGGCCCTGGGCGCGGGCGCCGCGGCGCTGCTGCACCTGCTGGGCTCCGGCGGCTGAGGACACAATCCGGCCAGCACGCACCGACCCGAGAATCTCCGATAGCGCCGCACGGCCGGCGGCCGGCCGTCGCCCACCGCAGCGCTCAGATCGCGAGTCACCCGCCTGCGTGCCGTTGGCCAACTCCTCGACCAGTCACTTCGGCTTGAGGCCTCGGCCCGACCAGATCACACCCGTTGCCGGGTGCCGGTACTTGGCCGCGCCCTTGGCACGCGTGCCCGCCGCCAGGCCATGCTCCGCCATCAGAGTGCGGATCCTCCCGATCGCATCAGCGAGCGAGGCTCGCGTCATCTCGGCGATCTGGCGATCGAGGGCCTGCTGCTGGAGAAGCGCTTGCAACTGTGTCGACATGTCGGGTTTCTGGGGGCGAGCGCGCCCTGAGTCTCTCGCTATGCCGCACGATCAGTTGCCCGCCGTCCACCGATGCCCCACAGGCTCTCGGTGGGTGCGTTGTCCCAGCAGTCACCTTTCCTGCTCATGGACGATCGCATGCCCCAGTCCTTGAGCATCTTCTGGAACTCGCCGCTGCAGTACTGGCTGCCGCGGTCGCTGTGGAAGATCAATCCCGCCGCAGGGCGTCGGCGCCAGCAGGCCATGATCAAGGCGTCCGTGACCAAGCTGGCTGGCATGTGCTCCTGCAGGCTCCAACCCACGATCTGACGGCTGAACAGGTCGACCACGCCGGCCAAGTACAGCCAGCCCTCGTCGGTAGCGATGTAGGTGATGTCACCACTCCACAGTCGGTCGGGGGCCGGCGGGCTGAAGTTGCGCTGCACCAGATCTGGGGCCACCGGCAGCTGATGCCGGCTGTCGGTGGTCACGACGAACTTGCGCTTCGTGCGCGCCCGCAGGCCGTGTTGCTGCCTCATGTGCCGCACGCGTTCCTTGCCCACGCGGACGCCCCGGGCCAGCAACTCCTTGTGCATGCGTGGCCAGCCGTACTCGCCCTTGACCTCGGCATGGATGGCACGCATGTGCGCCAGCAAGGCCTCGTCGCTCAGCCGGCGTGCCGGGCCTTGTCGACTGCCTGCGTCCTGGCGGGCACACCAAGCGAAGAACCCGCTGGCGCTGACCTCGAGCATCTCGCAGCTGATGGCCACCGGGAAATACCGGCTCACTTGACGGATCCAGGCGTACCTCGCAGCGCGTCCTGAGCGAAGTACGCCGCCGCTTTTTTTACGATGTCGCGTTCCATTCGCAGCCGGGCGTTCTCCGCCCTCAACCGCGCCAGCTCCATCTGCTCGGGCGTCACCCTGGCGATCTTCGCTTCATCGCTCAGCTCGCCCTTCGCGTCGAGTCGCACCCAGTTGGCCAGGCTACTCTTCGGCATGGACAGAACGCGGGCGACCTCGGCAACCGAGCGCCCCGTCTTCACTTGCCGAACCGCCTCCAGCTGGAACTCGAGGGTGTACCTGCTGCGTACCTGTTTGGCCTTCATTTCTCGCTCCCTCACGATGCGAGCTAAGGACTCCATTTTGCAGGGGCAAGGTCAGGTCTCGGAACGACTCGAAGCGGCGCCCCGGACATCGGCGCCGATCTCCGCACCGTCGCTCGCCAAGCAGTCGAAGCGACGCCCGCTCGGGCGCGCGCCACTGCCCATGCCCATGCCCAAGGCGCCGGAGTCCGAATTCCGGCCCCCGCGCACGCCAGTTCGCGCCGGTCGCGCCGATCGGTTCGGCTGGCTCTTGACGGTGTTCAGATCGCGGGCCTGAACTGGCGCTCGGGCCGCGTGACGACGCCCGGGGGTTGATCAGTAGACGACGTCTGCGCGCCGCACGACAGCGGCAGCGATGCGAGTCGCCTCGCTGGGAGCATCGGTTCGTACGGACAGCACAAAGCGCTGCGGCGTCTCGATGGGGATCGAGCCGGCGTCTTCGCCGAGGCAAACTCGATACACGAGATCCGCAAGTGCGTCGAAGACGAAGGAGCCGTCCTGTTCGTATGCAAACAGCGCACCTCGGCTCACCTCATGACCCGTCGAATGAATCGCCGGCTTGTTCATGCGTCGCAGGTGGAAGATGATCCTGTCCTCGGCGAGGTAGGCGACGTAGGTGGGCGGGACATACCAGGCATCGAAGCGCGCCGACTCGGCACTCGTCATGAGGACGTCCACGTCGGCCGCGTTTTCCGCGTAGACGAGTGTCGCGATCATCCCGTTTCGATGTGCCGCCTGGGCGATTCTGCGCTCGGGATCATATTCGGCCACCCAGGATCGATCCACCAGTACGGCCACGCTTCGCACTCGTGGGAAGGCGTCGTGCAGGATCTCGAGTCGCTTGTCGTCCAACCAGTCGGCCAGCGATATTCCCGTGATCGCGGCCGTTGCCGATCGCATCGATTCACGGATTCCGGAGCGAACCGGATCGACGTAGCTCGAGAAGACAATGGGGGTGCGACCGGCAAATCGGCGCGCCGCACGTGCCGATACCCCGGTGGGTGTGACGACGACCCACGGCTTTCGATCGATCGCCGCCCGGATCGACCTCGCAAGCTGCTCTTCGTCGGTGTCGGACCCGTGAACATATTCGACTCGGAAGTCACGGAGCAATTGCGGATGATCGCGCTGCAGTGCGGCGACGAACAGCGTGAACGAGCGGTCCTGCGCCGCGGTCCAGGAACCGACATAGACGATCGTCGGCCGCGGCCGTGCCGTGCCCATGTCGGCGGCCAAGCCGGCACACAACACGGCGACCGCGGCAACAAGGACAAATGGACGGGACAAATGGGTAGTGTTCACGCACGCATCCTCCGGATATTCTTGCGACGCGCCATCAGAGGCCTTCGTCCAACATCCAATCGAGGAGCGTACACGCATGGACACGATCAGTCAGCGGTTCTGCTGGGTCAAGATAGCCCCCAATCCTGCCCTCGCGTCGGCGGCGCCGTCGCCTAACAAGTCGGCGCAGGCGACGATCGCCCCGCGCCCGGACGCCTCGAAGGTCTGTGATGACCTTCATTCCGACGCGGTAAATCGAGCGCCAGATGCTCCGGCATTCGGTGCCGAGTCGTCCGCACACCTCGAAACGGGTATGCACCTGACCAGCGGCAATCGCCCACCGGGCGCTCCCGCGGTCAAGCCTCCTCCCGGGCAGGGTTCGACCGTCACGCAGGCCCGGACTGAAGGCGATCCTGACTTCGTGACGCTGGATCGGATCTACGACGGCGTGCGCAGTAGCGGCACCACGGCGTCCCTGGCGCCGATGGTCGGATCGCGCGACGACGCCATCGCCTGGCTGACCGGACCCGCCGGAGTGCAGTGGTACGAAGACTCCGTCACCTACTTCCTGGTGTGCGTCTCCGGATGAGCGTGCTGCCCGAAAGGTGACTTTCGCGTAGCGCGCAAGCCACAGAACAGACACGCCTGAATCCACCCTCCCAACGAATCGAGAGGCCAGACATGAGCTCGACTTGCACGAACGGTTCCAAATGCTTTTTTCCGGACGGCGACTGGGGCGACGAGTATCGCGGCCAGGGCGACGCCGTGACCGTCTACCTTCCGCCAGACTGGCGCGCGATCCTCAAACTCGATTCGCCGCCCTGGGCGGAGACGGCGAAGGAATGCGCGGAACTCGAGCGGATGGTGCACTTGCGCACCCCCGCGAAGCGCGCGGAGATCATCCGGCAGGCGAGTGGCTACGACATCGATGACGTCTGGTCGGTCCAGATGGTCGCCGGCGATCCCGACAAGCCTGTGCGGCCGGCCGCCAAGGCCGCCGTGCGCGCGCTGCTCGACGACGTCTGGGCGCCGATGTTCTTCTTCAAGACCGTGTACAAGCGCGGACGCCCTTTCATGTGCTGCGCACAGGAGCTGGATCCGATGTTCAAGCCGGGCGAGCCGTTCTACCCGGCGCATCCGGCCTATCCCAGCGGACATTCCACACAGGCGCATGCACTGGCCTATTTCTATGCGCGCCTGCTGCCCCATCGTCGCGACGCCCTCATGGACGCCGCCGGGGCCATTGCGCTCAATCGCGAGATCGCGGGCCTTCACTATCCCAGCGACTCACGGGCTGGAAAGCAGTTGGCAGAGCAGGTCGTGGACCTGATCTTTCAATCCCCGGAATTCAACGCGATGGCTGAAGAGGCGAAGCGCGAGTATGAGGCGCCTGCGCCTTGAACACCCCGAGTGACCGGCAAACGGCGCGCATCGCGCGCCGAGTCGATCAGGGCCCGCTGTCAGTGACGGACGCCCCGCCCGAGCGACCGCTTGCGCGGCGATATGCCGTGCTTGTCTGCGGGGTCTCGTCGATCCTGTTGCTCGTCTCGGGCGCGTCGGAGATGTATTTCGGCTACCGCGAGGCGCGCGACCACATCGAAGCCGTGCAGGCGGTCCAGGCCCAGGGCGCGGCGCGCGAGATCTCGACCTACCTGGGCTCCATCGAAGGCGGCATCAGGAATGTCGCCCAGATGCCCTGGGGCAAGCCCGGCTTCGGGCCGCCGGAGCGTCGAGAGGAGTTCTATCGGCTGATGCTGCTCGTGCCGGCGATCATCGACTTGCGGGTGGTGGACGGGTCTGCACGCGAGCGCCTCTACGTGTCGAAGCGCGACGGCGACCGCTTCGACTCGCTGCAACCGATCGACGAACCTGCGCTGGCCCAGGTCTCGGCGGCGAGCCCCGTCCGCCATGGCCGGACCTACTTCCGAGAGGGTCATCTGCCGGCCCTGCGCATCGCCGTGTTCGATGGCACGCAAGCCATTGTTGCGACTGTCGATCTGCGCCTGCTCGGTGAAGTGGTCTCGCACATGCATGTGGGGCTGGGCGGACGCGCCTACGTCGTCGATGCCGACGGGCTGTTGATCGCGCATCCGCGGCCAACCGACATGCTGCGTCGGATCGACCTGTCTCGTTCCAAAGCCGTCGTGCGCGCGCGCGCCATGGCGTCATCCGCGACAACCGAGACACGCACCCTGGAGACACTGGACCTGCAGGGCGGCCCTGTCCTCGTGACGGTGACGAGGGTGCCGACGGTCGATTGGCTCGTCTTCGTCGAGCAGCCACGTGGTGAAGCCCTGGTCCCTGCACTGGCGACGCTCGAGCGCACGTTGCTGCTGATGGCGATCGGCATGGCCCTTGCGATCGCTGCCGGGCTTCTGTTCGCGCGTCGCATGGCGGCACCGATCATCGCCCTGCGCCGGGCAACACGGCGAATCGCCCAAGGCGACCTGGATTCGCCACTCGAGGTGCACAGCCACGACGAGGTCGAGGCCCTCGCCGGAGACTTCAACGAGATGGTGATTCGCCTGCGAGCGTCATACGCCGGACTGGAGGCGAAGGTCGCCGATCGAACGGCCAAATTGTCGGAGGCACGCGATACCCTGCAAGCACGGGCCTCGGAAATCGCGACACTGAACGAGCGCCTGGTCGCGCAACTCGGCGAACTCGCGCTGCGCAAGGATGACGCGGAGCGCGCCAACGCCGCCAAGACCCGATTCCTCGCCACGGCAAGCCATGACCTGAGACAGCCGATGCACTCGATCAGCCTGCTTGTGGGCGTGTTGGGAGAACGCCTGGGCGGCAGTACGGTGGCGGGGCTCGTGGACAAGATTCAATCGTCCGTCGCCGTGATGGAGCGCTTGTTCGGGAACCTGCTCGACATCTCGAAGTTGGATGCGGGCGTCGTGCGGCCGCGCATCGAGGAAGTGGATCTCGGCTTCCTGTTGCGCCGCATCGAGCAGACCTGGGGGCCGCAGGCCGCCGAGCGCGGGCTGCAGCTGCGGGTCAGGGCGGGGTCGATGATCGTGCTCAGCGATCCGACGCTGCTGGAGCGCATCGTCGGCAACCTGGTATCGAACGCCATTCGCTACACCTGCAGCGGTGGGGTACTGGTGGCTTGCCGGCCGATGGGCGTCGCTTGTGAGCTGCAGGTCTGGGACACCGGACCGGGTATCGAGGAATGCCATCGTCAGTCGATCTTCGAGGAATTCTTTCGTATCGACGCACCGGGCTCCGGCCAGGAAAAGGGCCTTGGCCTCGGCTTGTCCATCGTTCAACGCGGTGCCGGGATCCTGGGGCATCCCTTGCGCTTGGCGAGCCGGGTGGGCAAGGGATCGTTGTTCGCCGTCACCCTGCCGCGGGTCACGTACCGAAACGCCATCAGCTACGCAGCCACGACGGATAGCGCTGGCAGCGCAGCAGTCGAAGGAAGTTTCATTGCGATCGTGGACGACGACGAAGACAATCGCCTTGCGCTCATCGACGTGCTGCTGGGGTGGCGTTGCCACGTCCTGGCAGCCGCGTCGTGCGACGAGATCGTCGAGCTGTCGCGCGATCACCTTCGCGCCCCCGACCTGATCATCACCGACTTCCAGCTGGGCGCCGGACACACGGGCTTCGAAGCGATCGAGCACCTGCGGCGACTGTACGACGAGCGGATTCCCGCGCTCGTCGTGACTGCCAACACCGATGGATTGCTCAGGGCCAGGGCCGAAGCGGCCGCGGCATCGCTGCTTCACAAGCCCATCGGACTGAGTCTCCTGCTCGAGGCCATGCTCGCAGCGCGCGCGCCAAGGGCGACCACACGAGACGATTGAATCGAGCGAGGCCTGCCGCCCGAGGTCATCGGTCCGGCGGATCGTCGAACCGCAGTCCGATGCGTGCCGCAGCCAGCACGGCCTGCGTGCGCGTCGTGACGTTCAAGGCGCGAAGCACGGCGGACGTGTGCGCCTTGACCGTGCTCGCGGACAGTGCGAGGTCGCGACTGATCAACTTGGCAGACTTGCCCTGAAGGATTTGATAGAGAACGTCGGCCTGCCTGGGCGTCAGGCCGAGATCCGCGGGCCGACGCCCCGCGGAAACGGGCTCGAGGCGCTGGGTTGCAAGCGCAGGCACGCTCGCCAGCGCCGAGACCGGGGTCGCAGAGTCGCGATTGCCCAAGAAGACGGACGGTGGCAGGTAGACCCCTTTGGCCAGGATGAGTCGCAACGCACCCACCAGGACGGCAGAAGACGAGCTCTTCGGGACGAAGCCCATGGCGCCGGCATCGAGCGCGTCGAGAACGGTTTGCATATCGTCCGATGACGACAGTGCGACGGTGGGAGTCTGGGGATGGGTCTGCCGCAGTCGCCTCAAACCATCGAGCCCTTGCATGCCCGGCAGGACCAGGTCGATCAGCACGAGGTCCGCCGCACCGTGCTTTTCCAGCAGCAAGAAGGCGTCCTCGCAACTGCCGGCTTCCCAGACTTCAAGCGGTTCGACAAGAGGCTGCAGGAGCAGCGCAACGCCTTCGCGAAACATGGCGTGATCGTCGATCAGTAGGACTTTCATCGGATGGCGCTCCTCACGCGACGATCTTATCGCCCGGGTGCGGTCGCCACCTCATCCCGGTGGGCTGCCCATCTGGCCTGCCCAATTGGCCACTGCACAAGTCGCGGACCCGATGCTGCAATCCATCGGACTCAACGTCGATGTTCATTCAGTCACTCGGGAGTAACGATCATGCAACGACTCATGGTTTCGCAATTGCTGTGCTTGATGATCCTGTTGCCGTGCAAGAGCGCATTGGCCGACAGCCCCGCGGCGATCAATCCCGCGGACTACACCGCGCCCGTCTGTCCGAGCAACTACAGCCCACCCAAGGCCGGTGTGTGCGCGCCTGACGTGGCAGCCATCAATGCGCTCTCGGAGACCGCCTGCACCGGCGCCGGGGTCGCCTTCAAGGCCGCCAGCGCTGCAGCACCCGCGTCGTGCGTGCCGAGCACGCCCACCCCTGTGCCGCAATGCAAGGACTTGTCAGGCTATACGGCGACCCTGTCGAACGGCGCTTGCACGTACAACAAGACAAACGTGTCCTCCGGCAGCGGCGACTATATCGGCGACTGTTTCACGATCAGCACGATTCCGCCGGGCAGCAATCTGCTCAGGCAGGTGTACTTCGCCTCCGGGCAAAAGAACCTGGACAACGGCGATCGCGACCTCACGTTGATAGGCGCGAAGAAGCCATGGTGGAGTCCGAGCTGCGTGCCCGATCCAGATTCGACTTCCGGCGAGACTCAGGTCTCCGCGGGCAAGTTGGTCGAAGCGGGCGCAACGCGCGTGGGCTACACGTACGGGGCGCTGACCATGCCGTACAAGTACTATCCCGGCACGAAGACGTTCGTCGCCGATGCGCCGATAGGCGCCTACGTGGGCCTGCGCCGCGGCCAGGCCGGAAGCGGATATACCCTCGCCTTGGCCTTCACATTGAGCAGCGTGAAGGCCAACACCGTCGATCCCAAGACGCTCGTCGACGGCAAGCCCACCGTGACCGGAACGACCGACGTCGCGGCCATCTCCTTGGCCGCCGGGATGATGTTCGACATCTTGAAGTCGCCGTCGGGAAGGCCGTTCAAGGCCGGGCTGTTTTTCGGCGTGGATCGAGTCAGCAAGTCGCCCACGGTGTCCTTCCCGCAAAACGGAAAGCCCTGGTTTGCGCTTCAACTGGGCTACGACTTCACGGACAACTGAGGTGCGCTGCGAGACTCTCTGGCTTCACGCCGCCTAGGTGGGGCGGAGAGTCCGCGAGTTGCGGTATCCCTTCAACGTCAAGGTAGGGCATCATGAATTGCATTGCTGTCGCCACAAGAGTTTTCCTGTCGATCTGCCTCGCGGCACTCGCAACCACGGTTTTTCCGGCTTGGGCCGTGCCTGCCGACGCCGAGGCTGCGTCGCAGCCTGCCAGCGGCGTCGCCACGTCCGTCAAGGACTCCCCGACCAAGGTCCCGACAACGACCGGCACGGCGCACGACATCGTCGCGACCGGTGCCGCGCCATGCGCAAGTGGCCAGTGCGAGTCGACATCGGCGGCAAGAACATACGTCGGATGGGGTGCGCTTGCAATCGTCCTGGCGCTCTTCGTGGCAGTCATCATCTGGACGACCCGGGGACTCTCCCAGAATATCAACGACAACAAGTGGTCTCTCGCGCGAGCGATGTCGGAAGAGGTCCAGTTCACGTCCACCACCGGCAATCCAGCGGTCACGACATCCGAGACGAAGCTGATCTCCAGCAGCAGCCGGTTGATCGCCTACGTCGGCCTGCTCCTCATCGGAAGCGGATATGCGGGGCTCATGTTCGTCATGATCTACGACTACGCAACCTGCGCGAAGATTCCTGACCTCACCAACGCGAGCGACTTCCTGAAGACCGGCCTCGTCCTGTTTGCGCCGTATGCTGTCAACCAGGCCAAGGCCGCGATCTCCAGCCTCGGCAAGAGCTGAGCCACGTGGCGGGCTCGCACCGGGTGCGGGCGATTCAAATGCAAACCACAAAAGGAGCATTCCATGACCAGGGTGGATCACATCTTCGTACTGATGTTGGAGAACCGGTCGTTCGACCACTTCTTCGGCCTGAGCGGTCAGCCCTCGATACCCACGCCGACCCAGGACGGCTATGGGCCGGGGGCGACGGACATCGCAGCCGGGGATCCGCCGCACGAGTTCAAGGACGTGCAGACGCAGATTGCGTGCGGCACCATGGCGGGATTCGAAGCCGCCGCCAAGCTGGCGTTCGAGCCGGCGCAAATCCCCGTGATCACGCAGCTCGCCCAGGAATTCGTCCTGTTCGACAACTGGTTCTCCTCCGTGCCCGGCCCCACCTGGCCGAATCGATTCTTTGTCCACGCCGCCTCCAGCGGTGGCCTGGCCACGAGCCCGACCAACGCGCAGGAGAAAGGCGCCGTGTTCTCCACGACGTCGCCCTTCAATTTCCAGAACGGTTCGATCTTCGACCGGCTGAGCGACAGGAAGTACGCCAAGGAGTGGCGTGTCTATCACGGTGACATCCATCCTCAGGTGCTGGCCATGCCGGGCATGGTCACTCAGTACCTGACCCGGCATGATCGCTTCTGCCCGACCTTCCCGGGCGATCCGAACTTTTCCGATTTCGCCACGGACGTGTCCGATCGAGACTACGCGCCCGCCTACACGTTCATCGAACCGAACTACGCCATTCAACTCGACAGCCTGTTCAAGTATGGCGACTCGCAGCACCCGCTCGGTCGGGTGAGCGCGGGCGAAGCGCTCATCAAGTACATCTACGAGGCCCTTCGCAACTCGCCCCTGTGGTCCAGCAGCGTGCTGTTGATCACCTGGGATGAGCATGGCGGCTTCTACGACCACGTCACACCGAAAGGAGCCACGCCGCCTGGCGATGCGAGTCTCAACAAGCCGACCGACGGCAGCGATCCAGGGTTTGGATTCGACAGCTTAGGCGTGCGTGTTCCGGCCCTTCTCGTCTCGCCGCTGGTTCCACGCGGCGCCCTCGGCAGTCAGTTGTTCGCCAACCAGTTCTTCGACCATTCGTCGGTCATCAAGTCGGTGTTCGAGAACTTCGACCTCGGAGCGCCGCTGACCGCCCGCGATGGTGCTGCCCCGAGCTGGAATGGCTGCCTCGACGCATCGGCGCGTGCAGGCGTGGGCGATGGACCGCCCCGCTTGTCGTCGCCGGCGGCGCCCTCGACATCGGCCCTCGCGCCGGTGCCTCAGCCAGCGGGCAACAAGCATGTTGATGGCTTCACGACGGGCATGGCGGTCATCGCCCATCAACTCGACCTGCAACTCGCGCGGCGGACCGGTCGGCCGCCGGTGGCCAACGTGAAGCCCCAGACGCCCACGGAGTACCGGCGCGCGCGCCGGGCGTCCCTGAAGGATCCTAACTTCAAGCTCCAGGTTGTCCAGTACATCAAGGAAGTCTCGGTACGCGTCCATGCCCATCGAATCAGGAATGCAGCATTGGCGAAGCGTTCGTGATTCATCACGCTCGCCGGGAGAGGTGCCTTCGAGCGACGTCGTGCGGAGGCTGGGTATCGTGACCAGATCCTAGCGGTGCGGTAGTCACGCAGCCATGACCGTCTTCAATAGATCTGGTGCCGAGTCATGCCTTTTGCCCCCGCGTCGCCGCGTCGACTCTATCGGCACATCTTTCCTGACGGCCAGCCCGGTCGCCCTCGTATCGCGCGATCAATCGACTGACCCGCGAGACCGAAAGATTCAAGGCCTTGGCGATGGCGGACATGCTCATGCCGCCTTCCTGGTGGGCCCGTCGCAGGGCTCTTTTCGAGTTGCACATAACGCCAGCCACTTCGCCAATTCCAGTGGTTTTCGACGGTGCTCCTGTGGAATTTCGATGGCCGCGAGCCGTGCCGGTTCGATGCGCTGCTGATTGCTGTCCACGAATGCCTCATCGCCGAGATAGATCTGCTGGCGCAGGGCGCGCTGCCAGAGGCCGTCGGGGCTGCCTTGCGAAACGAGTTCCTTGTATTGGTCCACGGCGCTCTGTCTACCCTCGGGCGTTCGAACGCCTCGGCTCAGCAGATAGCCGTGGAGCCCGCCCGTGGCCGACATGCGTCCTCGGGTATCGCCCTCCCGAAACCTGCCGTTCGCGAAGGACAGCTTGTGGCCGGCACCAGGCGGTCGCCGCCGTTGCCACATGACGCCCTCATTGGCTCGATGACGCTGCCGAGGCGGCCCGCCGACGATCGCGGATGCGGTCCGCCGCGCGCGCGCCGCGATCGCGCGGGGCGTCACCGCCATCCCGTTGTCTGTGTACGCCATGCGCGTGGCCTCGTGCAGTCGTTGGCCGCGACGCCGCTGGCCCGGATCGCGCCCATCATGGCGGCGTTGACACCGGTATTGCGCAACGCGTTGGCCGGCAAGGCCTGGCTTATGGCCTAAATTACACTCTGGGAGCAGCGGGCTTGAGGAAAGCTGAAGCACTGCAAGCTGATCGTCGATGCGCGCACCTCGTTTGCAAAATGCAGGGCGCGCCATTCGTTCAATGTCTGAGCGATGCTCCCTCGCGTGGCGAGAGTCCGACGGCTTGTGGAAACGCCAAATGAACGGCAGGGAGGAAACCAGATGTCAAGCGTGCGTTTGATCTGTGGCGCAGCAATCATGCTGCTGATGGCTGCCAGTAGCCACGCGGCGCCGCCTGCGCCGGAGGTCTTCTTCGGCAACGAGGACATAGGCGAGGCGGCGCTGTCGCCTTCCGGTACACGGCTGGCCTTCACCACCGCCAAGGGTGCTGAACGCGTCGGCTTGACCGTGCTCGATCTCGCCCCAGGTGGCAAGTTGACCCGGCCAGCACAAATTATTCGGGAGGATGTGATCGGCATCAACTGGCTCAACGATGACCGACTGCTCTACAGCCTTGCCGACTTGAGCGGCGTGCGACGCCACGCGCCGGGCCTGTTTGCCGTGAACCTGGATGGCAGTGGCCGAAGAATGCTTGTCGACCCCTCTCGCGTTCATGCGTCCGAATACTCCTCGCTGGATCGGAACAACAGCCTGCGCCTCGTGCCGGTGGCACGACATGGCGAGACCAATGAGCAGGTCTTGATCAGCGCGTATTCGCGTGACTCGCAGAGCCTGATGTGGATGAACACCCGCACGGGCGACACAAAGCGGGTCGATAAACAGGCGCCAGACCACAACTTTCAGTGGCTGGTCGACGAGCATGGCGAGCCCCGGGCCACGCTGACCTTCAAAGACGACCGCGTTCAGGCCTATTGGCTCAAGCCGGGCGGCTTGCAGTGGGTACTGTTGTTCGACACCACGCTGTTCAAGCAGCCCTTTGAACTCCACAGTGTCGACAGCCAGGGCGGGCTGTACGTGACCCACATCCCCAAGGGCAGCGCCAATACCGTGTTGGCACGGTACGACCCCCAGACCAAGGCGCCCGACACCAGCGCCCTCGTGAGCGTGCCGGGTTTCGATTTCAGCGGCTGTCTGATCGAGCAAGACGACAGGGTGCTCGGCGTGCGGACCCAGGCCGACAGCGAAACCACGGTCTGGCTGGATGAACGCATGGCTCAGTTCCAGCAGGACGTGGACAAGCGCCTGCCGGGGCTTGTCAATCGCATCGACTGCCGGCGCTGCGGGCAGGCGGACATGGTGGCCCTGGTGAGATCGTTCAACGACCATGACCCGGGCAAGCTCTGGCTCTACCAGGCCCAGCCACCCGCCGGTCAGCCGCACTGGCTGCCTATCGGGCGCGTGCGTGAAGCGGTGGTGCCGGCGCAGATGGCCGGCGTCGATCTGCAGACCATCAAAGCCCGCGACGGACGCAACCTGCCCGTCTGGATCACCCGCCCTGACGGCGCCAAGGGCCCGCTGCCGGCCGTGGTGCTCGTGCATGGCGGCCCATGGGTGCGTGGCGTCAGTTGGCAATGGGAGCCCTGGGACCAGTTCCTGGCCTCACGTGGCTACGTGGTCATCCAGCCCGAGTTCCGCGGAAGCGCCGGCTATGGCGAGGATCACCTGCGCGCCGGCTTCAAGCAGTGGGGCCAGGCCATGCAGAACGACGTGGCCGACGCGCTGCGCTGGGCGCAGCAGCAGGGCCTGGCCAGCGACAAGGCCTGCATCATGGGTGCAAGCTACGGCGGCTACAGCGCATTGATGGGCCTGGCCAAGGATCCCGACCTTTACCGTTGCGGCGTAGCCTGGTCGGCGGTGACGGACCTGGAACTGCTAGTTCAAGGGGCCTGGTGGCTGGAGGATGACGGCAAACTCGCCCGCCGATTGACCCTGCCCGAGACGGTCGGCGATGCCAAGCAGGATGCGGCCATTCTGACCGCCAACTCACCCGTCAAGCTGGCATCGCGCATCAAAGCCCCGGTGCTGCTGGCACACGGTGAGCTCGACCCCAGCGTGTCGATTGCTCACGCCCATCGCATGAGAGACGCCCTCAAGGCGGCGGGAAACCCTCCCGAGTGGATCAGCTATCCCGATGAGGGGCACGGATTCTTCAACCCGGAGAACCGACTGGATTTCGCGCGCCGGGTGGAAACCTTCCTGGCCAAGAACCTGCAACCTTAGTACGAATGGCACATACTTTGGCCGCTGAGGCCGGCCGTAGAGGATGATGTGGGGGTAGACCTCTGGGCCAACGAACCAGACGTCCGCCACCACGCGATCGCCCGTCCTCGCGCCGTCAGAAGGCGCGAGCTCATGATCCGCCGAAGTCCAGAAGTCGGCACGAACATCGTAGATCGGGCGATAGCCCGAAAACACATGCCTCGCGCCACCGTCCGCGGAAAAATCGGTGAGCTCAAGAATGACTCGCGCGTCGGGCGATCTATAGCGATGACTCATGTCCCTAGCGATTTGCCTCGTTTCGAGCGACGCTGCTGCGTTCTTGGCAGCGCCGGTTCGGCGGACTACCGGATAGCGGTCGTTGGCGAACGACCGGACCTGGCCGCATCCTGCTATCAGCAATTTGGTCGAACCTTGAACGAAGCCAGCATCGAATCAAGAAACTCGCGGGCTTCCGGACCATCGTCAAATCGAAATGCGCGCGATTCGCCGTTCCAAACACTCAGCACTTCGGCGTCGCTTCGGCTCAACAGTTGTTCGAGTTGATTGACCAGGCGGCGCCGTCCTGCGCTATCGCAGCCGGCCCACATCGACGCCCAAATTTCGGCATCCTCGTTGAAGTCGAGGTAGGCATCCTGGTGATACCAGGAGCCGATGGCGTTCTTCAGCGTCGCAAGTTCACCGTGCGACGCGAGGTAGCTGGGTTCGGAATCCATGCGCAGTAGCCTACTCTAAAGCTGACCTTCGCGGCCGACCGCTTCTGGCCGGCTGAAGACAGTTGGCGTCATTGGCTGCCGAGGATAAAGCCGGCGGACCGACACAGCCCCCAGGACATAGCCCGGCAGATCGCTCGTTTCCTGCGCGTTCACACTTCTTGTTTGATGCGCCTTCGCCCGGCCTCATGACCAAGCACTAGAAGAGCTGCCCCACCGAAAATCAACACGTCGGCGACATTGAATGAAAACGGGTTGTGGATCATGCAGCAGCTCACGTTGATGTAATCGGCAACTGCACCGTAGACGACTCGATCATAGGCATTGCCGAGCGCGCCGCCGACCACGGCGCCTGTCGCCAGCGTCGTGACCCAGTCCGACTTGTTGCGCATCCATAACGTCAGCGCCAACGAGACAGCAATGCTGATCGCGACAAGGAACCAGCGGGCATCAAACCTGTTCAGAAAGCCGAAATTGACTCCTCTATTCCACGCCATCACAAGGTTCAGATAGGGCGGCCATACGGAAAGCTTGTGAACTGATGCCAAGTTGAGCCACTCAACAATGACAACCTTGGAGAGACGATCAACGCCGAACGCGACAAGTGCCGCAATAGCGATACGCAACGTGGTCATAAGTAAAAGTTCTTGCCTCAGCTTCGGGCATCAATTGGTTGGGTCTCTTGGGTAGCGAAGCATATCTTCGCCAAGAGCCCGATCGGGGTCGGCACTCGCCAGCCGTCTGAGATTCTCCACTTCGCGGCTGGAGACGCCCTCCGAGAACGGCATCAACTGGCCGATCCCCGACCGTCCGTTTGCCGGTACGATCCGACTCGAAGTTGGCACCTGCCTCATCGGGTTCGACTCTTGCGGGTACTCAGGGCGCGTAACCGTAGCTGGCGTATATGGCCTTGATGGCACCGCGCCGCTCTAGTTCCTTGAGCGACCTGTGCAGCAGTTCGACCTGCTTGTCGGGCAACTGCTTCTGGCAGGCCAGGAACATTTCGGTGCGATTGAATGTAAGCATCGGTTCGATGTCGGTCACGCCCAGCTGACGGAGGCGGTACTGGCCGATAAGGCGGCCGGTCGCCCAGTAGTCGATGCGCCCAGCCTGCAGCTTCTTCGGATTGAGATCGTCCGACGGCGCGACATCGACGAGATAGCCGCGTGATTGCAGGTAGGCCACGATCGCGTCACCCTGGTACGAGCCGATATGCAGGTTCTGCACATCCTCCATCCGCGAGGGCCGGGATTCGTCGGCACGCCCGAACAGCGACCAATCGTTGACGACGAGTGGTCCGATCCACTTGTATAGAGCCTCGCGCTCGGGCGTTCTCGACATCGAGAAGACGCAGGTGTTGACCTGGGTTCGGGCCAGCGCGATCGCGCGAGACCAAGGGTAGATCGCGAGTTCGTAGTCGTAGCCGGCTTCCGTCATCAACGCCTTGACGATGTCTGTGGAGATGCCGACGACCTCGCCCTTGTCGTTGCTCATGTTGTAGGGCGGATACTCTTCCGTCACCAGTACCAGGCGCGTTGCACCGAGCGCCACGCAGGGGGCCAGGAGCAGCAACAGCAGCCAGTTACAGCGCATGGAGATCTCCCTGGCAATGCAAGGTGAGTTTCAGAATAGACCGGGCCGTAGCAGTACGCAATCCCTCGCGCCTGCCGCACCCGAGTCATCGTACACGGCGGGCAAGGTGGAGTTCAAACCCGCGAGCGCGCCAGCCAATCATCGACCCGCTCGTACAACTGTTGTGCACGAACTGGCTTGGCCAAATGGTCGCTCATGCCCGCGTCGATGCAGCGCTGGCGATCCTCCGCGAACGCATTGGCGGTCATTGCGAGGATGGGAGTTCGGGAACCGCCGGGCAGCGCACGGATTGCCCGTGTGGCCTCAAGCCCATCCATCTCGGGCATTTGCACGTCCATGAGGATCAGATCGTAGGCCTTCATGCTGGCCAACTCCACCGCCTTCTTCCCAGTCGCGGCGACGTCGACCTGGAGCCCCGCGGCGTGAAGAAGGGCGACCGCCACCTCCTGGTTGACCGGGTTGTCCTCCGCGACCAGGATGCTGGCGCCGGAGAAACGCTTGCGCAGGCGCTCGGCGATCGCTCCGGCATCAATGCGGGCCGCCGGCTCGACCGTACCTCCCTTGGCAACCACGACCGTGAAGCGGAAAGTACTGCCTGCACCGGGGCTGCTCTCGACCTCTATCTGGCCGCCCATCAAGGCGGCCAAGCGGTTGCTGATGGCCAGGCCTAACCCGGTACCGCCATACCGACGGGTGGTCGAGCTGTCACCCTGCTCGAATTCGAGGAACAGGCGGGCGAGCGCGTCGGCCGAAATGCCGATGCCCGTGTCCTGCACCTCGAAGCGAAGCTGCAGCGTCGCCGACTGCTCCTCGACGATCGCCGCGCGGAGCGCGACCCGACCCGCCGCGGTGAACTTGACCGCGTTGCCCACTAGGTTGGCCAGCACTTCGCCGAGGCGCAGCGGGTCCCCGTTGACCGTCCGTGATTGGAGCCGCGGATCCATGTCGACGATCAGCTCGATGCCCTTGTCCACCGCACGCTGGCCGAGCATGCTGACAACGCTATCAACGACCTGCGCCACGCTGAAGTCCTCCGCGTCCAGCAGTAGCTTGCCGGATTCGATCTTGGACAGGTCGAGCACATTGTTGATAACGGCTAGCAGGTGCTCTGCGGCACTTGCCACCTTGTCAAGTCGATCGCCCTGCAGCGTGTCGCCGGCATCGCGGCGCAGTAGAAAGGTCAAGCCCAGGATCGCGTTAAGCGGAGTTCGAATCTCGTGGCTCATGTTGGCGAGAAATGTGCCTTTTGCCAGGTTGGCCGTCTCGGCCGCGTGCTTTGCGGTCTCGAGTTCGAGCGTGCGCGCACCGACCAAGGCCTCCAACTGATGTCGGTAGCGGTCCAGTTCGAGGGCGTCGCGCCGCTGCCGTGAGATGTCGGTCAAGAATCCGTGCCACACCACCTTGCCCTCCGGCGCGCGGCGTGGAATGGCGTTGCCGAACAACCAGCGCTCCTCGGTATCCGTCGACGTCACGCCACTCACGCGGAATTCGTGCTGCCAAGGCGTCAGGTCGCGCGCGGAGCTTCGGATTGACTCGAAGAATGGATCGCGATCGCGTGGATGGATGTTCGCCAACACCGGAGAGGCGTCGGTGAGTACGTGATCTGGTGCGACCCGGAACATCTCCTGCAACGCGCCGCTGGCGTAGGGAAATGCAAATTGCCCGTCGACGCTCATCGTGAACTCGAATATCACGCCAGGCACGGTCTCGGCAACATCGCGTAGTCGTTGCAGCAAGTCGCGCTGTTCGGCAAAGAGGCGTTGGAGGGCGTCGCGCATGTGCGCCAGGCGCTGGCCGAGTTGCCCGATCTCCTCGTCCGGACTCACCCTGAGCGTGGCCTCGAAGTGGCCGCCCGCCAGGTCGTCGGCAAAGCGTCTGAGATCACGCAGCGGGCGTACGATGCGCAGGTTCAGCAGCACGAGAATCAGCAGCAGTGCGACCAGCATCTGGCCGCCCACCGTGAAGGCGTACATTCGGCGCTGTTCGTACAGCTCGGCTGCGGCAGTGCTGTCGTTGATTTCAATCTGCACAGTGCCGATCAGGCGCTTGCCCCGGTAGATGGGGCGCTCGCCAGCGTGCACTTGGCCAACGCGACGCTCCGGCCTTTCTGCCTCGACGAAAGGCGTCGATTGGGTCAGGTCGTTGACGCGGACATGGACGACATCCGGCGACTTCATAACCGCCTCAACCAGGTCTCGACCGGCAGCGGTGTCGAGGTTCCACAGGACCTCGGGCAGGCTACGTGACAACACGTCCAGCCGGGAATCCGTCTCTTGCGTCAGGCGTTGGCGTGCGATCGCGGGTTCGTGGACCTCGATGACGAAGCCGCCCACCATGACGGCCGGTACGACCAGTCCGACGCAGGTCGCCAGCGCGAGCGAGACGAAGATGGATCGATGTCGAAGAACTTTAGTTGGCACGACGGGCTCCTGGCGGGGCAACCGACGCATGTCCCTGCGCGAGTCTAAACGCCCTGACACTCGGCCCGCACGGCGCGAGCCCCCATTTTGGAGGCGAAGCGTCGTTTTTCGCCGGACTCGCGCGGCGCATGGCCACAAACATGGCGCGTCCATTTCCCTTGGAGAAAGTGGTCGCTCAGCGTGCGCTGACGAACAGATCCTGCGCAGCGTTGGGCCTAGATTCGTCGCTGCTGGCAGCATCGAGCCACCACGGACAGGGCTGCGAGAATCAGCCCGCGGCGCCCAGCGGCAGCAAACACTCCAGGGGGTCAAGTGGTCAACGTGTCGCGAAGGCAGCTCGTCTCCGTCGTGCCCGCCATCGTCGGCGGCGCATCATTCCTGTCGGCGTGCTCGCCGACATCCGGCTCCGAGGGCTACGACGCCGTCGCTGCGAGGACTTGGCGTACCGGCCCACTGTCCGGCATCGATGGCGCGGCACTCACGCGGGAACTGGTGCACTGTGCGACTCTTGCACCGTCGAGCCACAACACGCAGTGCTGGAAGTTCGCGGTCGAAGACAAGGCCATCACGATACGGCCTGACCTGACGCGGCGCTGCCCGGCGGTGGACCCCGATGATCACCACCTTTTCGTGACCCTGGGCTGCGCGGCCGAGAACCTGGTGCAGGCGGCGTGGGCGCACGGGCTCGTTGCGGAGCCCAGCTTGGCCGCCACGAACGACCTCGTGCGGGTGACGCTCGCCCCTTCCCCGGCCCGACCATCACCGCTGTACCACGCCATCGCGTCGCGGCAATGCACCCGCGGCGACTACGACGGCCAGCCCTTGTCCCGCGAAGACATGAACTTGCTGGAGCGAGCCGGCACGTCGAGCGGCGTGCACTTGCTGCTGTTGACCGATCGCCCCGCGATGGAGCGCGTGCTGGCGCACATAGTTCAAGGCAACAGCGCCCAGTTGGCGGACCCGGCCTTCGTCAGTGAACTCAAGACCTGGATCCGCTTCAATGGCGCCGATGCCGCACGCACGCGGGATGGCCTGTTCAGCGTGTCATCGGGCAACCCCGCCATCCCGGCGTGGCTGGGCGACCTGGCCTTCGGCTGGTTCTTCACCGCCAAGGGAGAGAACGACAAGATCGCGCGCCAGGTGCGCAACTCGGCGGGCATCGCCGTCTTCATCGGCGCGGCGGCCGACAAGGCCCACTGGGTGGAGGTAGGCCGAGCCTATGAGCGCTTCGCGCTGCAGGCCACTGCGCTGGGCATCCGCAATGCCTTCTTGAACCAACCGGTGGAAGTGGCCGCGGTGCGTTCGCCGTTTGCCGCCGCACTCGGTCTCACGGGCCAGCGCCCGGACCTGGTGGTGCGCTTCGGCCGCGGACCGATGCTGCCACGCTCGTTGCGCCGGCCGGTCGAATCGGTAATGGTCTGAAGTCCGTTCAACGCCCAGGAGGGCCGAGCATGACATGGTTGCCGTGGCTGGGAGTGTGCCTGGCCGTGCTAGCGTTCACGGCGGTGGGCCTCACGGCTCTTGGCGAGCGTCGGTGGGCAGGCGAGGTGAACGCGCTGCATGTCGGCCTCGAAGGCGGCCGCCTCGACGGCAAGCCAGGCGGAACCGCCCTGCCAACACGCTACGACGTGCGCGAACTCGAGGGACTGCCTGCGCCGGTGCAACGCTACTTCCGGGCCGTTCTGAGGGATGGCCAGCCCATCATCACCGCCGTCGCAATCGACATGGCCGGCACCTTCAACATGTCACCCGCCGGCGAGCAGTGGAAGCCGTTCACGTCGCGCCAGCATGTTGTCACGCGCCGACCGGGCTTCCTGTGGGATGCAAGGATCGCGATGTTGCCGGGCGTGACGGTGCGCGTCGTCGATAGCTACATCGCCGGCAAGGGGCTGTTGCGGGCGAAGGTGCAGGGCCTGGTCACGGTGGCAGAGCAGCAGGGAGATGGCGAGATCGCCCGCGGCGAGTTCATGCGCTGGTTCGCGGAAGTGCTCTGGTACCCGACGGCGCTCCTGCCCAGCCAGGGGGTGCGCTGGGAGGCCGTCGACGGCCGTTCCGCGAAGGCCACGATGGTGGATGGCCCGCTGGTCCTGGCGCTGTTGTTCAGGTTCAACGACGCCGGCCAGATCAGTTCGTTCCGCGCCGAGGCACGCGGCGGCATGGTGGGCGACAAGATGGTCATGGCGCCCTGGGAGGGCACCTGGTCGAACTACCAGACTCACGATGGCGTGCAGGTGCCGTTCACGGGCGAGGTCGCCTGGATGCGACCCGAGGGGCGCAGGCCCTATTTCATCTGTACGGTCACCCAGCTCGCCTTCGAGACTTCCCCGTGACGCGCCGAATGGCCACCACCGCCGTGGTCGCTGGTGTCGTAGCCGCGCAGCACGGCATCCGTGTCATCGCGATGTCGCGCTTCGGCTACCTGCGCACGCCGATGCCCGCCGCTGCATCCGCCGCGGCGCAGGCCGATGCGCACGTGTGCCTGCTTGACGCGCTGGGGATCCGCCGTGCGGCCGCGATGGGCGGTTCCGCCGGCGCGCCCTCGGCGCTGCAGATGGCGCTTCGCCACCCGGATCGGGTCAGCGCGCTGATCCTGGTGCTGCCGCTCACCCACAAGCCGCCGACGCAGGCTGACTCAGCGGCGCCCATGCCGGCGTGGGTCGAGAACACCATGATGCACATGCTCGGCTCGAACTTCCTGTTCTGGGCGGCGATCCACGTCGCGCGCATGCAGGTGATCAACGCGGTTCTGACCACACCGCCCGAGTTGCTGACGGGCGCCAGTCAGCAAGAGCGTGCGCGGGTGAACGCCATGATCGACAATATCCTGCCGGTTTCCGCGCGTGCGGCGGAGCTGCGCAGCGACACGGCGGTCGGCAAGCACCTGGCGCCGGCGGCCCTGGAAGCCCTGCGTGTACCGACGCTCATCGTCAGTTCCTGGCCGACCTGGGCCCGTTCACGACTTCCCGGCGTCGTCGCCGTACTCCCAGTCATAAGGCACGCCGGTGTCGCCCAGGACGAAGCGCACCAGCTCCGCGAAGCCGCGCTCGGACCGGACGCCGTTGGACAAGATCAGCACGCAGCGCTGGCTCTGCTCCAGGCACACCAGCGTGTTGGCGGTCTGGCCGTCGTGGCCGCCCTTGTAGAAGCCGTGACCCTGCGGACCGTCGAAGACAACGACGCCCATGTCGACATCTCCATTTCAAGCCTGGGCCCGGGTCTGGCTGGCTGCCGGAGTACAGGTCGGTTCGAGCAAATCCGGTTTGCCGGGAGATCGCATCGGCGTCGACATCCTGAAGTGTGCTTCCCGAAAGGCGACCTTCGCGAATGACCGTACCCGGCCGAGTCCGGACTCGCGGCAAACTGCTGGCCCAGCCGAATTATCGCCGTGAGCGTCGCCGGTGCGTTGTCGCGGCGCGCGGGCGACGCGATCAGGAGGTACTTGAGGCTCGCGACGGATAGTCCACCGGGAACGGCGATCGACCAGGCCTGCTGGTGCGTCGCCATGTCGATTGCATACACGGCCCGGTCGGTGCTCACGAACACGAGGTTGTTGGCGGCCACGATGTTGCGGATGAACATCTCGCCGTCCGGCGCGGGCCAGCTCCACTGGACGCTGCCCGACTGCTCGCTTGCAGTTCAAGACTGGAAGTGAATCGGCCGCCGCGCTTGGCAACGCGAGAGCGAGCAGCACCAGCGCGAACAGTAGCCTTCCTTGGCGCATTTCGGTTCGTCCTCGCGATGCGATCATTCATCGCGCGTCTCCCGGACATGCTTCGAGATCTCGTTCAACTCTTCGGCTCAATGGACGGCCGCAAGCCAATTGGGCCAACCACGCGGAACATTCGTACTGCCGGCGAAACGGAATTGGGGAGAAACTGGCCTACTGTAGCGACATGAGCGGCTACTGAGCCAGCATCCAGAACTTCACGACGGCCGGATCGTCGCGTTGCCAGATGGCCAAGGTCCAGGTCGGCACTGGCTAGGTCTGGCTTGGCATCAACACGAACAAGGCGCCGTCGACGCAGGAGAATGGAGCAGGGTTGTGGGCTACCAGCTTATTTGGGAACCGCAGGGTGTGATGAACTGCCTGCGTGGGTTTGTTACCGGTGAAGAGTTCGTTCACTCGATGGAGGCGATCGCAGTGGATAGGCGCTTTGACGATCTTCGATTCGTCATCAGTGATCGTCGAGAAATGGTCGGCAACAGCATTGGCCCAGAACACCTGGAAAGCGCCGCAGCCATTCGTTTCGGGTCGGCGCACACCAATCCGAACATCGTGGTACTCGTCGTGACTTCGGGCGCCGACGCACGTCGCGTCAACGAATTGATGACCGAACGGCCGCTCATCGGCACCAACCCGACGCTCGCCTTCGCCGACATGGAGACCGCGCGGACATGGCTTGCAGGCCATCGCGCCTGACTTGGTCTTTGCCGTGAAAAATCAGAAGAACGGAATGATCGCCACCCAAAGGCGGTCTCGCTCAGGCGTCAGGTCCACACCAATGAACGCAGCCATCCAGGAACCCTCGATGCATTTGAACTTCATCTTCGTTCCATGTTCACCAGCGTCCGAAGCCGACCGGCATGAGGCATCCGGGGCACGACAGGCGAGATCGGTAGTCTCGCCACCACTGTAGAGTTCGCCTGACGAATCCTACACGGGACAGCCTACAGTGCCAGCCATCGAGTTTGAACCAGCGGAGGAAGCTGACGGGGAGCAACTGGCAGACGTTCGCGTTGAGGCAATGCGGGAAAGTCTGGAGCGCATCGGGCGTTTCGATCCGACGCGCGCGCGGGAGCGCTTCCTCTCGAAATTCACTCCGGCGCTGACGCGGCATATCGTTGGCGACACCACGGGCCGAGCGCGGCTGGGATTTGTAGTCATCCGCCCACAGGGCGATCACCTTCTCCTGGAGCATCTCTATTTGCGTCAGCGGTACCAGGGTCGGGGCTTCGGGACGGCCGTTCTGAATCGCGTGTTCGTTGACGCCGACCGGCAGTCAATGGACGTTCGAGTGGGAGCTCTGAAGGACAGCGACGCCAATCGCTTCTATGCGCGCCACGGGTTCGTCCTGGTCGAGCAAAGCGAATGGGATCTGTACTACGTCCGCAAGCATCGCGGTGGCTCCGTGAATCTCATCGTCTGAGACCGATCGCAAGCCGCACCTTTCGCGACCCGGCGCGGCCTCAAGCGAGGTGCTCGAAACCCGTCGTTCGCGAGCGGTCGTGACAACCGGCCGCTGCGTGAGCAACTGACGACTTGCTGTCCATCAAGAAGTCGTCGGTGACCAGGCCGCGTCAGCAGGCTTCGCGGGAGCGCATTTCTCAGCGCGCGCCACTCTTCAACAGATCGGGCCGGTGACAGGCAACGGAAGCCCTGCGAACTAGGGAGGGGACAGCTCAGGCCCTCCCCTGGAGGTGTTGACCCGCGCGAAGATCGGTTTGCTCTGATTCGCAGTGGCCCACATCGCCATGACCAAGAGCAATTGATCCAGGTTCGTTCGCCACCAGGAGGCTCGCATGACCACGGATTTCCTATCGCAACGCAAACATGTCGCCCACGACGGTGAGGCTCAGCTTTCGAAGGAACTCGCCGGGATGGCCGAAGCGCGCCGTGTCGCGCGAATTCGAGCGCACCAGAATGCGTTGGAGCGCGACCGGCTCTCACAATTGACGAGAGAAGAGCGCACGCTCCGTCGTCAGGCAAGGGAGCAGTTGGCGACGACTATCGCGTCGCGCGAGGTCAGGGAGCGCCTCCGATCTCAGCGAGCCCATCAGGCCGAGCAGATCCGCGCCGCCAACTCTCGCATCGCGATTCCTGTTGGCAAGCTCCATGACGGCTCAAGAATTCTGACGGGAGATTCCACCACTGGCGAACTTTGGTGGGCCGAGACCGATGTGCATTGGAACGATCCGCAACTTGTGGCGTTTTTCGAGTCTGATGGATTGCATGTCGGAGGAGAGGTCGTGGTGTCAGAAGAAAGCGACCTGCATCACGGCTTCGTCGAGGCGGTGTCGATCTTCGGTCTGGGCAGCGACCGCATGCCAGATGGTGATCGATTCATATCGTCACCCGCGGTGCTTCTGGATGGTGTTCTCGACGGCGCCGTCATCCCCGACAACGGCTGGCTTGACTGGGGTGACGAGTGGTCGAAATGCTGGCTTAACACCAGCCAGACAATCCTCACGCCGGCCTTCCTCGGCGGACTTCCCGCATTCCTCGTCCTGGGAAGCAGCTCCCAGACGCTTCAACTCATTGACATCGCTACAACCGGCAAGATCGAATTCCAGCGCGCGACACTGCCCGGCTTTCTCAGCGTGCCGGCAGTCGAGTTTCCGATGTATGACTTCGCCAGGAGCAACGGAATCGTCGTGGAGCTCGTCGTCAACTTCACGTATCAACTGGAAGGGGACCACTCAGCGATCGACTTCCATACGGCACAGGAACGAAACAACATCCTCATGCAGACATTTCAGTGGAGTCTGCAGCGCATCTAGCGCGGATTGCACGCGACTCGGGGCGGGAGGAGCAACGATGCGGTATGCGATCTTCCATGCGCGCCTTCAGACACTCCGCCACGGCTTCGTAAGCCCGCATCGCATCCTGCGGCATGGTCGAGTGCGCCCAGCCGTCAACGCGGACCGCCAGGCCGGTCACGGAAGGCGAGGAAGACCCGAACGGCGCATGACCTGCCGACGCCGGCTGTGGATCGCCGCCCTGGCTGTATTATTTTGAAGATGGCACATCGCGATTGGATTGTGTCCGCAGCCCCAGCCATGCGGAACATGCGGCGTATCCACCCACTGCACGTTCAGGCGGCCGGGCGACAACCCTCGCCGTCGGCGAGCGCGCGCGGTGGGCGATCGGCGGGATCGCCAATCGACACCATGGCGGCGACGCGGCTGCAGACCGGTTCTGCGCGCAGCGCCGCCGACAGCCAATGGTTTCACTCGTCCGCCTCGACGTGCGAGAAGGCCACGTAGCGCAAGCGCTCGATGGGCATGATCGCGCCGATCGCTTCCCGCACCAGGCCGAACACCTGCCGCGGCCCGGTATGGAAGAGCAGCGAGTCATCGTCGACGAGCAGGCATGGATTGAAGCTGAAAGCGGTTCCGTCTGGGAGGTCGACTGGAGTGCTGACGCGGAAGATGCCGGCGGCGACCTCGTCGACGCAGGTTCCGGACTGCCGATTGGTGATCATCGCGTACCTTGCATTGAAGTGGATCTGCAGCAGGTTGCGGTGCCAGATGCGCGGGCGTTACAGGGTTTTTTGGCGCGCGGTCGAATATCCTTCGCAGATGGACGCGCTGGAAGCACAAGCAGCCGATACGCCCGAGTGCCGGTTCGCGCGGCAGATCGCAGCCGCGCCGCCGGGCGACGCGCGCGATGCCGAGGCCGCGCTCTATCGATTGCTGCAACCGAGGATTCGTCGCTACGGGCTGCGCCACCTGCACGACGGTCACGCCGCCCCTGACGACGACCTGCTCGTCTCGCATCTGCAGGTACCCCTCCAGGGCGTGCAGGGCCTGGACGCGTTGATCGAATCGTCCCTGGAGCCCGGCGCGCATCGTCGATTGGAGGGATTGCCCTTCAACCCCGAACGGGGTGAGGCGATGTTCGTCCCGAAGCTGGCCGATGCGAAACGTGCGCCCGCCAACACGTTGCGCGCGACGTTGCTTTCCGTGGGAGCGGACGGGCCCCGCGAACTGGGCCGTTACGTCTACTGCCACCAGCCTGGGGTCGCACGTAACCGCCGAGACTGACGCTGCCGCATCGAACACTGCATGACGATCGCTGTTCCGCGGGAATGACCGCCAGGGATGTCGTCCCCGTGCTCCCCGCTTCGGAACGAGGCCAGGCGTCGACCATGCGAGTGATGTCCTCGCGGGCGCCGGCCTGATTGCGCCGGGCAATGACACTCCCTACACTTGTTTCGCCCCAACTGAACAGGCTGCCCGAGATGTCCATCGTTCTCTATCACCATCCCTATTCCCGCGCCGCGAACGCCGTCTGGATGCTCGAAGAGGTTGGCGTGCCCTACGAGCTTCGTCCTGTCGACATCATGAAGGGCGCCCACAAGGCACCGGATCTGCTCGCGCTCAACCCCATGGGCAAGCTGCCCATCCTGACCGACGGCGACTCGGTCGTGACGGAGTCCGCGGCCATTGCGCTCTATCTGGCCGATCGCTACGCCTACGGTCGCCTCGCGCCACGTGCCGATGATCCAGCGCGCGCAACCTATCTGCGTTGGTCCCTGTTTGCGCCATCGGTGATCGAACCTGGGATCATGGCCAAGCAGGCGGGCTGGGTCTACAAGGAAACGCAGGCCGGATGGGGATCGTACGACGCCATGCTGAAGGCGACGGAGTCTGCCATCGCCGATCGTCCCTACGTCCTGGGCGACGACTTCTCGATGGCCGACGTCGTCTTCGGTGGAACCCTTCGCTTCATGCTGGCCTTCAAGACGATAGAGGCGCGTCCCTCGTTCACGGCCTATGCCGAGCGCCTCGCGCAACGTCCTGCCCTGCAAAGAGCCGAAGCGCGCAACGCTGCCCGGCGCGCCGAGCTGGGCCTGGCCTGAGGCAAGGGAGTCCTGGCGCCCCTGCGAGATCGACGCCGCGACGCCCGGGATCTGCCTGTCGCCAGCGGCACGGCCCGAGAACTGGCCGGAGGCCGCCAGACGCCTGCCATCGCGCGCTTCATGACCTGGCAGGGGATCGCACCGCTGGTCAAGCCTTCACTTCGACCACCTGTTCGAAGCCGCCAAAGATCATGCGCTTGCCATCGAAAGGCATGGGCGGATTGCCGGGTGTGGACGGATCCATGCGCGGGTCTTCCAACATCTTCTTCATCGCGGCGTCGCGCGTGGCCTTGTCCGGCCATTCGATCCACGAAAAGGCCACCGTTTCCTCGACCGTGGCCTGTACCGCGCGGCGGAAGTCGGTGACTTTTCCGTCGGGGACGTCGTCGCCCCAACCCTCGATCACCCGGATTGCGCCCAGCTCGATGAACAGCGAGTCGAAATGACGCGCGTGCTCGATGAACCTCTGCTTGTTGACGGTAGGAACCGCGATCACGAAACCATCGATGTATGACATGCCTTCACTCCTGTTGGGTTGACCGATCGGCGCACCGCCCGCGGGCGCCTCGCATCTTGTCGACGAACGAGAGGATGCCGTTTCGACATGGCCTGAACGCTGCGTGGGCGCATCCTGTGGCGTCGCCATCGCTGGCACGCCCGAATGGCGGTTCAGGAGTCGATGGCGTGGGTCAGAACGGCGGCTCGATCTTGCCACCGACCAGCCCGATCGTGGAGCGACAGCGACCGCATACGTACGAACGAGACCCGCTCCTGGTGTCGTAGCACTTGCCCACCACGGCGCGACTCCAACGGATTCCGCGACCGCCCATGGCCTGGATGTAGACGGCCATGTTTTCCTCGGCGTGCAGTGCCCCCCAGGAGCGCAGCAGCGCTCGCTCGCCGCGGGTCCAGGTCGACCCGGAGTTGATTCCCGCAATGAAGGATCGCTCGCCCCGGATCGCGATCTGGGCCAGCTCGATCGTGACACCCCGGTGGGATTCACGGCCACCCCTGCCTTTGACCTGGTTGGCGAAATCCGTGAGGGACTGCGGCCTGCTGATACGTGAGCCGAGATAGGACGCCATCAAAAGAACCCCGAAGCGAAGTCGACAGCAGCCTATGGCTGCCGAGCCTGCTGATCAATCACCAAGTCGCAGGGAAGCGTTTCGCGGAGCGCGCCCAGGCCAGCAGGACTCGAGTTGCTCGAGCACGCGCAGGCACCGGGACCGCAGCCGAATGCCGATCTCGTCCGAAGGGTGTCGACCTCGGCCTCGCCGACGCTGGCGCACCTTTTTCGAGGGCATCCCCAATTGACATCTACTCCCTAGAACGGCAATAGGCCACTCGCGCCATCCTGCCTAAGCTATTCGAACCTTCATCGCGCATTGATGGCGGAGGCGTCCAGGTTTTCGGGAACACAAGCTTCAGGGGAATCGAATGGCTGACATCCTTTCACGTGACGACGCGGTGAATCGGCTTGCCGCGCAGGCAGAGGCAATCGGGCACCTCGCCCAGGACGGCGGCGCATTCGCCGCAGCGGTTGCCGCATTCGAATCGAAAGACAGCGACGCATTTCGCTGGGTGCTCAACCGGGCGGAAATGCTGCCCTATTGCGATCTCATCTGCGAGTGGGTGCGCATCAAGCTCGGCGTGCTGCGCTGCATCGAGTTGTGCAGTCTTCCACGCGACGGAACGCCTCCGGACCTGCTTCAATTCGCACGCGCCGTCGTGCAACTCGCTTCCAACGAGACGCAGCTTCGACGCATCGTCGACGCGGTCTCGTGCGGCGATGCCGACGACTATCGTGCCGCGATCGCGGAACTCAAGCTCGAGCCGTTCTGCCATCTCATTTGCCGCTGGGTCTACTTCATCATCTATCGCCGGGTGTGCGAGGTGGTGTGCTCGCCTGAGCGCATCCGACTGGCCGATGCGGTGAGCGAGGTGCGCGCTGCCAGCCGCGATGTCGCCGCGCTGCTGGAAAACGAAAACGCCTTTGCTGCCATCGGCAAGGCGGCCGTGGATCTCGACTGCGCCACCGTCCGCTCGCGCATCGCCGAGGCGGGCTTCCAGTCGCATTGCGAGCTGATCTGCTGGTTGATCTGCACGTGGCGCTGCGCCTGGGTGTGCTGGGAGTTCTGCCGCATCCGTCCGGCCGTCCTCGTCGGCGTCGATGCGATCGATGAGGCGCGTGCCTTCGCGCTGGCCATCCGCCCCTTCGCCGGCAAGCCGCGCGCGCTCAGCGACCTGGTCAATGCCGTCATCAACCGCGATGCCAAGGCCTACGGCGAGATCATTTCCCGCTGGGGCCTCGAGCCCTATTGCGCACAGGTCTGCGCCTGGGTCTGCCAACTCGTGTGTCGCGAGTTCTGCGTCTGCATCTGCCCGCCTCCCGTGCTGCGCCCCTGGTTCACCACGGTCGGGGATTTCGACATCTACACGCAGATCGATGCGGCGTCGGGCAGGACCAGCGCATCGCTCGCGCACACCGTCGCCATGCCTTGGGGCGGCGGACCGAATTTTGCGTTCTTCGACGAGTTGCAACTGGGAGGATGGTGTCCCTCCTTCTCGCCGACCGCTCCCGGCTCGCCCATGCGCTACCGCTTCCTGTACTCCACGAACAAGACGACGCTCGCGGCCAACATCAATGCCGTGCAGGGCACGATCACCGTTTCTGGCGGTTTGGCGCCGCCCACGCCGTTCAAGGTCTCGGTCTGCGTCGATGGAGAAACCGGCGAGACCATGACCGTCACCGCCGTCGTCGCGAACACCTGGACCGTGTCGCGCGGCAACGACGGCACGCCGGCCGCCACGGCGACGGCAGGGGCCGAAGTGTGGATCGATCCGAAGCCCGTCGCGGGTGCTCTCGCAGGGACGGAGCTTCCCGTCGGCCAGAAGATCGTCCCGTGGCCCGCGAACGTCGGCGGCACCGCGGGTGCGCCGACGCCGACCTTCGTGCCGATCGTTGTCGCCTCGGGGTCGGCGACGGATCCCGTCGCACCGTCGTCCGGGGATCCCTGGGTGGCACCCAAGCACTATCTCCATCCGGACGCCGACGGCTGGGTCGACGTCGACACGGCCAACATCAGCGGAGGCTTCCAGAAACTGATCAACCTCGACACCAACCAGATCATGGCCGGGGGCTGCCCTCCGCTGCCGATGGCCAGCCCCTCGCCGTGCTTCAACGGCGTGAGCGATCCCGGTGGTGCGCCGGCCGGCAGCGCGGTCACGGGCGCGAGCCAAGGCAACGGCATGGACCTGGCCATCATCTTCCAGGCCACCGCCTCGCCGGCCTCCATCGACTACTCCAATTCACTCTGCAAGATCCATGTCAACAACTGGGTCGAGGTCAACAACCTCTGGATCCAGCAATTCAGTGGCCCGCTGAGTTGCTGCACGCCCATCGATGCGAGCCTCACGGTGCAATTCACCGTGGATCACGAAGAGATGGACGCAGGCGGGTGGTCGCTGAGCATCACCAGCTGCAGCGCGTCCGCGCCGGGCGACATCACGCCGACCGCGTCCAGCGGCCCGCCGCATTCGGTCACGCTCAGTTCGCGCGGCGGCTTCGGCGAGGTCTTCGAAGACACGAGCGCATGGACCAATTGCTCGTACATCGCGTCCCTCACGACAAGGCCCGGGCTCACGACCGGCCTGTACGACCGGCCGGGCGAGACCAACCTGAAGACCTTCTGCATCTGCGGCCATGAGGGAGATCCGGCCGGCGATGCGGCGCCCAAGGCCAGGAAGCGCGCATGATCCTGAGCCTCGTCCTGGCCGTCCTCGCCACCTGGCGGGTCACCCATCTGCTGGCGAGCGAAGATGGCCCGGGCGATGTGATCTTTCGTCTGCGTCGATGGCTGGGCGACAGCGTGCTGGGCGCATTGATGGACTGCTTCAATTGCATCAGCCTGTGGATCGCGATCCCGTTCGCGCCGTTCGTCTCGCGCCAGCCTCTGGAGTGGCCCGTGGCCTGGCTGGCCATCTCAGGTGGCGCCTGCCTGCTGGAGCGGATGGTCCGCGAGCCTGTGCCCACGCAATCCATGCCCAATAGCGTTCAAGGAGATCCGGATCATGTGTTGTGGACAGAAACGCGCACAGCTGACAACCCGTCCTTCGTTGCCTCAGAGAGCGATTCCGGATCCGAGGAGAAGCGTGCCCACTAGTGCCCGTGCGAGCGCCCCGAACACGCCCCTGCAGGCGACCGTTGCGCCGCCCGCGGCACCCGCATCTTCGGTGTCTCCTGCAGCCGAATCGTCGGTCCGGCTTCAATACAAGGACCAATCCCCGGTCCACGTCCGCGGGCTGGCAACCGGCCTCTCCTACAGCTTCTCCGGCGCGCAGCCGCTGCAGGACGTGGATCCGCGCGACGTGCCTTCGCTGCTGCAGACACGGTTCTTTCGAAGAGCCTGAGCGCCGATTCGCCTGCGGGGTACTCAGGGATAGGGCGATCCATCCGCGTGCGTGAAGAGACCATCCCCAGGGTGAAGCCAGAAGTTGGTGCCGGTCCCCAACCCCATCCGCAGGTCGTGGCCTTGAACCAAGGGCGCGCATCGCTCGATTGCCGGGCCGGGCTACCTCACCGAACCGGGTTCAAAGTGAGGATTCTCGATGATGCCCAACCGATTGCCGAACGGGTCTTCCAAGGCCGCCACCTTGATGCCCCCACCCACGTCTGTGACGGGCTCAAGCGCCTTCGCCCCGATCGAGAGCAACCGGGCGAACGCTTGTTCGGCATTCGCCACGCCCCAGAGCGGCTGCGGCCCATCCACCCCGGGCACGCCGTCCGGGATCAGCCCCAGTTCGAAGCCCCCGACGGAGAAACCGACGTAGAACGGTTCGTCGAAGTACGGCGCATGGCCGGCAACCTGGCTGTACCACTCCCTGGCCGCAGCGAGATCCTTGACCGGGTAGATTGCAGTACGCAGACCGAGGATCATGTGTTCACCATCTTTCTCTTGAGGAAGTTGCAGGCCGGCAAGGGAATGGGCCTGCGAGGCATTCTTGCACCATCGCCCGTTCAGCGACGCTTCCATCCAGCCCCGCACCGCGTAGCATGACCATGCCCATCGACTGCCGCACCTGACAACGCCCCTCGACACATGTCTTCGACTTCCAGCTTCTTCAAGACCGCATTCCGATGGCAGCGGGGTCGTCAGGGCACAGGCTACGACAAGATGCTGTTGGCCACTATTCGCTGGCCGGTTCCGTTCGACAGCTACCTCATCCGCTACCCTGAGGGCTCCGAGATCCCGCCGCATACCGACCCGGTCGCGAACGGTCGGCACTTCAGGTTGAACGTCGTCCTCAAGTCGCCCGAGTCCGGCGGGGAGTTTGTCTGCCAGACGCCGATCTTCGAGACCCGGCGCGTCAAGCTCTTCCGTCCCGACGCTTGCGAGCACAGCGTCACGCGAGTGGAAGGCGGGAGCCGGTACGTCTTTTCCTTCGGGTGGGTCCTGAAGTAGCGGGGCGGCAACCGCTGCGCGGCGCCGACGAGGCTTCGAAGCCACCCGCCGCGATGCCTGAAGCCCGTCAGTCGCGGCGGACACAAGTCCGAATCCGGCGAGCCAGCTCGCGTGGCATCGGCAACACTGGCATCCACTCCAAGTACCCGTCAGGCACGATGCCACCCGCACGGCAACAAGTCCAAGGAACGACATGACGCAAGACCTCGCCGCACGATTCCACGACCTGCATGCAGATGGCATGCTCCTGCTCGCCAATGTCTGGGACGCTGGAAGTGCCCGAATCGCACAGGCCTCCGGCGCGCGGGCTGTCGCGACCAGCAGCGCCGCCGTGGCCTGGGCGCACGGCTGGCCGGACGGAAACGCACTGCCGGCGGAACTGCTGTTGCAGACGGTGCGAGCGGTTGCAGCCGCGGTGACGGTGCCGCTGACCGTGGACCTCGAAGCCGGCTACTCCGACGAACCTGCAAGGGTCGCCGAACTCGTCTCGGCGATCGTCTCAGCGGGGGCGGTGGGCATCAACATCGAGGACGGCAACGCCGATCCGGGGTTGCTGTGCGCCAAGATCTCGGCCACGCGCGCTGCCGCGAGGGGACTCGGCGTCGAACTCTTCATCAATGCACGGACGGATGTCTTTCTTCGCGGGCTCGTCGCGGCAACCGACCGCGTGTCCGAAGTCACTGCTCGCGAAGCGCGCTATCGAGCAGCCGGAGCGAACGGACTGTTCGTTCCGGGCATCATCGAAGCGGGAGACATCGCCGCCGTGATCGGTGCCATCGAGCTGCCGCTCAACGTCATGGCCCGGCCGAACATGATGCCGGCCGGGGAGTTGCGGGCCCTCGGCGTGCGCCGCTACAGCGCCGGCTCCGCGATCGCCGAGACCATCCACGGGTTGGCAAGCGCCATGATGCGCGAGTTCACGACGAGCGGCCGCCTAGAAACTTTCGGTATCACGCCCATGTCCTACCCTGCGCTCAACTCGGCGATGGCGCGAGGCTGAGGCGCCTGGATACCCAAGCGCTGACGGTCGCGATCGACCGCTCGTGGCGGGAGTTGCCCAACTCCGATCCACATCCCGAAATCGTCGGTCGCGAACGAGCTTGCCAGGCCGACAGTTCACGCTCGGCAGGCGAACATCCGAGCGGTCAACTCGCGACTCTCGCCGTCCCAGCCGCGGCATGGGCGAGCGTGGGCGCGAAGCCGGACAGGCCCGAACGACAGCCCCTGGCCGGAGACCGACTTGCCTCGACGCTGCTTGGAAATGGCCCGCCACGCGGCTCGAAGGGCTCGCGCATCGAGGCGTTCCGGATCGGCGAACATCCGCTTCCGGCCGCGCGCGTGGCGCGCAGGCTTCTCGCCCACTGCACGGCGGATGGCCGGACTCGGCGCCATACTCGGCCCGCTCGCGAAACCGGATCAGGTTGAGCATCACGACCGGCTGACCCGGCGGCACCGCGGTGAAGAGTGCCTTGAAACTGGCGGGCGCCGGGTCGATGGATCCCATGGACTCCCGGCCTCCCAGGCCATGCCGTACACCCTGGCCAGCAACCTGGCACGGTGACGGCGGCGGTCGAGCGGCCGAGCGGCCACTGTCGCTGCAGAAGCTGCTCCGGGTTTCGCCGCCGTATCGACGGTGCGAGGCCGGCCCGTCTAGAGCGCCGCTCCCAGCCAGTGCCAGAAGGTTCCGGCCGCGGCGCTCACTCCCTGCAACGTGGGGGCGTCCACCGAGAGCCCGTTGCCGAGCTGGCCATTGCCGCCGCGGCCCAGGCATGAGGCACTCCCGTCGGCGCGCAGCGCGCACATGAACTCGTTGCCGCCGGCCAGGTAGTCAGGCGACGCGGTGCCCTGCAGCGCGGCGAAGGGCGTGGGGCTGGCCAGGTTCGCACCCGGCACGCCGGAACCGCTGGCTTCGCCATAGCCGTTGCTGCCCCAGCACGTGGTGGCGAAGCGGGTGTCGACCACGCAGGTGCTGTAGGCCGTGGTCGCCAGCATCAGCGCGCCGCTGACGCCGCCGACCTTCACGGCGCCGTAGTGCGAGCCGGGCACGGAGGAGACCTGCGAGTAGCCATTGTTGCCCCAGCACCAGACGCTGTTCTGGCCGTCGGCCACGATGGCGCAGCTGTGGCTCTGGCCCGAGCGCAGGACCAGCACGTTGCCCAACACGGCCCCCTGCTCGGTCATCACCGTCTGCGGCGTCCCGGTCTGCGCAACGGCCGCGACGTTGTTGCCGAGTTGGCCGGATTCGTTGTCGCCCCAGCAGGCCACCGTGGCGTCGGCCTTGAGCGCGCAGGTGAAGTAGCCGCCGCCGGCGGCGAGGGCCACGACGTTCGACAGCCCCGCCACGGCCACGGTCGACACCGACTGCGACGCCGTTTCGGCCGTGCCGAGTTCGTTCTCGCTGTTCTGCCCGAAGCAGGCCACCGTCGCGTCGGCCTTCAGCGCGCACGTGTGGTACCGGCCCGCGGCCAGGGAGATCACGTTGGCCAGGCCATCCACCGGCTTCGGCGTCGGGTTGACGCTGCCGTGGTACGTGCTGGCGTTGCCGAGCTGGCCTTCGATGTTGCCGCCCCAGCAGGCCACGCTGCCGTCGCCCTTGATCGCGCAGCTGTGGCCATCGCCGGCCGCCAGTCCGATCAGGCCGGACAGGCCGGTGGGCTCCACGGGCAGCGGCGACGACGTCGAGCTGCCGTTGCCGAGTTCGCCGCTGTTGCCGTTGCCCCAGCACCGGGCGCCGCGGCCGGCCGTCAGCGCGCAGCTGTGGAAGACGCCGCCGGCCAGCGGCTGGCTGACCGCGAACAGCGTCAACGTGGCCTCGGCGGTGCGGCCGTTGCTGGCCGACGCGACGGCCCGCAGCGTGTGCTGGCCCGGTGTGTTCCACACATGCAGCGCCACGCCGAGTGCGCTGCTGCCGAATCCGGGTTGCCCGTCGTAGGTCCAGCTCACGTCGGTCAGGGCGATGCCCTGGGCCTCGGTCAGCACGTAAGGCGCGACGACGCCCATGGCCGCGCTGGTCAGCGGCGTCAGCGACACCGACAAGGCGCGGTGGTCGCCATCCACCACCGGCGTGCTGACGCAGGTCACGACCGCGCTGCCGACGTTGGCCGTGCCGACGCTGCCGACGCCGTTCGCCACGGTGCAGGTCTGCGCCGGCGCCGTCGGCTGCGTCTTCACGGTGATCGCGTAGCCGGCGCCGCTGGCCAGCGCCGTACCGAACACGAAGTTGCCGTTGAGCGTGACCGCGCGGTCGTCGCCGCCGTTGTCCTGCAGCACGAGCCCGCTGCCGGCCAGGCCACTGACGGTACCGCCCACCGTATAGGTGACCGGCGGAGCGATGCGCGCGCAGACGACGGTCGCATCGACCGCGGCGCCTGCGATGGTGCCGCTGGCGCCGGTCACGGTGCAGTTCTGTGCCGGGCTGCCGGGCTGGGTCTTCACGGTGACGTTGTAGGCCGCGCCAGCGGCGAGCTGCGTGGCGAAGGCGTAGGTGCCGTCGATGGTGACGCTGCGGTCGTCGCCGCCGTTGTCCTGCAGGACGAGGCCGCTACCGACCAGGCCCGAGACGGTGGCGCCCACCGCGTAGGTGGTCGCCGGCGGTGTCGGCCCCGCAGGCGCGCCGCCGCCGCCACATCCGGCCAGGACAAGCGAAATCAAGGCGAGCGCCGGCAGGCTGCGATGCCGGCGAAGCGGATGGATGCGATGTGACATGGAGTCCCTGTGCGGTGTTCGAGGTGTGGACGTCGGCCTTTAGCGGCCCGTACCGTCTTGTAGGCCTCGGGGCGTTATGCCGGCGTTATGAGGCGATGCGGCGTCGAACGATGGGGGGGCCGCGCCGGCATAACGCTGCCCTAACGCCGTGGTCCCTAGGCTGGTTCCACGACGCGACGTACCGCGCGCACGGCACCGGCGCGGGAACGCGAATCCGCTCACTCAACCATCGATGAAAAGAATCCAGCCATGACCAGCCCACGTCGACGCCCTTCCCGCGCTAGCGGATTCCGCCTGCTCCTCGCGGCTCTCCTCGTGGCACTCAACACGGGCTGTGGTGGCGGGGGCGGAGGTGGCGGAGCGAGTGGCGGTTCCGGCGGTTCGGGGGGCCTGGCGGCCCCGGCCCCCACCCCCGGAATTCCCGGCACGGTGGCCAACTGGGACATCTACCAGGCCACCGTTCCGCCCACGGTGACCACGGCAACGTCTGCGGACCATGCGACGCTGGATGCGCCCACCTGCCGGATCACGCTGTGGAAGCCGGTCGCGACCGGGCCGGATCTCGCCGCCCAGGCGCTGACGCTCCTGCAGCAGGCGTTCAGCGATCCGACGCGCTGGAGCGGCATGGGCGGGCAGTCCTTGTCTGGCGACGTCCTGGCCGACCCATCGCACCTCGAGGGCATCACCGCGCAGGGCTTTCGCTACGTGGATCTTTCGGTGTCGCTGAAGGACGCGTCGGGGCAGTGGAGCCGTGAGCATGCCCGCATCCAGCTCACCGACGTGGACGGACTGGCGGCGGCGATGGTCGGCTACCAGCCGACGACCCAGGGCTGCCTCACCGACCCCGTGGTCCCCAACGAGTTCGAGTGGCTATACGTCGCCCTCTCGATGACGTTCCCCGCGCATCCGGGCGATCCCGCCGCGCTGGGCAAGCAGCTCGTCGGGACCTGGGCCTACGGCGGCGGCGGGATCGGCATGGCCGACGTGTACGCCGCCAACGGCCAGCACATCGACGCGATGACCGACACGACGTATTCGCAGCCCACGGCCGACATGATCCTCGAGACAACGAGCAGCTGGGTGGGCAGTGGCAGCTGGGCGGTCAAGGGCAACCTCCTCACCGTGTGGCCGAAGCAGGCCGGCCAGGCGCCGGTGACCCACGCCATGCAGGTCTACAAGGTGATGGGAGGGAATTTCCGCTGGACCTATGTGCGGTGGCTCGACCTGTGCGGCCCCGACGTCTGTGCGCTCTACGAGAACAAGACCGATTGAGGTGCCGGGCACGCCGACGAGAGCACCGCCGGTGCGGGCTCGTCAGCGGCCGAAATACCGCCACTGCCCCTCGGACACGACCCTGGCCCGGCCGTCGACCACTTCGATGGCGGTCTGGTCGTCGATGGCGTAGGCCGGACCGCCGATGCGGGCCCCCCATCGTTGCGCGTGGGCCATCGTGTTCTCCGGGAAGTCCGGGTAGTCCAGGTGCGGGAAGATCGAGAAGTCGACCACCCCGAGCGTCACGTCGTCGCCCGTGATCGACGGCCTCGTCTCGACGAACTGCTCGCCCACGCGAGGCGTCAGCGCCATGCTTCCGGCGCTCAGCCCCACCCAGACGGTGCGATCCAGCGACGGCAGCAAGGCCGCCAGGCCCGACTGACGCATCCAGTGCGCCAGGTACACGGCATCGCCGCCCTCCACCAGCAGGACATCCGCATTGCGGACCCAGGGCTCCCAGCGCGCTTGCCCGATGCTGGGCAGCGCGGTGAGCTCCAGGACGCCCACGGACTTCCATCCCAGCTCGACCATCGGGCAGCCGGAGCCGCCGTTCAGGAACCGCCAGGCGCCGGCCGGCGTACCCATCGGGTGGCCGTACAGCGCGGTGGGGATGCACAGGGCATCGCAGTCGGCGAAGGGCCGGCCCAGGAGGCCGACCAGCGCGTCGCGGATGCTCGCGTTCCTGACGCCGGCGGAGGTGAGGAGCAGTTTCATGATGCCTTTCGCAACCCTGGCGGACCGGGCCAGTCAGGTGCACGACGAACGGCCCTGCCGGGAATCGACGGCGGCGGCGGCGCGCTGGCCATCGCGACCGGCCAGCCGATTCGACGCGGCTTCGCCGCGTTGCTCAGCGCAGGAAAACCCTAGCCTCGGGAGACTTTGACTTCGCGGGCGGATGCGCGCAATTAGACTAGGCGGCCCCGCGCCCCGCGAATCGAAGCTGGCGTTCGGGACCTTGTTCAGAGGAGAACACCAGATGCCATTCGAGTACGAAAAGGTCGGCAGCAAATCCGGCAGCAAGAAGGGAACCTTCATCGGCAGCCCCGCCGCCACGCATATCCACATCGTGGGCGGCAACGACCACCTGAAGGTGCAGGATGCCCGCCGCTACGAGATCCGCTGGGCGCGCAGCGACGACAACCAGAACCCTGCCAAGAAGGCCGACATCGACAAGTTGCGCGCAGGCTACGCCGACCTGCAGGCCTGCGCCGGCTCGCCCGGGGTGGCCGATTGCAAGCTGTGGATCCGCAGCTACCTGATCGACTACCACGGCGTGAATCCCACCAAGGTTCCGCTCTGACGGCGGCCAGGGGCCGTCGGCCCCGGCGACCCCGCGCGTCCTGCCCGAAGCGCCCGTCGACAGTGGCCGCCGTGCCGGGCTCGGGGTCGGGGCGTCGGGATGCGTCGGGCCTCGGGGCCGCCCCTGGACGCCCAACGTCGCCGGGTCAAGCGGACGTCGACCATTGAAGACACTGGTTCTCGGGGGCTACGGGAATTTCGGCGCGCGGATCTGCCGCGCCCTGGCAGGCGATCCGAACGTGCGCCTGCTGATCGGCGGACGCGACCTGGGCCGCGCCAAGGCATTGGCGGACAGACTCGGCCAGGGCTGCGAGCCGGTTGCGATCGACCTGTGCGGCGGCTGGCAGCGCCTCGCGGCGATCGACATGTGCATCGCCCCGGCGCAGACCGCTCCGCGCGGCGAGGCAACGCTGGCGGCGGTGCTGAGCTACTGCGGCGAGTCGATCGACGTCTGGGAGGACGGCCGGTGGCAGGCTCGGCGCTACTGGCGAGCCTCCGCGCGCTGGGGTTGATCGCCCCGCCCGCCCGCCTGGCCGGCGTGCTGGACCGGGCGGCCCGCGCGATGGACTTCATGGGATCGTCGCTGGGTGGCATGGTCGTCAGGGTCGAGGGGACGGACGCGGCCGGCGCGCCAGCGCACCGGGCCTGGCACATCGCTGCCGACGACGACCACGGACCGGAGATACCGTGCATGGCGACGATCCTGCTGGTCCGCCGGCTCGCGCGCGGGCAGGTGCCCCCGGCCGGCGCCTGCACCTGCATGGGACTTCTGGCCCTCGCCGACTTCGCGCCCGAGTTCGAGCGCTGGGGCATGGTCAACGAGATACTGGACGGCCCATGAGCCCCCTTCGTCCACCGGTCGCGATCTTCTACCTCATGGTGGCCAAGCCGGGCTTCTGAGCGCAACGCGCCGGACTGCCCGATGGGCGACGTCGGCGAACGTCCGGCCGATGACCCGCACGGGTCGCCGACCCCGGTGAGGGAAGAACGCCTCCCCCGCCCGACGACTTCAGGTGGCGGACACGGCGACGCAGTTGCGGCCCTGGAGCTTGGCGGTGTAGAGGGCCGCGTCGGCGCGCGCGGTCAGCTCGTCGGCGTCGTAGGGCGGCGCCCAGGCCAGGCCGATGCTCAGCGTCACCGTCAGCCCGTCGGCCAGGCTGCTCCAGGCGTAGGCGGCCACGCAGTGGCGCAGGCGTTCGCAGATCTCCAGCGCCCGCTCGCCGTCGGTGTCGGGCAGCACCAGCAGGAACTCCTCGCCCCCCACGCGCGCGCCGATGTCGGCCGAGCGGGTGTTCTCGCGCAGCAGCCGGGCCAGGGCCACCAGCACCTGGTCGCCGATGGCGTGGCCGAAGCGGTCGTTGACCTGCTTGAAGCGATCGAGGTCCAGCATCGCGACGGCCAGCGGCTTGCCGCTCGCCCGGCAGGCGGCCAGCAGCGCCGGCCAGCGGTCGTCCACTTCGCGCCGGTTGCCGAGCCGCGTCAGCGGATCGCGCCGCGCTTCGCCCCGGACCTGCTCGACCTCCGCGCGGGTGACGAACAGCTCGGACTGTGCACGCAACTGGCTGACCGAGCGCTGGCGCTCGAGCTGGAGGTAGGTCTCCAGGTGATGCAGGGCCTCGCTCGAGCGTCGCAGGGCGCGCGCCGAGCGCCACAGCGCGTGGTGCAGGCGCAGCTGCGTCATGCGCAGGTCGGTGCCGATGGCGGCCAGCCGCACCGCCTCCAGGCGCTGCCAGGCGAGCTCGGGCCGCCCTTCCAGCAGTTCCAGTTCGCCCAGCGTGCAGCCGATGCGCGCGGCCTGCGCATCGGCGCCGATGTGGCGCGCCTGCGCGAGCGAATCCTCGAGCAGGGGGCGCGCCTCCGCGAAGTGCCCGAGGTGGAGCAGCACCTCGCCCAGGTTGCCTTCGGTGAACAGGCGATAGAACGCCATCTCCGGTCGCCCGGCCATCGCGTGCGCCTCGCGGGCGATCGGCAAGGCGCGGCGCAGCGAGTCGGCGGCCTCGTCGGACGGCGCCGCGTCGCGCAGTTGGTGGTACATCCCGATCAGGGCCGCGCACAGGTTGTTCAAGGTCGCGAAGAGCGGATGGACCTCGTCCTGCTGCCGGGCGATCGCCAGCGCGTCGCTCATCAGCCGCTCGGCCTGCCAGGGGTCGCCCATGCGCTCGAAGCAGCAGGCCACCGCGTTGATGGCCATCGCCAGGAGTCCGCGGTCGCCCAGTTGCGTGGCCAGGGCCTGCGCCTCCTGCGCGCAGGGCAGCGCAATGTCGAAGCGACTCACGTCGCAAGCCGCGATGGAAACCGTGCGCAGGACGATGAACAGCTCCTTCGTGGGGCCACCCGCGCGCAGCACCGGCAAGTGCTCGACCCCGTCGGCGACGAGCGCCGCGAGGGCACCGCTGCGGAACTGGAAGTTCACCACCAGCACGGCGGCGCGGCGCCGGTCGTCGTCGTCGGTGGCGCGGTTCAGCGCCTCCCGCGCGGCGAGCAGGCCCTCCTGCAACTGGTCGGCCGCGCGCGCGGCATCTGCGCGGGCAAGCAGGCTGGCGACAGTGTCAGGCGGATTCATGACCCCATCTTCCCACCGACGGCAGCAGCCGGCCCGGCGCACGCCAGGCGATCGCGGCGACGATCCTCCCACCGGGCGGTGGCCGGCCGTCGTCCCGGGTCATCGATGGCGTGCTTCGCCTGCATGGGGGCAAGCCTACCCGAAAGCCGCACCTCCGGAACGGCGGTGGTCCGGCAGCCGGGGCCCATCGCGCGATGTCGCGCCGGCCTGCTCAGGCGAGCGCCTTGGCCAGGATCGGCAGGCTGATGTCCATCCGGTAGTCGACCGCCGAGTGGTCGTCGGCGAATTCCTCGTAGACGTGCGGCACGTCCAGGGCGAGCAGGCGCCTGTGCATTCGCCGGGCGCCATAGACCAGGTTGTATTGGTCGACGTCGCCGCAATCGATGTACAGGGCCTTCAACGCCGCCAGGCCGCGCCCGTGCGCCTCGACGAGGCTCAACGGATCCCAGGCCATCCAGTTCGCCCAGCGCTCCGGGATCAGCTCGCAGGTGTCGAGCGTGACCGGCAGCCGAATGCCGTAGGGCAGCGAAGGGTCCGGGTCGAAGCTCGCCGCCTGCGCCAGCATCATGAGGATGTGCACGTCGCTGTCCTTGACCTTTCTGGCCTGCCAGAAGGCATCGACCCAGGCGCCGATGTCCGGCGCGTTCGCAAGGGCACGCAGGACCGGGACGAACTCGTGGCGGTAGAGCAGTTCGAAGCCCATGTCGCCGGAATGCACGGCCGCCGCGCTCCAGAAGTCCGGATGCAGCAGCGCGTGGACCATGGCGCCGTAGCCGCCGCTCGACTTGCCGAAGAGACCGCGCCGGCCCGCGCCGCCACAGCCGAAGGCGGCCTCGACCAAGGGCACCGCCTCGGCGCGCAGGAAGTCGTCCCAGCGCCCCACCGCCGCCGAGTTCACGTATTGGTTGCCACCGAGCCGGGTGAAGCAGTCCGGGAAGGCCACGACCACGGGCGGCATCGCGCCGGTCGCGATCAGGCGGTCGAGCCGCTCGGGAACGTTCTCGCCGAAATTCTTCCAGTTGGTGTGGGCCGGCCCGCCGGCGGTGAACCCCACGATGTCGACCAGCAATGCCAGGCCACGCCCGCCGTGGCCGGCCGGCACGTAGACGTCGATCGCACGCAAGGTGGGGTCGCCGAGCAGGTTGCCCGCCAGCACCTGGCTGTCGATGGCCAGGCGATGGACGGTGCCGACGGGCGTGTTCGCGTTGGTGCGCATCTCGATTCCTCCGTGCGCCGCCGGATCGGCGCATCGCGTCGGAGTGTATCGGTTGCGCCCCGCGCGACGGCGGTGCGGACTACCAGCCCACGGTCACCGTGGCGACCGTCGGCGCCGCGGTGTGCAGCGACGAGCTGAAGCCGCCGACGTCGTCGTACGCGAAGCCGTAGGACAGGCCGTTCAGGCTGTGGTCGTGCCAGAACTTCGAGTACGAGTTCGACGGGCTCGCGTAGAAGTAGCTCGGCGTGGACCAGTGCGCCGGATCCTCGACGATGTGGCGGTTGATCGCCGCGCACAGCTGGGCCTGGATCTGCAGCTGCTTGTCGTAGCCCGCGGTGCCCGGCGCCTGGCCGGTGGCGTCGTTGAGCACGCCGGAGCCCAGCAGCGCCTCGGCGGTGGTCGGCGCGCGCTGGATGGTGTACGTGCCCTGGCCGTCGGTGAACTGGAACTGGCCGTTGACCACGTGGCCGGTGAAGGTGCCCTGCTGGTCGGTGAAGGTCAGCGTCTGCGACGCGTACTTCGTCCACAGGCCCTGGATGTAGGCGTCGAGGTAGTTCGCGTTGGCCTTGCCGGCGTTGAACGTCGCATGCGCCGGCGCGATGATGCGGTACGGCGAGTACGGCGCCTGCGCCAGGCCCTGGAACTGCGCCGGCACGGCCGCGGCCCAGGCCGAGAACAACGAAGCGCGGGTGGCGGTCTCGCCCACCGTCTGGTCGAAGCCGCCCAGCCCCTGCAGGCGCAGCGTCAGCGGGAAGCCGAACTGGTCCACGCGCGTGGTGTTGCCGTAGAAGCCGGTGTCGGGAACGATGGCCATCTCCATGAAGTCGAACGTGACGTCGATGTTGGGATCGGTCGGGTTCTCGATGTTGGCGCCGGCGTAGCCGATGTTGCCGTTGATGTCCTGGTTGACGCGGATGTACATCGGCGTCCCCACGCTGAGCATCAGGCGCGCCGAGTTGATCGGCGGGATGGTGACCGAGCCGGCCTGGGCGATCGTGTGGAAGTAGTTGGTGTACGTGACGCCGTTCTTCGTCAGCGCGCCGTTGTCCGCGGTGGACATCGGGATCAGCTGGCCGGCGGTGTCGACGTAGACGAACTTGCCGGTCGTCCAGTCCTTGCCGATGATGGCCCAGAACACGTGGGCGTTGTCGTAGGCGTTGTGGGTGCCGTTGACGACGTTGAACGTCGTCAGCTTGTTCCAGGTGCCGCCGGTGGCGACCGCCGAGATCTTGTACGACGAGGCCAGGTCGTTGAAGCCGGAGGGCACCAGGCTGGGCGTGTCGGCGCTCAGCGTCAGCGTGGTGCCGGCGTAGTTGACGTCGCCGTAGAGCACCACCTGGGTGCCGGCCGCGACCTTCACCGACGAGATGACGTCGTTCCAGGCGCTGCCCACCCAGCTGCTGCTGGCGCTGGTGCACAGCGAGCTGCCGCCGTAGTTGACGTCGGTGAAGAAGCACACCTGGCCGGCCGCGGGCGTGGCCGAGCCGCCGCCGGCCGCCGGCACGGTGTACGAGTAGGTGGGCGTGTCGTACGCCGGGGAGCCCTTGTTGTAGGTGAAGCTGTAGCTGATCGTGTTGCCGCTTGAAACCGCTTGCAAGACCTGCTGGGTCTCCTTGCCGGTGGCCGCGTCGCGCGCCATCCGCAGGTTCTGCAGTGCGCCGCCGTTGACCGCGTAGTGCACGTCGGTCCACGTGGTCGTGGTCGACGTCGGGTTGAAGAAGATGGTGGCGGTGCTGCCGGCGACCGTCACGCCCTGGGCGTAGTCGGCGGCCGTCTGGGCCAGGGCGCAGGTCGTCGCCCAGAGGGAAAATGCAAGCAGGACGGCTCGTCCCGCAACACGTCGAATCATCGCTGTCTCCTGTCGTTGTCGGACGACGCGTGCGCACGCGCCGGGCTCAGGCGGGTTTCCGGCCTTTCGCGGCGGCGCGACGTTCGGGCGTCCCGCCGGTGGCGTTCCAGCCCCGTGCCGTGTGCCTGGCGGGCCCGGGGCGGAACGCATTTGACGCCCGAATCCGGAGTGGAAGCGGCGTTTTGTGTCATATTTTGAAAGCGGTTTCAACAAATCCCCTGAACACGGTATGCCGTCCGCCCCGGACCGACGATTCCTCGGCCGCCGGGACGCCTTCGGCACTCAATTTCCCGACCGCGGCGGCCTTGCCCTCATAACAGGCTAAATTCAGCACATGAGTATTCGTTCGTTCGCCGCCGACCTGCTGCCTGCCAAGCTGCACGGCCTGGGGCGCGCTCCGGTCATCGCGGCGCAGCAGGCGGAGGTCACCACCTTCGCCGAGCTGTCCGAGAAGCTGTCCTACCTCGGCAAGGCCGACCTGAAGAAGGTGCGCGAGGCCTACAAGTTCGCCGACCAGGCCCACCTGGGCCAGCTGCGCGCCAGCGGCATCCCCTACATCACCCATCCGCTGGCGGTCACCGGCCTGGTGGCCGACTGGAAGCTCGACGCGCAGGCGCTCATGGCGGCGCTGATGCACGACACGATCGAGGACTGCGGCGTCACCAAGCCCGAGCTCATCGAACTCTTCGGGGCGCCCACGGCCGAGCTGGTCGACGGACTGACCAAGCTCGACAAGCTGCAGTTCTCCACCCGCGAGGACGGCCAGGCCGAGTCGTTCCGCAAGATGCTGCTGGCGATGTCGCGCGACGTGCGCGTCATCCTCATCAAGCTGTGCGACCGCCTGCACAACATGCGCACGATGGACGCGATGGCCCCGGACAAGCGGGCCCGCATCGCGCGCGAGACCATCGAGATCTTCGCGCCCATCGCCCACCGTCTGGGCCTGAACCAGATGTACCGCGAGCTGCAGGACCTGTCGTTCCGCTTCATGTACCCATGGCGGTATGCGGCCGTGGGCAAGGCGCTGGAGCGCGCGCGCGGCACGCGGCGCGACATCGTCGACCGCATGCGGCGCGACGTCGAGAAGGCGTTCGCCGAGGCGCGCACCCGCGTGACGGTCTACAGCCGCGAGAAGACCGTCTACTCCATCTACCGCAAGATGCGCGAGAAGCACGCCGGCTTCGCGCAGGTCAACGACATCTTCGGCTTCCGCATCGTCGTCAACACGCTGAGCGAGTGCTACACCTCGCTGGGCACGCTGCACCAGATGTACAAGCCGGTGCCGGGCCGCTTCAAGGACTACATCGCGATCCCCAAGGCCAACGGCTACCAGTCGCTGCACACGACGCTGGTCAACCCGCTGGGCACGGCCGTCGAGTTCCAGATCCGCACCGAGGAGATGCACGCGGTGGCCGAGGCCGGCATCGCGGCGCACTGGATGTACAAGGCCGGCGCGCAGGCCGGCCGCCCCGACGAGGCGCAACGCCTGGGCGCGATGTGGCTGCAGTCGCTCATCGAGATCCAGAGCGACACGCACGACTCCAGCGAGTTCCTCGAGCACATCAAGATCGACCTGTTCCCCGAAGCGGTCTACGTCTTCACGCCCAAGAGCAAGATCCTGGCGCTGCCGCGCGGGGCGACGCCGATCGACTTCGCCTACGCCATCCACTCCGACGTCGGCGACCACTGCGTGGCGGCCAAGGTCAACGGCGAGCCGGTGGCGCTGCGCACCGAGCTGAAGAGCGGCGACGTCGTCGAGGTCAGCACCTCGCCCAACGCGCGGCCGAACCCGTCGTGGCTGAACTCGGTGCGCACCGGCCGGGCGCGCTCCAAGATCCGCCACTTCCTGAAGAACCTCGAGCACGAGGAGTCGATCACCCTCGGCGAGAAGCTGCTGACGCAGGCGCTGCGCAACGAGGGCATGTCGGTGCCGGCCGACGACGAGGAGCATGCGCCGCTGTGGCAGTCGCTCACGCGCTGGAGCGGCAGCCGCACCCGCGCCGAGCTGATGGTCGACATCGGCCTGGGCCGCAAGATCGCCTCCATCGTCGCCAAGCGCCTGGCCCAGCTGCTGGGCGAGCGCGGCCTGCGGCCCGGCGCGGTGGCGCTCACGATGGGCCGCTTCGAAGCGCGCGAGGCCCAGGTGGGCCAGAACATCGTCGAGATCGACGGCAGCGAAGGCGCGTCGGTGAAGCTGGCCACCTGCTGCCGCCCGATTCCCGGCGACGAGGTCGCCGGCTACTTCGGCGGCGAGGGCCTGATGGTGCACACCAAGGACTGCTCCATCGGCCGCCGCCTGCGCGAGCGCGACGGCGAGCGCTGGATGGAGGTCGACTGGGCCGAGGTGCTGACGCGCCAGTTCGAGAGCTCGGTGAGCGTGCTGGTGCACAACACCAAGGGCGCCCTGGCCCAGGTGGCGCAGGCCATCAGCGCGGCCGAGGCCGACATCACGCACATCGACATGGGCGACGAGCGCGCCGCCGAGACCACCGAGCTCAAGCTGCTGGTGAGCGTGCGCGACCGGCTGCACCTGGCCGACGTGCTGCGCACCCTCAAGCGCGCGTCCTCGGTGCTGCGCGCCGCGCGCGTCAAGCCTTGACGGCCGGTCCCGGCGTGCGGTCCAGGGCGGCCCGCAGCGCCGCGCCGATGGCATCGAAGTGGATGCCGATGAGGTCGCCCTCGAACACGCCGGCGGCCTCCAGCTTGGCCTGCACGCGCTCGTTGGCCTCGCACAGGTAGACCCGCACGCCGCGCTTGCGCAGCCGGGCGATCGCTTCGTGCAGCGTCTGGATGCCGGTGATGTCCATGAAGGGCACGCGCGCCAGCCGGATCACGACGGCGGCCGGATCGGCGTGGATCTGGCCCAGCGCGCGCTCGAAGTTCTCCACCGCGCCGAAGAACATCGGGCCGGCGATCTCGTAGACCAGGATGTCGGGCGGCAGCCTGGCCAGTCCCAGCGGGGCAAGGTCGGCCTGCAGCACCTTGGCGTCCAGGGCCTGCGTCTCCACCACTTCCGACATGCGGCGCAGGAACTGCAGGATGGCCAGGATCACGCCCACGTTGACGGCCACCACGAGGTCGGCGAACACCGTCAGCAGGAAGGTGATGGCCAGGATCACGCGGTCGGCGGTCGGTGCCCGGCGCAGGATGTAGGCGAAGCGCCCCGCCTCGCTCATGTTCCAGGCGACCACGAACAGGATGGCCGCCAGCGCGGCCAGCGGGATGTCGGACGCCAGCGGCGCCAGGAACAGCAGCACCGCCAGCAGCGTCAGCGCGTGGACGATGCCCGCGATCGGGCTGGTGCCGCCGTTGCGGATGTTGGTGGCGGTGCGGGCGATGGCGCCGGTGGCGGCGAAACCGCCGAACAGCGGCGAGACGATGTTGGCGATGCCCTGGCCGATCAGCTCCTGGTTGGAATCGTGGCGCGTGCCGGCCATGCCGTCGGCCACCACCGCCGACAGCAGCGACTCGATGGCGCCCAGCATCGCGATCGTGAACGCCGGCCCCAGCAGCGTGAGCGCCTGGGCCACCGACAGCGACGGCAAATGCAGCGTGGGCAGCCCGCGCGGGATGCCGCCGAAGGCGCTGCCCAGCGTGGCGACCCCGGGCAGGTGCAGCAGCGCCTGCGCGAGCGTGGCGACCACCATGGCCAGCAGCGGCCCCGGCACCCGCGACAGCAGCGGGATGCGCGGCGCGCCCACCACCAGCGCCAGGCAGGCGAGCGACAGGCCCAGCGTGGGCAGGTTGAGCTGCGGCATCACCTGCAGCAGGTTCCAGACCTTCTGGTGGAAATGCTCGCCGCCGACCGCGGGCAGGCCGAGGAAGTCGTGCCACTGGCCGACGAAGATGATCACGCCGATGCCGGTGGTGAAGCCGACGATCACCGGCGCGGGAATGAACTTGATGACCCCGCCCAGCCGGCCCAGGCCCATCATCAGCAGCATCACGCCGGCCATCAGCGTGGCCATCTGCAGGCCGTCGATCCCGTACTTCGCGGTGATGCCCGACAGGATGGCGATGAACGCGCCGGTGGGCCCGGCGATCTGCAGCCGGCTGCCGCCGAGCGCGGCCACCAGCCCGCCGCCGACGATGGCGGTGTAGATGCCCTGCTCGGGCCGTGCGCCCGAGGCGATGGCGAATGCCATCGACAGCGGCAGTGCCACCACGCCGACGATGATGCCGGCGACGATGTTGGCCGGCCAGTGTCGGCGCGCGAACAGGCCGGCGCGCCCCGCCTCGAGCAGGGCGATCATGCAGGCGAGGCCCGGCGGACGGGCGTCTGGGAAGGCATCGGAGAAGGGACCACGGCGTGCAGAGGGTGCCGCAAACGCTGCGCGCCGCCATGATCTTTGTCAAGTCCGGCCGCGGACCCGGCGTGCGCCGGGCCCGCGGCGCGGGCCGGACGGCGGGCCGTCAATGCGCCGGCACCAGCGGCGCGACCGGATCGGCCTCCATCGCCTCGGGCGACAGCAGGCGGCCGAACGCCGCCCGCACCACCAGCAGCAGCACGCCGGCGGCCAGCACCAGCACCGCGTGCAGGGCCCAGAAGTCGCGCTGCAGCATCGAATCCATGAAGCCGGCCAGCCAGCCCACGAAGGTATTGGCCACGAACAGGTGCAGGTAGTAGATGCCGATCACCAGGCCGACGATCTGGCGCGGGGCGACGCGCGAGTACAGCGCCAGGCCCACCGCCAGCACGTTGGCGAAGCCGATGTCGTTGACGATGGTGTAGGCCAGCGTCCAGATCGCGCTGACCCGACCGTGCGTGGTGTCGACGATGCCGCCGGCGATCGCCATCAGGGCCGGTCCGCCCGCGGAGATCAGCGACCCGATGGCCATCTTCATCAGCTCGTCGGGCTCGCGGTGGCTCTTGGCCCACCAGCGCCAGAAGGCCAGCGCCAGCAGCATGGTACCGGTGCTGACGAACGCGTCGACAGCCTGCAGCCAGGTGACCGGCACCTGCCAGCCGAACAGCAGCAGGTCCATGTGCTTGTCCGACCACAGGGTGAATCCGATGTTGAACTGCTGGTTGCCGACGATCGACAAGACGAGCACCGGCAGCAGGCACACCAGCAGCGTCATGCGGCCCCACTCCGGGCGGGTCATCGGCGGCTGGTGCACCACGACGTCGCGCGTCGAGCGCGCCGGCTCGGGCGGCAGCCAGCCACGCCCGGCCAGGTAGACCACCAGGCCGATCAGCATGCCCACGCCGGCCGCGCCGAAGCCCCAGTCGAAGCCCACCTTCTCGCCCAGCGTGCCGCAGACCAGCGGCGAGGCGATGACGGCGATCTGCACCGACAGCAGGAAGATCTGGAACGCGCTCGCGTTGCGCTTGTCGCCGGGCCGGTACAGCGCGCCGACCTGCGCCGCGATGTTGCCCTTGAAGCAGCCCACGCCCAACAGCAGGCACACGATGGCGAACAGGAAGCTCGATTCGAACGCCATCAGGAAGTGGCCCGTGGCCATCAGGCTGGCGCCCAGGACGACCGTCTTCGTGCGGCCCAGCACGCGGTCGGCCAGCAGCCCGCCGAACAGCGGCGTCAGGTAGACCAGGCCGGCGTACAGGCCGGCGATGAAGGCGCCCAGCTGCAGCGGCGTGCGTGGCCCGATGAAGTATTCGACGGCGTGGCGCACCACGTCGATGCCCACCACGTGGCCGATGTTCTGCGGCAGGAACAGGTACTTGGTGAGGTACAGCCCCAGCAGCACCTGCATGCCGTAGTAGGAGAAGCGCTCCCACAGTTCGCAGGCCGCGAGCCAGCCGAGGCCGGCCGGATGGCCGAAGAATGCGGTGTCGTCGCGCGAGTACGGTTGGTCGGGGGAGGAGGCGATGGCGGACACGATGCGGGGGTTTCTCGGAAAAAGGATGGGGGACTGTCGTCGAGGCGGCGGGCGGCCGCAAGGCGGAAAGCCCGCAGCCGGCGACGAACGGCAGAGGGGGAGCGACGGGGACGGATCAGCGCCGGACGAGCCGGATCTCGAACACCTTGGGCCAGAACTTGCCGGTGACCCACAACCGCTTCGTGGCCGGGTCGTAGGCGATGCCATTGAGCACGTCGGTGTGCTGGGGGATGAAGTCCTTCGCCGGCAGCAGGCCCTTGCAGTCGATCCAGCCCACCACGTTGCCGGTGTGCGGGTCGATGCGGGCGATGCGGTCGGTCTGCCAGATGTTGGCGTAGAGCTCGCCCTCCACCCACTCGAGCTCGTTGAGCTGGTCGACGGGCTTGCCCTGCGCGGTGACGTGGATGCGGTGCGTCTCGATGAGCGTCTGCGGATTCAGGAAGCGGATGTCGGCGCTGCCGTCGCTCATCACCAGCTCGGTGTCGTCGTGCGTCAGCCCCCAGCCCTCGCCCGGGTAGCCGAACTGGCCCACGGTCTCGAAGCTGTCGAGGTCCAGCACGAAGCCCGTCTGCGACTTCCAGGTCAGGCCGACCAGGTGGCCATGCCACGGCGCGATGCCCTCGCCGAACATCTCGGGCGGCAGCGTGGCGCGCTGCACCACCTGGCCCGTCTCGGGCTTGACCTTGCGCACCGAGGAATGGCCGTCCAGGCCGGTGCTCTCGTAGAAGTAGCCGTTGAGGTAGAACAGGCCTTCGGTGAAGGCGTTGATGTCGTGCGGGGTCGTGCGCACCACCTGCACGCCGTAGACGGGGAGGGGCCTGGCGGCGACCGCCTCGCGGGCGCTGGTGCCGGTGCCCGCGGGAGCGCTCGCGCCCGCGGCATGCGTGGCGGGCGCCAGCAGGGCGCAGGCCGCGAGCGTGCAGCCCGCGATCAGGGAAATGGCCTTCATTCGATGCGGTTCCAACAGGTCGATTGCGTTCATGCGCCGGCCGGCGCGGGGTAGCGCACCGAGATCACCTCGATCGTCTCCACGCCCACCGGCGTGACCAGCTGCAGCGTGTCGCCCTCGCGCGCCTTGAGCAGCGTGCGGGCGATCGGCGAGACCCAGCTGACCTCGCCCTGCAGGGAATCGACCTCGTCGATGCCCTTGATGGTGACGGTGCGCTCGTCGCCGGCGTCGTTGGCGTAGGTGACGGTGGCGCCGAAGAACACCTGGTCGCTGCCGTGGTGCGCCGACGGGTCGGCGACGACGGCGATGTCCAGCCGCTTGATGAGGAAGCGGATGCGGCGGTCGATCTCGCGCAGCCGCTTCTTGCCGTAGATGTAGTCGCCGTTCTCGCTGCGGTCGCCGTTGGACGCCGCCCAGTGCACGATCTCGACGATCTTGGGCCGTTCCTCGTCGATCAGCTGCAGCAGCTCGGCGCGCAGCCGGTCGTGGCCCTGCGGCGTGATGTAGTTCTTGCCGCCGGCCGGCAGCGACGGCAGCGACGGGCCGTCGTCGTCCTCGTCGCCCTCGGGCTCCTTCGTGAAGGCCTTGTTCATGGCGTGCCTGCCTTGTCCGCGTACGAAGCCAGCGTCTGCTGCAGTTGATCCCGGACCTGCTCGACGAGTTCCGCGGGCGCCAGCACGCGCACGTTGGGGCCGTGGCGCAGCACGTCCATCACCAGCTCGGTGTGGTCCGAATAGGGGATGCGCATGCGCAGCGAGCCGTCGGCCTGCGGCTTGGACTGCTGCTGCGGATGCCATTCCTCCTGCGCCACCCACTGCGCGGCCTCGGCGCTGAAGTGCAGCGTGGCCCAGCGCAGCCGGGCGCCGCCGAAGATGCCGTAGCCCTGGTCGAGCGCCTGCTCCACCTCGGCCATCGGCAGCTCGCGGGCCGGCTCGTCCAGCACCTTGGCCGAACGCACCGCGTCGAGGGCGAAGCGGCGCAGGCCCTCGCTGGCGTGGCACCAGGCGTCCAGGTACCAGGTGTTGCGGTAGTGCAGCAGGCGCTGCGGCGACAGCACGCGCTCGGACTCGCTGCGCTTGCTGCGCGTGTAGTAGCCGATCAGCAGCCGGCGCCGGCTCAGCACGGCGCTGACCGCCTCCTCGAACCACCGGCTGGCGACGGCGCGCTTGGCCGGGTTGACGATGCGCACGCGGCGCATCAGCGACTGCGCCTCCTCGCCGGTGGCCCCCAGCATGCCGTGCAGCTTGTCCAGCAGCGGCTGCAGGTGGCGCCCGAGCACGCCGCCGTCGTCCAGGCCGGCGATGAGCTGGTGCATGGTCAGCAGCGCGTGCAGTTCCTTCTCGCTGAACCACACGCCGGGCAGCTCGTGCGTCTTGCCGGCGCCCGGCCGTGCGGGCCCGCTGCCGCCGGCCGCCGGGGCGGCGCCGTCGGCGAAGCGGTAGACGTTCTCGTCGCGCGCATAGACGATCGGCGCGTCCATGCGGTCGCGCAGGTATTGCAGGTCGCGCTTGAGCGTGGCCGGCGAGACCTCGAGCTCCGAGAGCAGCTGGTCGAAGCTGACGCCGGCCTGGCGCTTGATCAGCAATTCGATCCGGTAGAAACGTTCTGTCCTGTCCATGGGACCCATTTTGCCGTAGCTCATCGCATGAGCTTGTGAGCCCGCAAACTGGCCTCACTCCCAGATCAGACCCGAGGACGCGACCATGAACCAGGCCACCTTCAACTTCGCCCCCCAGGGCAAGCGCGCCAGCATCGCCGGAGCGCCCCCGCGCGCCGGCACCGCGGCGAAGGCGCCCGTGCGCGCGGGCGCCCCCGCCCGCGACGTCGATCCCGGCGACGCGATCGGCTTCGAGTACGCCCGCTACGGCATGGTGCCGCCGGCACCCTGCCTGTGGCCCGGTCATCCGATCCGCGAGGGCTGGGAGCGCGGCCGCCGCCTGATGGCGCGCCGCACCCTCCCGGCCACGCTGGCGGTCACCCGCTGGCTGGCGCTGCGCCTGGCGGCCTGGCAGCGCGGCGAGGCCTTCGACGACCACCAGATCACGCCGCAGCTGCTGCGCTCGCTGGAGGTGGCCACGCACTGCCCGGTCAGCGGCCGCGCGCTGCTTCGCGACGCCCGCGTCGTGCCCATCGACGGGCGTCGCGGCTGGGTCGCCGGCAACCTGGTGCTGCTGGAGCCCGCGCTCGCCGAACGCTGGCTGGCCCTGGACTGGAACGCGGCCCAGGCCGCGCTGGCCCGCGCCGAGGCCGTGCCGGACACGCCGGTCGACGGCCTGCCGCTGCGCCAGTGGCGGCGCATCGTGGCGCTGAAGTCGCTGGCCACGCCGCTGGCCCATGACGTGGCGGCGCGCATCCCGCTGCACGTGCTGCCGCCCAACCGCATCCGCCTGGTCAACCCGATCCAGGAACTGCAGGCGGTGCTGACCCTGCAGCTGGCCGTGCCGGGCTGGGGCCAGCGGGCGCGCGGCATCGCCGAGTCGCTGCCGGTGGCGCTGCGCAACGAGTTCAACCTGTTCTTCAACTCGCTGCTGGCCCAGGCGCTGCGCCAGGGCCACGGCGTGGCGAAGGCCGGGCTGCGCGACGCGCTGGCCACCGCCTGGGGCGACGCCGTGGTGATGCGGCGCTGGCTGCGCCTGGCCGCGCTGGTGGACGCGCCGCTGGCCGAGACGCTGGTGGAACGGCTCACGCGCGAGCCGATGCCGGGACTGCTGGTGGTGCGCCATGGCGAGGTCGAGGACCGCCAGGCGCTCGCGGCCTGAGCTAGCCGCGCGACTCGCGCGTCAGCGCCAGCTCGATGTCCTCGAGCTGCTCCTTCGCGGCGCCGACGCCGTCGTCGGCGGCCAGCGTCATCAGGCGCATCGCCTCGCGCAGGTCGCGCTCCAGGCCGCGGCCGTCGGCGGCCATCACGCCCAGGTGGTACCAGGCCGCGGGCATGTTCCGGTCGGCCGCGCGGCGGTACAGCGCCACGGCCTTTTCCAGGTCCTGCGGCACGCCGCGACCGCGCTCGTACTTGCCGGCCAGCATGATCATCGCCTCGCCGTGGTCGTGCTGCACCGCGCGCTCCAGCCACCAGGCGGCGCGTTCGTCGTCCTGCGGCACGCCCTCGCCGGTGGCGCACTGCATCGCCAGCTCGTACTGGGCCTGCGGGTAGTCGCCCGCGGCGGCCTGCGCCAGCAGCGCCACGCAGCGCGCCATGTCGTGGCGCACGCCCTTGCCGATGCGGTGCATCCAGGCCAGCCGGTAGGTGGCGTGGGCGCTGCCGGCGGCCGACGCGCGGGTGAGCAGGCTCACCGCCTGCGCGACGTCGGACGGCGTGCGCAGCCCCGTCTCGAGTTCCTGGCCGAGACGCGCGAGCGCCGGCGCATGGCCCTTGGCGACGGCGCCGCGCAGCAGCGCCAGCCCCTTGGCGGGGTCGGCCTTGACCGTGTCGCCCTCGAGGTGGATCACCGCCAGCGCGAGCTCGGCCGCGGCGTTGCCGGCGTCGGCGGCGGCCTGCCAGAGCTTGCGGGCGCCGGCCTGGTCGCGCGGCGCCACCGTGCCGTGCCACATCAGGCTGCCGAGCGCGAAGCAGGCGTGGGCGGGGCTGTTCAGCGCGCCGGGTTCCGTGCGCACGCGCGGCGGCCGCTTGATCTGCGCCTCCAGCCAGGCGAGGCAGGCCTCCCCGTGGTCGGCCGGGCTGCGCGAGACGAACAGCATGGTGTCGCGCACCTGCAGCGACGTGGCCGTGCGGCGGTCCCCGCGCGCGTCCTTGAAGACGCAGGCCGTGTGGCCGTCGGCCCCGGGCACGAGCTGCACGACGCGGCCCGGCAGCAGGCCACCATCGGTCAGCACCGCGTCGCCCACGCGCACCTGCTCGCCGCTGGCGTAGGCGGGCGGCACGTGGACGGCGGCGGGCAGCAGGGACGGCACGTCGCGCCGGCCCTGGTAGTGGGCGTCCCAGCCCTTGCCCGCGGGCCAGCGCACGCTGCGGGCGCCGCGCTTGACGGCCGCGTACAGGCGCAGGAAGGTCTCCTCGGGGATGTTGAACTCCCACACCGAGGGATCGAGGATGGCCAGGGGCTGTCCCGCGGCGGCGCGTGTGTAGCGGAACGCCATGCGCAGGCGCAGCGGCGCGGCGCCGTAGGTCTGCACCGTCGCCGAGATGGCGTCGGCACGCCTGCCCGACGAGTTGATCCAGGTGGCGTGCGCGAAGGTGCGCCAGGCCGCGTTCTCGCGGTTGTCCCGCAGCGCGGCTTCGCCGCGCGCCACGGCATCCTCGCCGTCGAAGCCGAGGGTGACGATGTTGGCGCGCTGGCCGCGCGGATGCTGCCAGGCGATCTGCGGCAGCGCCGGGCGTTCCTCGGCCACGGCGGCCATCAGCGTGGACGCCGCCACGCCCAGCACGCGGGCGGCGTTCCACCAGGCCATCGGCAGGTCGTACTCGAGCTCGGCGGCCACGCTGTACAGGTAGTCGGAGGCGGTGTCGTACTGCCCCAGCCCGAGGCTGAACAGGCGGTCGTGCAGCCAGACCAGCGGCAGGAACAGCAGGCCCTGGTCGGGGGCCAGCGCCACCAGGCGCGTGAACGGCGTTTCCTCGATGTTGGCCCAGTCGGCCACGGCCTTGCGCGCGGAGGCCGTGTCGTGCCACTCGATCTCGGCGCCGGTGCGCCGCGACAGCACGGCCATCAGGTAGAACGCCAGCAGCGCCAGGAAGTTGCGGCCGGCCGGGTCGGCGAGGAACTCGTCGTGCACCGGCTTGGCACGGTCGCGGATCGCCTTGATCAGCAGGTCGAGCCGCTCCAGGCTCTCTTCCGAATAATCGAGGTGCGCCTGCTGCAGCGCCTTGCCGAATTTCCAGCCGCCCTCGACCTCGCCCCCCTGGGCGTAGGTCTCGAGGAAATGGCGTGCGACGTCGTTCAAGCGGCCTCCCAGCCGTTCATTTTGTTCATCCGCTCGGATGTCGGGTGAATGTAGCGGGAGACAGCGGCCGTCGCACGCATTTTTCACGTTCAGAACTGCGCGCCGGCGTGGCGTCGGCGCCAACTCGCCGGGGGGCCCCCCGACCCGTGAAAAAGGCCGCACGCGGCGGCCTTCGGGGGGCGGCGACGGTCGCGTCAGTCGATGCGCGCCACCGTGGCGAACGGCAGGCGCGGGCCGCGCGGCCAGTTGCCGCTGGCGTCGCCGTAGCCCAGGTTGACCAGGAAGTTCGACTTCCACTTGCCGTCCGGGAAGAACGCCTTGTCGACGGCGGCGTTGTCGAAGCCGCTCATCGGGCCGGCATCGAGGCCCAGCGCGCGCGCGGCCACGATCAGGTAGGCGCCCTGCAGGCTGCTGTTGCGCAAGCCCGTGGTGTCGAGCAGCGGCTGGTTGCCGTGGAACATGTCGCGGGCGCCCGGCATCGCGGCGAACTGCGTGGGCAGGTGCTCGTGGAATTCGGTGTCCCAGGCGACGATGGCGGTGACCGGCGCGGCCATCGTCTTGTCGACGTTGCCGCCCATCAGCGCGCCCTTGAGCTTGTCCTTGGCCGCGGCGCTGCGCACGAAGACGATGCGGCCCGGCTGGGCGTTCATCGTGGTCGGGCCCCACTTCATCAGGTCCACCAGCGCATGCAGCGTGGCGTCGTCGACCGGGCGCGACTGAAATTTGTTGAAGGTGCGGGCGTCGATGAAGAGTTGCTTCAGCGCGGTGTCGTTGAGGGCTTCGGACATGGCGTGTTCCTGGGAAACGTGGGAGGGAGCGGTGCGCCGGCACGAATATATGCGACGCGGACAGGGCATCTTCGCCCGCTGCCGGGCGCCGGCCGTGCAGCGAAGTCGAAGGCCCCATTCAAATAAGGTCAACGCCCCACCGTCGGGCAGGCCCGCGGCCGCCCCCGCAGAATCGCGTCCATGCGCCAATCCGTCCCCCTCGACCGCTGCACCCGGCTCCTGAACCATGGCCCCACGGTGCTCGTCAGCGCCGAACACGCGGGGCGCCGCAACGTGATGGCCGCAGCCTGGTCGATGCCGCTGGACTTCGCGCCGCCCAAGGTGGCCGTCGTGCTCGACAAGCAGACCTTCACCCGCACCCTGGTCGAGGCCGGCGGCCACTTTGCGCTGGCGGTGCCCCCGGCGGCGCTGGCGGCGCTGACCGAGCAGGTGGGCAACACCAGCGGGCGCGACGTCGACAAGTTCGCCGCCGGCCTGGCCCGCGCCGAGCCCGGCCCCGCCACCGGCGCGCCGCTGGTCGACGGCTGCATCGCCTGGCTGGAGTGCCGCCGCCTGCCGGAGCCGCACATCGAGCAGGCCTACGATCTGTTCCTGGGCGAGGTGGTGGCCGCGTGGGCCGACGACCGCGTCTTCCGCGCCGGCCGCTGGCACTTCGACGGCGCCGAGCCCGCACTGCGCTCGCTGCACCACGTCGCCGGCGGCCATTTCCTGGCGATCGGCGACGAGGTGGCCTACACGCCGATCAGCGCAGGCTGACCGTCCCGCGCTTCCACGCCGCGTCCTGGAAGCGCTGGAACGCCTTCAGCGAGGACGGCGCGTCGGCCGCCTTCTCGGTGGCGAGCGTGGCGCCGTCCAGCAGCTCGTAGCTGCGCGCCGGCCGATTGCCGTGCCGGGGGTCGCGCAGCTCGCGCGCCACCAGCACCTCGCCGGTGCCCGGCACCCAGCCGGCGAACTCCACGTAGCCCACGCCGGCCATCTCGGTGGACGGGGGCAGCACCTGCAGCGTCCAGCCCGCGGGCGTCGCGCGGAACATCCACAGCTCGCGCCAGGCGGCCAGCGGCTGCACCGCCAGCGCGAGCGCGGTCGACGGCGCATTGGTCCGCGCCGAGGCCGTCCACACGGTGGCGAAGGTGCAGCGGCGCGCCAGCGGCCGGTCGGCCCCGTGGCGGGCGTCGAGCAGCAGCACGCAGGTCTCGCCGGGCTGGCCGGGCTGCGTCGCCACGCGCAGGCCGGTGGCCGCCGGTGCGACGGCCGGCTCGGCGGCCCAGCGCGACGCGCCCACGCGCATCGCGGCCTCCGCGTAGGCGGACTGGTCGTCATCGGCGAGCTCGGTGCGCGCCACGCCGGCCAGCGCCTCGAGCGCCGCGTTGCCGGCCGCCAGCACGTCGTCGGCGCGCACGGCCGGCAGGCCGGCCGGCGGCGACCCGGCCTCGACCGCCAGGCGGCGGCTGTCCTCGTACGCGAGCGACGACCACACGCCGGCCTGGCGCATGAGGATGCGGTTGCGCACCCAGGGCGGCAGGTCGGCCACCGGCACGCGGGCGAGCAGTTGCGCGCTCGCCTGGTCGGCCTGCCAGCGCGCCAGCGGCGGCGTGGTGTCGGCGATGCAGTCGGCGCGCGTCAGCGCGAGCACCGCGCGGGCCGCCTGCTCGGGCGCGGGCGACAGCGCCAGCGCGTGGCGGAAGGCCTCGCCGTCGTAGCACAGCCAGACCTGGCCGTCGCGCTCCAGGCTCGTGAAGTGCACGCCCAGGCCGGCGGCCACCTCCAGTTGCGCCGCGACGCCCGGCTCGCCGGGACGCGCCGACGCGTTGGCCGCGTTCGCCGCGGCCACGTTGGCGCGCCAGGCCAGGCGCTCGGCCATCGTGCCCATGGCGTCGAATGCCTCGGCGCCGATGGTGCCGGCGGGCGCGGCCTTCAGGTACGCCGCGGCCAGGCCCAGGCCCAGCGACTCTGAACCGCTGCGCTCGCGCAGGAAGCGCACCAGCGCCAGCAGCTCGGGTGCTTCGTCGGGCGTCAGCGCGAGCGCGCGGACCGCGTTCGCGCGCACATAGCCGCCGCGCTCGCGCGCCGGGCTCCAGACCTGCAGGTAGTCCAGGCGCTGGCCGCGCAGTTCCAGCAGCTCGCCTTGCGTCAGCTGGGCCAGCGGCGTGCCGCCGCTCCTGGCTCCGCCGCGCAGCGCCAGGGCGTCCTGCGTGACCAGCGCGTAGCGCGGCGCGGCCGGCGCGACGGCCTGCGCCTGCGCGCGCGGCGGAAACAGGATGCAGGAGACGGCGGCGAGCGCGGCCAGCACCCAGGTCGCGAACGTGCGCAGCGGGCGGCCCGGCGCGTGCGGATGGCCGAAGTCGTGGTGGCGGCGCGGCAGGCGGTAGCCGATCTGGCCGCTGCCGCGCGAGGTGCGGACTCTCATTGCGCGTTCTCCTGCGGGGCGACGTCCGCGGCCCTGGACGGGGTCGCCGCGCCGCGGCTGCCCAGCAGCGTCGAGCCGATGAAGCCGCCGTCGGCCGGCGGCGGCGCGATGATCACCTGGATCTTGTCGGACAGCTTGTCGGCCATCGTCTTCTGGATCAGCAACGGATGGCGGGTGATCAGCGCGCCCTCGCGCGCCATCTGCTCGCTGGTGGACTTGCCCACCTTCTCCAGCCGGTAGACCTCGGCGTCGGCCAGCCGGTTGCGCGAATCGGCCTCGCCGGCGGCCTCGATGCGGCGCGCCTCCGCGGCACCTTCGGCGGTGCGGATGCGCGACACCTTGTCGGCCTCTGCCTCGAGCTGGCGCTGCTGGATCTGCTTCTGCTTGAACGGCAGCACGTGGGCCATCGCCTCCTCCTGCGCCTTGGCGGCGATCACCTGCTCCAGGCCGGCGGCCTCGGCGGCCTTCTCGCGCTTGACCTTCTCGGCCTCGGCCTCCAGCGCGGCCTGCCGGACCTGCTTGTCCTTGAGCTCCAGCGTGAAGCGCATCTTCTCGCTCTCGAGCTCCTCGGCCAGCAGCGCCTCCATGCCGTGCCGGTAGTCCGGCGGCAGGTCCACCTGGCCGATCTGCACGTCGCGCAGCACGATGCCGTCAGCGGCCAGCTTCGGGCGCAGCTCGCCCTCGATCACCTGCTGGATCTCGGCGCGCCTGGACGAGAAGATCTCGCGCACGGTGTAGCGCGTGAACACCCGGTAGATCACGCCACGCACGGCCGGCGCCACGACCTGCCCGCCGACATCGGCGGGCAGGTCGCGGGCGATCGTGGCGATGCGGGCCGGGTCGAGCGCGTAATGCGCGGACACGTCCACGCCGATCGACAGGCCCTCGACCGACTGGAACGGCGCGGCCCCGCCGGCCGAGGTGCTCTCGGCCGGATGGAAGACCTGCTCGTGCAGGTCGTACAGGCGCAGGTCCTGCAGGCCCGGCAGCACGAACACGGTGCCGGCGCGCACGACGCCGGCGTCGCCGCTGAGGCGGTTCATGCGCACGCCGACCTGGCCATTGGGCACGTTGCGCAGCGGCGCATGCGTCCACAGGCCCCACGCCGCGGCCACCGCGACGGCACCGGCCGCCAGCGGCAGCAGGCGCACGCGCGGCAGGCGTTCGACGAGGCGTTCGAGCGGGCTGGCCGGCAGCGGCGCGTCGTCGCGGGGGAACATGTCGGGCTGCAGGTCGGGATCGGTCACGGGGGGTTCTCCTTGGTGTGTGAGCCGGATTCTTCCGGGGCCCTGCAGAGCGTTCAACGGCGCGCCAGGGGCGCTGCGCTCACGCCGGGGGCAGGTGCGCTCCGGCCCGCGGAGGAAACACTCACGCACGCCGCGCCGGGGCCACCGGATAATCGAGGCCACCCTGCCCCGTCGAAAGGCCCGTCCCCGTGTCCACCACCGCCACCCGCGTCGCGATCATCGAAGACGATCCGCCGACGAGCGACCAGCTCAAGGGCTGGATCCTGTCGGCGCGCCCGGGCCTGCAGGTCGACCAGTGGTTCACGCGCGACGAGGCCGAGAGCGCGATCGCGCGCGAGCGCTACGACCTGGTCGTGATGGACATCGAGCTGGGCCGCGAGCGCCACGCCGGGGTGGCGCTGATCAACGCCATCAACAAGCAGCACGGCACGCCGGTGCTGGTGGTCTCGGCGATGCCGGCCACCATCTACCGCAGCATCATGAAGGCGCTCGACGCCTGGGACTACCTGCAGAAGACCACCTTCGAGGAGTCCGACTTCATCGACACCGTGCTGGAGATGCTGCGCGCCTCGCGGGATCGCCCGGCGCCCCGGGTGGCCGCCGGCACCGTCGTCGACCAGGAGCTGAGCATCGACCCGCTGGGCCAGGGCGCCGTGCTCTGGCGCGGCCACCGCGTCAACCTGCCGCTGACCGCGCAACGCATCCTCGCGGCGCTGCATGCGCGGCGCGGCGAGGTGGTGTCGTACGACGAGCTGTTCCAGGTCGTCAAGACGGGCCGCAACCGCGACAACGTGCGCAAGCACATCAGCACCATCCGCGAGGCCTTCCGCGACATCGACCCGGCCTTCGAGGGCATCGAGAGCGTGCCCATGCGGGGCTTCCGCTGGTTGCCCACGCCGGCGGCGCCGGGCCGCTGACGTGAGCGCGGTCGCCTCGAGCTGGCGCGCGCGGCTGGCCGCCTGGCGCTGGCCCGGCCTCGCGTTCTTCCGCCTGCGCCTGTTCTTCCGCGGCGTGTTCCTGCTGCTGGCCGTGGCCACCGTCGGCATCGCGCTGTCCGTGCTGCAGGACGAGAAGGAACTGAGCGACCGCAGCTACCGCGAGGGCTTCGCCAAGACCATGGGCCAGGTGGCCGCGCAGCTGCGCCATCCCGCGGGCCAGCTCGCGCTGCTCAACCCGCCCGCGGCCACGACGACGGGGGCGGCCGCCGGCGCCGTGCACCCGCTGGTGCTGCCGTTCGCCGCGCTCGACTTCGACGACCACAACAAGGTGGAGCAGGCGGTGGAGATGGCCGGCTGCACGCGCCAGTACCCGGGCGACGCCGCGCTTTGCGTGGCCATCGGCAGCAACCCGTGGGCGGGCGGCTTCGTGTACGTGGTGGGGCATGCGCCCAGTCCGCCGCCGGTGGCGCATGCGCCGGGCGAGCACGACCTGGCGCTGTCGCACCGGCTGCGCGTGGACGTGGCGCTGCGCGGCCGGCGCTACGGCTGGATCGCGCCGTTCGAACCCGAGCCGGCCACCGCCGTCAACGTGGTGCGCGGCCGCCTCACCGGCTTCGCCGAGGACGCCGACGGCGCCGTGCTGCCGCGCCCGGTGCGCGACTTCCGCGGCTGGCTGTGGCAAGGCGGCCCCTGCCTGGACGGCGGCACCGACATCGCCGCCTGCGCGCGCCGCGCGTTCTTCTCGGTGCGGCTGCCGGTGGAGCTGCTGCACGACGACCTGGTGGCCTCGCCGCACCCGGCGTGGCCGCCGGCCGACCTGAACCGCATCGACGTGCGCGTGCGCTGGCTGGCGCCCGGCGACGCGGCGCCGCTGTTCGACAGCGCGCGCCCGGGCGCCACCGCGCCCTTCTCGCTCGCCGACCTGGCCACGCAGCTCCTGCCCGGCGAGACGCTTCAGCTGCGCAAGCTGGGCGGCGGCACGACCGCGCCGCTGGCCACCATCCAGGGCCTGGCAGCGCCCGCGCCGCCGGCCACCAACGCGATGCCGCAGGCCGTCAACGACTTCCTCGGTCGCGCGGTGCGCGGCCTGCTGCGCCGGCTGCCGGTGGCCGGCGAGGACGCGCCCATCGAGGCCACCGAGACGATACGCACCCCCGCCGGCAGCTACGAGCTGCACGGCGTCGGCGACGAACGCAGCGCCAACCGCGGGCTGGCGGTGGTGGCGACGCGGGTGTCGTGGTTCGTCGTCGCGATGCTGGCTGCGCTGGCGCTGGCCTGGGGCGCCATCGAATGGACCATCATCCGCCGCATCACGATGCTGACCAAGCGCTCGCGCGCGGTCACCGCCGCGGTGGTGGAGGCCGGCAACGCGGCGCCGGCCAGCCGCTGGTCGACGCTGGACATCGCCGACCTGCGCAGCCCCGACGAACTGGGTGTGCTCGCCACCTGCCTGGCCGAGCTGCTCCAGCGGGTCGAAGAGAGCATGCAGCGCGAACGCCTGCGCGCCGAGCGCGAGAAGGACCAGTGGATGGCCGTGGGTCACGAGATCATGTCGCCCCTGCAGTCGCTGATCGCGCTGCACGGCGCGCCCGACGACGCCAGCCGGCGCTACATCCTGCGCATGCAGCAGGCCATCCGCGTGCTGTACGGCAGCGCATCGCCCAGCGAGGCGTTCCAGTCCACCACGCTGCAGCTGGCCACGCTGGAGCTCGACGCCTTCCTGGCCGAGGTGGCGGCCAACGCCCCGCATGCCGGCATCGCCGACGTGCGCTACGACGGGCCCGGCGTGCCGGTGGTGGTGCGCGCCGACGAGTACCCGCTGGAAGACGTCATCACCCACGTGCTGCAGAACGCGCAGCGCCACCGGCGCGCGGGCACGCCCATCACGCTGCGCCTGCGCGCGGACGACGCGCGCGCGACGGTGGAGCTGCACAACGAGGGCGAGCCCATCGCGGAGGAGCTGATCGAGCGCATCTTCGAGTACGGCGTCTCGGGCGCGCTCGAGGCCGACGCCGGCTCCGACGCGCACGCGCCGCAGCGTGGCCAGGGCCTGTTCGTGGCCAAGACCTACATGGCCAAGATGGGCGGCACCGTCGCGGCCGAGAACGTGGCGGGCGGCGTCACGATCGTGCTGACGCTGCCGCGCGTGACCGCGTAGCGACGCGGCCGGACCTCACGCGGCCAGCGCGGCGTCGATCCGGCGCAGCCCGGCGATCGTCTCCAGGCAGGCGCGCGCCACCTCGACGCCCTTCTTGGCGAAGTGCTCGGCGAAGAAGCGCTGGTGCTCCTCGTGCTCGTGGAAGTCGCGCGGCGTGAGCACCGCCGACAGCACCGGCACCTCGGTGTCGAGCTGCACGCGCATCAGCGCGTCGATCACCGTCGCGCCGACGAACTCGTGGCGGTAGATGCCGCCGTTGACCACGAGCCCGCAGGCGACGATGGCGTCGTAGCGCCCGGAGCGCGCCAGCTTGAGCGCCAGCAGCGGGATCTCGAAGGCGCCGGGCACTTCGAAGTAGTCGACCTGGCCCGGCGGCGCAGCGCTGCGGTCGAACTCGGCCATCAGCGCGTGCCGGGCCTTGTCGACGATGTCGGCGTGCCAGGACGAGCAGATCACCGCGACGCGGGCACGCTGGCCCGCCGCGGTCGCCGGCATGGCGGTGGAAAGATGGGAAGTAGTCATCTGATTCATGGTTCTCTCGAGTGAGTGGTTGCCAGAATCAGGGCGCGCGAGAACGCAGCGGCCGCATGTTCCGAATTCCGGACATGCGGCAGCCCACACTGTCGCGTTTCTCTTTCATCCGGACTGTGACCGTCGGCCCTGGCATCGCACCAGGTCTGCTGACCCTTCGCTCGTGAGGACGCGAAGGCGCTCGCGGGCTCCCGCGACGAATCACGGCTACCGCCGGTGGGGAATTCCGCCCCGCCCTGAGAACGCTGTCGGCCTTGCGGGCCGACCTCGGCATTCTACGAACGCAGTGGCAGCGCGCGTGTCGCGGGGGTTACTGCAGGGACTCAGTCCCCTGCCATCCGCCGCTGGCGCTCGTTCTCTTCCTCGCGCGTGTCCTCGATCTCGCGCATCACCGCGCGCAGGTCGACGGCGCCGTGCTTGTGCTCGTAGCGGCCGGTCAGCGGGGTCTCCACGGCCAGGCCGCCGGCCACGTACAGCGACCAGATCTCCGGGCCGTACTCGGTCTTGCGCAGCTCCGGCGCGAAGCGGCCGAAGAAGGCGGCCAGGTTGCCCACGTCGCGCATCAGCATGCGCTGCGCGTGGTTGTTGCCGGCGGCGTCCACCGCCTGCGGCAGGTCGATGATGACCGGGCCGTCCTCGGCCAGCAGGATGTTGAACTCGGACAGGTCGCCGTGCACGACGCCCGCGCACAGCATGCGCACCGCCTCCTTGACCAGCGTGGCATGGTGGCGCCGCGCGTCCTCGGGCGTGAACTCGCAGTCGTTCAGGCGCGGCGCGGCGTCGCCGTCCGCATTCGTGACGAGCTCCATCAGCAGCACGCCGTCGTGGAAGTTGATCGGCCGCGGCACGCGCACGCCAGCCCCGGCGAGGCGGTACAGCGCGTCGACCTCGGCGTTCTGCCAGGCCTCCTCCTGCTTCTCGCGGCCGTACCTGGTGCCCTTGGCCATCGCGCGCGCCTGGCGCGAGTTCTTCACCTTGCGGTTCTCGGTGTAGTCGACGGCCTGGCGGAAGCTTCGGTGCGTGGCCTCCTTGTAGACCTTGGCGCACATCGTCTCCTCGCCGCTGCGCACCACGAACACCATCGCCTCCTTGCCGCTCATCAGCTGGCGCACGACGGTGTCGATCAGCCCTTCGTCGACGAGGGGCTGCAGTCTTTTCGGTGGTTTCATGGGCGCATTGTCCGCTGCGCCGCGGATTCATGACCCTGTCAGGGCAACCAGGCCGCCAGGTCCTTCTTCAGCTTGGCCAGGTCCTCGTCGCGGGTGTACATCATGTGGCCCGCGTCGTAGTACTTGTGGATGACGCGCTGGCGCACGTCGGCGGGGATGTCGAGCTGGGCCAGCGACCAGTCGCTGGCGGTCGACGGCGTGCCCAGGTCGTAGTGGCCGCTGGCCACCAGCACGCGCAGGTGCGGGTTGCGGCGCAGCGCGCGCGACAGGTCGGGGCTGGTGCAGCAGTAGGCGTTGCCCTGGTTCTCGCCGCGGTTCCAGTTCCAGTGCTTGTTGGTTTCCATGGACAGCACCTCGTAGTGCCACGCCGGGTCGAACCCCAGCGTGCCGATGAAGTAGCCCATGCCGGCCATGGTGTACGGGCCCACCAGCGATTCCATGCCCGGGTCGAAGTCCCACTCGTGCGTGCGCGCCAGGCCCATCGGACCGGCCACGCGCGCCTCGAGGCGGCCGACGATCTGGCCGCGGTCGCGCAGCAGCTCGGTGAAGAAGGTGTTGTCGGCGATGCGCAGGTTTCGGTGCTCCACCAGCGTGGACGACAGACCGGTGAGCTCGGCGATGCGCCGGGCCGCCTTGGCGCGCTCGTCGGTGCTCGCGGCCGCACCGCGGTGCAGGAGGCGCAGGTAGTCCGACTCGACGAACTCGGTGGCCAGCGCGCGGGCCGCGGCGGGCGACTTGGACTGCGGGCCCTTGAGGCAGCCGTGGTATTGCGCCACGCCCGCGAACGCCGGCAGGAACAGCGCGTAGGGCAGGTCGTTGCGCGGCTCGAACACGATGGACTGCAGGTCCATCGCGCACGAGATCAGGATCAGGCCGGCCAGCGACACGCCCTGCTCCGCGAGCTTGTCGGCGATCGCCGCGCCGCGCGTGGTGCCGTAGCTCTCGCCGGCCAGGTAGATCGGCGAGGTCCAGCGCTGGTGGCGCGACAGCCACTGGCGGATGACGTCGGTCAGGCAGGCCACGTCGCCGTCGACCGACAGCATCTTCTTGCGCGCGTCGTCGCCGGCGGTGATCGAGTAGCCGGTGTGCGGCGGGTCGATGAACACGAGGTCGAAGTGCTCGAACCAGCTGAGCGGGTTGTCCTCCACCTCGTAGGGCGGCGGCAGCATCGAGCCGTCGTTGCCGATGCGCAGGCGCTTCGGGCCAAGTGCGCCCAGCTGCAGCCAGATCGACGCCGAGCCGGGGCCGCCGTTGAAGGCGAACAGGACCGGACGCGGCCTGGTGTCGCCGGACTTGCGCTCGAGCTGGTAGGCCGTCGTGAACACGGCCGCCTCGGGCTCGCCGCGGCGCTCGCCCTGCGCGGTGTTGAGCACCGGCACGAACGCCCCCTCGACCTTGTACTCGAGCTTCCTGCCACCCAGCTTGATCGAGCCCGTGCTGCGCTGCGGGGGTGCCAGCAGCAGCCGCTCGACGGCCTCGCGCTGGGTCTGCCTGGGCTTGTCGGCGGCGGCCTTGTCGGCGGCGACGGCGGCGGAATCGGTCATGGGACTCCCGGGGGCTGATGAGGGTCGTGCATTGTGGCGCGACCCCGTCCCCCTTCGCCGCCCCGGCGAATCCCTAGGACCTGTTCACACTGGAAGCGTGCCCGCGCCGGCGGCCTGCGAGGCCCCAGGCCAGGCGAAGGCGACGCGGCGGGCTGGCCGCCTCCAACGACGCCTGGGATCTCGCAGGCTAGGTCGGATCCTGGAAGCCGCCGGCGCGGAAGGTCAACACCAGCGTGTCCCGGTAGCCCGGCTCGCCCGCCTTCAGCGACTGGATGGGCGTGGTCTCGTGGATCACGCGCGCGTCGTCCAGCAGCACCGTCGTCCACGGCTCGGTGAGCGTGAAGCGCAGGCCCGCGCTCGCCTGCGCCTGGAACACGCGCGACTCGCCGCCCTTGATGCCGCGCCGGCCGACCAGCGTCACGCTGACCAGGTCGACGCCGTCCCGATGCGCGCCTTCCGGCGTCGGCCGGCCGATGCCGCTGGCGGTGTCGATGCGAAACGGGTGCGCCTCGACGTACCAGGCCTGCGCGCCCTTGAGGGCCGAGGCGCGCGCCGCCAGCGCAGCCAGCAGGCGCGCCCAGGCGGGGTCGGCCGCGAGCGCGGGCTCGATCGGCTCGAAATGGCGCTCGAGGCCGCCGTGGAGCGCGTTGTAGTCCACCGGCTGCCAGTGCGGTCGGTGCGGCATGGCGGCCACGCGCTCGCCCTCGACGACGAACGAGGCGTGGCGGCGCTGGCGGTACTTGCCGCCATCGAGCAGGTAGGCATCGGCCGGCAGCCGCTCCCAGAACGGGCGCCAGGCTTCGAGCGCCGCGAGCGGCACGTCGGCCAGCGCGAGCAGGTCGCGTGGACCGACGACGGCGAAGCCGCTGGCGGCCAGGGTGGCGTCGACGGCGCCGGCAGGCGTCAGCGGCGGCGGGATCAGGGCATGGGGGTCGGACATCGGCGGGCCATTCGAGTGGAGTCGGGACGACTCCGGAAGACGGCGGGCGGCGCGGCGGGCGCCGCGCCCGGCCCGCGGCCAGGGACGCCCATTCTCGCGCGTGGCGCCGCGGGCCCGGGCGGCGCCCGTAGCGCGGGCGCCAACCCGCGCCGTGCGCCCGATGCCCGGCGTTAGACTCGGCAGGGTCGACTCCAACGCCACGCCATGTCCGCATCCGAGGGCCTTCCCAGACCGAACGTCGCACCCGCGGTGTCCGGGATGGACGACGCCGTGGCCGCCGTGGCGCCCGCGGCCTGGCTGGCCTGGGCCCGCGGCGCGCCCGTGGCGCTGGCGGCGATCGACGCCGCCGGCGCGCTGGCCTGGGCCAACCCGGCCTTCGAGGCGCTGACCGGCTTCGCCGCGACGTCCCCGGGCACGCCCGTCGAGCCGCTGCTGGCCGACGCGGCCGCGCCGCACTGGCTGCCGCCGCCGGGCGAGCCGGCGCGGCGCCGGCTGCAGCGCCGCGACGGCGTGCCGCTGCACTGCGACGTGCAGCTGGCGCCGCTGGACGCCGGCCTGCGCCTGCTGACGCTGGTCGGGCGCGACGCCGAGGCCGGGTTCGACGCCGAGGTGCGGCGCCTGGCCGCCCTGCTCGACTTCGTGCAGACGCACGCGCGGATCGGCCTGTGGGAGCGCAACGTGCGCACGCGCGAGGGGCGCTGGGATCCGCACATGTTCCGCTTCTTCGGCATCGACCCGCGCCGCGGCACGCCATCGATCGCCCAGATCACGCAATCGAGCGTGCCGCAGGACCGGCTGTTCCAGGCGCTCAACGACTCGATGGCCAGGCCCGGCACCTACTCGCACCGCTATCGCCTTCTGACGCCCGACGGCACGCTGCGCCGCGTGCAGGCGCACTGGGAGGTGTTCGCCGATGCCCAGGGCCAGCCGGATCACGTGGTGGGCCTGGTGATGGACGACACCGAAACCTTCGAGATCGCGTCGACGGTGGACGAGGCCGGCGCGCAGCTGCAGCTCGCCACCGAGCTGGCCGACGTCTCGATGTGGCGCCACGACCTGGTCAGCCAGCACATGCACCTGAACGCCCGCGCAGCCGCGGCGATGGGGCTGCACGCACGGCCCGAGGGCGTGCCCATCGACGAGGTGCGCCAGCGCATCCACCCGGACGACCTGCTGGAAGTGCTGGCTACCTACCAGCGCGCGCTCGGGTCGGTGCGGCCCGAGGACTCGCAGGCGCGCTACCTGGGCCTGGACGGCCACTGGCGCCACATCTTCACCCGCAGCGTCACGCAGCGCGATGGCTTCGGCACGCCGATCGCCCTGAGCGGCGTGGCGCTGGACATCACCGACCAGATGGAACGCCTGCAGCGCGCCGACGACCTGGCGCGCCGCCTCGACGACGTGACCTCGACCTCGGGCATCGGCGTCTGGCGCGTGCTGCGCGACGATGGCTCGGCCGAGTGGAACGCGCAGATGTACGAGATGTCGGGCCTGCCCGTCGGCCAGGTCGCGCCCGGCTTCCTCGAATGGGTCGAGCGCTACGTGCATCCGGACGACCGCGAGCGGGTGCGCACGGTCGGGCTCGAGTGGATCAAGCAGCCGGGCGTGCCGCTCGAGATCGCGCACCGCATCCTGCGCACCGACGGCCAGGTGCGCCACGTGGTCTCGCGCGCCCGCATGGAGCCCAAGGGCAGCCCCTACCGGGCGACGGGCGTGGCCATCGACGTGACCGAACGCGAGGTCGCGCTCGCCGCGCTGCACACGGCCACCGAGCGCAGCGCGCTGGCCACGCGCGCCGCGGGCATCGGCATCTGGGAATGGGATGCCGACAGCGGCGCCTCGCGCTGGGACGACGAGATGTTCGTTCTGCGCGGCCTGGCGCCGCGCCCGACCTCGCCCAGCTTCGAGGAGATGGCGCAGTGGGTGCACCCGGACGACGTCGCCTACGTCAACGACCAGATCCACACCGCCCGCGCGGAGGACCGGCCGGCGTATTACGAATTCCGCATCATCCGCGCCGACGGCGTGCAGCGCTGGCTCGCGTCGCGTTCGCTGCCGGTGCGCGACGAACGCGGGCGCACGCGCATGCGCCTGGGCGTGAACTGGGACATCACCGAGGCCCACGCGGCGGCGGCGGCGCGCCACGAGCGCGAGCTGGTGCTGCGGGAGAGCCAGGCCAAGTCCGAGCTGCTGGCACGCATGAGCCACGAGCTGCGCACCCCGATGAACGCGGTGCTGGGGTTCACCCAGCTCCTGCTGGCCGACGACGCGGGCGGCGGCGACGCCGCGACGGCTGCGACCCGGCGCGCCCGGCTGGAACACATCCGCTCCGCCGGCGAGCACCTGCTCACGCTGATCAACAACGTGCTGGAGCTGTCGCGCCTGGACGGCCCCGCGCGCGACGTCGTGCTGCAGCCGGTGCGCGTGGCCACCGTCGTCGCGCAGACGCTGCCGCTGGTCGAGGGCCTGGCGCTGCAGCACGGCGTCACGGTGCTGGCCCCGCCCGGCCCGCTGCACGTGCGGGCCGACGCCACGCGCCTGAAGCAGGTGCTGGTCAACCTGCTGACCAATGCCATCAAGTACAACCGGCCCGGCGGCAGCGTGCACCTGGACGTGGTGCCCGACGCCGGCCAGGTGCTGATCCGCGTGTCCGACGACGGCATCGGCATGACCACCGAGCAGCAGGTCGAGGCCTTCGAGCCGTTCAACCGCGCCGGCGCCGAGCGCGACGGCATCGAGGGCACCGGCATCGGACTGACCATCGTCAAGGCGCTGGTCGAGGGCATGGGCGGGCGCATCGCCGTGCGCAGCACGCCCGGCGTCGGCAGCGTGTTCGAGGTGCGCCTGGACGCCGCCGCCGAGTCCGGCCCGCTGGCGCTGCCGGCGCGCCGGCTGCTCTACATCGAGGACAACGACGTCAACGTGATGATCGTCAGCGAGCTGGTGCGCCGGCGCCCCGGCATCGAGTTCGCCAGCGCGCCCGACGGCGCCAGCGGCGTCGCGCGCGCGGCGCAGACGCTGCCCGGCCTGGTGCTGGTGGACATGCAGCTGCCCGACTTCGACGGCCTGGAGGTGCTGGCCCGCCTGCGCGCCAACCCGCAGACCGCCGGCCTGCGCGTGGTGGCGCTGTCGGCCAACGCGATCCCCGCCGACATCCAGCGCGCGCTGCAGGCCGGCTTCGACGACTACTGGACCAAGCCGTTGGACTTCAAGGTGTTCGACGCTGCGCTGGACCGCGTCTTCGGCGCCGTCGCCCGCCCGCACGACGCCGACGCGCCGGCAGCATGAGCGGCGACCGCTCGCCCCCCGGCGCGCACGCCGCGTTCGGCGGCCGCAGGGCGGCCCCATGACCGCGCTGCGCTACCTCGCCATCGACGTGAGCGACAACGACGAGGGCGTCGTCACGATCGAGGCCCTGGCCTCCACGCGGGCCGCGCAGCACGCCGACGCGTTGGCCGAGGTGCACCGGGTGCTGGACTGGGCCTGGGGCGCGTTCCCGCACACCCACGGGCCGGCCGACGAGGGCGGGCAATGGGATCACGACCTGCAGGTGGGCGTCGAGGACGGCGGCTGGCATGCGGTGACGCTGACGCTTGCCGGCACGCCCGAATTCGCGGCAGCCTTCGGCGCAGCGTTCGACCTGGCGTCGCCGTGAGGCGAGGCCCCGGCGCGACGCGCGCCGGGGCCCTTCGACGCGGGTGTGCCCTCGCGCAACGGAACCCCGCCCCGCCATCAGGGCCTGCGGGCGGCCTGTTGCGCGGCCAGCACCCGCCGGATGGCTTGTGCAGAGACGGCGTGACCGCGTCGACTGCCCGGCGCGCGCACCGTCGCCGGCTGCAGGTTCATCGTGGCGGCACTGACGAACGTCGTGACCTTCGTCAGGCTGCTGGCCGTGTCGCTGTCGATGAAGTAGAGATCGCTCGATCCCGCGGCGGGGGTGAAGGCCCACAGGCCGGGCTGGCCATACTGCAGCGGGTCGACCGTGGCCGGGAAGAACGAGGCCGGCGGCGTGGCCTGGACGGTGCCGTAGGTCAGCAGCGTCGCACGGGTCGCGCCGACCAGGCTGCGGACCGTGCCGCCCGAGGACGTGCCGTCCGCCGCGACGTTGTCGATCAGCAGCACTGCGTAGGGCGCCGTCGTCAACGTGTGGACCAGCGGCACGCTGGCCGCCTGCACCACCCCGACCAGGCCCGTGTTGGCGAGCGTCTGCGCATTGCTGCCGTCGCTGGCGATGATCCGCGTTCGCACGCCGGTCTGCACCCCGGTGCCGTTGACGCTGAACTCGTAGAGGTATACGTTCTCGCCGGCCGTGTAGGCGAACACGGTGAAGAAGCCACCGCTGGCACCCCCCACGTCGAACGGGGCGGTTCCGTCGCGCAGCACCGAGATCACCCCGCTCCCCAGCGGGATGCCCCCGCCGGATGCGGTCACCATCACGATCCGCGTCGGCGTGAGCGTGAACTGGGTCAGGGCCGCCGAAGTGCTGCTGTACACGGTCGACGCGGTCAGCGTGTCGGCGACCCGGATGATCCGGAAGCCGGGGCTGAACATCGTGGCGGTGATCGAGACGTAGGCGCTCGCGCCGTCGGACAGGATGCTGCCGACCTGCTCTCCCGCCTGCAGCGTGGCCACGAGGGTCGGCGCGCTCGCCGTGGTGGCCAGGTCGTAGGCGAACAGCTGGCCGCCGTTGAAGAACATCCAGACGCCGGGCGCGCTGGCGCCGTAGCTCACGCCGAAGCTGTGGAACGCGGACGGCGCCAGCGTGAACAGCGGCACCGGGTTGGCGAGGTTGGCGTCGACCTTCTGGAACGTCGATCCGTTGCGAACGATGTAGCCGGTGATCGCGGCCGTGTTGTCGTAGAGTGTGGCCACCGGCTCGCCGATGGTCAGCGCGGCGTCGGTGCCGGCCATGCCGAGGCGAACCGCCCGGTAGCTGTCCGACGGCGACGCGCAGGCCCCGGATACCGGTGCCGCGAAGAACACCCAGTTGCGCGACGGGTCCGTCAGGTCGCTGCCGAAGTCGTTGGCCACGTCGGGTGTCGACCCGACACCGCAGATGTCGGCGGGGCTCAGCGTGGACAACTGCGTCCCCTGCGGGGCGCCGCTGGCGGGCTGGTGGTCGATCCGGTAGAGATGGGTGCCCTTGAAGTACAGGGAATAGCGGGTGCGCAGGTCCGTCACCTGCCCGCTGGCGACGGTGCCGGCGAAGACCTGCCCGAACAGGGGCGTGGCCTGGCCGGCCGGTTCGACGACCGACGTCGACGTCGGGGCGACCGCGGCCGCGGCGAGGATGGCCTGGCTGTCGACGCTTTGCGATCCATTGGCGTAGACGATGGGGGTCAGCGTCGCGGGTCCGGCGGTCGCCACGAGGTAGCGCCCGGCGCCGGTCTGCGACGAGGTCACCGTCAGCGTCGCGCCGCTGCTGGTCACGTTGCCGACCGCGTTGCTGACCACGACCGTGAAGACGGCGCCGGTGTCGGAGACCGCGAGCACGGGGGTGGTGTAGGTGGCACTGGTCGCGCCGCCGATGGTCGTGCCGTTGCGCTTCCATTGGTAGCTCAAGGGCGACGTGCCCGTGGCCGTGACGCTGAACGTGGCGGTGAGACCCGAGACGACGCTGGCGTCCTGCGGCTGCGCGGTGATCGACGGCGCGACGGGCGCCGCCGTCACCGTCAGCACGGCCGCGGTCGAGGTCGCCGTGCCCTTCACGTTCGTCACCCGCACGGAGAACGATGCACCGTTGTCGCCGAGCACCAGGACCGCCGTGGTGTAGCTGGAAGCCGTGGCACCCGTGATCTCGGAGCCGTTGCGCAACCACTGGTAGCTCAAGGGCGCCGTTCCGGTGGCGGTGACGCTGAAGGCGGCCGTCTGCCCGGTGAGCGCGGCGACGTTCTGCGGCTGCTGGGTGATGGTCGGTGCGAAGGTCGCGTCCGCGACGGTCAGGGTGGCCGGGCTCGACGTCACGCTGCCGGCGGCGTTGGTGACGACCACCGTGAACACCGCCCCGTTGTCGGACAGCACCGTGGCCGGCGTCGAATAGCTGGACGAGGTCGCGTTGACGATGGCAACGCCGTTGCGATTCCACTGGTAGGTCAACGGCGGGCTGCCGTTGGCCTGGACCTGGAAGATGGCGACCTGCCCGGTCGTCACGCTCGTGCTGGCCGGGTTCTGCGTGATCGTCGGGGCCGTGGGCACCTGCACGGTCAGGATCGCCTCGGGCGAGGTGATCGCACCCGCGGAGTTGGTGATGGTCACCGTGTAGCGGTCGCCGTTGTTGGCGCTCGTCGTCGCCGGCGTGGTGTAGCTCGCGGCGGTGGCCCCGGCGACAGGCGAGCCGTTGCGGTTCCACTGGAACGACAGCAGCGACACCGGCTGCGTGGTCTGCACCGCGAACGTGGCCGTCGCGCCCACCGTCACCGACGTGCTTTGCGGTCCGTTGAGCAACCCCGGCGGCACGACCGCGACGGTCAGTGTCACCACGTCGCTGGTGACGGAGCCGTAGTCGTTGGTCACGACGACCGAATACTTCGCGCCGTTGTCGGCACCGCTGGCCGGGTACAGCAGGAGCTGGCTCAGCGCCCCGCCGCCGACCGGTGCGCCGTTGCGCAGCCACTGGTAGTGCAGGGGCTGGCTGCCGCGGGCGACCACCGTGAATTGCGCGTAGCTGCCTTCCTGCGTCGACACCGGGGTGGGCTGCTCGACGATCACCGGGGGCCCGGGCGGGCCGAGCACGAGGCAGGCCGGCAGGTAGATGTCGACGTCCGATGGTCCGACCACGACCACGTTCGACAGGCCGGTCGCGGTGTCGGCATACAGGTCGGCCACGCCGCCCTTGCGGATGGGCACGATGAAGTTGCCGTTGGTGTCGGTGAAACCGATGCTGCTGCCGCTGTAGTCGATGCCGTCGGTGGTGACGGTGGCGCCGGCGGACAGCGCACCGCTCGCCTCCTTGACGCACCCGTGCACGAAGATCGTCTCGGCGGGCCGGTCGGCGTTCCAGTACGTGAAGTGGCTGACGGTGCCTTCGTAGTATTGGTTGGGCGCCGATCCGCCCAGCGTGGCCGTGCCCTGCTCCACCCACACCCCGGCGGTCTCGTCGAAGTAGTAGAGCGGGATCGTCGCCGGCGGCGCGGCGGAGCGCGACGCGAGCGGAATGCGCAGCGTGGCGGTCTGTCCGCTCGCGAGGTCGAGACGGTTGCCCGCGGCGTCGCTCAAGGTGACGCTGACCGCGCCGAAGCTTTCGATCGTCTGCGCGCCGCCGGCTGCGCTGCGCGCCGAATAGTCGCCCGGCATGTTGGCGGCATCGAGTGCCGGATCGATGGGCGTGATGGCGACGGTCACCTGGCCGCTGGCAGCGGCGCCCGTGGACTTGTCGACCAGCCCGTTGGCCGGCAGGACGACCTGCGCGGGCCCTTGCGGCATCGCCACGGTGCCGCCGGTGGTCGCCGAGATCGCCTGCGTCGCGCCGACGGGCGTCAGCCGCGTGCTGGCGGTGGACGTCGTATCGGCTTGCACCTTCACGCTGCGGTAGCCGGGGGCATAGGCCTGCAGCCCGAACTTGACCACCACGGCATCGCCGACCGCCACGCCGCTGAGCGTGAAGCTGCCCGTGCTGGTGGTGGTCGCGGTCTGGCCTCCGCCGGTCACGGTCACGCCGCCGAGACCGGTCCCCGTCGCAGCGGATACGACGGTTCCGCTCACCGTTCCCGTGGGCGCCGGGGGCTGTGACGTGCCGCCGCCGCATCCGAACAGGAGGGCGCACAGGACGACGCCGATGAACGCGCGCATCGCGCGATTGAAGATTGCAGGCATGACCACTCCGAATTCGTTCTTGTCGGCCTGCGCGAGGTACCGCAGGCCATCGCATTGATGAACCCATGGTCGCGTACTTCGCGTGAGATTGACAGGACGCGCTCACCCCTAACGTTAGGGCGGGACACACCCACAGCAGCAGCGACTGCAACCCGGTCGCAGGCGCGGCAGGCCACGGCCCGCGCACCACGGCGTCGGGCGAGCGCATCGCGCAGGCCTCGACGTGTTCCCGCTTGACTTGCAGGTTAGCCGATGACATTGTTCGTCGGAGTCTTGTCGAAGACTGCACCATGTTCGGGCGCTGCCGCGCTCGATCCACGGCCCGATCGCGGGGTTGCCTCGATGGATGCGCAGCGCACCGAGCCCCTAGATCGAAGGCCGATGAACCTGAAATCTTTCGATGGCAAAGGAGCTGAACGCGATGAGGATTCTGCCGATCGTCCTGCTGGCCACTGTGGCCGGCCCCGCATGCGCCGATCCCGGCATCAAGCCGGGACTCTGGGAAATGCACATGGGAAAGAACGTGGTCGATGGCCATGACACGTCGGCGCAGATGGCCGACATGAGTGCGAAGATGAACGAGCAGATGGCGCGCCTGACACCCGAGCAACGCGCGCAGATGGGCGCGATGATGGGGCAGCGCGGCATGGGCATGCCGACGGGCAGCGGCGTCATCCAGATGTGCATCACGCCCGAGATGGCCAAGCGCGATCTTCCCGTTCCCGACAAGGACGGCACCTGCCAGCCAGCGAACGTCCACCGCAGCGGCAACCGCATGACCTACGAGTTCAACTGCGTGTCGGGCACGGGGACGAAGACGACGGGCACGGGCGAGTCGACCGTCAAGGGCGACAGCGTGGCCAGCCGCAGCGACATGACGGTCGTGGACCACGGCCAGACGCACCGGATACAGTCCGAGTCGGAGATGCGCTTCGTCAAGGGCGATTGCGGCGACGTCAAGCCGATCGTGCCACCCAAGCGCGACTGACGTCGGCGTTCGCGGGAGCCGGCTGCCCGCGGAGCGACAGGCAGGCGGCATCGCGTGCCGTCGCCCCGACCTGCTGAAACAAGAGACGTCCCGACATGCCCAGGATCCAGGTCAACGGCACCGAGCTTCACTACGAGGACACCGGCGGCTCCGGCGAGCCGCTGCTGTTCAGCCACGGGCTGCTCTGGAACACCGCGCTGTTCGCGCCGCAGATGGCCGCGCTCGGCGACCGCTACCGCTGCATCGCCTACGACCATCGCGGACAAGGCCAGAGTGCCGACGACGACCGCGAGGTCATCGACATGGACCTGCTCACCGCCGACGCCGTCGCCCTCATCCAGGCGCTGGGCCTGGGCGCCGTCCATTTCTGCGGCCTGAGCATGGGCGGGTTCGTGGGCATGCGGCTGGCGGCCCGCCATCCGCAACTGGTGCGCTCGCTGATCCTGTGCGACACCTCCGCCGAGCCGGAACCGCCAGAGAACGCGCCCCGGTACGTCCGCATGAACTTCGTCGCCCGCTGGCTCGGGCCGCGCCTGGTCATTCCCAAGGTGATGCCCATCCTGTTCGGCCGCACCGCGCTGGCGGACCCCACCCGCGCCGCCGAGCGCGCCGAGTGGAGACGCCAGCTGGACCAGAACCGGCGCAGCATCTGGCGCGCCGTCAACGGCGTGATCCGGCGGGCAGCCATCGCGCCCGAACTGGGCCGCATCGTCGCGCCGACGCTGGTCATCGTCGGCGCGGAGGACGTGGCGACGGTGCCCGCCAAGGCGCAGCGCATCGCCGCGACGATCGCGAACGCGCGCCTGGCCGTCATCCCGCGGGCCGGCCACAGTTCGTCGGTGGAGGAGCCGCTCGCGGTGACGGCGGCGATCCGCGAGTTCCTGCAAGGCGCGGGTGCGCCGTGAGGAATCGCCAGGCCGCCAGGGCCTGGCGAGCATGCGCCGCAAGGTGCCGTCCTTGAGCACGACAGGGTGCAGCAGGGCCGCGGCCGCGAGCCCGACAGTGTCGCACTGCGATCCCTAGGGATGGTGGTCGGCGCCCTCGAAGGCGCACTCTCCAAGCCTTGCTTCCCGGGGGTACCCATGAGAAACGTGCTGAGACTCTGCTCGATCGGTCTGGCGGTCGTCGCCTGCTGCGGATCCGCGTCCGCGACGATCCCGTTCACCACCTTCGTGTCCGGCACCGACCTGAACACGGTGCTGGGCAACCAGGCCACGATCGGGTTCGCCTACGCTGGCGACAAGTTCGTGGGTTCCGTCTACTTCGGAACCAACAACAACCAGCTGTACAGCACCAACCTCTCGGGTGGCGCCGTCCAGAAGTTCGGCGCGCCGATCGCCGGGTTCACGGGCGAAGTCTACGTGACCGCCTCGCTGGGCATCGGCGGCTTCGGGCCGCGCGACGTCTACGCCGGCTCCGAGGCCCAGGGCACGATCTACCGGATCGCCCACGACGGCAGTTCGCAGTCGCTGTTCGTCAGCGGCCTGGTGGGCGGGGTGCGCAGCATCGCGTTCGATCCCTACGGGGCCTATGGCCACCAGATGATCGTCGCCACCAATGCGGGCTACATCTACAAGGTCGACAACACGGGCGCCGCGACCCTTCTTGCGCAGGTCGGCGAAGACGCGGAAGGCCTCAGCTTCGCGCCCCAGGCGTTCGGCACGTATGGCGCCGGCACGCTGTTCGTCGCGTCGGAAAACTCCGGTACGTTGCGTGCGATCGGTCCGGGCGGCGCCGTCAGCGTCGCGGTCGCGGGCATCGGCGGTGCCGAGATGGTGAGCTTCGTGCCACTGAACCTGGGCGCCAGCGGCAGTCCGGTCGAAGGCTTCTATGCCGCGGCCTATCCGGCCAACGTCCAGAAGGCCGATGCATCGCAGTTCCTGCCCTACCTGGGCGACGCCATCGTGACCAGCGAGACGAGCCACCAGATCTGGCAGATCCACTACGACTCGGCGACGAGTGCGTTCGACGTCAACCAGATCGGCACGTTCCCGGCCCAGCCCGAGGACGGGATCTTCGTGACGACCGACCTCATCCGCTCCGCCATCCCGGAGCCGACCGGCCTCGCGCTGATGCTGGCCGGCCTGGGGCTCGTCGGCGGCGTGCGGCGCCGCTCGACCGGCCGGAAGAACGCCCAGGCGTAGGCGTCGACGTTTCACCGCCCCGACAACGCGAAGTCGACGACGACCTCGTCCTTGACGGCCAGGAGACCGCCGGCCACCGAATAGGGGTGGATTCCGAAGTCGGTCTGTCGAAGCACGAACGCGCCGCTCACGGCCAGGTGCTCCGGCAGGCCGGTGACCGCCAGCGGGATCCACATCTCGCGGGTGGTGCCGTGCATCTGGACGGCGACCTGCGCGGCGAAGTGGGGCGACTCGCCACTGATGCGCAGGCAGTGGATGCGGACGGTCGGGAACCGCGCCGCCTGCATGTTCGATTCGCCGAGCATGTGGTCGCGCGTGCCCTGGATGGCGTCGGGCGACAGCACCGACGCGAAGGCCGCGCCCAGGCCGGCGCGATAGGCGGGGTTGTCGATCTCGAGTTCGTCCAGGCGAAACTCGAGGTCGAAGCGTGCGTCCGCGGTGCCCGAGGCAGGCAGCGACACGAAGCCGGTGAAGCGCGGTGCCGAGAGGACGTGGTTGTGCCCCAGCCGGGCGGCGCGCCCGTCCCGGAACACGTAGATCCTCACCGACGAAGTGGCCGGATCGAGCGTGATCACACGCGCCCCGTCCTGGCCGAGGCGCGCGTACGTCGCCGCCAGGGGCTCCGACGCTGCCTGCGGGGTGGCGGGATTCGGCGCCGCGCTCGTCGCCGGCGGGGGCACCGGCACGTCGGAGCAGCTGGTCGATACCGCGATGGCGAGCGCGGCGAGGACGGCGAAGGGAAGGCGGGGCTTGTTCATTCGATGGATTCCTGGCTGGATCGGCGGGCACTGCGCTTGCGGAGAATGATCCACGGCACCGCCACCGCAAAATACACCGTTCCCGCCAGGGCCGCGGCCGCGAACGCCGCGGCCTTGACCAGGCGGCCGGAAAGGCGCGCGGGATCGAGCAGGTCGCGGATGACCGCCGCATGGCCGATCTCCTCGCGCGCATGCTGGGCGAACAGGTGGCGGGCGAACGGGCAATCGATCGCCGCACCGCGTTCGTAGCGCAGGTAGCGCGCGGAGAGGACTTCGGAGACCTGCTCCATCGCCTCCACGCTCAGCAACCGCGCGCGCATGGACAGGCCCCGCGTGGCACGCTCGAGCAGCGACTCGACCTGCCGCAACCCGGGCGGGCGCGCCCCGAGGTAGTCCGCCAGCGCGAGATTGAACCTGCGGTGCGCGCCCGAATGTCGCGCCTCTTCCTGGACGAAGTCGTGGGCACGCGACTTCACGCCCGAATCGGGCCAGTGCCGGGCGGCATCGCAGACCGTCTGGATGAAGAAGCGCTCCAGCGGCGGCGTGACGAAGCTCATGGCCTCGAGGAAGGCGGAGACCACGAGGTTCGAGTTGCACCAGGCCCCGGAGATCCGGGGGTCGGGCGTCAACTGCTCCAGGGACTGCATGACTCAGTCCTTCGCCGGCGCGGCAGCCGCCGACGTCGCGAACGTGTCGGGCCGGACCTGGTAGTGCTCGTCGCCGGCGTAGACCTCGACCAGCGTCACGGCACCGTCCGCGTCCGTGATGGCCGCGCTTCGGGCCGTGGAGTGTCCCGCCTGCGTGCGGATGTCGCGCCTGGCCTCGATGCTGCGCAGGACACGGTGGTGGCTGTCGAACAGCGTGGTCTTCCACGCCATTCCATTGCGGGCGTCCACGCAACTGAGCGCCTCGCTCACGCCCGAGACCGGTCGGCGTTCGGGTCGCGAACGCACCTGGGTGCACGCATGGCCCGCGATCGCCTGCGGACCCTCGTCGACCTGCACCGGCCAGTCCCACCACGGCGCCATCAGGTCCCACGCGACCAGGGTGCTGCCGAAGATCCCGGCCATCGCGTCGGTGCGCACGGTGTCCGCCGACGTGTCCTGTACGCAGGAGGGTTCTTCGCCCGGGTCGGCGGACCGCTCGCAGACGATCGCGTGGCCGCGGATCCCCGCCGGCGCGATGCCGCGCACCAGCAGCCGCTCCCGTCCCTCGCGGGATTGGCCGATCAGCGCGATCCGGAGCGCGTCCCGCGCGGCGGCGCCGGGCCCCTGCAAGGTGATGCGCAACTCGAACCCGTCGCTCTCTCGCGCGGCACGCATCGATTCGGCCAGCGCCAGGGCCGACTTGCCCGCCGCGGCCTCGCCGTGCGCGGGCAGGAGCACGCCGCAGAGCAGCACGCCGGTCGCCAGCATGGCGGCGGTCATTCGTGCCTCAGGGCGCGCGCGGGCAGCATGCGCGATGCCTTGATGGCGGGCAGCAGCCCGCCGGCGATGCCCAGCAGCGCGGACAGAGCCAGCACGCCCGCAAGGAACAGGGGCGAGAAGACCGCGTCGATCTTGCCGCGCATCAGGTCCAGGTGCGACAACCCCGTGGCAGCCGCTATCCCGATCAGGCAGCCGAGCACGCCGCCCGTCAGCGTCAGCAGAACGGCCTCGCCGACGATCAGTCGAATGATGGTGCGCGCATGCCAGCCGACGGCCTGGAGGATGCCGACCTCGCGCGTCCTCTCGTTGACGCTCATCAGCATGGTGTTGAAGACGACCAGCGTCCCGACCAGGCTCGCGACCAGGATCGTGGCGTCGCTCATCGCCTTCGCGATCCGGACGATGGCGTTCTGGCGCACGAGCTCGCCCGAGGTGAACGCGATGTAGCCGGGCATCGTGGCGCGCACCCGCGCCTTGATCGCCTCGGCGTCCTTCTGCGAGGCGTCGCCGTCGAGCTTGATGTTCAGGACGTTCACCTTGCCGGGCTTGTCCGTCACCTGCTGGGCCTGCGTGAGCGTGACGATGAGCGCGCCGTTCTCGATGACCGCCGGGCTCTCGAAGACACCGACCACCTTGAACGGCCGGCCCTCGATCTCCAGCGCGTCCCCGGGCCCCTTGTGGAGCAGGTCGGCGGCGATCGATCCCAGCACCACGCCGGCCTCCTCGTCAGACGCCGGCCAGCGCCCGCGAACCAGCTGGAGATGCTTCCAGAGGTAGCTGTCCCAGGCCCAGCCGAACACGAACACCGGCGGCGCATCCGCGCTGACGCTCAGCATCTCGCTGAGCAGGCCCACGACGTCCTGGACGTGCGGCATGCCCTTGAGCGTGCGCGTGCCGGCCTCGGCCAGGAACGGCGACGGCATCGAGTTCTCGCTGGCGACGCGGGTGACGATCAGGTCCGTCCCGCGCGAGTCGTTGGCCTTCTGCCAACTCGCCTCGAAGCCCCAGGCGATGCCAGTCAAGGCGACGATCGCCGCGATGCCCAGGGCGACGGCGCAGACGGTCAGCGCCGTGCGGGCCCGCCGTCGAAGGAGGTTGTGCACGGCCAGCTGCAGCAGCGTCATGGCCTGTCGTCCCGGCTCGGGTCGACGCGACCGTCGCGCAGATGCACGATGCGGTCGGATCGTGCGGAGACTTCGCTGTCGTGCGTGACCATCAGGATGGTGATGCGCGTCCTGGCGCGAATCGCCTCCAGGCTGTCCAGCACTTGCCTGGCGGCCGCGGAATCGAGGCTGCCGGTCGGCTCGTCGGCCACGATCACGTCGGGCTCGTTGATCAGCGCCCGCGCGATCGCCACGCGCTGGCGCTCGCCGCCGGAGAGCTGCGCCGGGAAATGGCGCGCGCGCTTGTCCAGCCCCAGGTTGGCCAGCAGTTGCCAGCCACGCTCCAGGCTGTCGCGTCGCGCATCGCGCGCACCGATCGTCGGCAGCAGCACGTTCTCGAGCGCCGTCAGCGTCGGGATCAGGTGGAAGGACTGGAAGACGAAGCCGAAATGGCGGCGCCGGAACGCGGCCGGGTCGGCCACGTCGGCATACGGCAAGGCGTCGATGAAGAGCCGGCCCGCCGTCGGCGCCTCGAGCATGCCGACGAGGTTGAGCAGGCTCGACTTTCCGCAGCCGCTGGGGCCGACGACGGCGACGAATTCGGTCTTGCAGAGGTGGAAGTCCAGTCCGTCCAGGGCATGGATGGCGCCGCGGTCGAATTGCAGCTGGAGGCCTTCGGCACGGATCCAGGGCGTGTCGCGCGTGCGCAGCGCCGGGGCTGCCGGCCCGTCCGCAACCGCGATCGCGAGGCCGGTGTCCATCGTCGCGTTCGCGCTCATTTCGATGGCGCCGTAGGCGCCGCCAGCATCAGCCGCACCTTGACGGGAATTTCTTCCGCGACGACACCGGCCTCGTTCCACTCACCGGCGCCGATCCCGAATTCGGAGCGCCGGATCACGAAATCGCTGGTGATCAGGGTCTTGCCGCCGGCCTGCTCGGCACTGACGAATTGCAGCACGAGATCGCGCGCACGGTTGTGCAGCGCCAGTTGCCCGCGGGCCTCGAAGCGCCCGCCTCCGAGGCTGCGAAACGACTGCGACTTGAACAACGCGTAGGGCGTGTGGCCCTTGTCGAGCCAGTCCGCACCCACCGCGATCGCATCGGCCTCGTCGGTGCCGGTGCTCAGGGAGCCCACGTCGATCTTCAATTGCGCGCTGGAGCGGGCGGGATTGGCGGGATCGATGTCGAGTGTCGACTCGAAGCGCTTGAACGTGCCCTGCACCGGAACTCCCATCTCCTTGACGACGAAGTCGATCCGGCTCTCGGCGGGAAGGAGCGTCCGCGGCGCACCACAAGCCCATTGGCTCGCGAGCGCGGCAAGTCCGACGAGGACGGTCTTCAAGAGTTTGCAGTGGTTCATTTCGGCCAGGGTCTCGAATCGGGCGGTGATTCACGGGGTCCAGCGGCAGAGGGGCCAGGCGTGGCACCACATGGCCCGCACCGCCAGACGTTGCGGATCCTTGCTGTCTACGCAAGCTCCGGGCCAAGGCATCCGATCCGGGACCGGCGCGCGGCGCCGCCCTCCGTCCACGGTGCGCGCGGGACGATCGGGTGCGAGCCACGCCGCCGGCGAGCTCGGGTCCATGCCGGGAGGGCCCGCAATCCATTGCGCACTTTCACGCGATGCCCGCAGGTTCTTGCGGGCTTGTTCCGCGATCCGCTGCACCCATCGGACGACCCCCGGGCAGGCGGATCGACCCCCGCCCCTCGGGCAGCGCTTCGCGCACGCCCGGCCTCGCTCGCGCAATCGCGCGCACCCGGGAACCGCCGGCGCCGCAGCGCGGGTGGACTCGCCGCGCCTCAGAACGCCAGCCAGGCGAACAGGAACAGGCTGTTCGCGTCGCTGGCGGCCGAGCCGGAGGCGCCGTCGAGCTTGTCGAAGGCGGTCAGCTGCAGCCCGAGCCGCAGGTTGGCGTCGATGCCGCCGCTGGGCGCCGCCTTGCCGAACGGCGTCCAGTCCAGCTGGGCGCGGGTGCCGCGCGATCCGAGACCGGGCGCGTTCACGCCGAAGCGCTGCAGCGTGGCGCCCCAGGACCGGTCCCAGTAGTAGGAGCCGTTGACCGTGTACTCGGTCAGGTTGGCGCCGGCCTGGGTCTCGCGGATCACGTTGCCCAGCACGGTCACGGTGTCGCCGCCGGCGCCGGTCCAGCGGTAGCTCGCATCGACGCCCAGGTCGCGGATGTGGGTCACTTCCGGCGCGGAGCGGTCGGGCTGGTAGCCGGTGTTGAACAGCACCAGGCCGGCTTCCATCGACGACGACCCGAGGCTCTTGCGGGCCGCGAAGCGCGCATACAGCGGTGCCCGCAATGCGCCTGGATCGCGGTCGTCGGCAGCGATGCCGAAGTCCTTCTGCAGCGTGGGCGTCTGCATCCGGTAGGTGCCCAGTTCGCCGTACCAGGTGCCGTCGAGCTGGGCGTAGCCCACCACGCCGGTCGCCTTCTGGCCGAACGCCTCGTCGAGGATGGCGCTCGCCCCGGGCCCGGGCGCGACGTTCGAGCCGATGTACGGGAACACCCAGGCGGGCAAGGTGTTGAACGGATCCTGCACGCCCGGGTTGTTGTTGACCGACACGCCGAGCACGGCCAGGTGCTCGCCGACCGGCGTCGTCGTCGCAGCGCGCAGGTCGATGTTGTCGATCGAGGTGTGCTTCGCGATGCCGTCGTAGGTGAGCTGGGAGAACAGGCCCACGTGGTCGCTGATGCGGCCGGCGACGAACAGCGAGGCCTGGTCGAGCGTGACGTTGTCGTTGCCCTTGAGAGAACCGGTGAGCGAGTGGCCGTCGAGCGCGGCGGGGTCCTGCGACTTGCTCGTGTGCGTGAATCCGGCCATCACCATGCCCGCGACGGGCGGCACCCAGTCGCCGCCCCGGGTGGTGGTGTAGCCGGTCAGCTTGAACTGGATGCCGTAGTCGGTGAGCTGCGGCCCGAAGCCGCCCACATGGCAAGTGGCGCAGGGCTGCCCGGTCTGGCGAGCGAAGCTGGGCACCGCCTGGGCGAGGTTGCTGGCGAGCGCCAGCACGAGGGTGACGACAGCCGCCGACCAGGGTCGGACGGCGGTTCTTCCTGCGGGATTCATGGACGGGTCTCCTCTTGGGGACGTGGGTGGGCCGCACGGGTTCGACGAACCCGCGCACCGAGTGCCTCTGGATCCCAGGGGCTCAGTTCTTCTTCAGCGAGAGGATCCAGCCGACCAGCTCGCGTGCTTCGTCGGGGGTGACCGGGTTGGGCGGCATCACCGCGCTGCCCCAGACGCCGGTGCCGCCCTTCTGGACCTTGGCCGACAGCAACGCCAGCGCGTCGTCGCGGCCCGCGTACTTCGCGGCGACGTCGCGGTAGGCCGGGCCGACGAGCTTCTGGTCGAGCATGTGGCAGCTCAGGCAGTTCTTCTTCTGGGCCAGCTCGATGCCCGCCATCGCGGGCAGCGTCCAGGCCAGGGCCGAAAGGAACAGGACGACTGATTTCATGGGCCCTCCTCAGGTCCGGGGTCAACGGTGGTGTCCGTGCGCACGCCGGGTTCGAAGCGCGCCACGCATGCGGTCGATTCCTCCCACTGCGCCAATGGTTCAACGACACGCACGAACTTTTTGTCCGCTTCTGTTTCTGGTTATCGCGCAGCCCCGCCAGGGGACTGCGCAACGGAGGCCGGATGTTTCCATGAACGACGGCGCGCGGTCTGTACCTTGTTCCGGGGATGTGCGATGTCCTTCGATCAGGCAGTCCGGGCACGCGTCAATCGTGGCGCGGCTCTCTTAAATTCCGATTAATTTCCGCGCCTGCGCGACAACGGCGCCGTGCTCCCCCATGAACTAGGTGTCGGAATCTTCCGAGTCAAGGTTGTCACCTGCGCGCCCAGGGAACGGCGCGTCAGCATCGCGCGACGCCCTGAAAGGTACGGCAATGGGTATTCACGGCGCGTGTCCGGAGACACGGCCGGCCCGTCGGCGCCAGCCGAAGGCGGCGTGCCAGCGCGACGGCCACAGCGCCGGCACCGGGATGGGCGGCGATGCCGTGTCGCGATCGATGCGCCCGGGCCTCGCTCGCTGCCGTCGAGCAGGCGCCGAGTCCGCCGCGGCAACCCCACCGACCAATGCGACGAAGTGCGAGATTGGAGGCACGAGCTGCAGTGACGCGCGTGCCCCTTCGACCTAGACTTCCGGTCAACGGCGCTGCAGACGTGCGCGCCGCCCGCAACCGCTCGACAGCCTGACCGGCGTCTGAGTCGGACAACCCTTTCAGCGCGCCACGGACGGCCGGCCGTGCGCGTGCTTCCCACCCCAAGTTGGAGATAGACATGACCCAGTTCCACGGCAACAAGGCGCAACGCGCCGTCGCCGCCATCGCCACCGCCGCCGTGCTGGCCGCCGGCCTGATGACCGCCACCGTCTCGATGGCCGCGCCCAGCGCCTTCGACAACAAGATGTCGGCGGTGATCGCGCAGGTCAAGGCCGATCCGAACTACAAGCGCATTCCGCTGGAGTCCAGCGCGGACCGCGCCTGGTTCTTCGGCGAGTGCGAGGCGCTCTGGAAGAAGAAGGTCAGCAGGGAACAGTTCGTCGCCGAGGGCAGCAAGCAGTTCCCCGGCTACGAGGCCTCGTTCAACGAGCTGGCCGACCTGCTGACGGCGTCCTGAAGCCGCCCGCCGCCTGCGCTCGCGCGCGGGTCGGTCGCCCCGCGACCGGCCCGCGCGCGTCGTCCACGCTCACACCGTGACGGCGGCCCCGCGCGCGATTGCCAGCGGCTTGCCGGCGAAGGTCCAGGCGTCCGCGTCCAGGGCCTGGGCGAGCGCGCCCGACGGCAGCTGCAGCACCGCCGACGTCGCGCCGTCGTAGCCCACCACGCTCACGCGCAGCGGCTTCCAGCCCGCCTGCAGCACCTCCACGCGCAGCGCGATCGCGTCGCCGGTGCGCATCGCCCGGAACCGCACCACGCTGCGTTCGCCGCGCTCGTGGCCGCAGCTCAGGCCGTCGTCGAACGCGTAGTCGAGCCGGGCCTCGTCGGTGCAGTCGCGGCCCAGGATCACGTGCAGCTCGATCTCCGCCAGGTCGTTGGACTGCGTCGTGCGTTCGCCCGGCTGCAGCGGCACCAGCTGGCCCTCGCGCACGTACAGCGGCGTCGACGCCGCATCGCTGCGCACATGGACGCTGCGTCCGGCCTCGATGAAGCGGCCGCTGCAAGCATCCAGCCAGCGGCCCGTGCCGGGCAGCGCCACGGCGCGCTGCTGCTGGCCGGGGTGCACCAGCGGCGCCTGCATCAGCGCCGGGCCGACCAGGAACTGGTCGTCGATGCGATCGAGCTCCAGGCCGTCGGCGTTGTCGAAGTCGTGGAACAGCGGCCGCATGACGGCCGAGCCGTCGCGCGCCTGCGCTACCCACAGCTGGTACAGGTAGGGCAGCAGCTTGTAGCGCAGGCGCACGAAGTGGCGAATGATGGCCAGCGCGTCCGGCCCGAACTGCCAGGGCTCCTGCGGCACCGAACCCTTGACCGAGTGGTTGCGCAGGAACGGGAACAGCATGCCGGCCTTGTACCAGGCCACGGCCAGTTCGCCATCGGCATGGCCGCCGAAGCCGGGCACGTCGGGGCCGTTGAACGGGATGCCCGAGAGCGCCAGGTTGAGCGTGCCGGGAATGCACAGGCGCAGGTGGTGCCAGTTGCTCCAGTTGTCGCCCGTCCACAGCGCCGTCCAGCGGCTCGAGCCGGCCGCCGCGCTGCGTGACAGCACGAACGGACGCTCGTCGGGCCGCGCCGCCTTGAACCCTTCCCAGGTGGCCTGGGCCATGCCGGTGGCGTAGAGGTTATGGTACGTCCAGTGGTCCCAGCGGCCGTGCTGGAAGCGCATGTCGTCCACCTCGGCGGCGCCGGTGCTCGGGTCGTTCATGTCGATCCAGGCGCCGCCGAAGCCCCAGTCGCGGAACTGGCGCGCGTAGCCCGCCCACCAGGCCCGGCCTTCGGGCAGCGAGTAGTCGGGAAACCAGGTGCGGCCGGGCCAGACGAAGCCGACGTAGGGCTGGCCCTCCGGGTTCTGGCAGAAGATGCCGGCTGCCAGCCCGCTCTCGGCCACCTCGTAGCCGGGCGCCACCTTGACGCCGGGGTCGAGGATGGGCACCACGCGGCGGCCCTTGTCGGCGAGGGCGCGCAGTTCGGCCGCGCGATCGCCGAACTGCGCGGGGCTGGTCGTGAAGACCTTGAAGTCCTCCATGTAGTCGATGTCCAGCCACAGGCCGTCGTTGGGGAACTGGTGCTCCTCGAAGGCCGCATCCAGCATGTTCAGGTCGCGCGTGCCGGCGTAGCCCCAGCGGCACTGGTGGTGGCCCAGCGACCACAGCGGCGGCAGCGGCGTGACGCCCACCAGGCGCTGCAGGCGCCGCGTGACGTCGGCGGCGCCGTCGCCCGCGATCACGTAGAACGCCGGCAGGCCCTCGTCGGCGCCGAACCACAGGGCGGGCGGTGCACCGAGGTCGTCCTTGCCGCTGAAGAACCAGTTCGAGCCCGTGTCCATGAACACGTTGCCCGGGTGATCGACCAGCAGGCCCACCCACTGCGAGCCGTTGCGGATCAGCAGGTAGGGGACGGCCGCGTACTGCGGGTCGGCCTGGCCGTCGATGATGACCGGCATCGGGTGATCGCCCCACACGTCCAGGTTCCAGAACTTGGTGCGCCGGCCCGTCTTCTCGAGCCCGGTCACCTTCTCGCCCTGGCCGTAGAAGCGCATCTCGTCGCTGCGGGCGAACTGCACCAGCCAGGCCTTGCCGCACACGCCCACGCAGGCGCCCGGCACGCCGGCGAGCACGTTGGTGCCGGTCAGCCGCAGGGTGCCGTCGGCGTCGAAGCCCAGGCTGTGGCGCGAGGGTCCGTCGAAGGCGTCCTCGTGCATGCGCAGCAGCCGCGGGTCCAGCGGCCAGCGGGCGTCGTCGCGGAATTCGACGTGGAACACGTCCTCGCCCAGGTCGCGCACGCGCGAGCGCAGCGGCGCGGCGCCGCCGAACTGGAGGGCGTCGCCGGCGTGGGCGGTGGCGAAGCGGAAGTTCGACGGGTGGCGGATCTTCTGGAAGTACACGCGGGCGTCCTGGAGCGGCGGGAATCTGGCGGCAGTCTAGCGCCGGCCGGTTACGACCCGGGTGCCGCGGCATTCAGAACGTTTCAGGCCGCTTTCATCCCGCTGCAGGACGCGACGGGGGGTCCCGGAACACAGTTCATCCATCGACAACGTGTTTCCCCAACCCACCAGGAATCTCTCATGAACGCCACCACCCGCACCCAGCGCCTCGTCGCCGTCCTCGCCTCCGTCGTCACCACGCTCGCGCTGTTCTCGGCCATCATCGGCCAGGCGCAGCCGCCGGTGGCCAACGCCTTGTTCGCGCAAGCGGGCACGTCGCCCACGGCCTGAAGCAAGGTGCCGGCCGCCAGCACCATCGACCGCGGCGCCCGCCGCGCCGGGGCGCCGCAATCCGCGCCCCGGCCTTCCCCCTCCACCTTCGGTATGTCTTCGAGCCCGCGACCACCGGCCTCGGCACCGCGGCGTTGCCCGAACGGTCCGACGTCGAGGCTGTCGCGCCACTGTGGCAGGCCCTGCGTTATGGCAGCGTTACGGCGCAAGGCGCCGCCGCGAACTGGCAACAGCTTGCGTCGGATCAAGCTTGCGGGATTGCGCGCCGTCCGGGCCGGTGGTCTGATGGACCGCAACGAGAGGATGCAGGATGGGGAGAGCGCGGGGGGACGTGGCGGACAGCGGCGAGGTCGGGGCGGCGGACGACGGCGTCGCCGTCGCCGCGGATCGTCCGGCAGGCGCGTTGCGGCTGCGCCTGGCGGTCGCGCACGAGATCGTGCTGGGCGACGGCCGCATCGTCGGCCTGGCCGCGCGCGACGCGGCGCTGCTGGCCTGGCTCGCCATCGAGGGCCCCACGCCGCGCGAACGGCTGGGGCCGCTGCTGTGGCCCGCGGCGTCGCAGGCACAGGCCCGCACCGTGCTGCGCCAGCGCCTGTTCCGGCTCAAGCGCGCGCTGGGCGTGGACGTGGCCGTCGGCGCGCAGAGCCTGCGCCTGGTCGACGGACTGGGCCACGACCTCGCCGGCGCGCGGCACGTCCTGGGCAACCTGAGCTTCGGCGACGCCCCGGATTTCGACCAGTGGCTGATGCGCCAGCGCGAGGCGCGCGCGGAACGGGCGCGCGACGCGTTGCGCGCCCGCGCGCAGGCGCTGGAGGACGCCGGCAACACCGCCGGCGCGTTGCGCGCGGCGCAGGCGCTGCTGCGCGACGAACCCATCTCCGAACTGGCGCACCAGCGCGTCATGCGCCTGCACTACCTGGGTGGCGATCGGGCCTCGGCGCTGGCCGCCTTCGACGCCTGCGAACGCGTGCTCAAGGACGAGCTCGGCGTGCGGCCCTCGCCCGCCACGCTCGCCTTGCTGGCCACGGTCGAGCGGGTGGGGCCCCGCGGCGTCGCGCGCGCGCAGCGGGCCCTGCCGATGGCCGTGCTGCGGCCTCCGCAGACGATCGGGCGCGAGCGCGAGCACCGCCTGCTGGCCCAGGCCTGGGACGCCGCGCAGGTGGCGACCATCGTCGGCGAGGCCGGCATGGGCAAGAGCCGCCTGCTGAAGGAGTTCGCCGAGCGGCGCGCCGACGTGGTGTCCGCGGCCGCGCGCCCCGGCGACGCCGACGTGCCGTTCGCCACGCTGGCGCGCCTGCTGCGCGCCGTCGGCGAAGCCGGCGCCGGCCTGCCCACCGACGTCGAGACGCGCGCCGCCCTCGCCCGCCTGCTGCCCGAGCTGGGCGACGCGTCGGCCGGGCCGCTGCACGGCGAAGGCCTGCGGTTGCGCAAGGCCCTCGCGGACTACCTGCGGTGCACGGCCGGCCTGCAGGGCATCGTGATCGACGACCTGCATTTCGCCGACGCGGCCAGCCTCGAGATGCTGCTCGCGCTGATGACCGACGACCAGCTCTCCGCACTGCGCTGGGCCGTGGGCTTCCGCCCCTCCGATGCGGGCAGTGCGCTGCGCACGCTGCAGGCCGCGCTCGCCGAGGCGGTCCGCTCGACCCTGATCGTCGTCACGCCCCTCAACGAGGCCGCGCTGGCCGAGCTGATCGACACGTTGGACCTGGCCGTCGGCTCGGCCGCGATGGCCGCGCAGCTGTGGCGGCAGACGGGCGGCAACCCGTTGTTCGTGCTGGAGACGCTCAAGCAGGCCTGGCTCGAAGGCCGCACCGAGGTGCTGCCGCACGCCGGCCTGCCGCGACCGGGGTCGGTGGATCGCCTGATCGACCAGCGCATCGAGCGCCTCTCGCCCGGCGCCGCGGCGCTGGCTCGGCTGGCCAGCATCGCGGGCGTCGAATTCAGCATCGAGATGGCAGAGTCGGTGCTGGGCGTCAGCGCGCTGTCGCTGGCGGACTCGTGGCGCGAGCTGGAGTCGGCGCAGGTGCTCAAGGGCACGCAGTTCGTGCACGACCTCGTGTTCGACGCGGTGCTGCGCAGCGTGCCGGCGGCGATCGCGGCGCACGCGCATCGGCAGGTGGCCGGCTGGCTGGAGAACCACGACGGCGAACCGGCCCACATCGCGCGCCACTGGATCGCCGGCGAATCGCCGGCGCGCGCGCCGCACTGGCTGGGCCTGGCCGCGCGGCGGGCGGCGAAGGCGTTGCGCATCGGCGAGCAACTCCGGTTCCTCGAGCGCAAGGCGGACCTCGAACTCGCCACGGGCGACAGGAACGCCGCCTTCGCCAGCCAGTTCGAGGCCAACCGCATCGGACTCGTCCTCGACCGGGACACGACGCCGGCGCTGGCGCGTTGCGACCGCCTGGACGCGCTGGCCGCCACGCCGTCGCAGGCCCTGCAGGCCACCGTGCAGCGCGCCGACCTGGCGATGATGCGACGCGACGACGCGGTGGCCGAATCGCTCGCGTCGCGTGCACTCGACGAGGCGCTGCGCCTGGGCGAGGACGCCCAGGCGACCACGTGCCGGATCTTCCTGGTCATCCTGCTGCTGCGGCTGCATCGCCTGGCCGAGGCGCTGGCGCAGGCACAGGCGTGCTCGGCCTGGGTCCAGGCCCACGCGCCCTCCGTTCGCCAGGGCGAACTGCACACCTACCTCGGCCTGCTGCACGGCGACCTGGGCCACCAGGAAGAGGCGATGGCCCACCACCGGCGGGCGATCGCGCTGGCGCACGAGGTCGGCGAACCGCACCACTTGGCCACCGTGCTGAGCAACATGGGCAGGACCGTGGGCGAGCGTGGCGCGCTGGTCGAGGCACTGGACCTGCTGACGCAGGCGCTGGAGATCACCCGCCTGCACGACTCGCTGCCGGCCAACACGGGGATCATCATGACCTCCCTGTGCCAGGCCCTGCAGCGCGCGGGCCGCTTCGGCCAGGCGCTGGAGGCCGTGGACCAGGCCAGCAAGCTGGCGACCCGCCACTACGCCGACAGCAGCGCCCAGCTGGGCGTCGCCCGCCTGACCTGCTTCGAACGACTCGGCCAGTGGTCGCGGGTGCAGCACCTGGTCGCCAGCCCGCCGGTGGCCGGCAGCGGCAACGCCGGCCTGCGGGTGCGCATCGCGCTGGCCGACTGCGCGCTTCGACGCCAGCGGGCCGAACCGGGCGAGCCCGCCCTGGAGGCGACCCTGGCCTGGTTGCCGCCCGGCTGCGGACAGTCCTACCGCGAGACCCTGCAGATGGCGCTGGCGCGATCGCTTCCCGCGGAGCAGGCCGCGGCCGCGTTCGAGGACATCCGGGGCCGATGCCGGTTGCACGGCTTCGCCGGCCATGTGATGGCCACGCACCTCTATGCCGCCGAGGCGCTGGTCGAAGCCGACGCGCGAGCAGCAGGCCAGCATGCCCTGGCCGCGCTCGCGCTGGCCGAGACGCACGACTACCCCTACGGGTACCGCGCCGAGTTGTGGCTGATCTGCGGCAAGGCCTTGTTCGCCGCCGGCAACCAGGCGCAGGGCCGCCAGGTCGTCGCACGGGGACGCGACTGGGTGCTGGCCCGCGCCCGCGCGGACGTGCCGGACGAATTCCGCGACAGCTTCCTGCACCGCAATCCGGTCAACGCGGGGTTGCTGGCGCTGGCGGCCCGCCTGGGCATGGCTGGCCAGGCGACACCGGCGTCCTGAACGCGCCGGCGGCGCGTGCTAACGTGGCCGCCAGCCGGGCGCCTCCGGCCGCCCGATCGCCGGGCGCGCCCGCTGCACCGCCCTCGACCTCCTGGACGAACCGACATGCAAAGCCGTCTCGCACGGGCCGACGTGCCCCTCGAATCGACCTGGGACCTGGGCGACCTGTTCGCCTCCCTGCCGCAGTGGGAGGCCGAGTTCGACGCGGTCGACGCGGCGCGGGCCGAGGTGGCGCCCTGGCAGGGCCGCCTGGGCGACGGCGCCGCCACGCTGGCGCGCTGCCTGGACACGGTGGAGACGCTGCAGCAGCGCTTCATGCGGGTCAGCACCTTCGCCTACCTGCGCAACGCGCAGGACGGCACCGACCCGCAGCACCAGGCGGCGCTCGCACGCGTCAACGCGCTGGCGGCCCGGCTGGCCGCGAGCATCGCCTTCGTCGACGCCGAGATCCTCGACCTGCCGGCGGGCACCGTCGAGCGGTTCCTCGCGCAGGACGACGGCCTGGCCGCACACCGCGTGCCGCTGGGCAAGCTGCTCGAGACCCGGCCGCACCGACTGGGCGCGGAGACCGAAGGCGTGCTGGCGTCGCTCGGCGAGGTGCTGGGCGCGCCCGCGACGATCTACAACCGCTCGAAGTCCAGCGACATCCGCTTCGCGCCCTTCGTGGACGCGCAGGGCACGCAGCGGCCCAATTCCTTCAACCTGTTCGAGTCGACCTACGAGTCGCATGCGGACGTCGGCGTGCGCCGCGCGGCGTGGGCGTCCTTCAGTGCCGGCCTCGCGTCCTGCAACAACACCTACGCCGCGACCTTCGCCACCGAGGTCAAGAAGAACGTGGCGCTGGCGCGGCTGCGCCGCTACCGCAGCACCGAAGACTTCCTGCTGCAGCCGCACCAGGTGCCCGCGTCGCTGTACACCGACATCCTGCGCATCATCCGCACCGAACTGGCCCCGCACATGCGTCGCTACGCGCGGCTGCGCCGCCGCGTGCTGGGCCTCGACCGCCTGCTGTACTGCGACCTGAAGGCGCCGCTGGATCCCGTCTTCGAGCCGCAGGTGCGCTACGAGGACGCCTGCGACACCCTCCTGGCCTCGATGGCGCCGATGGGGCCCGAGTACGTCGCGTTCGTGCGCGAGGCGCTGACGCGGCGCTGGGTGGACCGCGCCGACAACGTCGGCAAGTCCTCGGGCGCGTTCTGCTCGTCGCCGTACGGCGTGCACCCGTACATCCTGGTCACCTGGGCCGGCACGATGCGCAACGTCTTCACGCTGGCGCACGAGCTGGGCCATGCCGGCCATTTCGCCCTGGCGATGGCGCACCAGCGCTTCGTCGACATGCGTCCGGCGATGCCGTTCGTGGAGGCGCCGTCCATCATGAACGAGATGCTGCTGGCCCGGCACATCCTGGCCGGCAGCGCCGACGCGCGCACCCGGCGCAGCGTGATCATGCAGTTGCTGGGCACCTACCACCACAACTTCGTCACCCACCTGCTGGAAGCCGAGCTGCAGCACCGCGTCTACGCGCTGTCGGAGGCGGGCCAGGCCATCACCGCGACGCTGCTCAACGGCTGCAAGGGCGAGATCCTGGCGGAGTTCTGGGGCGACGCCCTGGAGGTCGACGCGGGGGCACGCATGACCTGGATGCGCCAGCCGCACTACTACATGGGTCTGTACCCGTACACGTATTCGGTGGGCCTGGTCGCCGCCACCGCGATGGCGCAACGCGTCGCCGACGAAGGCCCCGCGGCCGTCCAGCGCTGGCTGGCGGTGCTGCGGGCCGGCGGCACGCGCAAGCCGCTCGAGCTGCTGCAGATGGCCGGTATCGACCTGGACTCGCCGGCGCCGATCCACGCCGCGGTCGCCTACGTCGGCAGCCTGGTCGACGAGCTCGAGTCCGCGTTCGACGCCGGGGCCTGAAGACGCGCCCGGGCCCGCGTCGACGTGCCGGTTCCCCCGGCCGTCGAGGAACCTCAGGTCACGACGCCGAGGTCGGCGACGCCTCCGGCCATCGCGGCCTCGATGCCCGAATGGAGCATCGCCAGGAGCCGCACCTCGTCCGCCCGGGACGGACCGGGCGCGCCTCGCACATCGCTCTCGCCGAACACGCGGGGGCCGCTCAGCAGGAACTGCGTCGCGGCGCCGCTGGCGAACAGATAGGCACTGGCGGCGTTGCGCCGGCTGCTGAGGGGGTAGCAGTCCATCAGGCCCCGGATCAGCACCTCGGCGGCGAGGTCGAGCCGTTCGACCAGCGGCGCCGACTCGGCCTCGCCGTCCAGGCTCATGCGGGCGAAGAATCGCAGCAGCGAGTCGCCGTCGACCTGTCCCGCGATCTCGAAATCCGAGTGCACCCAGGTCTCGAGCAACTGTGCCGCGGTGTACGAGTGGGTGCCGGCCCGCATGACCGAACGCAGGGCCGCGATCCGCTCCTTGCCCGGCCCGGAGCAGGCCTCGTCGACGGCGGCCAGGAGCTCCGCCTTGTTCCCGAAATGGTGGTTGAGCAAGGTCAGTGAAACGTCGGCCTGGGCCGCGATGGTGCGCAGGCTCGCCCCCGCATAGCCGCACGAGGCGAACTGCTTGCGAGCAGAAAGAAGGATTCGGGCCTTGCGGGACATGTTTCTCTCGGTGTGCGGGAATGGCCAGGGAGGCGTGCGCGGCGGCAACTCTCCGCGCAACTACAGGTGTTGGGCCGTTTCACCCGTTTGCAATGGCGCGCGCGACCGGCGGCCCGCCCGCCGCCGGCCCCCGTGCTTACCCTCGGAACCTTGCGGGCAGCCATCAATTTGGTGCGGACTTGCTAGACTTTGGTCTTCCCCGCTGAATCGAGTTCAGCTGGCTGAACCAGCAAGCAAAGGATCCTCTTGTCAGACACGGCTACCCGGAAATCGCCCGGCCCGTCCACTCGGGGCGGGACGCCCGCGCCGCTGGTGCCCGCGGTCGGTCGCGCGCTGATGCTGATGGAGCGCCTCGCGCGCCAGCGCCACCCGATGTCGGCCACGCTGCTGGCCAGCGAACTGGCGCTGCCCAAGAGCACCGTGCACGGCCTGTGCAACACGCTGCTGCACCACGGCTACCTGCGCAGGCAGGCCGACGGCGCCTTCCTGGTGGGCTCGCGCGTGATGGGCCTGGCCGAGGCCTTCATCGCCGACACCAACGTCGCCCAGGAGTTCGGCGCGCTGTGGCAGGAGATCGGGCTGGCCACCGACGAGTCGGTCATCCTGTCCGTGCTCAACGGCACGGATTCGGTCTACGTCGCGGTCAGGAACAGCACGCGGCCGCTGGGCCTGGCGTTCAACGTCGGCGTGCGCCTGCCGTCGTACCTGTCGGGCAGCGGCAAGGCCACGCTCGCCTTCCTGCCGCCCGCGACGCTGCACAAGATGTTTCCCGACGGGCCGCTGGCCACGCTGACCGGCAAGGGCCCGGCGGACACGCGCCAGTTGTTCGAGGAACTGGAACTGATCCGCGCCCGCGGGTACAGCATCGACGACGAGGGCGTGCGCGCCGGCGTGCTGTCGTTCGGCGCCCCCGTGTTCGACGCGGGCGGCCGGGCGGTGGCCGGCGTCGCGATGTGCATCAACAAGGCGACGCTGGACGCCGCCACGCTGGAGCGCCACCGGGGGGTGCTGCTGGACGTGGCGCAGCGGCTGACGCAGCGCCTGGGCGGCACGACGCCGGCGCGCACCGCGCCGGCACGCCGCGGCGCGAGGGCCAGGGTTTGAAGGGTGCCGCAGCGCGTCGGCCGGACCACGGCGCAGGCGCGAACGCGAGCCGGCATGCGAGGGGACAGACATGGGATCGCTGAATACGCCGACAACGTCGCAAGGGGTCGAGGAGCTGACGCTCGACTACCGCAGCGCGTTCGAGTTCTCGCCGGTGGCCGTCGCGCTGTCGCGCCACCGCGTGATCGTCGACTGCAACCTCAAGCTGCTGGAGATGTTCCGCACGCAGCGCGAGACGCTGGTGGGCCAGTCGTTCGAGGTGATCTATCCGTCGAAGGAGGAATACGAGCGCACCGGCACGCGCATCGTCGCCTGCCTGAGCGAGAGCGGCGAGGGCCACTACACCGACGAACGCGTGATGCGCCGCATCGGCGACCGCTCGCTGTTCTGGTGCCATGTCTCGGGCTACGCGCTCGATCGCGCGCGGCCGCACGCCGCGTGCATCTGGTCGCTGGAGGACCTGTCGGCCACGCACCCGATCGACGTCGAACTGACGCCGCGCGAGCGCGAGATCGGCGCCCTGCTGGTGGAAGGCCTGACCAGCAAGCTGGCGGCCAAGCGGCTGGGCCTGAGCCACCGCACCGTGGAGATCTATCGCAGCCGACTGATGCGCAAGCACGGCGTCGACACGGCCACCGGCCTGGTGCGCAAGCTCATGCGCGACACGCCGTAGCGCGCAGGTACCCGAGGCCGCCCGCGCAGCGCGTCGCGTCTAGACTGAGGCCATGGCAAAGCCTCTCCCAACATCAATCCAGGCCGACTCGCGGCGGAGCGTGCTCAAACTGCTGCCGGCGCTGCTGGTCGCCCGCCTTGCCGGCCCCGGCACCGCCCGGGCCGAACGGGGCGACGACGGCGAGGTGCCGATCGGCCAACCCCTGCGCGACGGGCCGCTGCTGGGCCTGAACGGGCCGTCGCGCAGGCTCGCGAGCTACCGCGGCCATCCGCTGCTCATCAACGTCTGGGCCAGCTGGTGCGGCCCGTGCCGGCAGGAGATGCAGTCCCTCGAACGGCTGGCCTGGCTCGAGCATCCGGTGCCGTTCACCCTCATCGGCATCTCCACCGACGACTATCCGGAACAGGCCCGGCAGCTGCTGGCCCGCACCAATGCCACGATCAGCCACTTCATCGACGAGCACCTGCTGTGGGAACACATGCTGGGCGCCAGCACCCTGCCCCTGACCGTCCTGGTGGACGCCCGCGGCCGCGTGGTCGACAAGGTGCACGGCGCACGGCAATGGGATGCGCCCGAGGCGCTGGCGCTGATCGCGCGCGCGTTCCCGGCCGCGGGCCGCCGGCCCTGAGGCGGCGCCGCGCGCTCAGGCCGTCGCGGCCTCGACGCGCTCGTGCAGCTTCAGGGTCAGGCCCACCGGCGCCATCGCCAGCTGCAGCAGCTCGCGCGGCGGCTGGCCGTCCACCGTTCCCACGTCAGCCAGGTCGAAGTGCATGAGCGTCACGGCCAGCGCCATCTTCATCTCCAGCAGCGCGAGATAGCGTCCGGGGCAGATGCGCGGGCCGGCGCCGAACGGCATCGACACCCGCCGGGCCGAACTGGCCGCGGCCGCGGGGTCGCCCTCGCCCAGCCAGCGCTCCGGCCTGAAGGCAGCGGCGTCGGCGACATGGCGCTCGCTGGTGGCGTCGCGCCGCATCACGGCCAGCACGATCATGCCGCGCGGGATGCGGAGGTCGCCGAGCGTGGTGTCGCGCAGCGCCTCGATGCCGTTCTGCGGCGCCACGGGCTTCAGGCGCATGGCCTCGTGCGCGCAGGCCTCGATGTAGTCGAGCCGACCGACCTGCTCGAAGGTGGGCGCACCGACCGCCCCGCACACCCCACGCACCTCGGCCACCGCGCGCGCGAGCGTCGCCGGGTTGGCCCACAGCAGGTGCAGCGTCCAGGCCAGCGTGTTCGCGGTGGTGTCCTCGCCGGCGAGCAGCATCGTCAGCACGTTGCCGGCCACCTCGCGGTCGGTGATGCCGCTGCTGGGCTCGTCGGCGGCCACCAGCATCGCCTCGAGCAGGTTGTGCGGATGCGCGCGCAGCGCCGGGTCGGCCTGCAGCCGCGCGCGGGCCTGGGCGATGAAGTCGTCCACCGCGGCGTTGACCTCGGCGACGCTGCGAACGAGCGCCTTGTCCGCGGCCGACGGCCACCAGCGCCAGGTCGGCAGCGGTGCGAACAGGCGGCGCGACAGCGCCGGGAACATGCGGTTGAGGTGGCGCTGGATGACGTCCTCGTCGGAGCCGAGCGTGTCCACGTCCGCGCCGAACGCGAGGCCAGCGATGGTGTCGACCGTGTAGCGCGTCAGGTCGGCCTGCAGGTCGATGGTGGCGTCGCGGCGCGCGGCCTGCCGCCAGCGCTCGACCAGGCGCAGCGCCACGCGCTGCAGCGACGGGAAATACCGCTTGACGTGCGCCGGGTCGAACCCCGCCATCACCATGCGGCGCTGGCGCTTCCAGGCCTCGCCGGTGGCGCCGAAGACGCCGCCCACGAGCCCCATCTCCGTCCACACCTGCTCGAAGCGGGTGGTGCGCCGGAAGCCGTCGGGCCGGTCGCGCAGCGCCGTGGCGATCAGCGCGTGGTCGCCGACCACCACCACCTGCCGGCGCCCCAGCCGCAGCCGGAACACCGGCCCGAAGGTCTCGCACCATTGCTCGAGCTGCAGGTGCATGCGGGTGGCGTCGATCTGCAGCAGGTTGCCGAAGAAGGGCACGCCGCGCGGGCCGGGCAGGTCGTCGAAGTGGCGCAGCGCGGGCGTCGCGGTGGGAGCGGGCGTTTCCATCGGCGGCAGGCGCGGGCGGCGGGCCCCGCGCGGGTGAGTCGGAACCCGGATGCTGCCCGAGCGGCGCGCGCCCCGCCAGCGGACGAACGCTAGAGCGCGTCCAGCGGCAGCTTCAGGTAGCGCACGCCGTTGGATTCCGCCTTCGGCAGTTCGCCGGCGCGCATGTTCACCTGGACCGACGGCAGCATCAGCGCGGGCATGCCGAGCGTCGCGTCGCGCGCGTGGCGCATGGCAACGAACTGCTCCTCGCCGATGCCGTTGCGCACATGGACGTTGTGCTCGCGCTCCTCGGCCACGGTGCTCATGAAGCGCACCTCGCGACCGCCGGGCTGGTAGTCGTGGCACATGTACAGCTCGGTGGACGCGGGCAGGCTCAGCACCTTGTTGATGGAGCGGAAGAGCGTGCGCGCGTCGCCGCCGGGGAAGTCGCAGCGGGCCGTGCCGTAGTCCGGCATGAACAGCGTGTCGCCGACGAAGGCCGCGCTGCGGGCGCCGGCGGCTTCGCCGTCGCCGACGATGTAGGTCATGCAGGCGGGGGTATGGCCGGGGGTATGCATCGCACGCGCCGGCAGCGAACCGATGGCGAAGGCCTCGCCGTCGGCGAACAGGTGGTCGAACTGGCGGCCATCGCGCGCGAACTCGCTGCCTTCGTTGAACAGCGCTCCGAACACCGCCTGCACGGTGGTGATGCGCTCGCCGATGCCGATCCGCCCGCCCAGGTGCTGCTTCAGGTAGCGCGCGGCGGACAGGTGGTCGGCGTGGACATGGGTCTCCAGGATCCATTGCACCTGCGCGCCGAGCTCGCGCACGCGCGCAGCCAGCCGGTCGGCATGGAGGGTGGACGTGCGGCCCGACGCGGCGTCGAAATCGAGCACGGTGTCCAGCAAGGCGCAGTGGCGGCTCGTCCCGTCCAGGACGATGTAGCTGACGGTCCACGTGGCCGGATCGAAGAAACCTTCGATCTGGAGCTTGCTGCGCTGGTTCATCGTCGGTCTCCTCGGCGCGATCGGCCACATCGGCGCCCCGGCGTTCAGCGACGTTCGACGGGGCAGGTATTGATGCCCAGGATCGAATACAGCGGGCACAGGCCCACGGCGCCGGTGACCAGGGGCACCACGCCAATGTAGCCCCAGGCGCCGACGACGCCCGCGGCGGCCAGGCCGATCAGCAGCAGGCCGCCTCCGATCCGCAGTCCGCGGTCCAACATGCCTTCGTTGCTTCGCATCTCAGTCTCCTTGGGTTGTTCATCCGGACACCGCCAGGATCGGCGCGCCCGGACAGGAGCTATCAAGACGCGTGCCATCGCACAGGTGACGCCCGACGGCGACGCAAGCCGTTGATTCCGTTGATTTTTTCGGACCCAGACCGACGGTCGCGCCGACCCGGCGCCCGCCCGGGGCCCGCTTGGCAGACCGCGGTGGCAGCTTCTCCCTGCCAGATTGGCAGTGACGGCCCACGGCACGGTGTGAGGCCCGAGGACTCCGGCTGCGATGCAACCCGGGCCACGCCGGCAGCCTGATCGGCGACCGCTCACGCGATCGACACGCCCACCGCGCGGCCGATGCCGAAGGTCACCCCCATGGCCAGCGCGCTCCAGAAGGTCACCCGGAAGACACCGGTCACGATGCGCGCACCGCCCGTGCCGGCCGCCAGCCCACCCAGCAGCGCGAGCGCCACCAGGGCGGCGGCAGCCACGCTCCCGGCCACCGCGCCGGGTGGCGTGATCGCGACCATCAGCAGCGGCAGCGCGGCGCCGACCGCGAAGCTGCTGGCCGACGCCATGGCCGCCTGCAACGGCCTGGCGGCGGTGAGGTCGGACAGGCCCAGCTCGTCGCGCGCATGGGCCGCCAGCGCGTCGTGCGCCATGAGCTGCTCCGCCACCTGGCGCGCGAGCGCAAGGTCGAGCCCGCGGTGCACGTAGATCGCGGCCAGCTCCCGCCGTTCGCCCGGGCCGTCCTCCTGGAGCTCGCGCCGCTCCTGCGCCAGCGCGGCCTGTTCGGTGTCGGACTGCGACGACACCGAGACGTACTCGCCGGTGGCCATCGACATGGCGCCGCCGACCAGGCCCGCGACCGCGGCGAGCAGGATGTTGGCGTGGCTGGCCTGGCTGCCCGCCATGCCCAGCACCAGGCTGGCCGTCGAGACGATGCCGTCGTTGGCGCCGAGCACCGCGGCACGCAGCCAGCCGACGGTGTTGATCCTGTGTGTTTCTTTCCTGTGCCGCGGCATCGACGCGCCTCCGTGTGAGCCTCGAGCCGGTCAGCCCGCAGCGCGAGCGTAGCAAGGCTGGCGCCCGGCGTCCTGCCGCCCGTCAGAGACCGATCAATGCCGTGGGTCGGCGTCGCGCCAGTGCTCGCACAGCAGGTAGCTGAAATGCGCCAGCTGGCGGCCGTCGAACAAGGTCGGCAACTGGTCGAGCGGACGACAGGTCCGGAAGCCGGCGGGCCCCATCGGCACGGCCAGCGGCATCGACGACCAGTCGACCACCACCGCCGAGTCGCCGGCCCGCAGCGCGCCGAACCACAGGCGGAACTGGTCGTCGTGATCGGGCACGACGAACACGGGCATCGGGCGGGCGTACCACGCCAGCCGACTGGCCAGCGACCAGTTCATCACCGCCAGTCCACGGGCGCGGTGCTGTCCGACCAGTCCCGCGCCATGTTCCGCGGCGGCTTGCCAGCCGACCAGATCGGCGACGGGATTGGGATGCTTGCCGACGGTGCGCACGCCCGCGGCGGACGTCGCCGCCGCACCGGCCTCGGTGCCCGGGCCGCCCGTGAGGACGACACCGAGGATGGCGACGAGCAGCGCCGCCTGCCAGAGCACCAGGGCCCCGACGCCGCGCGGGCCCATCCGCAGCACGCCCGCCACGGCCAGCGGCACCAGCGCGACCCAGCCGCAGGCGGTCCAGTGGGGCAGCGAGCAACCGCGGCCTGCCATGGCGGCGAAGACGACCAGCAGTGGCACCGCGAAGGCCAGCACCAGCGCCCGTGCGTCGCCCGCATCGCTGCGCGGCCCGGCGGCGCCGAAGCGTGCCCTCGCGCGCCACGCCCGCGCGGCGGCGATCGGCAGCAGAAGGCCGTAGAGCGCCAGCTGCAGCAGCACGGCGCGCAGCACCGACCGCCATGACCAGTCCTGGTTGCCGATCGAATGCGCGAACTGGTAGGCGACGGAGGCCCAGTGGTTCTGCACGTTCCAGGCCAGCACCGGGCTCGCCAGCGCGACGACGACGAGGGCGCACGTCCAGGCGCCGCGCCGCCGCAGCAGGCTCGCGCCATGGAAGCGCGACAGGCTCAGCAAGGCCCCGAGCACGACGAACAGGCCGGTGTACTTCGACAGCAGGCACAGCCCCAGCAGCAGCGCCAGCAGGAGCCAGCGGGCCTGGCCGGACGCGATCGCCGGCGACCGCAGGCTCCAGGTCACCGACATCACGGCGGGCACCAGCGCCATCAGCAAGGTGTCGGGCACGAGCGCGACGCCCAGCAGGTTCAGCATCGGGCTGGCGAGCATCATCAGCGCCACCCAGCCGTCGACGCGCGCAGCATCGGGCCGGTCGCCGTCGGCCGCCATCGGCAGGCGCCGGCACAACGCCATCATCAGGCGCACCGCGACCAGCCAGGCCAGCATCGGCACCACCCGCATCGGCAGGTCGTGGCCGCTGGCGGCGACGAACGGCGCCTGCAGCCAGCCGACGAGCGGCGGATGGTCGAAATAGCTCCAGTCCGGATGCTCGCCGTACAGCGCGTAGTGGGCCTCGTCGGGCGACAGCGCCGTCGAGGCCGCCAGCACCAGGTGCAGCACGACGCCGGTCGCGACCAGCCAGCCGGCCGACAGCGACGGTCGCCACGACGCGTGCGCGACGAACCGGCGCGACGCCTGCAGCGCGCCTACGAGCGCCATACGAACCTCGACACGCTCAGGTAGTTGCAGACCGCCCCGGCGACGATGCCGGCGCCGGCGGCCGCGAAGCGGTCGACGCCGGCGCGATGCAGGGCCTCGGCCACGACGACGTTGACCACGGCTCCGAAGGCGCACAGCCAGGCGAAGCGGCACAGGCCCGTCAACAGCTGCGCGCCGTGCAGGCGCCGGTCGGCGAACGCCAGTCCGTTGTTGAGGCCGAAGTTGCTGGCCATGCTGACCAGCACGGCCCCGGTCTGCGCCGCGGGAAAGGAAGCACCCAGCCAGCGTTGCAGCGCCCACAGCACCGACAGGTGGACCAGGACGCCCGAACCGCCGATCGCGCAGAACCGGACGAAGCGTCCCGGAATCCGGTCGGGCAGTCGGCGCAGCAGCAGGGCCAGGAAGCACCAGACGACGCCGGCGCCGAGCTTGCTCTCGCCCGCCTGCCGCACCGCGAAGCGATAGGGCAGCTCGACGACGCGCAGCGGCACCGGGGCCGAGACGACGAGGTCGAGCAGCAGCTTGAAGCCCTTGTCGGCGCCGCGCACGGAAAGCCCGCGCAGCGCCTCGCCGCGGATCATGAAGAACCCGCTCATCGGATCGCTGAGTTCGACGCGCAGCAACGCCCGCGTGAGGAGCGTGGCCGTGCGCGACAGCGCCCGCCGCGTCGGATTCCAGGCTGCGACGCAACCACCGTCGACATAGCGCGAGCCGACCACCAGGTCGGTGTCGCCCGTCGCGAGGGCGCGCAGCATGGCCGGCAGCAGGCGCTCGTCGTGCTGCAGGTCGGCGTCCATGATCGCGATGTGCCGGCCGCGCGCCAGCGCCATGCCTTCGAGGCAGGCACCGGACAGGCCGCGCCGGCCGATGCGGCGCAGGCAGCGGATGCGGGGGTCGCCGAATCCCAGCGCCGCGACGAGGTCGGCCGTGCCGTCGGCGGAGTCGTCGTCCACCACGAGCACTTCCCAGTCGACACCCGCCAGGCAGGCATCGATGCGGCGCAGCAGCTCGCCGATGTTGCCGGCCTCGTTGAAGGTCGGCACGACGATCGACAGCACGACACCGTCGTGCGCGCCGGCGGCAGGCTTGCCCGGCATGGCCGGGATCGGCGGGCGCCTCGTCGCGAGCGCGGGCGTCATGGCGCCGTTCATCGACACCGACCAGGCCGTGCCGGTGCGCGGCGCATGGCCGGGTACTTCCCTCAAGGTCTCAGCCATCCTGCGCCTTCCAGTGCGAACGGCGGCGAAGTGCCCCCGTGACCTTCAATCGCAAGCTCCGGGCCATTGGCGACCCCGGGACGCCGGGGCTGTCAGCAAGCTGTCGCTCCCGGGGCGACCACGCGCGACGCGGTGCGTGCAACGCGGCGCATCGCGCCCGCTCGGGCGCGAGGTGCACGAACGAACTTGCGGGGCCCGCAACGCCTTGCGGGCCGGACGCCCTCGGGCCTGCATGCTCGGACGACGACGGGTACCGCTGCTCAGAGCCCGGCGACGGCCAGGCTGCCGCCGAAGCGCGGGACGTCCTGGAAGCCGACCACGCGCACGGCTTGCCGCTCGTGGCCCTGTGCGTCGAAGAAGATCAGGCCGGGCGGGCCGAACAGGTGGAAGCGCCTGAGCAGCGCGCGGTCGGCGTCGGAATTGGCGGTGACGTCGGCGCGCAGCAGCAGCGCCTTGTCCATGCGCGCGTGCACCGCCGGGTCGACGAAGGTCTGTGCCTCCATCTCCTTGCACGAGACGCACCAGTCGGCATAGAAATCGAGCATCACCGGACGGCCGGCGGTCTGCAGGCGCCGCTCCAGTTCGGCGACGCTGGTCACGCGGTCGAAGTGCGGGCCGGCCTCGGCCGACACCGGCGCGCCGTCACCCGCGCCTGCGCGCGCCTGCGCGAGGCGCGCAAGCGGCTGCGCGGGATCGCGCCCGCCGCTGGCGATGCCGACGAACTGCAGCACCCCCAGCAGCGCCAGCACCAGGCCCATGCCCTTGACGGCGCGGCCGACGCCCGCATGGGTGCCTGCGGCAACGGACTCGAAAGCGCCCAGCGTGGCGCCGCCGACGATCAGCAGCACGCCCCAGCAGGCCATCGCGGCCAGCGGCGCGAGCACCGGCTGCACGGTGTAGATGGCCACGGCGATCAGCAGCAGGCCGAACACGTGCTTGACCCGGTCCATCCAGGCCCCGGCGCGCGGCAGCAGCGCGCCGGCCGACGCCCCTACCAGCAGCAGCGGCACGCTCATGCCCATGGCCAGCATGAACAGCGCCAGCCCGCCGAGCACGGCGTCGCCGGTGCGGCTGATGTGCAGCAGGGCCGCGGCCAGCGGCGCGGCCACGCACGGGCTGACCACCAGTGCCGAGATGCCGCCCATCGCGAACACCCCCGCATGCTGTCCGCCCCGCATGCGGTCGCCCTGGCTGGACAGCCCGTCGCGCAGCGCGGACGGCAATTGCAGCTCGTAGAGTCCGAACATCGACAGCGACAGCAGCACCAGCAGCCCTGCGAACGTGGCCAGCACCCAGGGCTTCTGCAACCAGGCGGCCAGTCCCTCGCCCAGCAGGCCGGCGGCCACGCCCAGCGCGGTGTACAGCAGGGCCATGCCCAGCGCGTAGGCCAGCGCGAGCGTGAAGCCGCGCAGCCGCGTCACGCTCGCGCCCTGGCCGACGATGATGGACGACAGGATGGGCACCATCGGCAACACGCAGGGAGTCAGCGACAGCAGCAGGCCGGCGACGAAGAACAGCGGCATGATCAGGACGAGCCGGCCGCCGCCCAGCGCGGCGGCCAGCCGGCCTTCGTCGTCGCGCGACGGCGCGCCCCCGACTTCGGCACCCCCGGGGCCGGCCGGTGCGGCCAACGCCCCGGCGGCAACGCCGGGCACGACGGCGGCGGCCGCGTCGGCCGCGGGCACGAACCGGGCCGAATCGGCCTCGGCGCCGAACGCCTTCAAGGTCACCACCACGGTGCGCGACTGCGGCGGATAGCACAGGCCCTTGTCGGCGCAGCCCTGGTGGGTGGCGGCCAGCGTGAAGGCCGGGCCGGCCGCCACGATGGGCAGCACCACGACGACCGCGTCGCGATACGTCTCGACGTCCTGGGCCAGCGCCGCGTCGTGGTGCCGGTCGCCTGGCGGCAGTAGCGGCTCGCCCAGGGTCGCATCCGGCGATGCGAACCTGAAGCGCTCGCGGTACAGGTAGTAGCCGCCGGCCACCTTGTAGCGCAGCTCGAGTCGCCGGGCATCGAGCACCCGCACCGAAGGCTGGAAGGCCTGGTCGGGATCGAGGAAGTCGTCGGCCGCCCGCGCGGACAGCACGCAGGCGAAGGAGAGCAGGAGCGCGAGCAGGCGGGACAGGGACATGGCGGGTTCTTCGTCGGGAGGGCGTGTGGATGCAGGCCAGGCATGGCGATGCCCGGCACCGCACTTCCCGCAAGCTTCACGCCAAGCGGACGCCGGAATGCATTCGCCGGGACGAACGGGGTCGCGTCGGCGGTGGATCGCCGCGCGGCACGCGTGGCGCCGGCCGAAGCTTGCGCAGCGGGCGCGCAAGTTCTTGCGCGGTACGCACCGCGTTGCGGGGTCCGCGGCCGCGGCGCCGGCCGCGAGGACGGCCCCCGCACGCCGTTGCAGCGAACCCTTCGCCCCGGACGACCGTGCGGGCGAAACATGTGGTTTCGCATCGATGCCCCCGGCATGGCTCGAAGCTTGCAATCCGACGGTGCGACGTGCGGCGCGACGACCGCCCCTGCAACCTTTCCCCGAAGGATCTCGATGTCGAGAAATGCGATACCCCCGACCGTTTCGAGCCGCCAACGCCGCGCTTTGCCCCGCGGCGCCGCGGCAGGCCTGATGGGCCTGGCCCTGCTGTTCGCGGGCACCCTGCCGGCCCGGGCCGCGGCCGTCGGCGACGTGGCCCCGAACTTCCAGTTGCCCGCCACCCGCGACCCGCAGTCGGGCGCGCCCACCGTGCGCCTGGCCGACCTGCGCGGCAAGGTCGTCTACCTGGACTTCTGGGCGTCCTGGTGCGGCCCCTGCAAGCAGTCCTTTCCGTGGATGAACGACGTGCAGTCGCGCTACGGCAGCAAGGGCCTGGAGATCGTGGCGATCGATGTAGACACGCACAGCGACGACGCGCGCGCCTTCCTGGCCGCCCTGCCGCCGCGGTTTCGCGTCGCCTTCGACGTGCAGGGCGTCACGCCCAGGCAGTACGCGATCCGCGGCATGCCCACGTCCATCCTGATCGGCGCCGACGGCAAGGTGCTGCTCGTGCACAACGGCTTCCGCGCCGAGGACACGGCCGAGGTCGAGGCCGGCATCCAGCAGGCCCTGGCCCACGCCCAGAACTGATCCCGCGCGACGTCCGTCCCGTCGACGGCGTCCGCCCACTTCCGGAACACCGAACCCATGAAAAGACTCGTCCCCGCCGCCGCCTGCGCGGCCGGCCTGCTGTGCGCAGGCTGTGCCCACGTGCAACCGCCCCAGCCCTGGGAGAAGGCCGAACTCGCGCGCAACGTCATGAAGATGGACACCGACCCGCTCGAGTCGGCGTTCTTCTCGCACATCTACTTCAGCAAGGAAGACTCCAAGGGCGGCGACGGCGTGGGCGGAGGTGGCTGTGGCTGCAACTGAATCCGTCCATCGCACGAAGCTCGGTGCCATCGTCCTGTCCGCGTGCGCGCTGCCAGGCGTGATGTGCGCCACGGCGCGGGCCGAGGAAGCGCCGCAACAGGCGGTGGTCGAGATCAAGGTCTCCGGCTACCGCGACGCCCAGGACAAGAACGCCGGCATCAACATCGCCGGCGCGACCGCGGTCAAGCAGTCGGTGCAGGGCGTGAGTCCGGCGCAGGGACACGCGACGGTCTCTTCGGCCAGCGGCGGCGGCGGCGGCGGCGGCGGGGGCGGTGGGGGCGGCGGCGGTGGCCTGTCGAACCTGAACTGGGGCAGCAACCTGCTGGACCGGATCGTCGTGACGTCGCCGTCGGTCTATGCGTTGATCCCGCTGGGGCGCCAATGGTCGGCCGAGGGCAGCCTGACCGTCGACGAGATCTCGGGCGCCTCGCCGGCGTACTACACGAATTCGAGCAGCTTCGTGAAATTCCACGACCGGCGCACCGGCGGCGACCTCAAGCTCACGCGCTACTTCGACCGCGCTGCCGTCAGCGTGGGCGGCGCCACATCGAAGGAATCGGACTACACGTCCAACGCCTTGTCCACGTCGGCGCGCTTCTCGACCCCCGACCAGAACACCACGCTCAATGTCGGCGTCGGCGTGACGCGGGACGTCAACAACCCGCACACCCAGGTCGTCCACAACGCGCACAAGGACACCAACGAGTTCGAGATCGGGCTGACGCAGGCGCTCAGCGCGCTCGACCTGGTGCAGGTCTCCTACACGCGCAGCCTCGAGAACGGCTACCTCAACGACCCGTACAAGTCGTTCGACAACCGGCCCGACCGGCGCGCCGCCAACATCGTCCAGACACGCTGGAACCACTGGCTGGGTGGCTCGGCGCTCAAGCTCGGCTACCGCTACTACGGCGACACCTTCGGCATCCGCTCGCACACGTTCGACCTCGCGCTGGCCGTGCCCGTCGGCGACGACGGCCACTCGACGTTCACGCCCAGCCTGCGCTACTACACGCAGGGCGCGGCATCGTTCTACGTGAACCCGAATGCCGCCTCGGCCAGCTATCCCGCGCCGGCCGACCAGAGCGGCTTCTACAGCCTGGACCAGCGGCTGTCGGCCTATGGCGCCGTCAACGTGGGCGCCAAGTACGACTGGGCCATCGACTCGAACTGGTCGATGGACGCCAAGCTGGATGTCTATCGCCAGCAGAGCGGCTTTCGCGTGATCGGCTCGGGCTCGCCGGGACTGTCGCCCTTGTCCGCCTTCATCTGGCAGGTCGGGATCAAGCGCACTTTCTGAGTGATGATCGGAGCATGCAACCCGGCCTGCTGCACGAGTTCCGCGCCATGGCCTCGCCCTGCCGGGTGAGGATCGACGGCGTGGCCCGCCGCGACCGCGACGCCGCGGACGCGGTGCAACGGGCGGCGGCCGAGGTGCACCGCATCGAGTCCAAGTACTCGCGCTACCGGGCCGACAGCATCCTGTCGCGCATCAACGCGGCGGCCGGCACCGGCGCGCCGGTGGCCATCGACGACGAGACGCGGCAGTTGCTCGCGTTCGCCGCGCAGTTGCACGAGGCCAGCGACGGACTGTTCGACATCACGTCGGGCGTGCTGCGCCGGGCCTGGGACTTCCGTGCGTCGCGTCCGCCCGACCCCGCGGCGGTCGCGGCGCTGCTGCCGCTGGTCGGCTGGCAGCGCGTCGTGTTGTCGGAGGCCGGCGTTTGCCTGCCGGTGGCCGGCATGCAGCTCGACCTGGGCGGCATCGGCAAGGAATACGCCGCCGACCGCGCGGCGACGCTGTTGCGCGAGGCCGGCCATGCGCACGGCTACGTCAACCTGGGCGGCGACATCCGGTTGCTGGGCCCGATGCGCGACGGCCAGCCGTGGCTGCTGGGCATCGCGCATCCGCGCAACGCCGGCGAGCTCGCCGCCGAGGTCCGCCTGGGCGATGGCGCCCTGGCCACCAGCGGCGACTACGAGCGCTACATCGACCACGCCGGCCGTCGCTACTGCCACGTGCTGGATCCGCGCACGGGCTGGCCCGTGCACGACTGGCAATCGGTGAGCGTCGTCGCCCCCGCCTGCCTGGCGGCCGGCGCGCTCACCACGATCGCGATGCTCAAGGGCGTCGACGGCCCGGCGTTCCTGCGCGACCAGGGCGTGGCCCACGTGCTGGTGGGCGCGACGGGCCAGGTCACGCGCTGGCTGCCCGATGGCGGCATGCCGGCCTTCGCCTGAGCCGGGGCCCGTCGCGGGCACCCTGCCCGCCATCGACGTCGAACCGTCACGCGCTCACTGCTTCGCGCGACCGAGCTTGTACCAGAGCGTGCGTTCGCTGATGCCCAGCAAGGCCGCCGCGCGCCGCTTGTTGTCGTCGGTGCGTCGCAGCGCCTCCGCGATGAGGCGCGACTCCAGCGCCTCCGTGGCCCGGGCCAGGTCCAGCGGCATCGCCGCCAGGGCCCGGTCGTCCGTGGCGTCCGCGACCGCCTCGGCCGTGGCGGCGACCCGGGCATCGGCGGTCATGTCCGCGGGCAGGTGGCGCAGCTCGATCACGCGGTCGCGGCTGAGGATCAGCGCCCGCTGCACGACGTTCTCGAGTTCGCGCACATTGCCGGGCCAGGCATAACGCTGCAGGCAGCGCAGCGCCTCGGCAGACAGCTCGACGGACCGGCCCTGCCTGGCCGCCAGGTGCGTCACCAGGCCCGCGATGTCCTCGCTGCGCTCGCGCAGCGCCGGCAGCGCGAGCGAGAAGACGTTGAGGCGGTAGTAGAGGTCCTCGCGCAGCGTCCCGGCGCGGATCGCCTCGCGCGGATCCTGGTTGCAGGCTGCCACGACGCGCATGTCGAGCTCGATCGTGCGGTTGCCGCCCAGCCGCTCGATGCTCGACTCCTGCAGCACCCGCAGCAGCTTCGATTGCAGCGCGATCGGCATCTCGGTGATCTCGTCGAGGAAGATGGTGCCCTTGGACGCGAGCTCGAACTTGCCGATGCGCTCCTTGACGGCGCCCGTGAACGCACCGCGCTCGTGGCCGAAGAGCTCGGCCTCCACCATGTCGGCCGGCATCGCGGCGCAATTGACCGGCACGAACAGGTTGGCGCGCCGGTCGGAGGCGCGGTGCACCGCGCGCGCCGCCAGTTCCTTGCCGGTGCCCGTCTCGCCGGTGATCAGCACCGAGGCCCGCGTCGGGCCCACCTGGCGCACCTGCTCGAACACGTGCTGCATCGCGGCACTGGTGCCGAAGAACTCCGCGTCGGGCCGATCGACCTGCTCGCGCAGGAAGTCGTTCTCGATGCGCATCTGCCCGCGCGCAAGCACGCGCTGGATCGACAGCTCCAGCACCTCGACATCGAAGGGACGCAGCAGGTAGTCCTCCGCACCCAGCTTCATCGCCTCGACGGCCGACGACACCGACCCCTGGGCCGTCATCACGATCGCCGGCACGCCCATGGCCTTGTCGGCCATGCCGCGCAGCAGGCCGATGCCGTCGAGCACCGGCATGCGCAGGTCCGTCAGCACCAGGTCGATCTTCTCGCGCTCGAGCACCTGCAGCGCCTGCGCGCCGTCCGCGGCGCTGGCCACGTTGTAGCCCAGCTGGCGGACCATGATCTCGAGGACGCGGCGCATGTGCGCCTCGTCGTCGACGACCAGGACGGTGACGGTGTTCATGGGGAATCCTTCTCGAGGGCATTGTCGGTCGCCCGGGGCAGGCGGACGACGAAGCGGGCGCCGCCCCACGCGCTGCGGCCCACCTGGATGTCGCCGTGATGGGCCGCGACGACCTGGCGAACCACCGCGAGGCCCAGCCCGATGCCGCCGTCACGGCCGGTGACGAAGGGGTCGAACATCCGCTCGGCGAGCGCGGGCGGGATCCCCGGGCCGTCGTCGGCGCAGGCGATGCACAGGCCGGCCGGGTCGTCGAACGTCGACAGCTCGACCCGGCCGGTCGGGCCGGCGGCCTGGCTGGCGTTGTTGAGGAGGTTGAAGACGAGCTGCATCAGCTGCTCGGCGTCGACGGAGACGACGGGGCGGGTCGCGGCCAGATCCAGCAGCGTCGGGTGCGCCAGGCCGTCGGCCTCCCGCCGCAGGTCGTGCATCTGGGCGCAGCGGCGCAGCAGCTCGTGCACGTCGCAGGGCATCGGTGCGGGCGGCCGCGGCCGGGCGGTGTCGAGCATCGTCGAGACGAGCCGGTTCAGGCGCTCGGTCTCCGACTCGATGAAGGCCATCAGCTCCCGGCCCTCCGGCGCGAGGCCGGGGTCGCGGCGCAGGATCTGCGCGGACGATCTCAGGATGCCCAGGGGGGTACGCACCTCGTGCGCGAGCACCGCCGCGAGTTCGCCCAGCATCGCCATCTTGGACGTGCGCACGAGCTCGACGCGCGATCGCTCGACCGCCCGCACCATGTCGTCGTAGGCGCGGGCGAGCAGGTCGATCTCGACGATGCGCGAGCGCAGCGGCGCCTCGTCGACGAGGGCGAGCCCTTGCTGGTGGCGGCGCGTGCGGGCCGTCAGGGCGACGATCGGGCGCGAGATCGCCGGCACGATCCACGCCGCGGCGAGCAGCGTGGCGACGAACACCGCCACCAGCAGGCCGGCGAAGATCGTCGCCATCTGCGAGACCGGCGCGAGGGCCGCGTCGACGGGTTCGAAGACCAGCGTCGTCCAGCCGGAACCGCCGAACGCCGCGCCGGGCATCGAGCGACTGCGGCCGACCAGGGCCGGCACCTCCAGCCAGGGGGAGCGCGCGACGACGCCACCGGCGGTGCCGGCGGCCAGGGCCAGGCTGGCCTGGCGACCGGCGGCGTCCGGCAGCGCGAGGCCGCGCAGTCCCCGGCTGGCCGCCACCCAGCGCCCCTGGTCGTCCACGACCACGATGACGCGCCGGCCCACGGCCGCCGCATCGAGCAGGCGGCTGACCTGGCGCGGGTCGAAAGCGGCGCGCAGGCGGGCATCGAACGCGGCGGCGCGGGCATCGGGGGAGTCGATGGCGGTCTCGATCGTCAGGGGCGCGCGGTCGTCCAGCGTGGCGGCGGTCGGCAGCGACAGCGTCACCGCGGCGTTGTCCAGGCGCGTGCGCACCGACACCGAAGCGGGGTCGGTCGCCGGGGCCGTGGTGCCGATCCGCGACGCCACGGAGCTCGCGATGATCCTGCCGCCCTCGGCGCGGCAGTCGAGATAGTCGTAGACGTCGCGGTAGCCCGCATGCAGGTCGACGAGGTAGTTCGTCACGCGCTTGTCGACGTCGCCCAGGCGCAGGTCGCGCATCAGCTCGGAACGGCTCCAGACGATGGCATTCTCGAAGCGCTCGAACAGCATCTGGTCGATGTCCGCCTGCAGGCCCCGCGCCTGCACCGTGAGGTTGCGCTGGATCTGTTCGACCATGGCGTGGCGGGTGCGCGTGAAGCTGAGCCACGACAATGCAGCACTCGGCAGCAGGCCGAGCAGCACGAAAGCCAGGAGCAGGGTGCGGCGGAGGGTCAAGAAGGTCGACTCGGCAGGGCGGGTGGCCAGGCGCGTCGCCCGGCCTGGAAATCCGGGCATGAACTTTGCGCGCTGGAAACGAATGGACGACAAGGATCGCATGAGCAAGCAGGGTAGCCCTTCCGATGGCGCAAGAAGCGCGCCATCCGTCCGGCGTTTCCTTCGCCGTCGCAGGGCGGCGGTCGCGGGCGCGATCCGGGCGGGCATGGCGATCGTCCTGTGCCTGGCGGGCGCCACGGCGCTGGCCGGCGACGAGCCGGCGCCCGACGTTCCCGTCGCCGAACACATTCCCGACAGTCCGCCGACGGGCATCGCGCTCGCGCCCGGCGTGACCTTCTCCGGCTATGGCACCGTGCAGTTGCTGGCGCCGGATCATCGTTCGCGCACCCAGGGGGACCCCGGCCGCGGCGGCCCGGGCGCTGCGGCCGGGCCCGGCGACGATGCCCAGTTCAGCCAGCGGGCGCGCCTGAACCTGAGCCACCTGAGCGGCATCGCCTGGTGGGAGCCGACGCCGGCGTGGAAGGTGCTGGGCGAGGTGGACCTGCAGGACGTGATCCAGGTACCGCACCACGCCGACGGGGACGGGCCGGACTCGACGCCGTTCGTGGCGCTCGACCGCCTGTACGCGGACTACCACCTCACCGATTCGATGACCGTTCGTGCGGGCAAGTTCCTGACCCCGATCGGGCGCTGGAACCAGGAGCACTCCGACCCGCTGGTGTGGACGGTGCTGCGCCCGCTGATCTCGCAGGCCGCCTTTCCGACCAGCGCGACCGGCCTGATGGTCCTGGGCAGCGTCCCGCTGGCGGACCGCTGGCTGGACTACCAGGTCTACGGCGCGGACGGCGGCGACTGGCGCCGCAGCCCGCGCTCGCAGGCCTTCGACCGGGCCGTGGGGGTGCGCGTATCGACCGCGCTCGACGGCGACCTCCAGCTGGGCGTCTCCTTCAGCCGCTTCGACGAGTCGGACTACGCCTCGACCCGCTTCACGCTCGTCGGCGTCGACGCCGCCTGGACCTGGCGCCGCGTGGAGTTCAGCGGCGAGGCGATCATGCGCCGCGGCAGCAACGGCGGCACGGGCGACGAGGACGGCTGGTTCGGCCAGGCCGTCGTGCCCCTGGCCGACCGCTGGTGGGCAGTGGCGCGCGTGGAGGCCTATCGCCGCCCGGCGGAATCCGAATCGGCGCGCAGCCGCACGGCGCTGGTCGGCCTCGTGTACAAGAGCGGGCAGCACTGGGTCTTCAAGGCCGAGTGGGCCCACGCCGCGGGCAATGCCGACGGCCTGCCGTCGGGGCTGCTCTCGTCGGTGACGCTGGTGTACTGACGCGCATGCGGCACGGCCCCATCCGGTCTCCGCGCATCCTGCGCCTGCTGGCAGGCGGCCTTCTCGTGGCGCTCGCCGTGGCCGGCATTCCCGCGCCCGGGGCCCGGGCCGCCGGTGCCGACACGGCCACGGCCACGGCCATCGCCGTCGTCGTCGGGCACGGGCAGGCGGCGGCCACGCCGCTGTCCCCGGCCCTGGTGGCCGGCGTCTTCGCGCGCAAGCGCCAGCTCTGGCGCGACCGCTCGCCCATCGTGCCGGTCAACCTGCCCGCGGCGCATCCGTTGCGGCGCGCGTTCTCGCGCTGGGTCTTCGACAAGACGCCCGAGGAAATGCAGGACTACTGGAACGACCAGTACTTCCACGGCGTGCTGCCGCCCCCGGTGCTGGCGTCCGAGGAGGCCGTGCTGCGGTTCGTGGCGTCGACGCCCGGCGCCATCGGCTACGTCTCGTCCTGCCTGGTCGATCACCGCGTGGACGTCGTCGCGACGTTGCAGCCGCCGGAGGGCGCCGCGGCCTGCCCGCATTGATCCTGGTGGCGCGCAAGTTCTCGCGCAGTGCGCAAGGAGTTGCGCACCCGGCTGCGCAGTCGGCGAACCCGCACGGCCGCGGGTGGCGTCACCCGCCGGCGCGTCCCAGGTAGGCGCGGACGGCCGCGAACTGGACGACGTCGACCACGTACGGCTCGACGTGTCCGTCGACCCGGAAGGCCTGCAGACAGGCGGCGAACAGCTCGCGTCGGTTCACGCGGCCGGGGTCACTTGCCGCCCGGCGCCAGCGGCTGCAGCCAGCGCTTGTTCAGGCGCTCGAGCGTGCCGTCCCTGGCCATGGACGCCAGCGCGGCATCGATCGGCGCCTTCAGCGGCGAGCCCTTCTTCAGGATGAACGCGTAGTCCTCGCCGGGCAGCGGGTTGCCGACGACCTTGAACGTGCCGGGAAAGCGCGCGATGTTGGCGCTCGCGCCGGTCGGGTCGGACAGCACCACGTCGACGTCGCCCGCGCGCAGCGCCTGCACCGTCGCGCCGAAGGTGTCGAAGAGCTTGATGCGCGGGCTCGTCGACGGCGTGCCCAGCAGCTCGCGCGCCGTGGCGTAGAAGCTGGTGGTGCCCGGCTGCGCGCCGGCGAGCAGCTTCGGGTTCGCGCGGAACGACGCCGCGTCGCGGAAGCGCGCCTCGTCGGCACGCACCAGCAGGTAGAGCTGGGCGCGCATGTAGGGCGCCGAGAAGTCGACCTGCGAGCGGCGTTCGTCGGTCACGCTGATGCCGTCCATGCCGACGTCGAACTGGCCGGAGCGGACGGACTCGATCATCACGTCCCAGCTGCTGATGCGCCAGTCGACGACCAGATGGAGGCGGCGGGCGATCTCGTTGAAGCAGTCGTACTCCCAGCCCACGCCCTTGCCGCTGCGGGTGTCGAGCATGTTGAGCGGCGGGAACGCGTTCTCGGTGACCGCCACCACCTTGCGGCCGCCGAGGTCGGGCAAGGCTTGCGCACCGGCGACGCAGGACACGAGCAGCAGGGTGGCGGCCAGCCAGCGCCGCAGGCGCGATTCGACCGGCCCCATGTCAGAACGTGACGGCCAGCCGGCCATACCAGAACGCGCCGTTGAAGCCGATCGGCGCGATGTAGTCGTAGGGCAGCGCGCCGCCCAGGGTGCTGCCGGCGTAGGTCTTGTCGGGGTAGCGGTCGAAGATGTTGTTGCCGCCCAGCGCGAGCGTCACGCGGGGCGTGAAGCGGTACGAGACCTCGAGGTCGGTCGACCAGTTCGGACGGTAGCGCTGCGCGCCGGCGCCGTCGACCACCGGGGCGTTCCCGTCATAGGACTGGTCGTAGACCGCGCCGTAGCGCGTCACGCGCGCCACCGCGCCCCAGGCGCCGCCGGTCCAGTCGCCGGCCAGCACCGTCTTGTTCTTCGGCGAGCCGCGCTTGACCAGCAGCAGCGACTGCGCTGTGAGCAGCGTCAGCGTATGCGTCGGGTCGATGGTGGCCAGCGCCTCGGAGCTGTTGCGCACGCGGTCGATCTTCGTGGTGTTGAAGTTCAGCGCCGCGCTCAGGTTCAGCGTGCCGCCGGCCAGCGGCAGGCCCTGGTTGGCCACCAGGTCGACGCCCTGCGTTGTGGTGTCGAGCGCGTTGGTCAGGAAGGCGACCGACTTGATGTCGGTGCGGCCGACCGAGTCCAGGTAGGTGCTGACGGCGTCGCTCTGCAGGTCGCTGCTGCGCGTGATGCGGTTGCGGATGCGGATGCGGTAGGCGTCCACCGACAGCGTGGTGGCGCCGCCGGCCTTCCAGGCCGCGCCCAGGGACAGGTTGGTCGACAACTCCGGCTTGAGCGTGCGCGCGCCGAAGGCCTTGGCCAGCGCGTCGCTGGCCGGCAGCAGCGCGTCGTTCTGCAGGCCGTCGCCGGCCGCGTTGAAGTTCAGCGTGGTGAAGCGGAAGCCGGTCTGCGCCAGCGCCGGCGCACGGAAGCTGTTGGACACCGAACCGCGCAGCAGCAGCGACTCGGTGAGCTTGTAGCGCGCGGCCAGCTTGCCGGTGGCGGCAGAATCGGAGCCGCCGTACGCGGAGTAGCGGGCCGCGACGTCCAGCAGCAGTTGCCGGGTGACGGGCAGGTCCAGGTCGACGTAGGCCGACGAGACGGTGCGCGCCAGGTCGACGGCGTCCTGCGGCCGCAGGCCCGGGCCGGCCTGGGCCCCGGGCGGCGCCGAGGTGACGGGGCCGGCGGCATACGACGCCGCGTCGCCGGGGCGCGTGCGGTAGCTCTCGCGCATCAGCTCGGCGCCGACGGCCAGGCTCGCCGGCTCGGCCAGCGCGGTCGAGGCGAACTCGCGCGACGCGTCGAGGTTGAGCGCCAGCTGCCGGAAGCGGAAGTCGGCGAGGTGGAACTGGGTCGGGCTGGTGGCGCCCAGCGAGGCGTTGAGCGAGTTCTTGACGCCGTAGTCGTAGTCGTTCTGGCCGATGCGGGCGCTGCCGTCGAGCGTCCAGTCGGCCACGGCGCCGGTCAGGCCGCCCACCCACGCCACGTCGCGGTTGTCGTTGGTGGTCTTCGGTCGATACCCCTGGGGGTAGATGGAGGCTACGTTCGTGGAATCGCCCGGGTAGCGGAAGAAGGCGCCGCCCTCGCTGTGGCGATCGGCGAGCGTCGCGAACGAGTAGGCGCGCAGCCCGCCGTCCAGCGCCAGGCCGGCGTTGTAGAACAGGTCGCCGCCGTGCTGGTCGGGGTCGCCCGACTTGAACAGCACGCGGCCGTCGAGCGCCTCGTCGGCCGCGGTGTCGTTCTCGGACGCGTCGGCCGCGGTCGTCGGGCCGGAGCGGTTGGTGCCCTTGCGGTGGCTCACGTCGCCGCCGAAGTGCAGGAAGCCGCCCTCGCCCAGCGCCAGGCCCTTGTCGGCGCTGACGGTGATGGCCTGGCCGTCGGTGATGTGGCGGCCGGCGGGCGAGAACCGCGTGTGGTTGGCGCCGACCGTGACGGCCGCGGAGCCGCCGGTGGGCGCGCTCTTGAGGCGGAAGTTCACCACGCCGGCCACGGCGTCGCTGCCGTACTGCGCGCCGGCGCCGTCGCGCAGCACTTCGATGGCGTCGATCGCGCTGACCGGAATCGCGTTGATGTCCACCGAGACGGTACCGGGAAACAGGCCCTCGGTGTCCAGCACGGCACTGACGTGGCGGCGCTTGCCGTTGACCAGCACCAGCGTCTCGTCCGGCGCCAGGCCGCGCAGCTGGATCGTGCGCACCGTGTCCGAGGTGCCGCTGGCCGACACCCGCGGCATGTTGATCGCCGGGTCGAGGTTCTGCAGCGCCAGGCCGGCCTCGCCGCCGCTGAGCGCCTGGGTCAGCTGGGTGCCCGCGAACAGGTCGACCGGCACCGGGCTGTCGAAGACGGTGCGGTTGCGGGCGCGCGAGCCGGTGACCACCACCTGTTGCGAGGCGACGTCGGCGGCCTTGTCGGCGGCCTGCGCCGCCGAGTTGCCCGGGGCGTCGGCGGCGTGTGCCGAGAGGCCCAGGGCCGCGGCCAGCGACGCGACGAGCGCGCCAGGGTGGACTCGGTGGGGGCGCGCCGGCGCGCGACGACGGTTCTTGGCGAACGGCTCGGACATCTCTCGACCTCAGGCAACGAAATCGGCCATTATCGAGTTCGCTCGACAGCGGTCATAGTCGATCCCCGCCTGTGCAACTGAGAATGGCGCGCTTGCGCAACGGACGCGGGCTGGCAGCGGGGACAATCGCGACGCCGACCGACCCCGACCGCATCACGCCGCCCCATGACTCCTGCCCGCGCCAAAGCCTTCCTGAGCCAGGTTCCCTGGTGGCTGGTCGCCATCGCCGGCCTCGTCGCCTGGCTGGTGGCCGAGGCCCTGTCCAGCGAGTTGTACCGGCAGATCCTCTCGGTGGTGGGCGAAGGCATCGGGGTCACCGTGTTCGTGGCGCTGGTCGCGTTCGCGGCGGCCACCGTGCTCGGACTGGTCACCGCGATGGGCCTGCAGTCGACGAACGCGGTGCTGCGCCAGGTGGCGCGCTTCTACTGCGAGGTGATCCGCGGCATTCCCGTGCTGGTGCTGCTGTTCTACGTCGCCTTCGTGGGCGCGCCGCTGCTGCTCCAAGGGGTGGACCTGGTGGCGTCGATCGCGCGCCCCCGGGACGCCCCGCCGCTGTTCGAGCCGCGCGACTTCAGCCTGATGTGGCGCGCCATCCTCGCCCTGACGATCAGCTACAGCGCGTTCATCGCGGAGGTCTTCCGCGCCGGCTTCCAGGCGGTGGGCCGCGGCCAGACGGAGGCGGCCCTCAGCCTGGGCATGACGCCGCGCCAGGTCTTCCGCCACGTCACCTTCCCGCTCGGCCTGCGCACCGTCCTGCCGCCGCTGGGCAACGACTTCATCTCGATGATCAAGGACTCGGCCCTCGTCTCGGTGCTGGGCGTGGGCGACATCACCCAGATGGCCAAGGTCTTCGCGAGCGGCTCGTTCCTGTTCTTCGAGACCTACAACGTCGTCGCGCTGGTGTACCTGGTGATGACGCTGGCGCTGTCGCTGGCGCTGCGCGCCCTGGAGCGGCGGCTGCGCCGGCACGAGCGCCGCTGAGCCGGCCCCGGGCGCGCATCGATATGCGCAATGGTCAGTTCGCGCGGCCCGCGGCACCGCCTAGCCTCGACGTCTTCAATCCTGGATGACGGAGAGCCGATGACCACCCCCCGCCCGCTGCGTTTCGAGACCCTGTCGGTGCATGCCGGCTACTCGCCCGACCCGACCACCAAGTCCGCGGCCGTGCCGCTGTACCAGACGGTGGCCTACGCGTTCGACAGCGCGCAGCACGGCGCCGACCTGTTCGACCTGAAGGTGCCGGGCAACATCTACACGCGCATCATGAATCCGACGCAGGACGTGCTCGAGCAGCGCGTCGCGGCGCTCGAGGGCGGCATCGCCGCGCTCGCGCTCGCGTCGGGCCAGGCGGCGGTGACGTACTCGATCCTGACCATCGCCGAGACCGGCGACAACATCGTCTCCAGCAGCGCGCTGTACGGCGGCACCTACAACCTGTTCGCCCACACGCTGCCGCAGTACGGCATCACCACGCGCTTCGCCGATCATCGTCGCCCCGAGAGCTTCGAGCCGCTGATCGACGCGAAGACCAAGGCCATCTTCGTCGAGTCGCTGGGCAACCCGCAGGGCAACGTCACCGACATCGCCGCGATCGCGGCCGTGGCGCATCGCCACGGCATCCCGCTGATCGTCGACAACACCGTGCCCACGCCCTACCTGAGCCGGCCGATCGAGCACGGCGCCGACATCGTCGTGCACTCGCTGACCAAGTACCTGGGCGGCCACGGCACCAGCGTGGGCGGCGCCATCGTCGACTCGGGCAAGTTCCCCTGGGCCCAGCACAAGGAGCGCTTTCGCCGCCTGAACGAGCCCGACGTCAGCTATCACGGGGTGGTCTACACCGAGGCCCTGGGTCCGGCCGCCTACATCGGCCGCGCCCGCGTGGTGCCGCTGCGCAACATCGGCGCGGCGATCTCGCCGTTCAACGCCTGGCTGATCCTGCAGGGCATCGAGACCCTGGCGCTGCGCGTGGACCGCATCAGCGACAACGCGCTGGCCGTGGCGCGGCACCTGAAGACGCACCCCCAGGTGGGCTGGGTCAACTACGCCGGGCTCGAGGACCATCCCGACCACGGCCTGGTGCGCAAGTACCTCTCGGGCAAGGCCTCGGGCATCCTCACCTTCGGCGTGAAGTCGGCCCCCGGCGAGGGGCGTGCGGCCGGCGCGCGCCTGCTCGACGCGCTGCAGTTGTTCACGCGCCTGGTCAACATCGGCGACGCCAAGTCGCTGGCCACGCACCCGGCCTCCACCACGCACCGCCAGCTCTCGCCGGCCGAGCTGGACAAGGCCGGCGTCGGCGAGGACGCGGTGCGGCTGTCGGTGGGCATCGAGCACATCGACGACCTGGTCGCCGACCTCGACCAGGCGCTGGCGGCCGTCTGACGGCGCGCCGGGGCGCGGGTCGGTGCCTCAGCCGAAGCGCCCCTGCAGGTACCAGCCCACCTCGCCCACCTCGGGCGCGCGCCGGAAGCGGTAGATCCACAGCAGCGCGCCGGCGGGGTCCTGCGCGATGAAGTAGTCGCGCGCCGCATAGCCGCCGTCCCACCAGCCGGCCTCGATGCGCTCCGGCCCGGCGACCAGCCACAGGGGCTGGCCGGACAGCAGCGGCGTGCCGCCCTCGTCGCGCAGCGGCTGCGGCTCGCGCAGCAGCCATACCGGGCGCTTGAGACGCGGCCAGTGGGCCGGGTCGCCGGAGGCCGTGGCGGCCGCGCCGGCCGGCGTGGCCAGGTTCAACGGCGCCCCCGCGCCGCGCGCCGGCCCGCCCGCGCCGCCCTGGCACACGGCGGTGGCCAGTTCGGGCCGGTGGTCGGCCACCGGCTGCAGGCGCTGGATGTTGTGCGCGCCCAGCCGCGCCTCGAGGCGTTCGAGCAGCCGCTGCCAGCCTTCGCCGACGCTGGCGGCCGACGGGAACAGTTCGGCGTTGGGCGGCGCGCCGGGCGTGATCGCGTGGCAGTGCAGGCCCAGCTCGATGACCGAGGCGGCCAGCGGCAGGCGCTGCAGGCGCTCGCGCAGCAGCGCGTGCAGGTGGGCGGTGTCGGCCACGGGCTCGCCCAGCCCGATGGCCAGCACGGTGGTGCGCGCGGCCGGGTCTTCCAGCATCTTGCGCCGGCTCTCGTGGTGCAGCCGCAGCTCGAAGCCGGCGACCAGGCCGCGGTGGGCGGTGGCCCAGGCGGTGAGCCGGTTCAGCAGCACGGCGGCGCCGGCGAGCAGCGCGGCGCTGTCGTCGGCGCGCATGAACAGCTCCAGCCGGCTGTCGAAGGTGGGCGCCGGCTGCAGCGCGACGCGCGGGTCGGCCAGCTCGCCGAGGGCGCGGTCGATGTCGGCCAGCAGCTCGCCGCCGAAGCGGCGCGCGAGGCCGGCGCGCGGCTGTTTCCAGAGATCGGCGGCGGTGGCCAGCCCCAGCGCCTCGAGCGCGGCCAGGTGCGGCGCGGCGGCAGCCATGCGGCCGACCGGCACGGCGCCGACGCGCGCGCACCAGTCGGCCGGGCTGGCCGGCGGCGCCGTCGCGGCGGGTCCGCCGGCCTGGGCCATCCACTGCGCGCCCTGCGCGGTGGGCGCGCAAGCCAGCCGCAGCGCATGGCCCAGCGGCGCCAGCCGGGCGCGCAGCCCCTCCAGCAGGCGCGCCAGGCCGCCGAAGTAGCGCAGGCTGGCCTGCACCTCGGCCACCACCACGTGGTCGCCGGCCAGCGAGACGGCCGGCGTGAAGCCCATCAGCACGTGGGCCACGGCCATCAGCGCGGCGGCGTCGCGCGCCGGATCGGCCTCGCCCAGGCGCGTGTGCGGTGCCAGCGCCAGCGCGGTGGCGCGCTTCTGGCCCACCCGCACGCCGTCCGCGTGCGCCGCGGCATTGACGGCGACGATGCGGTGGCGCTCGATCAGCGCCACCGGGCCGACGGGGTCGATCTCGTCGAGGTCGTCGACGAGCTGTTCTTCAGGCGGCGGCTCCGGCGCCAGCGTGGCGACGAACGATTCCAGCGACAACGCCGGCAGGTGAACGCCGATCCACAGCATGGGGCCTCCGCACCGTCATGCGAGGGCGGACAGCGCTTGCACGCCGGTGCGCGTGCGCCGGGGCGTGAGCGCCCGCACCCGCGCGGCACGCGAGAGCACGGGCGGCAGCGCGAGCAGCACCGGCTGCTCCAGCGCCGGGCCGCGGCGCTTGACCACGCGCACCGCCAGCGCGTCGGGGCCGGCGCCGGCCAGCGCCAGCCGCAGTGGCGCCGGGCTGGGATGCGCGGCCGCCGCCGCGGCGCGCACGACGAAGGCCGGGCCCTCGTGCGATTGCGCGGCCAGCTGCAGCCGGCGCAGCGCCTCGCCCTTGAGGCTGGCCGGCGCCCAGGCGACGACCGCGCCCACCTGGCCGCTGCGCAGCGCCTGCTCCAGCGGCCACAGCAGGTCGTCGCCGCGGATCACCACGCAGCGCGACAGGGCCAGCCCCAGCTGCGCCAGCGCCTCGGCGCAGGGCTCGGCCGGCGGCCCCAGCAGCAACACGCCCCGCCCGGCCGCGCCCACCTGCGCGAGCGCCGGCGCGAGCAGGCGGATCTCGCCCCAGCCGGTGCCCGTCAGCAGCAGCTCGGTGAGGGCGCGCTGCGGCCAGCCGCCACCCGGCAGCTCGGCGTCGAGCGCGGCGTAGCCGCTCGCCTGCACCGCTTCGTGCCCGCGCCCCAGCTGGTGCGCGCGCCACAGCGCCGGATGCAGGTGCTCCAGGGGCAGCGGGGAAGACGGCGGGGACATGGCGGGGAGGCGGGTGGAGGCGTCACGGAAGGCGGGAGGGCCAGGGACTCGGACAGGCGGAAGGGCCTGCTGTCGCGCTCCGGGAACCCTCCTGGAGTACTGTATTTGCATACAGTCTAGCGGACCGGAAGGCGCCGCATCAACAATTTCCGACGCGTCGCGCGCGGCACAATCGCGCCATGCCGATCGCCCCGTCCTCGCCCTGCCCGTGCGGCCGGGCCGCCGCCTACGCGCGCTGCTGCGGCCGCTGGCACGCCGGCGAGCAGGCGCTGCAGGCCCCCACCGCCGAGGACCTGATGCGCTCGCGCTACAGCGCCTTCGTCCTGGGCCTGCTCGACTATCTCGGCGCCACCTGGCACCCGTCCACCCGCCCCGCCGCCATCGAGCCGCTGCCCGCCGGCCTGCGCTGGCTGGGCCTGGAAGTGCGCCGCCACGCGGTGCAGGACGCCGACCACGCCGTGGTGGAGTTCGTCGCCCGCAGCAAGCAGGGCGGCCGGGCCGAGCGCCTGCACGAGACGAGCCGCTTCGTGCGCGAGCACGGGCGCTGGTTCTACCTGGACGGCGACATCGACTGACGGCGGGTCCAGGCCCCGCCCGCGTTGGGGAAAATTGCCCATCGCGACATTAATGACTTGCTCGCGTCAGCCGATAACGAGTGACCATCCTGGCCGGGAGCGCGACGCTTCGTTGCATACCTCGAACGAGGACGCGGTCCGGATCGATGCCTGGCCGTCCGCCGCGTTCGCGCCTGGCCAACCCGGAGTACCGCCGTGACGAAGAAGATACTGCTCATCGAGGACAACACCGACATTCGCCGGCTGATTCGAATGACGCTCGAACTCGAGGACGTGGAGATCGTCGAGGCCGCCGACGGCACGACCGGCCTGGCGATGGCGATCGCCGAGCGCCCCGACGTCGTCGTGCTGGACGTGATGATGCCCGCCGGGATCGACGGCATCGAGGTGTGCCGCCGCATCCGCGCCGACGCGAGCCTGGTGGCCACCAAGGTGGTGATGCTGTCGGCGCGCGGCGCCCCCCAGGACATGGAAGAGGCCAGGGGCGTCGGCGCCGATGCCTACCTGGTCAAGCCGTTCAGCCCCATCGAGCTGATCCAGCTGGTGGCCACCATGGCGTTCGCGAACGCCTGACTCCGCACTCGCGCAAGCTCCGCGACAGCCTCGGACGCCCGCTCTTTCCCGCTCGCCGGCCAGCGATCAGAATCGCACGAAAGCGGGCTACGGCGCTGCCGGGGAATCGACGAGCGAGGAGTGGAACGTGCTGGGTACCCACTTGTCCGAGGCGCAATTCCGCGCGCTGCTCCAGCGCGCCGAGGCCGGCCCGCGCTGGCTCGACATCGACGCCGCCCAGGTGCGGGCCCACTACAACCGGGCCGGCTTTCTCGTGTCGCACCGGTTGCCCGAGCACCCGCTGTTCACGCTCGACGCGCTGTCTGCGCTGTGCCGGCGGCTGCCGCCCGGGCAGGTCAGGTTCCGCTTCGGCGTGGTGCCGCCCGATACCCATTTCGACTCGTCGCTGGCCCGCTACGGCACGGGCCTGACGCTCGCCGACGCGATCGACCACCTCGAGGAAAAGCGCGCCTACATCGCCATCTACAACCCGGAGCACGATCCCGAGTACCAGCCCGCCATCGAGGGCCTGCTGGCCGAGCTCGGCGCCGCCACGCGCGGGCACGAGCGCTTCTTCAACTGGTACTCCACCTACGTGTTCATCACGGCCCACGACGCCGTCACGCCCTATCACATGGATCGCGAGATGAACTTCCTGCTGCAGGTGCGCGGCCGCAAGACGGTGCAGCTCTGGGACCCCCGCGACGACGGCGTCATGACCCCGCGCCAGCGCGACCACCTGTTCTCGCACGCCGAGGACGCCCGGCCGACCTGGCACGACGGCCTGCCCGCCCGGGTGCGACGCTTCGAACTGCAGCCCGGGCTGGGCGTGCACCACCCGTTCATCGCCCCGCACCTGGTGACGACCGGACCGAACGTGTCGGTGTCGCTGGCGATCACGTTCCGCACCCCGCGTTCCGACCTCTGGAGCGACGCCCACCGCTACAACGAACGGCTGCGGCCCTACGGACTCGGCCGCATTCCCGTCGGGGCCAACGCCCTGGTCGACACGTTCAAGGCTGGCGCCCTGCGCACGCTGCGGGCCGGTCGCGGCGCGCTGCATCGGGACGCCGCGCGGCGCGGCGACGACACCCCGCCCGGGCGTTGATTCGCCCCCCGGCGCGGCGCCGGAAACGACGACGGCCGCGAAGCGGCCGTCGCACGGGGCGCGCGAACGCTCAGGCGAATTCTTGGCGCACCGACGGCGACATCAGCCGCCGGATGATGCCCGCCAGCGCCACGCTGGCCACCAGCGTGACGAGGCCGGCCAGCACGCGGGCCATGGTCAGGACGCCGCCGAACAGGTCGGCCGCCGGCTGCGTGAGCGTGGCCTGGCGCAGCGCCGAGTCCACCAGCAGGTGCACGAATTCCTGCTGCAGCCACAGGCCGGCGAGGTCGACGACGATGGCCACCATCAGCAGGCCGATGAACACGCGACGCGCCCATTCGATGCGGCGCAGCAGGCCGAAGGCGCAGACCATGGTGGCCAGCGACAGCGCGCCGGCGGCCAGGAACACCCACGGGGCGTGGCGCACCAGCAGGCCGGTGAGCCAGGGCAGGCTGGCCGGATCGACCGCCAGCGCGGCCCAGGAGCGGGTCGCGTTCTGGATGAAAGCCCATTCGCACGCGAACGCCGCCAGGAAGATGAACATCCACGCGACGAGGTTCACGAAGCGCGAGCGAGATCCGACGTTGAAGGTTTGCGGCATGCTGTTCTCCCTGAGCACTCCAGATGATGGGGTGCATCGATGACAGCCATTTTTCAGCGGCGTGCCGATTCGCAACAATCCCCCTAAAGGTGGAAATCGTCGGAAAGCAACGGCACAAGTGCGCAGTCCTGCGCGCTTTCGAGGGTCGCAACCGCGCTACGCGCCCGGCTTCCAGGTGTCCGACCAGACGGCGACCCGGTAGGCGAACAGTTCGCCGTGCATCACGCCTTCGGCGATCGCCGGGTCGGCGCGCATCACCGCCTCGGCCGCGGCGCGCGAAGGCGCCGAGAACACGGCGATGCCCCAGGTGGCGGGGCCGGTGTCGACGGTGCGCCCGGCCATGGCCAGCACGCCGTCGGCGGCCAGCTTCTGCAGGTAGGCGAAGTGGGCCTCGATGATCGCCATCTCGCGCCCGGTCGGTCCGCCGACGAGCATCTCCGCCCGCGTGGGCACGATGCGGTAGAGGAACTGCGGGAGGTCGGCCATGGCCCCACGACGGTAGCGCGGCGCCCGCGCTTCGATAATGGCGCGAACCCGGAGATCGCCTCCGGCCCCTGCGTCCGCCCCGAATGCCCGGTCTCGTCTACGCCGCCCTCGCCTACATCGCCTGGGGCCTGTTCCCGCTCTACTTCCACGCGCTGGCCCGCGTCGACGCCCTGCAGATCGTGCTGCACCGCTCGCTGTGGTCGTTCGTGTTCATGTGGACGCTGCTGGTGGCGCTGCGGCGCCTGCAATGGGTGCCGGCCGTCGTGCGCCAGCCGCGGCTGCTCGCGCAGTTCGTGCTGAGCGCGCTGCTGCTGAGCGCCAACTGGCTGCTGTACGTGTGGGCGGTCAACCACGGCCACGTGGTCGAGGCGAGCCTGGGCTACTTCGTCACGCCGCTGGTCAACGTGCTGCTGGGCACCTGGGTCCTGGGCGAGCGGCCGCGCCGCCTGCAGTGGCTGGCGCTGGCCGTGGCCGCCAGCGGGGTGCTGTGGCTGACGCTGGCGCTGGGCCGCCCGCCCTGGATCGCGCTGGGACTGGCGGGCTCGTTCGGCAGCTACGGCCTGCTGCGCAAGACGGCGCCGCTGGGCGCGCTCGAGGGCCTGGCGCTGGAGACCGCCGTGCTGGCCCCGGTGGCGCTGGCCGCGCTGGCCTGGATGTCGGCGCCCCACGGCGGCCTGCCCGGACTGTTCGCCGGCATGGATGCGGCCACCGTGGGCTGGCTGCTGTTCGCCGGCCCGCTGACCGCCATCCCGCTGCTGCTGTTCGCCGCCGGCGCGCGCCGCATCACGATGGCCACCCTCGGCACCCTGCAGTACCTGTCGCCGACGATCCAGTTCCTGCTGGGGATCGTCTGGTTCGGCGAGCCGCTGCAGGCCACGCGGCTGGTGGGCTTCCTGGCGATCTGGCTGGCGCTGGCGATCTACAGCGCCGACGGCTTCCTGTGGCTGCGCCGCCAGCGCGCCGCGCCGGCACCCGCCTGAGCGGCTGCGCCGGACGGCGACGCTCAGGCCGGCACGGCCTGGCGGATCAGGTGGTCGAACGCGCCGAGCGCCGCCTTCGCGCCGTCGCCGGTGGCGATGATGATCTGCTTGAACGGCACGGTGGTGACGTCGCCGGCGGCGAACACGCCGGGCAGCGAGGTCTGGCCGCGCGCATCCACCACGATCTCGCCGTGCCGGGTGAGCTCCAGCGTGCCCTTGAGCCACTCGGAGTTCGGCACCAGGCCGATCTGCACGAACACGCCCTCGAGCTCCACGTGGCGGCTGTCGCCGCTGGCCCGGTCGGTGAAGGTCAGGCCGTCGACCTTGCCGTCGGCGCCGGTGATCTCGGTGGTCTGCGCCTTCGTGTGGATGACGACGTTGGGCAGGCTGCGGAGCTTGTCGACCAGCACGGCATCGGCGCGCAGCGCGTCGCCGAACTCCAGCAGCGTCACATGGCCGACGATGCCGGCCAGGTCGATGGCCGCCTCGACGCCGGAGTTGCCGCCGCCGATCACCGCCACGCGCTTGCCCTTGAACAGCGGGCCGTCGCAGTGCGGGCAGTAGGCCACGCCCTTGTTGCGGTATTCCTGCTCGCCCGGCACGTTCACCTCGCGCCAGCGCGCGCCGGTGGAGATGATCACCGTCTTGCTCCTGAGGGTGGCGCCGTTGCGCAGCTGCACGCCGACCAGGCCGTCGGCCCCGGCGGGCAGCAGCTTGTCCGCGCGCTGCAGGTTCATGATGTCGACGTCGTAGCGCTTGGCGTGCTGCTCCAGCGCCGCCGCGAACTTCGGGCCGTCGGTCTCGAGCACCGAGATGAAGTTCTCGATGCTCATCGTGTCCATGGTCTGGCCGCCCATGCGCTCGGCCAGCAGGCCGGTGCGGATGCCCTTGCGCGCCGCGTACACGGCCGCGGCCGCACCCGCGGGGCCGCCGCCGACGATCAGCACGTCGTAGGCGGGCCGGGCGCCCAGCTTGGCGGCGTCGCGCGCGGCCGAGCCGGTGTCGAGCTTCTTGACGATCTCGTCGACTTCCATCCGACCCTGGCCGAACAGCTCGCCGTTGAGGAACACCATCGGCACGGCCAGGATCTGGCGGCTCTCGACTTCCTGCTGGAACAGGCCGCCGTCGATCACCACGCTGCGGATGCGCGGGTTGAGCACGGCCAGCAGGTTCAGCGCCTGCACCACGTCCGGGCAGTTGTGGCAGGTCAGGGACATGTAGGTCTCGAAGCGCAGATCGCCGTCGAGATCCTTGATCTGGTCGATGAGCTCCTGCTCGATCCGGGGCGGATGGCCGCCGACCTGCAGCAGGGCGAGCACGAGCGAGGTGAACTCGTGGCCCATCGGGATCGCGGCGAAGCGGATGCGCTCCTCCTCGCCCGGGCGGGCCAGCGTGAACGACGGCCGGCGCGCGTCCGTCCCGTCGGTCTTCAAGGTGATCTTGTCGGTCAGGCCGACGATGTCCTGCAGGAAGGCATGCATCTCCTGCGAGGACTTGCCTTCGTCCAGCGAGGCGGTGATCACGAACGGCAGCTTCACGCGCTCGAGGTAGGCCTTGAGCTGCGCCTTCAGGTTGTCGTCAAGCATGTGAAACTCCTTCTCTAACAATTCAGATAATCGGACATACGAGTAGGGCGGCATTTCGACCGCACCCCGACGCCGTCGCCCGCCCCAAGACAGATTCAAGGGAGCGGCGGATCCGGCTCCGCCGGGCCGCTCGCGGCCGGCCCCTCGGGGGCAGGGAGCGCCAGCGAC
>CAYQMX010000011.1:0-60612 GCA_964418745.1 uncultured Vitreoscilla sp.
CCGTGAAGGCGGCCGCACCGTCGGCGCCGGCGTCGTCGCCAAGATCATCGAGTAACTCTTGCGTGATGCGGGCGCGCCGCCTCCCCGTGGCGCGCCCGGTTTCCCGAACACCCGTCGGCCGTGCCGACATCGCTCTTTGAGGACATCATCATGCAAAAGCAAAAGATCCGTATCCGCCTGAAGGCATTCGACTACAAGCTGATCGACCAGTCGGCGCTCGAGATCGTCGAGACCGCCAAGCGCACCGGCGCCATCGTCAAGGGCCCGGTGCCCCTGCCGACGCGCCTGCAGCGCTTCGACATCCTGCGCTCGCCGCACGTCAACAAGTCGAGCCGCGACCAGTTCGAGATCCGCACCCACCAGCGCCTGATGGACATCGTCGACCCGACGGACAAGACCGTCGACGCGCTGATGAAGCTCGACCTGCCCGCGGGCGTGGACGTCGAGATCAAGCTGCAATAAATGACGACCTGGCGCGCTCCGCTCACCGCCCCCGAGGGGGTGAGTGTGGACGTGCGGCAGTCCGGTGGACTGACGAACGCCTCACGAACGCCGACTCGCTCCGGGCGGCCGAGCGCTCGTCGGCGAGGGGCGCGAGCCTGGTCGTAGTAGCAAGGGCAGTTGCGGGATCGCCCGCATCTGCTACAATCGCTGGCTCTGCGAGAAGCCCCACGATCGGACATCCGGTCGAGGGGCTTTTACGCTGAAACCAAGTCAGCCCGGCCAATCGATGTCGGGTATGTGAAACAAAGGCTCTGAGCTGAGAAGCGAAGGGGCTGGAGAAAAACCATGAGTCTGAGCAACCGTCTAGGTTTGCTGGGTCGCAAGGTGGGCATGATGCGCATCTTCACGGACGACGGCGACGCCGTTCCTGTGACGGTGATCGACGTGTCCAACAACCGCGTCACCCAAGTGAAGACCGTCGACACCGACGGCTACACCGGCGTCCAGGTCGCTTTCGGCACGCGCAAGGCATCGCGCGTGATCAAGCCGGCGGCTGGTCACCTCGCCAAGGCCGGCGTCGAAGCCGGCACCATCCTGAAGGAATTCCGGGTCACCCCGGAAATCGCCGCTGAATACAAGCCGGGCACCGTCGTGCCGGTCGGCCTGTTCGAAGTGGGCCAGCTCGTCGACGTGCAAGGCACCTCGATCGGCAAGGGCTTCATGGGCACCATCAAGCGCCACAACTTCAGCTCGCAGCGCGCGTCGCACGGCAACAGCCGTTCGCACAACGTGCCGGGCTCGATCTCGATGGCGCAGGATCCGGGCCGCGTGTTCCCGGGCAAGCGCATGTCGGGTCACCAGGGCGACGAAACCGTCACCGTGCAGAACCTCGACATCGTCCGCGTCGACGCGGAGCGTTCGCTCCTGCTGGTCCGCGGTGCGATCCCCGGTTCGAAGAACGGCCATGTGGTCGTGCGCCATGCCGTCAAGGTCAAGGCCAAGAAGGGAGCAAACTGATGCAACTCGAGCTCCTCAACGAACAAGGTCAGGCCACTTCCAAGGTCGACGCGCCGGACACCGTGTTCGCGCGTGACTACAACGAAGCCCTGATCCACCAGGTCGTGGTGGCCTTCCAGGCCAACGCGCGCCAAGGCACGCGTTCGCAGAAGAACCGCGAAGAAGTCAAGCACAGCACGAAGAAGCCGTGGGCCCAGAAGGGCACCGGCCGCGCTCGTTCGGGCATGACCTCGTCCCCCATCTGGCGTGGAGGCGGTCGCGCCTTCCCGAACCGCGTGGACGAGAACTTCACGCAGAAGCTGAACAAGAAGATGTACCGCGCCGGCATGGCGTCCATCCTCTCGCAGCTGGCCCGCGACGGCCGCCTGGCCGTGGTCGACTCGTTCGACATCGACGCGCCCAAGACGAAGCTGCTGGCCCAGAAGTTCAAGGACATGAGCCTGAGCTCCGTGATGGTCATCTCCGACAACGTCGGCGACAACCTCGCGCTGGCTTCGCGCAACCTGCCCAACGTGCTCGTCACCGAGCCGCGTTATGCCGATCCCCTGTCGCTGGTCTTCTACAAGAAGGTCCTGGTGACGAAGGCTGCGATCGAGCAGTTCAAGGAGATGTACGCATGAGCGCCGCCAAGAAATTCGATGCGAACCGTCTCGCCACGATCCTGATGGCTCCGATCATCTCGGAAAAGGCCACCAGCGTCGCCGAGAAGAACAACCAGGTGCTGTTCAAGGTTCTGCGCGACGCCACCAAGCCTGAGATCAAGGCTGCCGTCGAGCTGCTCTTCAAGGTCGAAGTCGAGTCCGTCTCGACGGTCGTCCAAAAGGGCAAGGTCAAGAAATTCGGGCGTTCGATCGGCCGCCGCGACCACGTCAAGAAGGCGTACGTGTCGCTCAAGGCCGGGCAAGAGCTCAACTTCTCCGGGGAGGCCGCGTAAATGGCCGTCATCAAAGTCAAGCCGACTTCGCCTGGCCGCCGCGCCGTCGTGAAGGTCGTGCATGCCCACCTGCACAAGGGCAAGCCCGAAGCATCGCTGCTCGAGCCGCAAAAGCAGAATGCCGGCCGCAACAACAACGGCCACATCACGATTCGCCACAAGGGCGGTGGTCACAAGCACCACTACCGTGTCGTCGACTTCGTGCGCGCCAAGGACGGCATTCCGGCGAAGGTCGAGACCATCGAGTACGACCCGAACCGCACCGCGCACATCGCGCTGGTCTGCTACGCCGATGGCGAGCGTCGCTACATCATCGCGCCGCGCGGCCTCGAAGTGGGTTCCACCGTCCTGTCCGGCGCCGACGCGCCGATCAAGGCCGGCAACACGCTGCCGATCCGCAACATCCCCGTCGGCTCGATCATCCACTGCGTGGAAATGATGCCTGGCAAGGGCGCGCAGATCGCGCGTTCGGCCGGTACGTCGTGCACGCTGATGGCTCGTGAAGGCACCTACGCTCAGCTCCGCCTGCGCTCGGGTGAAGTCCGTCGGATCCACATCGACTGCCGCGCCACCATCGGCGAGACGTCCAACGAAGAGCACAACCTGCGCCAGTACGGCAAGGCCGGTGCGAAGCGCTGGAAGGGCATCCGCCCGACCGTTCGCGGTGTCGCGATGAACCCGGTGGATCACCCGCACGGCGGCGGCGAAGGCCGCACCGGCGAGGGTCAAGTCCCTGTGTCTCCGTGGAACACGATGACCAAGGGCTACCGCACGCGGAACAACAAGCGCACGCAGACGATGATCGTCTCGCGTCGCAAGAAGTAAGGCTAGACCATGGCACGCTCTCTAAAGAAGGGTCCCTTCGTGGACCACCACCTTCTCGCCAAGGCCGAAAAGGCCGTGGCCGTCAAGGACAAGAAGCCCATCAAGACCTGGTCGCGCCGCTCGACGATCCTGCCCGATTTCATCGGTCTGACGATCGCCGTGCACAACGGCAAGCAGCACGTTCCCGTGTACGTGTCCGACCAGATGGTCGGCCACAAGCTCGGCGAATTCGCGCTGACGCGGACCTTCAAGGGTCACCCGGCCGACAAGAAGGCCAAGCGCTAAGGAGCAGACGATGGAAACCAAAGCAATCGTCCGTGGCGTGCGCCTGTCGACCGACAAGGGTCGCCTGGTCGCCGACCTGATCCGCGGCAAGAAGGTGGGCCACGCGCTCAACGTGCTCGAGTTCACGCAGAAGAAGGCCGCCGGCATCATCAAGAAGGCGCTCGAATCTGCCATCGCCAATGCGGAGCACAACGACGGCGCCGACATCGACGAGCTCAAGATCACCTCGATCTATGTCGAGCAGGGCACCACCCTGAAGCGTTTCTCGGCCCGTGCAAAGGGTCGTGGCAATCGCATCAGCAAGGGTACGTGCCACATCTACGTGACCGTCGGTAACTGACGCCAAGGAAGACTATGGGACAGAAAATCCACCCAACCGGCTTCCGCCTGCCCGTTACCCGGGCCTGGGCGTCGCGCTGGTACGCATCGAACAAGAACTTCGCCCAGATGCTGGCCGAAGATCTGAAGGTTCGTGAATTCCTGAAGGCCAAGCTCAAGAATGCCGCGGTCTCGCGCATCCTGATCGAACGCCCCGCCAAGAATGCCCGCATCACCATCTACTCGGCGCGTCCGGGCGTGGTGATCGGCAAGAAGGGCGAAGACATCGAGAACCTCAAGGCCGCGCTCGCGAAGCTGTTGAACGTTCCGGTGGCAGTCAACATCGAGGAAGTGCGCAAGCCCGAAATCGATGCGCAGCTGATCGCCGATTCGATCACCCAGCAGCTCGAGAAGCGCATCATGTTCCGCCGCGCCATGAAGCGCGCGATGCAGAACGCGATGCGCCTGGGCGCCCAGGGCATCAAGATCATGTCGTCGGGTCGCCTGAACGGCATCGAAATCGCCCGCTGCGAGTGGTACCGCGAAGGTCGCGTGCCCCTCCACACGCTGAAGGCCGACATCGACTACGGCTTCTCCGAAGCCAAGACGACGTACGGCGTCATCGGCTGCAAGGTCTGGGTCTACCGCGGTGACCGTCTCGCCAATGGCGAAGCGCCCGTGATCCCGAAGACCGAAGGCGAAGACGATCGTCGTGGCCCGCGTCGCCCGCGTCCGGGTGACGACCGTGGTCGTGGCGCGCCGCGTGGCAACGACCGGGGTCCGCGTGGCGATGCCCCGCGTGCCGACGCCGCCGCCCCGGGTGCCGCCGACGCCACCAAGCCGGCTGTCAAGCGCGTCATGCGCAAGGCAGTTGCTCCGGTCGCCGCGCCTGCCGCGACCGAAGGCAAAGGAGAATAAGACATGCTGCAACCAGCACGCCGCAAGTTCCGCAAGGAACAGAAGGGCCGCAACACCGGCATCGCCACTCGTGGCGCCGCCGTGTCGTTCGGCGAATTCGGCCTCAAGGCCACCGAGCGCGGCCGCATCACGGCCCGCCAGATCGAAGCTGCCCGTCGTGCCATCTCGCGCCACATCAAGCGCGGCGGCCGCATCTTCATCCGCATCTTCCCGGACAAGCCGATTTCGCAGAAGCCTGCCGAAGTCCGCATGGGCAACGGCAAGGGCAATCCGGAGTACTACGTCGCTGAAATCCAGCCCGGCAAGGTGCTCTACGAACTCAACGGTGTGCCCGAGCAACTGGCCCGCGAAGCGTTCACGCTTGCCGCTGCCAAGCTGCCGCTGAGCTGCACCTTCGTCACCCGCCAGCTCGGCATGTGACCCGGAGCATATAAATGAAAGCATCTGAACTGCGGACCAAGGACGTCCCGGCGCTCGAGAAGGAAGTCACCGACCTCCTGCGCGCCCACTTCGGCCTGCGCATGCAGAAGGGCACTCAACAGCTGACGAACCACACGCAGCTGAAGAACACCCGTCGTGACATCGCCCGCGCCAAGACCATCCTGGCCGAGAAGAAGAAGGGAGCCGCGAAATGACGCAAGCTCAACAAGCGACGACGAAGCCGGAAACGAACACGCGCACCCTGGTGGGCCGCGTGGTCAGCGACAAGCGTTCGAAGACCATCACGGTGCTCGTCGAGCGCCGTGTCATCCATGAGCTGTACGGCAAGATCGTCGGCCGCTCGCGCAAGTACCACGCCCATGACGAAAAGGGCGAGTACAAGATGGGTGACCTGGTCGAGATCGCCGAGACGCGTCCCATCTCGAAGACCAAGAACTGGGTCGTGACCAAGCTGCTCGAGAAGGCCCGCCTGGCCTGATTCGACTAGCCGCAGCGGGGGTCAATTCCCGCAGCCGCACCCTGCGGCCGGAACGCTGGAATACTGGCGTCCCGGCCGTATTCGTTTGTGGCGCGCCTTCGCCGCCGCCGGACTTCCCCACCTTCAAGGAGCGAGACATGACGATCAAGATTGGCGACAAGCTGCCCGGCGGTACGCTCAAGGAATTCATCGAGGTCGAGACCGAGGGCTGCGCGCTGGGCCCCAACAACGTCGACGTGGCCGCGGCCACCGCCGGCAAGACCGTGGCGATCTTCGCTCTGCCGGGCGCCTTCACGCCCACCTGCTCCGCCAAGCACGTGCCTGGCTACGTGGCGCAGGCCGACGCGCTGCGCGCCGCCGGCGTGGACGAGCTCTGGTGCGTGTCGGTCAACGACGCCTTCGTGATGGGTGCCTGGGCGCGCGACCAGAAGACCGCCGGCAAGGTTCGCATGCTGGGCGACGGCTCCGCCGCCTTCACCCAGGCCGTCGGCCTGCCGCTGGACCTCACCGCCAACGGCATGGGCGTGCGCTCGCAACGCTACTCGATGCTGGTCGTCGACGGCGTCGTCAGGACGCTCAACATCGAGGCGCCGGGCAAGTTCGAGGTGAGCGACGCCGCGACGATGCTGGCCCAGGCCGCCAAGCTCAAGGGCTGAAGCCGCCCGCGCGGGCGCGCGACGGTCGGCGCCGCCCCGCCGATCGCGGCCTGCGTACCGCGGCTCCCGCCTGGAAGAGCGCATGAATGCCCTTGTTCGGCGCCTGCGGGCCCGCGTGCTACCGTCGCTCATGATCCTGACGACCACGGCGGCCTGCGCCGCCGACGGTGCGGCCCCCGCGCGCGCCGTCGACCCGCTCGCCGCACCGCCGGTGGCCGCCGTCCACCCGCACGTGGTGGACTCGCCCAACGGCGCACGCACCGACGACTACTACTGGCTGCGCGACGACACGCGCCAGAGCGCGCCGGTGCTCGACTACCTGAAGGCGGAGAATGCCTGGTACGAGCAGTACAGCAGCCGCTACAAGTCCCTGGAGGCGCAGTTGTTCGCCGAGTTCAAGGCGCGCGTGAAGGAGGACGAGGCGACGGTGCCGTTCGAATCCAACGGGGACTGGTACGCCACGCGCTTCGAGGCCGGCAAGCAGTACCCGATCCACGTGTGGCACCGGGGCCGCCTCGACGCCCCCGAGCAGGTGCTGCTGGACGTCAACCAGCTGGCCGTCGGCCACGCCTTCTACCAGGTCGCCCAGGTCCAGGTGAGCGATGCCCGGCGCTGGCTGGCCTACGCCGAGGACACCAGCGGCCGGCGCCAGTACGTGATCCGCATCCGCGACCTGGCCACCGGCGTGCTGCTGTCCGAAGCCATCCCGGGCACCAGCGGCGAGATCGCCTGGGCCGCCGACGACAAGACGCTGTTCTACGTCGAGAACGACCCCGCCACGCTGCGCAGCCGGCGCGTCAAGCGCCACGTGGTGGGCACCGACCCGTCGCAGGACGTGATGGTGCACGACGAGACCGACGAGGGCTGCTACACCGCGCTCCACCGCAGCGGCTCGCGCGCCTATGTCGTGATCGACCTCACCGCCACCGAGTACGACGAGCAGCGCGTGCTGCCGGCCGCCCAGCCGACCGGCCGCTTCGAGGCAATTGCGCCGCGCGCGCCCAACGTCCACTACCGGGCTGACCACATCGACCACCGCTGGGTGGTGCTCACCGACTGGGAGGCGCCGAACTACCGCGTGATGCAGGTGGGCGAGCGCCGCATCGGCGACCGCGCGCGCTGGCGCCCGCTGGTGCCCCACGACCCGAAGGTGCTGATCGAGGACTTCCAGTTGTTCGACCGCTTCCTGGTGCTCGACGAGCGCAACGCCGGCCTGCGCCGCCTGCGCGTGCAGCGCTGGAAGGACGGCGCGCTGGTCGGCCACCCGCGCGTGCTGGCGGCCGACGAGCCGGCCTACGCCGCGACGCTGGACATCAACGAGAACCAGCACACCGACGTGCTGCGCTACAAGTACTCCTCGCCCACCACGCCGGACACGATCTACGACGTCGACATGTCCGGCGGCGCACGCACGCTCAGGAAGCGCGACCCGGTGCTGGGCTACGACCCCGGCCTGTACGTGACCGAACGCGTGTGGGCGAAGGCGCGCGACGGCACCGCGGTGCCGGTCTCGCTGGTGCGCCGCCGCAGCACGCCGCGCGACGGCACGGCGCCGCTGTTCGTCTTCGGGTACGGCTCATACGGCTTCTCCACCGACGCCACCTTCCGCGCGCCGGTGTTGTCGCTGCTCGATCGCGGCTTCGTCTTCGCCTTGCTGCACGTGCGCGGCGGCAAGGAGATGGGCCGCGCCTGGTATGAGGACGGCAAGAAGCTCCACAAGCTCAACACCTTCACCGATTTCATCGACGCCACCGAGGCGCTGCTGGCCCAGGGGTACGGCGACCGCCGGCGCGTGTTCGCCAACGGCCGCAGCGCCGGCGGCCTGCTGATGGGGGCCATCGTCAACCTGCGGCCCGACCTGTACCGCGGCGTGATGGCCGACGTGCCGTTCGTCGACGTCGTCACCACGATGCTCGACGAGAGCATCCCGCTGACCACCAACGAGTTCGACGAGTGGGGCAACCCGAAGCAGAAGGCCTTCTACGACTACATGCTGTCGTACTCGCCCTACGACAACGTCAGGCCGCAGCACTACCCCGCGCTGATGGTCAGCACGGGCCTGTATGACTCGCAGGTGCAGTACTACGAACCGGCCAAGTGGGTCGCCAGGCTGCGCGCCGCCAAGCACGCGGCCGGCGACGACGCGCAGCCGCTCGTCTTCAAGGTGAACATGGCCGCGGGCCACGGCGGCGGCTCGGGGCGCTTCACGCGGCTGCAGGAGACGGCTGCGGAGTATGCGTTCATGGTGGACCTGGCGCAGCCGTACTGAGCGGGCGGCCCTTGCCCAGCCAGGGTCCGGCAAGAGCCGGCCCAGGTCGTAGACGCCGGATCGCGTCGCGGTGTTACTCCGCCTTGACGGTGGCCCCGGTGATCAGCGAAGGGACGACCCGTTCCAGCTCCCGCGAGAGCATGGCCTTGAGCGTGGCGACCTTTTGCTCCCCGGTCAGCGTGTCCCAGGGATGGACGGCCTGGCCCTTGGTCGAGCTCCCGATGACGCGGCCGCTCATGATGGTCTCATGGCGCAATACGGTGGACGTCGCGAGGTCCACCACGCTGACGTCGATGTAGACGAAAGGCGCGATGTACCCGACGGACTGAATCCCGGTTTCACGTTCCCTTGTCCGCATGCCGGTGTCCATGTAGAACCCGAGCCCGTCGATCTTGCCGCTGCCGACGTAGCCATTGGCCACCTGCAGTCGCGCATCGCCGCGGTGCTTGGTCACTAGCACGAGCAGGCCGGCGCCTTCGCGCCGCACGGCGGCGTCGATCTCGGCCGGCAATGCCGCACGATTGCCGTCAAAGATGCGGTCCTGCTTCTCGAAGCTGTCGGGCTTCGAAGCGGCCAGCAAGGCGATCTGCGCTCCGGGCGCCGCCGCCAGCAACGAGCGGTTGACCGCGCGCAAGGCGGCGGTGTCGAGATCGTCCTGGCTCAGCGCCAGCGGCATATGGCTGTTGCTGTCGAGTTGGGAACCGACCTCGGGCTGGTAGGTGACGACGTCGATCTTGTCGCCGACGAGCGAGATCACCGCATACGTCGGCGCGGCAGGCCCGGCGTGCGCAGCCCAGGCCAGCAGCACGCCGACGGTGGACACGAACATGCGCATTCTTTTCATCTTCCTCCTCGGTTGAGTATCGCTCGGGCCCGAACGCCGCTACCCTGAGTTGAACACTGCCTGAACTCGCCTGCCAGCAGGCGGCCCGGCCCGCCATCATGCCGCGAGATCGGGCAGGCCGAGGAGCCTGCGGAAACAAATCTGGCCAGCTGTTTGACATTGTCGCTGGAACCGAGGCATAATGGCCGACTTCGCCGAAGAGGCGTGAGCAACGTTCGCCGCCGCCAGTCAACACTGGGGGCCTCTGGAGTGACCAGAAGGCAGCGTTGCAAGCCTTCAGAGGAATTTCAGCCCAAACGGGGTGTTCCGGAAGCCGCAGGCCAGGCCTGCAGCGGACGGAGCGCACTGACGGGCCCAATACTGACCGCTCTCGGGTGTTGCCGTCTGCGGGAGCAAGTTGGGGATAAACCATGATTCAAATGCAGTCGCGACTCGACGTCGCGGACAACACCGGTGCGAAGTCCGTCCAGTGCATCAAGGTGCTCGGCGGCTCCAAGCGCCGCTATGCCGGCATTGGTGACGTGATCAAGGTCAGCATCAAGGAAGCCGCGCCGCGTGGCCGCGTGAAGAAGGGCGAGATCTACAACGCCGTCGTCGTGCGCACCGCCAAGGGTGTCCGCCGCCAGGACGGGTCGCTGATCAAGTTCGACGGCAACGCCGCAGTGTTGCTCAACGCCAAGCTGGAGCCGATCGGCACCCGCATCTTCGGCCCCGTGACGCGCGAACTGCGCTCCGAGCGCTTCATGAAGATCGTGTCGCTGGCCCCGGAAGTGCTGTAAGCGCCTCCGCAGTACAAGGAAACGCCATGAACAAGATCCGCAAGGGTGACCAGGTCATCGTGACCACCGGTCGCGACAAGGGTAAGCGCGGCACGGTCGCCGAGCGCGTCGACGAGCAGCTGCTCATCGTCGAGGGCATCAACGTCGTCAAGAAGCACGTGAAGCCGAACCCGCTCAAGGGCACCACCGGTGGTGTCATCGACAAGACGATGCCGATCCAGCAGTCGAACGTCGCGCTATTCAACCCGGCGACCGGCAAGGCCGATCGCGTGGGCATCAAGATTCTGGCTGATGGCAAGAAGGTTCGCGTCTTCAAGTCCAGCGGCGAAGAAGTCAAGGCATAAGAGGTCCGACATGGCTCGTCTCCAAACCTATTACCGCGAAAAGATCGTCCCGGACCTGACCGAGAAATTCGGCTACACGTCCGTGATGGAAGTGCCGCGCCTGACCAAGATCACCCTGAACATGGGTGTGTCCGAAGCCGTCGCCGACAAGAAGGTCATGGACCACGCTGTCAGCGACCTGACCAAGATCGCCGGCCAGAAGCCCGTGGTCACGAAGTCGAAGAAGGCCATCGCCGGCTTCAAGATCCGTGACGGCGTGCCCATCGGCTGCATGGTCACGCTGCGCGGCGTCCAGATGTTCGAATTCCTGGATCGCTTCGTCACCATCGCGCTGCCGCGCGTGCGCGACTTCCGCGGCATCTCGGGTCGCTCGTTCGACGGCCGCGGCAACTACAACATCGGCGTGAAAGAGCAGATCATCTTCCCGGAAATCGAGTACGACAAGATCGACGCGATCCGCGGGATGAACATCTCGATCACCACCACGGCGAAGAACGACGAAGAGTGCAAGGCACTGCTCGCGGCGTTCAAGTTCCCGTTCAAGAACTGAGGCGCCCCATGGCAAAGACTTCCCTCATCCAACGCGAAGCCAAGCGCGAAGCGACGGTCGCAAAGTACGCCAAGAAGCGTGCCGAGCTGGCCTCGATCATCAACGACGCGAAGCGTAGCGACGAAGAGCGCTACATCGCTCGTCTCGAACTGCAGAAGCTGCCGCGCAATTCCGCGCCGGTGCGTCTGCGCAATCGTTGCGGCATCACCGGCCGCCCGCGCGGCACGTTCCGCAAGTTTGGTCTGGCACGCTCGAAGATCCGTGAACTCGCCTTCAAGGGCGATATTCCGGGCGTGATCAAGGCCAGCTGGTAATCAGGCGAATCAGGAGAAAACAGCATGAGCATGAGTGATCCTATCGCCGACATGCTGACCCGCATTCGCAACGCCCAGAGCGTTGAGAAGCCGGTCGTCAGCATGCCTTCGTCGAAGCTCAAGGTGGCCATCGCCCAGGTTCTGAAGGATGAGGGCTATATCGATGCCTTCGCCGTCAAGACCGAAGGCGTGAAGTCGGAACTCGAGATCTCGTTGAAGTACTACGCGGGTCGTCCCGTCATCGAACGCATCGAGCGCGTGAGCCGTCCCGGCCTGCGCATCTATCGCGGCCGCGACGCGATCCCGACGGTCATGAACGGCCTGGGCGTGGCGATCGTCACCACCCCCAAGGGCGTGATGACCGACCGCAAGGCGCGCGCCACCGGTGTCGGCGGCGAAGTTCTCTGCTACGTCGCCTAAGGAGATTCGAGCAATGTCCCGCGTAGGAAAAATGCCGATCACCGTCCCGCAAGGCGTGGACGTGTCGATCACGGCAGACCAGATCACCGTCAAGGGCGCCAACGGCACCCTCGTCCGCCAGGCCAATGCGCTTGTCGAAGTCCGCAAGGAAGGCGCCGTCCTGTCGTTCGCTCCGGCCAACGACAGCATGGAAGCCAATGCCATGAGCGGCACGATGCGCGCTCTGGTCAACAACATGGTCAATGGTGTCGGCAAGGGCTTCGAGAAGAAGCTGACGCTGGTCGGCGTGGGCTTCCGTGCCCAGGCCGCCGGTGCCAAGCTGAACCTGCAGATCGGTTTCTCGCATCCGGTTGTCAAGGACATGCCGGCTGGCATCACGGTCACCTGCCCGACGCAGACGGAAATCCTGATCAAGGGTTCCGATCGCCAGGCAGTTGGCCAGATCGCCGCCGAAGTGCGTGCCATCCGTCCTCCCGAGCCCTACAAGGGCAAGGGCATCCGCTACGCCGATGAGCGCGTGGTGCTGAAAGAGACGAAGAAGAAGTAAGGAGCGACACCATGCTGAACAAGAAAGAACAACGGCTGCGCCGCTCGCGTCAAACGCGGGCCCGCATCGCCAAGCAAGATGTCGCTCGTCTGACGGTCTTCCGCTCGAACCTGCACATCTACGCCAGCGTCATCTCCGTGGACGGCGCCAGCGTCGTCGCCTCGGCCTCGACGGCCGAGAAGGAAGTGCGCGACCAGCTGAAGAACGGCGGCAACGCCGCTGCAGCCGCCGTCGTGGGCAAGCGCATCGCCGAGAAGGCGAAGGCCGCCGGCATCGAGAAGGTGGCGTTCGACCGTGCTGGCTTCGCCTACCACGGTCGTGTCAAGGCACTGGCGGAAGCGGCTCGCGAAGCCGGCCTCCAGTTCTGACCGTCAACCAAGGAATCTGAAATGGCAAAGTTCCAACCTCGCGTTCAGGACGAAGGTCGTGACGACGGTCTGAAGGAAAAGATGATCGCGGTCAACCGCGTCACCAAGGTCGTGAAGGGCGGTCGTATCCTCGGCTTCGCTGCACTGACGGTGGTCGGCGACGGCGATGGTCGCATCGGCATGGGCAAGGGCAAGGCGCGTGAAGTGCCGGTCGCCGTGCAGAAGGCGATGGAAGCCGCTCGTCGCAACATGGTCAAGGTCGCGCTGAAGAACGGCTCGATCCACCACAACGTTCGCGGCGAACACGGCGCGGCCAAGGTGCTGATGGCGCCGGCTCCGGCCGGTACCGGCATCATCGCCGGCGGCCCGATGCGCGCGGTCTTCGAAGTGATGGGTGTCACCGACATCGTCGCCAAGAGCCTCGGCTCGAGCAACCCGTACAACATGGTGCGTGCCACGCTCGACGCGCTGACCAGCGCCACGACGCCCGGCGACATCGCCGCCAAGCGCGGCAAGTCGATCGAAGAGATCTTCGGTTAAGCGCAGGAGAAATCAAATGGCTGACAAGAAGACCGTCACGGTCAAGCTGGTGCGCAGCATCATCGGCACCAAGCACGAGCACCGCGCCACGGTGCGCGGCCTGGGCCTGCGTCGCCTGAACAGCGTCTCGACGCTGGAAGACACGCCCGCCGTCCGCGGCATGATCAACAAGGTCGACTACCTGATCCAGGTGCTCTAAAGCGCCGGCCAGGTCAACGACAAGGGGCATCACATGCAACTCAATACCATCAAGCCGTCCGAAGGCTCGAAGAAGAATCGTCGCCGCGTCGGTCGCGGCATCGGTTCGGGCCTGGGCAAGACCGGCGGCCGCGGCCACAACGGCCAGAAGTCCCGTGCGGGCGGTTACCACAAGGTCGGCTTCGAAGGCGGCCAGATGCCGCTGCAACGTCGTCTGCCGAAGCGCGGCTTCAAGTCGGCGCAGCTGAAGTACAACGGCGAAGTGACGCTGTCGGAACTGCAGGACCTGGCCATCGAAGAGATCGACGTCCAGTCGCTGAAGCAAGCCGGCCTGATCGGCGAGCTCATCAAGCACGTCAAGGTCATCAAGTCGGGCGAACTGAGCCGCAAGATCACGCTCAAGGGCGTGGCCGCGACGGCCGGTGCCAAGGCAGCCATCGAAGCCGCTGGCGGCTCGATCTCGGCCTGAACGCGCAACTACCGAACGCTTCACACACGTGGCAACTTCCCAGAATCAACTCGCCAAGTCGGGCAAATTCGGCGATCTGTATCGCCGGGTGATGTTCCTCGTCCTGGCGCTGGTGGTCTATCGCATCGGCGGGCACGTGCCCGTCCCGGGTGTCAACCCGGATGCGCTCGCGCAGATGCTCAAGGGCCAGCAGGGCGGCATCCTGGGCATGTTCAACATGTTCTCGGGCGGCTCGCTGTCGCGTGCGTCGGTGTTCGCGCTGGGCATCACGCCCTACATCTCGTCGTCCATCATCATGCAGATCATGGGCTACGTGGTGCCGAGCCTCGAAGCGTTGAAGAAGGAAGGCGAGTCGGGTCGTCGCAAGATCACCCAGTACACGCGCTACGGCACGCTGCTGCTGTCGCTGTTCCAGTCCTACGGCATCGCCGTGTGGCTGGCGAAGTCGCCGGGCCTGGTGCTCGATCCGGGCCTGGGCTTCATGGTCGGCGCGGTGGTCAGCCTGGTGGCCGGCACCATGTTCCTGATGTGGCTGGGCGAGCAGATCACCGAACGCGGCCTGGGCAACGGCATCTCGATCCTGATCTTCGGCGGCATCGCCGCGGGCCTGCCGCGCGCCATCGCCGGCCTGCTCGAGCTGGTCAGCACGAACGCGATGAACCCCATCGTGGCGCTGTTCATCCTCGCGATCGTCGCGGCGGTGACCTTCGCGGTGGTGTTCGTCGAGCGCGGCCAGCGCAAGATCCTGGTCAACTACGCGAAGCGCCAGGTCGGCAACAAGGTCTACGGCGGCCAGTCGTCGCACCTGCCGCTGAAGCTGAACATGGCCGGCGTGATCCCGCCGATCTTCGCGTCGTCGATCATCCTGCTGCCCGCCACGCTGGTGAACACGCTGGCCACGGGCGACAGCATGCGCTGGCTGAAGAACATCTCCTCGGCGCTGTCGCCGGGCCAGCCGATCTACGTGATGCTGTACGCCGCGATGATCGTGTTCTTCTGCTTCTTCTACACCGGGTTGGTGTTCAACAGCCACGAGACGGCTGACAACCTGAAGAAGAGCGGCGCGTTCATCCCGGGCATCCGTCCGGGACAGCAGACCGCCAAGCACATCGACAAGATTCTGGCCAGGCTCACGCTGGCAGGCGCCATCTACATCACGCTGGTGTGCCTGCTGCCCGAGTTCCTGGTGTTGAAGTACAACGTGCCGTTCTATTTCGGTGGAACGTCGCTGCTGATCATCGTCGTCGTCACGATGGATTTCTGGGCCCAGGTTCAGAGCTACGTGATGAGCCAGCAATACGAATCGTTGCTGACCAAGGCGAAGTTCAAGGGTTGATTTGAATTCGAGGCGTTCATGACCACCTGGTCGTGTCGCCGCAGAAGTTGGGTTTCGCGCTCGCCTCGGTCGACGAGCGAAGCGAGTGTTTGAAGAGAGTCAAGGAGCAGACCATGAAAGTCTCGGCATCTGTCAAGAAAATGTGTCGCAATTGCAAGGTGATCCGCCGCAAGGGCGTCGTCCGCGTGATTTGTACCGACCCGCGCCATAAGCAGCGCCAGGGTTGAGTCTGCGGACCATAGAAGCATCACAAGGACACGCAAATGGCACGTATTGCAGGCATCAACATCCCGCCGCACAAGCACACCGAAATCGGTCTGACGGCGATCTACGGCATCGGCCGTACCACCGCCCAGCAGATCTGTGATCGTGCAGGCATCGCCTACTCGAAGAAGGTCAAGGACCTGAACGACAGCGACCTGGAAAAGATCCGCGACGAAATCGCGAAGATGACCATCGAAGGCGATCTCCGCCGCGAGATGTCCATCAACATCAAGCGTCTGATGGATCTGGGCTGCTATCGTGGCATGCGTCACCGTCGCGGCCTGCCGGTTCGCGGCCAGCGCACGCGCACCAACGCTCGCACCCGCAAGGGTCCGAAAAAGGGTGCCCAGGCGCTGAAGAAGTGAGCTGCTGAGCTCGGCTGACGGAAATCTAGGAACATCATGGCAAAAGCACCGAATAACACCGCTGCCCAGCGCGTCCGCAAGAAGGTTCGCAAGAACGTGGCGGACGGCGTCGCGCACGTGCACGCATCGTTCAACAACACGATCATCACGATCACCGACCGCCAGGGCGGCGCGCTGTCGTGGGCGTCGTCGGGTGGCCAGGGCTTCAAGGGTTCGCGCAAGTCGACCCCGTTCGCCGCCCAGGTCGCTGCCGAAATGGCCGGTCGTGCTGCCCAGGAACAGGGCATCAAGAACCTCGACGTCAAGATCAAGGGCCCCGGCCCGGGTCGCGAGTCGTCGGTTCGCGCGCTGGCTTCGCTGGGCATCCGCATCACGTCGATCTCCGACGTGACGCCCGTCCCGCACAACGGCTGCCGCCCCCAGAAGCGTCGCCGCATCTGATTCGAATGCCTGGCGGGCTTGTCCGGCCGGGCTCGAATAACAGTACTGGGCGCTCAGGCGTTTTCAGTGCTGCTAGAATCCCGGGTTTCCCTGCAGCCGGCAATGGTCACGTGACCGTTGCCGGCTTGCATGTCTAGTGCGCCAGGCTTTGCGGCCCGGCGCTTCCAGGCAAGCATGACCCAAGACCACCGTCTGAGCGCCATAACAACATTCGCCAGACTCGCGCCTCGCCCCATCCGGCCTCCAGCCGTCTGAAGCGGACGTCAGAAAACCATTCCTCAAGGAAAACAACGTGGCACGTTACCTCGGCCCCAAGGGCAAACTCTCCCGCCGTGAAGGCACCGACCTGTTCCTGAAGAGCGCTCGCCGCCCGATCGGGGACAAGGTCAAGTTCGACTCCAAGCCCGGCCAGCACGGCCGCACCTCGGGTTCGCGCACCTCGGACTACGGTCTGCAACTGCGCGAGAAGCAGAAGGTCAAGCGCATGTACGGCGTGCTGGAAAAGCAATTCCGCCGCTACTTCGCCGAAGCCGAGCGCCGCAAGGGCAACACCGGTGCCAACCTGCTGACGCTGCTCGAATCGCGCCTGGACAACGTCGTCTACCGCATGGGTTTCGGCTCGACCCGCGCCGAAGCGCGCCAGATGGTCAGCCACAAGTCGATCACGGTCAACGGCGCGTCGGTCAACATCCCGTCGTACCTGGTCAAGGTCGGTGACGTGATCGCCGTGCGCGAGAAGTCCAAGAAGCAGCTGCGCATCATCGACGCGCTGAAGCTGGCGGAGTCGATCGGCCTGCCCGCGTGGGTGTCGGTCGACGCGACCAAGCTGGAAGGCACCTTCAAGAAGGCGCCCGACCGCGACGAATTCGGCGCCGAGATCAACGAGTCGATGATCGTCGAACTCTACTCGCGCTGATCCAGATTCGTGGCCGCCTTGCTCGCCCGGTGCGATGCGATGCGGCCGCCGTCTCGTTGCGAGGCGCCGGGCCTCGCTCCGCGGACGCACAGGCTCCCGGCGTGGTCCATCAGCCTTATCGGTGTAACGAGCCGAGGGTATTGAGAGGAACAGGAAATACATGCAAACCAATCTGCTGAAGCCCAAAGCCATCAACGTCGAGCCGCTTGGCGGACATCGCGCCAAGGTCACCCTGGAGCCGTTCGAACGCGGCTATGGGCACACCCTCGGTAACGCGCTGCGCCGTGTGCTGCTGTCGTCGATGGTGGGTTACGCACCGACCGAAGTCACGATCGCAGGCGTCCTGCACGAGTACTCGACGGTCGACGGCGTGCAGGAAGACGTCGTCCACGTGATGCTGAACCTCAAGGGCGTCGTGTTCCGCCTGCACAACCGTGACGAAGTCACGCTGGTGCTGCGCAAGGAAGGCGAGGGCCCGGTCACGGCCGGCGACATCCAGACGCCGCATGACGTCGAGATCGTCAACCCCGAGCACATCGTGGCCCACCTTGCCCAGGGCGGCAAGCTGGACATGCAGATCAAGGTCGAGAAGGGCCGTGGCTACGTGCCGGGCAACATGCGCCGCTTCGGCGACGAGACGACCAAGGCCATCGGCCGGATCGTCCTCGACGCCTCGTTCGCGCCGGTTCGCCGCGTCAGCTACGCCGTCGAGAACGCCCGCGTCGAGCAGCGTACCGACCTGGACAAGCTGGTCATGGAGATCGAGACCAACGGCGCCATCTCGCCCGAGGAAGCGATCCGCTCGTCGGCCAAGATCCTGGTGGAACAGCTCGCCGTGTTCGCGCAGCTCGAAGGCAGCGACATCGCCGCGTTCGACCAGCCGGCCCCGCGCACCGCCCAGTTCGACCCGATCCTGCTGCGTCCGGTCGACGAGCTCGAGCTCACGGTCCGTTCGGCGAACTGCCTGAAGGCCGAGAACATCTACTACATCGGTGACCTGATCCAGCGCACCGAGACCGAGCTGCTGAAGACCCCGAACCTGGGTCGCAAGTCGCTCAACGAAATCAAGGAAGTCCTGGCTTCGCGCGGCCTCACGCTGGGCGCGCGTCTCGAGAACTGGCCTCCGCAAGGCCTGGACAAGCGCTGATTCGCGAATCCGGCTTTTTCCCGCTGCCGGGCCCGTCGCAAGACGGGCGCCGTGTGCAAACCCCCGGTACCTGATCCGGCCGGGGTTCAATAAAGACTCCAAAGGAAATCACCATGCGCCATCGTCACGGCCTCCGCAAGCTCAACCGCACCTCGTCGCACCGCCAGGCCATGTTCCGCAACATGTGCGTCTCGCTGCTGCGCCACGAAGCCATCAAGACCACGCTGCCCAAGGCCAAGGAACTGCGTCGCGTCGTCGAACCCCTGATCACGCTCGCCAAGGAACCGACGCTGGCCAACCGCCGCCTCGCCTTCGACCGCACCCGTGACCGCGAAATCGTCACGAAGCTGTTCGACGTGCTGGGCCCGCTGTTCAAGGCGCGTCCGGGCGGCTACACCCGCATCCTGAAGATGGGCTTCCGCAACGGCGACAACGCGCCGATGGCGTTCGTCGAGCTCGTCGAGCGCTCGCACGACGGCGAAGCCGTCACCGACACGTCGGAAGGCTGATCCGCGGCGCCCTGCGGGGTGCCCGATCCGAACGACCCTCAAGGCCGGCACTCGCCGGCCTTTTGCGTTGTGGGCCGCCTGCCGCCCGTGGATCAATGGGCCCGCGGCACGCAAGCCGCCGGCGACCCGCGACAATAGCGGCCTGTTCCGGGAACGGGAGCGGCCCCAGGCGGCTCTCATGCACATGATCAAACTGTCTTCGATCCGCGCCGCGCTGGCGTCGCTCCTCCTGCTGCTGGTGTTGCTGCCGTTGACGGCCGCGCGCGCGGCCGACGACTTCCTCGATCCCGACCAGGCGTTCCAGTTGTCGGTGCGCGTGCTCGACGCGAAGCGTCTCGAGCTGAGCTACAAGGTCGCGCCCGGCTACTACCTGTACCGGGAGCGCTTCAAGTTCGCCTCGCCCGACGCCAAGCTGGGCGAGCCGCAGATCCCGCCAGGCAAGAAGCACTACGACACCGCGCTGGAGCAGAACGTCGAGACGTACCACGAGGGCGTCATCGTGGTGCTGCCCATCGCCACGGCCGGCAAGGCGTTCACCCTGAACGCCACCCACCAGGGCTGTGCCGACAAGGGCCTGTGCTACCCGCCGCAGCCGCGCACCGTGGCCGTGACGATGAAGGCCTTCGGCGCCGCCGCCGACTCGGTGCGCATCGTGGCCGATGCCGACGCGGCCCCGACGGCGGGCGTGGTCGCGCCGGTCACCGCCCCCGCCCCCGGCGGCATGAGCGTCGCGCCCAGGACGCAGCCCGATCCGCTGCGCGCCGCGCTGCTGGGCGACGCCGGATCGGCGCCGCCGGTCGAGCGCGCCGGCACCGGGCCGGCGACGATCCTGGCGCCCGCGGCGTCCGCCTCCGCACCGGCGGCCACTGCCGCGCCCGCGCAGGACGACGACGGCCGCCTCGCCTCCGCCCTGCGCGGCGGCCGCCTGATGCTGATCGTGCCGCTGTTCTTCGTGGCCGGCCTGCTGCTGTCGCTGACGCCCTGCGTGCTGCCGATGGTGCCCATCCTGTCGTCCATCATCGTCGGCCAGGGCGAGAGCGTGACGCGGCTGCGCGGTTTCACGCTGGCGCTGGCCTACACGCTGGGCGTGGCGTTGCTGTACACGGTGCTCGGCATCGCGGCGGGCAAGCTCGGCCACGGCCTGGCCGGCTACCTTCAGAACCCCTGGGTGCTCGGCTCGTTCGGCGCGTTGCTGGTGCTGCTGTCGCTGTCGATGTTCGGGCTCTACGAGCTGCAGCTGCCGTCCGCATTGCGCAACGGCTTGTCGAGCCAGGGCGACCGAATGCGGGGCGGCCAGTACGTCGGCGTCTTCGCGATGGGCGCCATCTCCGCCCTGGTCGTGAGCCCGTGCGTGGCGGCGCCGCTCGCCACCGCGCTGGTCTACATCGGCCAGACCGGCGACGCCGTGCTGGGCGGCCTTGCCCTGTTCTTCCTGGCCCTCGGCATGTGCGTGCCGCTGCTGCTGGTGGGTGCCTCCGCCGGTACGCTGTTGCCGCGCGCGGGGGCCTGGATGGAGCAGGTCAAGCATTTCTTCGGGCTGCTGCTGATCGCCGTGGCCATCTACACGGTGCAGCCGGTGCTGCCGCCGCTGGCCGCGATGGCCTGCTGGGGCGTGCTCCTGATCGTCGGCGGCACGACCCTGGGCGCGTTCGAACCGGTCGGCGCGCATCGGCACACGGGCGTGGCGCGCGCGGTCAAGGGCCTGGGCCTGGTGCTGGCCCTGCTGGGCGCGATCCAGTTCGTCGGCCTGCTCAGCGGCGGACGCGACCCCGCGCAGCCGCTCGCGCGCCTGGCGCAGGCCCGCGCCGGCGCGGCCGATGCGGAGGCCGGCCCGCGCTTCTTTCGCGTGACCAGCGTGGCCGAGCTCGACCAGCGCCTGCAGGCCGCGGGCCGTCCGGTGATGCTCGACTTCTATGCGGACTGGTGCGTGTCGTGCAAGGAGATGGAGGCGCAGACCTTCGTCGACCCGGCCGTGCACGCCCGCATGGACAAGGCGCTGCTGCTGCGCGCCGACGTCACCGCCAACTCGGACGACGACCGCGCGCTGCTCAAGCGCTTCCACCTGTTCGGCCCGCCCGGCCTGATCTTCTTCGACGCGCAGGGCCGCGAGCTGGAATCGGTGCGCGTCGTCGGCTTCCAGGACGCCGCGCGCTTCGGCGCCAGCCTGGCGGCCGCCGGCCTGTGAAGGACCGGTGCCGATGAAGCTCGCCCAGATCGTCTTCTCGCAGGGCTTCGGCGCGCGCCGCGCCTGCGAAGGCCTCGTCGCCGGCGGCTTCGTGGCCATCGGCGGCGCGATCCACGACGACCCGTTCGAGGACCTCGATCCCGAGGGGCTGGTACTCAACGTCGAAGGCAAGGACTGGCCCTACCACGCCAAGGCGCTGATCGCGCTGAACAAGCCCGCCGGCTACGAGTGCTCCAAGAAGCCCAAGCACCATCCCAGCGTCTACAGCCTGCTGCCGGCGCCGCTGCTGCGGCGCGACGTGCAGAGCGTGGGCCGGCTCGACGAGGACACCACCGGCCTGCTGCTGTTCACCGACGACGGCCAGCTGCTGCACCGCTGGACCTCGCCCAAGCACCACGTGCCCAAGATCTACGACGCCTCGTGCAAGCACCCGGTCGCGCCCGACCAGATCACCCGCCTGCTGGCCGGCGTGGTGCTGCTGGACGACCCGCAGCCGGTGGCGGCGATCGCCGCCGAGCCCTGGGACGGCGCGGCCGCGGGCCTGCACGGCATCCGGCTGACGCTGGCCGAGGGCAAGTACCACCAGGTCAAGCGGATGATGGCCGCGGTGGGCAACCGCGTGGAGGCGCTGCACCGCAGCCGCTTCGGCAAGCTGGCGCTGCCGGCCGATCTGGCGCCCGGCGCCTGGTGCTGGGTTGCGGGCACCCAGGCCATCGCAGACTGAACCCGCACGGGCTGGCCAGCCCGTGCCGGCCCGCGGCGTCCGGCCACCACGCCACGGGCGACGACGTGAAGGGCTGCTCGGCGCCCGGCTTGCCAGTCGCTCCCGCCCGCGGCTATGCTGGGCCTCGGAACGCTCGTTCCAGCAACGCGGGACTCACCCACGAACATGCCCTTTGCGCGCCTCCAGCCGATTCGACGCCTGGCTGCCATCGGCTTGGCCCTGCTATGCGGCTGCCAGCCGACCGAGCCGATCAGGATCGCCTTCATCGGCAGCCCCTCGGGCCGCGTCTCCGAGCTGGCCATCGACGGACGCGACGGCGCGCAGCTGGCCATCGAGACGCTCAACGCGCGCACCGGTGCACGCTACGAGCTTCGCCTGCACGACGACGTCCACGCGGTGACGCAGGCTGCCGACGCCATCGACGCGGCGGCCGACGAAGGCGATGCGTTCGCCATCGGTCCGATGACCAGCGTCGACGCGAAGAGCCTGGTGTCCGCCGCCACGCGCCGACGGCTGGTGCTGATCAGCCCGACGGCCAACACCGACGACCTGCGCGGCATCGACGACTACTTCTTCCGCGTGATACCCTCGGCCGGCCTCGGCGCCCAGGCGCTGGCGGAGGCGGCGATCGCGCGCGGCGCACGCAGCGCCGCGGTCATGACCGACTGGCGCAACCAGGCCTACAGCGAATCGTTCGCCACGGCATTCGCCAACCGCTTCCAGGCCCTCGGCGGAACGCTGGGCGCGGTCGCGCACGACGCGAGCAGCCAGAACCCGGACTACGCGAAGGTGGCCGCGCGCCTGCTGGCCACCCATCCGCAGATCGTCCTGCTGGTCTGCAGTGCGCCCGACGCCGCCGTCGTCGCGCAGCAGCTGCACCGGCTCGACCCCGGCGTCCACCTCGCGATCGCGTCCTGGGCGGCCAACCTGAAGCTGCTGCAGCTCGGCGGCCAGGCCATCGAGGGCGCGCTGGTGCTGCAGGCGCTCGATCTCGGCAGCCAGGCGCCGGCCTACGTCGACTTCCTCAAGCGGTTCACGGCGCGCTTCGGCAAGCCGCCCAGTGCGGCCGCCCTGTTCTCGTACGAGGCCGCGATGCTCGGCGCCGAGGCCTTGCGACGCAAGCCCGACGCGCAGTCGCTGCGCGACACGCTGCGCGTGCCCGGCAACTGGCCCGGACTGCAGGAACCCCTGGTGCTCGATGCGTTCGGCGACAGCACCAGCCGCTTCCGCCTGAGCGAAGTGCGCGGCGGCCGCTTCATGATGCTGCCGTCGTGACGGGCCGCCCGCGATGAAGCCCGTGCGCCAGTCCCTCAAGCGCATCCTCACGCGCCAGTACGTGCTGCTCGCGTGCGTGCCGCTGCTGCTGGTGATCGTGCTGTGGAGCGCGGTCGCCATCCCGCAGACGCTGCGCGACATCGACGAGGAGAACCAGCGCACGGCCTTGCTGGTGCGCGCGCAGGTGGAGCTGTTGATCGCCGCGCCGCGCGAGGCAGCCGCGCGCGCGGCCACGCACGTGCGCCCGGGCGCCACCGAGGCCGAGATCCGCGCGGCGCTGAGCGAGGCGCTCGACGAGGCGCAGTCGCTGGAGTCGGCGGTCCTGCTGGGCCCGACCGGCATCGTGACGATCGCCGAGGTGCGCCCCGGCACCCGCATCGGCAAGCAGGACTGGGAAGGCCTGGACCTGTCGCGCCGGCCGTTCTACGAGGCCTCCAGCGTGGCCACGGCGCCGGTCTGGTCCAACACCTTCCTGTCGCCCCTGACGGGCCACATCACCGCGGTGGTGGCCGCCCCCGCCGACGGCCGGCTGGTGGTGGCCGACCTGTCGCTGGCCAAGATGGCGCAGCAGATCCATGCGACGGGCACCACGGGCGATGTCGCCGTGATCGTGTTTGACGGCATCGGACGCGTCATCGTGCATCCCCAGCAGCAGCTGGCCGACTGGCAGGAGAACCTGAGCCAGGTCGACCTGGTGCACCGCGCGCTCAACGGCTACGCCGGATCGGGCGAGATCCAGCTCGATGGGGCGCGCTGGCTGGCCACCGTGGCCCCGGCGGCCACCACGGGCTGGTACGTGCTCGTCGCGCAGCCGCGCGACGCGCTGTTCGCGCCCGTCAAGCAGCTGGCCGGCGTGGTCGGCATCGCGGTGCTCCTGGTGCTGGTCAACGTGGTCTTCATCGCGCTGAAGCTGGCGCAGCGCCAGGCCGACAGCTACCGCCAGCTGGTCGGCGCGGCGGCCGATCTCGTCGACGACAAGCCCGACCCGCCGGAGGTCGATCTGGGCAGCGACGAGGTGTACGCGTTGTGGTCGCAGGTGCGCCGCCTGCTCGACCGCGCCAAGGCGCAGGAGCGCAGCGCGCGCCACGCGCAGGCCGAGCTGCAGGCGCTGCTGGACGCCGCCACCGAGGTGGCGATCGTCGCCGTCGATGCCGACCTGGTGGTGCGCCTGTTCAACCGCGGCGCCGAGAAGATGCTGGGCTACCGCGCGGCCGACGTGCTCGGCCAGCCCTACCCGCTGGTCGCGCACGACCCGGCCGAGCTCGCGCGCCGCGCCGAGGAGCTGAGCTACCAGCTCAAGCGCCCGGTGCGCGGCGCCGAGGCCGTCACGGCGATCGCCGGGCGTTTCGGCTACGAGGTGCGCGACTGGACCTACGTCCGCAAGGACGGCACGCGCCTGAGCGTGTCGCTGGCCGTGAGCGCCGTGCGTGCGTCGCTGGCCAGCGCCGGCACGCCGCGGCGCGATGGCGAGAGCGAGGTGGTGTTCGCGCCCGGCAGCGGCGTGGTGGCGTCGGCCAACGAGTCGCTGGGCTTCCTGTTCGTGGGCACGGACCAGTCGGAGCGCGTGCGCTCCGGCGAACTCGAGCTGGCGCGCCGACGCGCGGAGGCCGCCAGCCAGGCCAAGTCGGAGTTCCTCTCGCGCGTGAGCCACGAGCTGCGCACGCCGATGAACGCGATGCTGGGCTACGCGCAGCTGCTGCAGCTGGAGGAGGAGCACCCGCTCGACGGCCACCAGCGCGAGCGCGTCGCCCGCATCGAGGCCGCGGGCTGGCACCTGGTGACGCTGATCAACGACGTGCTGGACCTGTCGACGATCGAGTCGGGCAACGCGCGCATCCAGATGACCGACGTCGACGTGGGCCTGGTCATCAACGAGAGCATCCGCCTGCTCGCGCCGTTGGCCGAGACCGCCAGGGTGACGCTCGCCGTCGCGCTGCCGCAGCACCTGCCGCGCGAGGCCTGCAGCGTGCAGGCCGACGCCACGCGGCTGCGCCAGGTGTTCGTCAACGTGATCGGCAACGCGATCAAGTACAACCTGGAGAACGGCCGCGTGGACGTCGGCGTGCACCTGCGCGCGGCTGCCGGCGCCGACGATGACGGCGGCCGCCTGGCCGTCGAGATATCCGACACCGGCCGCGGCATGACGGCCGCCCAGCTGGCGCGCCTGTTCTCCGCGTTCGACCGGCTGGGTCTGGAAGCCAGCCCGATCGAGGGCACCGGCATCGGCCTGGTGATCAGCCGCCGCCTGATCGAGCGCATGGGCGGCGAGATCGCGATCGACAGCCGGCCCGACGTCGGCACCCGGGTGACGCTCACGCTGCGCCGCTCGCGCGGCGTGCCGCGCGTCGCGCCGGGCGAAGCGCCGGCCCGCATCGCGTTGCCGCAAGGCGCGGGCGGCCAGATCGTCTACGTGGAGGACAACCCGGTCAACGCGCTGCTGATGCAGGAGGTGATCGCGCAGCGGCCCGACTGCCGGCTTCACCTGGCGGTGGGCGTGCGCGACGGCATCGACATGATCGAGCGCCTGCGGCCCGACCTGGTGCTGGTGGACCTGCACCTGCCCGACGGCTCGGGCCTGGAGGTGGCCGAGTGGATGCGCACGATGCCGTTGCTCACGCGCGTGCCGGTGGTGGTGGTGTCGGCCGACAGCACGCAGGCGCAGCGCGACGCCGCCACGGTGGCGGGCGTGCGCGCCTACCTGGCCAAGCCGATCCGGCTCGCCGAGACCCTGCTGCTGATCGACGAGCTGCTGCCCGGCGCGCCGTAGCGCTCAGGTCAGCACGAAGTCGGCGTCGGCCACCGGCAGCGGCCCCGGCGTCTCGCCCAGCAGCTCGCGTGCGCTCACCTCGATGGCCGCGACGATGGCGTCGAGCGCGAGGTCGTTGGGCATGGTGCCGAACGGTTCCTCGATCTCGTCGCTGAGCGCCTCCAACGCGAAGAAGGTGTACGACACGAAGCACACCACCACCGGGGTGAGCACGCCGATGGCGTCCACCAGGCCGAACGGCAGCAGCAGGCAGTACAGGCAGGTGCTGCGGTGCAGGATCACCGAATACGTGAAGGGCAGCGGCGTGTTGGCGATGCGCTCGCAGCCGCCCAGCGCGCCGGCGAGCTGGTTCAGCGAGGCCTCCAGCGTCGGCGCCAGCAGCGGGTCCAGGTCGCCGGCCTCGCGATGCGCGCGCAGCTGCATGCCCAGCCACAGCGCCACCGAGGACGGCGCGAAGCGCGTCGCGGCGAGGCGCTCGATCAGCGCGGGCGGCAGCAGGCCGTCCAGGCCGATGGCCGGCGCGCGTTCGCGCAACTGGTTGCGCATCGCCGTCGCGAAGCCGACCAGCCCCAGCACGAAGGGCCGCACGTCGCAGCCCGGCCGGGTCAGCGTCAGCGCCTGGCGCGCCAGGTTGCGCACCTCCACCAGCACGGTGCCCCACAGCTTGCGGGCCTCCCAGTAGCGGTCGTAGCTGGCGTTGATGCGAAAACCCAGGAAGATGGCCAGCGACACGCCCATCAGCGAGAACGGGCTCGCGGTGAGCGTGACCTTCCAGTGGAACAGCCGGCCGTGCGACCACACCACGGCGCACGCGAACGCGAGCGTGAACAGCTGCTGAGACGCGATGTGGCGCACCATCGAGCCGCGACGCACGAACAGCAGGTGCAGCCAGTGCGGCCGCGGGCGCACGATCATGGCGTCATGCCGCGGCCATCACATGGGCTGGCCGCGCAGGGCCCGCAGGTGCCAGCTGAAGGCCTCTTCCAGCAGGTGCGGCGTGTGCTTGCCGGGCGAGCCGGACAGCGCGCGCTGGTAGTAGTCGCGCAGCGCGGGCCGGTAGTCGGGGTGCGCGCAGTTGTCGATGATCACGCGGGCGCGCTGCTTGGGCGAGAGCCCGCGCAGGTCGGCCAGGCCCTGCTCGGTGACGATCACCTGCACGTCGTGCTCGGTGTGGTCCACGTGCGGCGTCATCGGCACGATGCAGGAGATGGCGCCGTTCCTGGCCACCGACGGCGTCATGAAGATCGACAGGTAGGCGTTGCGCGCGAAGTCGCCCGAGCCGCCGATGCCGTTCATGATCTGCGTGCCCATCACGTGCGTGGAGTTCACGTTGCCGTACAGGTCGGCCTCGATCATGCCGTTCATCGCGATCACCCCCAGCCGGCGGATGACCTCGGGATGGTTGCTGATCTCCTGCGGCCGCAGCACGATGCGCTCGCGCAGCCGGCCCAGGTCGGCGTCGAAGCGCGCCATCGCGGCGTCGCTCAGCGACAGCGCGGTGGCCGAGACGCTGGCCAGCGTACCCGAGCGCAGCATGTCCAGCATGCCGTCCTGCAGCACCTCGGTGTAGGCGCTCAGGTTCTCGAACGGGCCCGCGTCGAGGCCGGCCAGCACCGCGTTGGCGGTATTGCCCACGCCGGACTGGATGGGCAGCAGGTTGGCCGGCAGGCGGCCCTTGCGCACCTCGTGGGCGAGGAACTCCAGGATGTGGCCCGCGATGCGGTGGGAGGTATCGTCCGGCGCCGCGAACGCGGAGTTGCGATCCGGGCTGTGCGTCTCGACGATGGCGACGATCTTGGCGGGGTCGCAGCGCAGCGTCGTCTCGCCGATGCGGTCGGCGGCGGCGAGGATGGGGATCGGCGTGCGGTGCGGCGGCAGGCGGGTGCCGTAGTAGATGTCGTGCATGCCGTGCAGCCCGGCGTTCTGCCACGAGTTCACCTCGAGGATGACCTTGTCGGCCTGGTCGATCCACGTCTTGTTGTTGCCCACCGAGGTCGACGGGATCAGCCGGCCGTCCTCGAGGATGCCCGCCACCTCCACGACCGCGACGTCGAGGTGGCCGAGGAAGCCGAACCACACGTGCTGCGCGACGTTGGACAGGTGGATGTCGATGTATTCCATCGTGCCGGCGTTGATGCGCTGCCGCGTCACCGGGTCGGACTGGTAGGGCAGCCGCATCTCGATGCCATCGACCTTGGCCAGCGCGCCATCGAGCTCGGGCGCCGTCGACGCGCCCGTCCAGACGCCCACCTTGAACGCCTCGCCGGTCGCGTGCGCCGTCTCGATGCGCTGCGCCAGCGCGCCCGGCACGGCCTTCGGATAGCCCGCACCGGTGAAGCCGCTCATGCCCACGTTGTCGCCCGGGCGGATGAACTGCACCGCCTCGGCGGCGGAGACGATGCGGCCGCGCAAGGCGGGGGAGAGCACGCGGCTTCGATCGATCATGCAAGAAGGTCCTGGAGGTCGCGGCGCGCGGGCCGCACGGAGGAAGGGCGCCGCGCCTGCCCGGCGCGCGCGACGCGACGCAGCCGCGCACTGTAGGCCGCGCGCGCGGCGCGGACAAACGAGAATGCGTGTCTCGACGCACAAGCCCCCGTTGCCCATCCCCATGACCCACCGGCCTCCGCCGATCGCGCTGCTGCACACCTTCGAGGTGGCCGCGCGCCACCTGAGCTTCAAGAAGGCGGCGGCCGAACTGCACGTGACGCCGGCCGCGGTCAGCCAGCAGATCCGCATGCTGGAAGAGCGCCTCGGCGGCCCGCTGTTCGAACGGCTGACGCGCGCGCTCAAGCTCAGCGAACGCGGCGCCGCGATGCTGCCCCCCGTGCGCGAGGGACTGGCCGCGCTGGCGGAGGCGATCCGCCGTGGCGAGGACGCCATGGCCCGCGCGCAACGCACCGTGCGCCTGGTCGCACCGCCGTCGTTCGCCACGCACTGGCTGCTGCCGCACCTGCCGCGCTTCTACGCGGCGCACCCCGACATCGAGGTGCAGTTGTCGAGCACCTCCGCCGCCGTCGACCACCCCGGCGACGCTGCCGGCCTGGACGTGCTCGACCACGCCGACGACACCACCGCGGCTGCACTCGTCGTGCTGTACGGCAGCGGGCGCCCGGACCCCGCGCGCTTCGTCGTCGACGTGCTGATGGCGCCCGACTACGTGCCGGTGTGCGCTCCCGCGCTCGCGGCGACCCTCCACGCGCCGGCCGACCTGCTGCACCAGGTGCTGCTGCTCGACGACACGTTCGGCACGCCCGGCGACGCCAGCGCCTGGGGCTGGCCCCAGTGGCTCGCGGCCGCGGGCGTGCGCGCACCGGGCGCGAGCGGCGGACGGCGCTTCTCCAACGCCGTGCTGGCCCTCGAGGCCGCGCTCGCCGGCCAGGGCATCGCGCTCGCGCCCCGCCCGCTGGTGTCGGGCCACCTGGGCAGCGGCGCATTGCAGCAGCCCTTCGCCACCGCCCTGCGCTCGCCGTGGCGCTACCAGCTCGTGGGCAAGCGAACCGAGGCCGGGCGCGCGGACGTCGCGGCCCTGCGCGCATGGCTGCTGGCCGAGGCCGCGACAGCGAATGGATGACGCCGCCGCGCGCACGTCTTTACGATCGGCTTGTGGGGCCGCGTGACAAGCCCGCTCGTTTCATGCCATAATAGCTTTCTCAGTCGCGGGGTGGAGCAGTCTGGTAGCTCGTTGGGCTCATAACCCAAAGGTCGTTGGTTCAAATCCAGCCCCCGCAACCAAAGAATCACCGAGGAAGACCACCTCGAAAGCAACGCCCACCTCGCAGTGGGCGTTTTGCTTTGTGGCCCACATCTGGCCCATCCGTGGCCCTGCCAAATTCTGACGGCCAACAAACGACCGGCGCACCGCCCCTTCTGGCGACTGTCGCGGGCTCTGAATAGAAGTCTTGTGTTCTATTCGCATATTAGATGTCAAAGGTTCTATTTGCGCATTACAAGCTTTGACTGCTAAACTGCGTCCATGGACTACGCGATCAAGTTTGGCGACCAGCTCAAGCAGCAACTGCGCTCCTTGCGCAAGGCACGCGGGCTGAACCAGACCGAGCTTGGGGTGCGCCTGGGCGTGACGCAGCGGCGCATCGCCGAGATTGAAGCCAACCCCGGTGTGGTGGCTGTCGACCAGATCATCAAGATCTTCTCCGCCCTCGGCGCTGAACTGGTGCTGCGGGACGTCTCGACGCCACCGCGACCGCCTTCGTCTGCGGCCCCCGCTGAGGAAGCCCGAGCGCTGCACGAATCGCTGCACGAATTCAGGGTTGCACTGGCCCCCAGCGCCCGCCACCTGGTCGCCGTCTTGCAGGGCAATCCGAGGCATGCGCCCGAAGCTTTGCTGGCGCGCGAGAACGAGATCTCTGAACTGGATAGTTCGCTGCCAGGCGACAGAGCGCGCCTCATCGACGCCCTCGCCAAGGCGCTGCTGGTCAACCGTCGCACCCTCGAGAGTCACCTCGCCGAGGCGCCCGCGTCGGCAAGCGACCCCCCCGACAGCCCCGTCGTGCCGATCCAGGCGCAGTGGGCCCGGGCGCTCTCGACCTCGCCTGAGGCCCTGCGTCACGCCGTCAGGGCTGTCATGGGCAGCCGGCACGCCCCCGTCGGGCTCAACGCACCGCCGTCCAAAGGCGTCTGGTGAGCGAACTCTGCATCTGGATGAACGGTGAGCGGGTCGGCGCCTGGTCGCGCACGCGGGGCTCGGACGCCCTGACCTATGAACCCTCGTGGCTGGAATCGCCCCATCGCCGACCCCTATCGCTGTCCCTGCCGTTTACAGCGACGCGCCGAATCGTTGGAGACGAGGTTGGCAATTACTTTGACAACCTGCTGCCGGACGCCAAGTCGATCCGTGATCGCATGGGGCGGCGTTTTGGGGTTAAAGCCAGCGACGCGTTCGAGCTCCTGTCGGCCATCGGCCGCGACTGCGTCGGCGCGGTTCAACTGCTGCCACCGGGCATGACGCCCGAGGCCTTGCGCCCGCCGCGCTACGACGTGCTCGATGAGGCGCAGATCGAACAGATCTTGGTCGGCACGGTGGGCGACAACGCGTTCCCCGTAGGTACCGACGACGGCGACACCTTCCGGATATCGCTGGCCGGCGCCCAGGAAAAGACGGCATTGCTGCGCATCGGTGAACAGTGGTGCCAGCCCTACGGCTCCACACCGACCACTCACATCCTGAAGCTCCCACTCGGTCTGGTCGGGGGCATGCGCGCCGACATGCGTGAGTCCGTTGAGAACGAATGGCTTTGCCTGCGCCTTCTCGACTTGATGGGCTTGCCCTCAGCAAGGACGGAGATCCTCACGTTTGGCGATCAGAAGGTACTCTGCGTGGAACGGTTCGACCGCGAATGGATGGAGGGCGACTCTTGGATCGCCCGCTTGCCACAGGAAGACTTCTGCCAAGCCACAGGCACACCGCCGGGCAAGAAGTACGAGAAAGAGGGTGGGCCAAGCATTGCAAAGTGCATGAGCTTGTTGGCCGGCAGCATCGACCCGCTGGTTGATCGTTCCCGATTCCTTCTCAGCCAGCTCGCATTTTGGATGCTTGGTGCCACCGATGGTCACGCGAAGAACTTCTCCATCTTCCTGCAGGCCGGCGGAACATACGCCCTGACGCCCCTGTATGACGTGCTCTCCGCGTACCCGATCATTGGCCGAGGAAAAGGCAAGCTGCCGCGACAGAAGGCGCACTTGGCCATGTCGGTGCGGGGCAAATCAGCGCATTCGCAGCTGGACTACGTCAAGACGCGGCACTGGATCGATGAGGCGCGCCGAAGCGGCGTGCCCGACATGCTCGACGCGATGATCTGGCTAGCGACCTGCGTGCCAGATGCGATCAAGTGGGCGTCCGCAGATCTTCCGGAGAACTTTCCGGAACATGTGTGGGACTCGATCACAACAGGCCTGGCTAAGGCGAGCCAAAGTTTCCTGGACGGCCTAGACGGCCTCGACGGCGCTGACTGAGCGCGGGGCGCGAAGGCCTTACATCTCTGGTACGACGAGTGGGATATGCCGACGTTGAGGTGAGCCAAGCGGTTCCCATTGACAATGAACTCCGGGACGCGGTTGGTTCGCTAGCGCACCTCGTCATGGTCGCCTCGCACACAGACTACGACCATTGGAAGCTCCTGGCCTGGGACGCCAGCCGGCGACGCCTGGGGGTGGACTGCATCGACGTCTACCTGCCGCATTGGCGCGGCCAGCACCCTTTGGAGGAAACCGTCGAGGCCATGCAGGCGCTGACCGCTGCGGGTCATGTCCGTCGGTGGGGCGTCAGCAACTTCGATGTCGATGACATGGAAGAACTGAGCGCGATCAGCGAGGACTGTGCCCTCGACCAGGTCTGGTATTCGTTGGGCGAGCGAGACCCGGAGTTCGCGTTGCTGCCCTGGCTGCGCGCGCGCGACATGCCCTTGATGGCCTACAGCCCGATCGACCAGGGCCGGGCTGCCGCGGATCCCGTGCTCGGGCGCATTGCCGGTGGACGCGGGCTCACGCCCGTCCAGGTGGCGCTGGCGAGCCTGCTGGCGCAGCCGGGCGTGATCGCGATCCCGAAGGCCACCGGCGTGGCGCATCTGCGCGAGAACATGGCCGCGACCGACGTCGCGTTGACGCCGGCCGAACTGCAGGCCATCGAGCAGCGCTTTCCGCGACCGGTTCGCAAGGCGCCGCTGGCGATGAACTGAACCTGCCTCGGGTTCCAGGCAGGCGCTGGTCGTTTCGCAGCGGAGACCGCTCAGGCCTTCGCCGGCTGCCCGGTCACGCGCTTCAAGGCCAGGATCGCCACGCCCACCGTGCTGGACGCGTTCGCGAAGGGCGTCGCGCCATCGATCATCCGGGTGGCGAGATCGAACTGCCGGGCATTGATGGCCGCGGCCACCTTGCCGGCTTCGCGATGGAATTCCCTGTGGCGCTCGATCAGGGCGACGAACTCGGGCTTGGCGCCGCAGGCGGCCCGGCCCTCGCCGTGCAGCCACTTGCCGATCTCGCAGCAGTCATCCTTGGCGATCGTGGCGGCGTCCATCGTCTCCTTCGCCGTGATGGCGCTCCTGAATTTCATCTTCCACTGGGCGTGTGCCTTGATGGCGCTGTCGAGGTTCATGGTGTCCTTGAGGCGGCGCACGAAGGCCGCGTTCCTGCAGGCATTCGCTTGGCTACCTATGAATATGACTTGGGTACTCATTTATCGGCGCGACCGTCACTTTCTTGAGAAGGTGGCAGGCGCATCGTCTCGCTGCGAGCGTCGCGAGGCCTTCACCGCCCGGCCCGGCCCGCCCGCATGCGCTGGACTGCTTCGGGCGCAAACGCCAGCTCGATGTGGCCCACCAGCTCGACGACGTCGTCATGGAGCTGGCGCGCATCCGCCGCGCCGCCGGCGGCGTCGTCGGCACCGGCCTTGAGGCCGGCCTCGAACGTGCGCAGGCGGGCGCCCAGCGCGGCGGCGCCGATGGCGCCGCAGGCGCCGATGAGCGAGTGGGCGGTGGCGAGCCAGCGTTGGCGCCGCTGCGGCGACGACACGTCCAGCAGGTCCTCGGCGCCGCCCGCGTAGTGGCGCGCGAAGCTGCGCAGCAGCCTGGCCAGCACCTCCACGCGCCCACCGCACGCGGTCAGCGCCAGGGTCGTGTCGAGCTCGGGGATCCCGGCGATGCGCGTCATCGGCGACGGGGTCGGCGGGGCGTTGGCGCACGCGGCGGATGCGGATGAAGGTGCTGCGCCGGCGGTGCGGGGCAGCCATTGCAGCAGTCGGCCGTACAGCAGGCCGGGATCGACCGGCTTGGCGATGTGGTCGTCCATGCCGGCCTGCAGGCAGGCGAGGCGATCCTCGCCGAAGACGTTCGCCGTCATGGCGATGATGGGCAGGCCGCGGCCCCGGGCTGCGCGGATCTGGCGGGTGGCCTCCAGGCCGTCGAGCACCGGCATCTGCACGTCCATCAGGACCAGGTCGAACCGGGCGGCGACGGCTCGCGCGACCGCCTGGGCGCCGTCGGCGACGACCTCCACCTGCAGGCCCGCCGACGCGAGCAGTTCGCCGGCCACCTCCTGGTTGATCGGATTGTCTTCGGCGAGCAGCACGCGCTGCCCGCGGTGCGCACGCTGGAGTTCCTGCAGGGCGAGGCCTTCCGCCAGCGGCGCGCCGGACGGGCGGGCGGGTGCGGGATGCAGCACGCGATCGAGCGCATCGCGCAGCAACGTCGGCGTGACGGGCTTGGCCACGAAGGCGTCGAACAGGGCGCCGCCCGGCCGGGCGCGCAGGTCGCCGGCGTGGTGGGCGGTCACGAGGATCGCCGGCGGCGTGCCGTCGCCGAGCACGCGCTGCAGGGCCTGCATCGTGGCGACGCCGTCGAGCGGCGCCATCTTCCAGTCCACCACGACCACATCGAACGGCCGGCCCGCGGCGGCCTCGCGGGCCGCGTGCGCCACGGCGCTGCCACCCGACAGGTGGGGCGACACCGCCAGCCCGAGCACCGAGAGGGCGTCGGCGATCGCGCCGAGCGCTTCGGGCAGTTCGTCGACGACCAGGGCGCGCAGCCCCTGCAGCTCGGCGTGGCCGCGCTCCGGCGCGGACGGCGCGGCGCGCTCGACCCAGGCCGTGAACCAGAACAGGCTGCCGCGTCCCGGCGTGCTTTCCAGGCCCACGGTGCCGCCCATCAGCGTGGCGATGTGCCGGGTCAGCGCGAGCCCCAGCCCGGTGCCGCCGAACCGGCGCGTGGTGGAGGTGTCGGCCTGTTCGAAGGCGTTGAACAGCGCGCCCTGCCGCTCGGGAGCGATGCCGATGCCGGAGTCCAGCACCTCGAAGCGCAGGTGCAGGCGCGGTCCGTCCTCGGCGAGCAGGTGGCCGCGCAGGCGAACCCAGCCGCGCTGCGTGAACTTCACGGCGTTGGCCACCAGGTTGATCAGCGCCTGCGCCAGGCGCTGGGGGTCGCCACACAGGCGCTCGGGCAGGTGATCGGTCTCGAGGATGAGCTCCAGGTTCTTGGCGGCCGCGTCCGCGGCCACCATCTCCAGCACGCCGGACATCAGGGCGTCGCGCGAGAACTCGACCCGGTCGAGGATCATCTTGCCGGCTTCGATCTTGGACAGGTCCAGGATGTCGTTGATGACCTGCAGGAGATGGTGCGCCGCGCGATCGATCTTGTGCAGGCGGTCCTGCTGGCGGGCATCGAGGCCGTCGCGCTTCATCAGGTGCGTCAGGCCGATGATGGCGTTCATGGGCGTGCGGATCTCGTGGCTCATGTTGGCCAGGAACGCGCTCTTGGCGCGGTTGGCCACCTCCGCGGACTCGCGCGCCTCGATCAGCGCCGCGGTGCGCGCGCCCACGAGATCCTCCAGGTTGTCGGTGTGCCTGCGCAGCTGCTCCTGAACGCCCTGGCGCGCCACTTCGGCGCGCGCCACGGCGATGCCCAGCGCCAGGTCGTCGGCGGCCTCGACCAGCACGTCGATCGTGCCCGGGTCGAACACGTCGGCCTCGGCCGCGCAGATGTTGAGGATGCCGATGACCGTGCCGGCGATGCGCAGCGGCAGCGTCAAGGTTGCGGCGCAGCCGCGGACGGCGGCTCCGGTCGCCCAGACGGCGTCGTCGGGCCGGCTGTCCGCCTGGGTCCAGACCTGCAGCTCCTCCTCGCGGATCGCCCGGCCGACCGGACCCCGGCCGTTCTCGGACTCGTCCCAGGTCACCTCCAGGTCGTCGAGCAGGCCCGGCTCCTGGCCGCACATCGCCATCAGGCGCACCTGGCAGTCGTGCTGCGCGTAGCCAACCCAGGCGATGCGAAAGCTGCCGGCCTCGATGATCGCCTGGCACATCTGGTCGAGCAGGCCCTGTTCGTCGTGGCCCTGCAGCAGCGTGCGATTGCCGGCCGACAGCACGCGCAGCGCCCGGTTGGCGTAGGCGAGCCGCGCCTCGCGCTCCTTCAACTCCGCCGACGATTCGTCGAGCGCCTGCGCCAGGTGGCCCAGTTCGTCGTGGCCGTGCGGCAGTCCGCTGCGGGTCGTCAGGTCGCCGGCGCGCAACCGGCGGGCGACCGTCGCCAGGCGCAGCACGGGTTGCAGGAACCAGCGTTCGAACCCGAGCAGCAAGGCCGCGCCCGTGGCCGCGAGCACGACGACGAGAATGCTGATGGCGGCGACGGCCTCGCGCCGCGCCGGCGCCTCGACCTCGTCCATCGGGATGCCCACCGCCAGCTGGTAGCGGGCTTCCGTGCCCGTCCGCAGCAAGGGAACGTGCGCGATCAGGCGCCGCTCGCCTGCCCGGTTGACGGCTTCGAAGGTGCCCGACGACTGCCCGTTCAGCTGCTGCGCGATCGAGCGTGCGCCGACCGGTGTGCCGCTCCAGTGCTCGGTGTCCGGAAAGCGCGCCACGATCACGCCGCTGCCGTCGATGACCGTGATGGTCTGTCCGGGCAGGCGCTCCGCCGTCGCGATGGTGCGGCCCAGCCAGTCCAGGTTCAGGCCGCCGTAGTAGATGGCCAGCACGCGGCCCGCGGCGTCGCGGCGCGCCTTGCTCAGGGTGATCGTGGGCCTGCCGCGGCTGCGGCTGACGACGACGTCGCCGACACCGATGCCCTGGGCCCCCAGCGCGTGCTGGAACCACGCACGGTCGGCGAAGTTGACGGGCCGGCCGGACATGAAGCCCGCGCACAGCAGATCGCCGGCGGGCGACGCCACCCCGAACTGGTCGTAGTCCGGCTCGCGCGCCAGCATCTGCGCCAACTGCGCGCTGCAGGCGGGAACGGACGCCCCCGGGTCCAGCGCCGGATTCGCCATCATGCTGTTGAGGATGGCATCGGCACGTTCGACGATCATGTCCTCGCGCGCGCCGATCAGGTGGGCCTGGGCCAGCAGGTTGGCCTCCGAGGCCCGGACCCGGTCGTGGCGATCGACGACCAGGTGCCAGGCCAGCAGCGCGCCCAGCACGCAGAAGGCCATCAGCAGCAGCGCGACGAGGCGCGCCCGCAGGCCGAGTGCCGTCCGTCGCGCGCGGCGGGCCCGGTGCTCGTGCCCGATGGGCTCGACATCGACCGGATCGGCTGCGGTGGGGCCCGACGCTTGCAGCGATCGTGCGAATTCGGTGCCGTTCATGCGGGACTCCTGTCTCCGATAGGCACGTGTCGGGCTGATCGCATGATCTGCCAAACGGTGGCCGCCGTCCAGTTGTCGTCGCGCTCGATGCGCGGCCATGCCGGGGAGACCGCGCCGAGTTTGCGTCACATCAAGAAGAGCGCGCCGAGGACGAGCTCAGCGGCCACGCCCTCGGCCTGCCGGCCCGGATCCGCCAGGGCTGCGCGAGCATCCGGGCGCGTGCATTGCTGCAGCGGCCGCGTCGCCTCGCGCCCCCGCAACTTGTCGAACCCGGAGCTCGCCCGTGCCCAAGTCCAAGCCCACCGCCCCCGTCGCCGCCTCGTCCCTCGGATCCGCCGCCAGTACCGTCGGCGGTACTGCCACCGGAATCGTCGCGGATCCCGCCCTGGCCGCCACCGGGCCGTCGCTCGGTGCGCTCGCTGCCCGGCAGGCGGGAACGCAGGCCGTGGCGCAGGCCATGCCCGACAACCCGCTCAAGCGCCACGATCACGGGCTCGCCGCGGGCCACGCACCCCTGCAGGGGCCGTCGGCCACACCGCCCGCCGCGGCGATCGGCGGCAGCACGCTCAGCGAGGTCAACACCTCGGACAAGGCGGGCGCCGGCGCGGTGGTCGCCGGGCTGAACGCCAACCGCGGCGTGCTGGAGGATGCGCGCGTCGACTCGGGCGGCCAGGCGCTGACCACCAACCAGGGCGTGCGGGTCGCCGACAACCAGAACTCGCTCAAGGCCGGGCTGCGCGGGCCCACGCTGCTGGAAGACTTCGTGCTGCGCGAGAAGATCACGCACTTCGACCACGAGCGCATTCCCGAGCGCATCGTCCACGCGCGCGGCTCGGCCGCGCACGGCTACTTCGAATGCGACCGCGCGCTCGGCGAGATCACCAAGGCCGCGCCGTTCGCCGAGAGGGGCAAGCGCACGCCGGTGTTCGTGCGCTTCTCCACCGTCGCGGGCGAGCGCGGCTCCACCGACACCGCCCGCGACGTGCGCGGCTTCGCCGTCAAGTTCTACACCGACGAGGGCAACTGGGACCTGGTGGGCAACAACATCCCCGTGTTCTTCATCCAGGACGCGATGAAGTTCCCCGACCTGATCCACGCGGCCAAGCCCGAGCCGCACCACGGCATGCCGCAGGCGGCCACGGCGCACGACACGTTCTGGGACTTCGCGTCGCTGTCGCCGGAGACCGCGCACATGCTGATGTGGGCGATGTCCGACCGCGCCATCCCGCGCAGCTACCGCATGATGCAGGGCTTCGGCGTGCACACCTTCCGGCTGGTCGACGCCGCCGGGCAGTCGCGTTTCTGCAAGTTTCACTGGACACCGGCGGCGGGCACGCACTCGCTGGTGTGGGACGAGGCCGTGAAGCTGTCGGGCTGCGATTCCGACTTCCACCGGCGCGACCTGTGGGAGGCCATCGAGGCCGGCCACTATCCCGAATGGACGCTGGGCCTGCAGGTGTTCACCGAGGAGCAGGCCGCGGCCTTCACCTTCGACGTGCTCGACCCCACCAAGCTGGTGCCCGAGGAACTGGTGCCCGTCGTGCCGGTGGGCCGGCTGGTGCTGGACCGCAACCCCGACAACTTCTTCGCGGAGACCGAGCAGGTGGCGTTCTGCACCGCGCACGTGGTGCCGGGCATCGACTTCACGAACGACCCGCTGCTGCAGGGTCGCATCCACTCCTACGTCGACACGCAGATCAGCCGGCTGGGCGGGATGAATTTCCACGAGCTGCCCATCAACGCGCCGCTGGCCCCGGTCCACAACAACCAGCGCGATGGCCTGCATCGACGCGCCATCCCGCGCGGCCGCGTCGCCTACGAGCCCAACTCGCTGGGCGGCGGCTGTCCGTTCCAGGCCGGCGCGCGCGGCTTCACGTCCTTTCCCGAACCGATGGCCGAGGACAAGGTGCGCGGCAAGCCCGAGAAGTTCGCCGACCACTATTCGCAGGCCACGCTGTTCTGGAACAGCCAGTCCGACGTCGAGAAGAACCACATCGTGGCGGCGTTCCGCTTCGAGCTCACGCGCGTGCAGACGCCCGCCATCCGCCAGCGCACGGTGGCATTGCTGCGCAACGTCGACGAGACGCTGGCCGCGCGCGTGGCCGACGGCCTGGGCATGGCGCTGCCGCCGGCCCAGCCGCGCGCGCTCGAGCTACCGGTGCGCTCGGAGGTCGATGCGTCGGCCGCGTTGTCGCTGTTCGCGTTTCCCGGCGACGGGTCGGTCACCGGCCGCCGGGTTGCGCTGCTGGTGGCCGACGGCGCCGGCGTGGCCTCGCTGCAGGCGATCCACGCGGCGCTCGTCGACGCCGGCGCGCTGCCGCGCCTGGTCGGCGTGAAGCTCGGCCGGGTCGAGGGCACCGACGGCACGCCGCTCGAGATCGAGGCGACGCTGGAGACCATGCCCTCGCCGATGTGGGACGCCGTCGTGGTCGACGCGTCGGCCGACAGGCTGGCCCGGGTCGGTGCGGCGGTGGAGTTCGTCAAGGAGCAGTACCGGCATTGCAAGACGATGCTGCTCGTCGGTGCACCGACGGCGCTGCTGGCGGCCGCCGGCATCGACGTGGCGTCCGGCGACGCCGGCGTGGTCACCGTGGGCGCGGGCCGCAACGGCCTGAAGGAGGCCATCGCCACCTTCGTCGCCGCCGCGGGCCGCCACAGGCACTACGAACGCGAGACCGACCCCGCTCCGGTCTGATGGCGACGCGCGCCTTCGCCGCGTGGTCCGCGCAGGGTGCGGCGACGGACAGACGCCGGCGGTCGCCGCGGCTAGAAGGAAGCGGACACCCCCACGAAGGAATTCCCCATGTTGCGCACGACCCAGGATCTCGAGCACTACGCCATCGGCGCGACCGATGGCGACATCGGCCATGTGAAGGACCTCTACTTCGACGACGACGCCTGGGTGATCCGCTACCTGGTGGTCGACACCGGCGACTGGCTCCCGGGCCGGCGCGTCCTGGTCTCGCCCATCGCGCTGCGCGAACCGGACTGGATCGCGCGCACCTTGCCGGCCTCGATCACCCGGGAGCAGGTGCGCGACAGCCCCGACATCGACACGAAGCGGCCGGTGTCGCGACAGCAGGAGAGCCTCTGGCTGCAGCACTACGGCTACGGCGACTACTGGGGCGGGACGAGCCTGTGGGGCGAGGGGATGTACCCGTACGCGATGGCGCCCGGCTTCCTCGTCGACGGCATCGGCAGGCCGGAGGCCGGGCGCGCGGAGGCGCTGGTCCGCGAGGGCGAGCAGGCGCGCCGGCGCAACGACGATCCGCACCTGCGCAGCTGCAACGAGGTGCGCGGCTACCACCTGCACGCGACCGACGGCGAGATCGGCCATGTCGCGGCCCTGCTCGTCGACGACGAGACCTGGGCCATCCGCTATCTCGTGGTCGAGACCGGCCACTGGTGGCTGGGCCACAAGGTGCTCATCGCGCCGACCTGGATCACCGGCGTGAGCTGGACGGACGGCACCGTCTCGGTCGACCTCGACCGCGAGGCGGTCAGGAGCGCGCCGGCCTACGTGGCGGCCGACGACTGGAGCCGCGAGCGCGACGTGCGACTGTTCGAGCACTACGGGCGCACCTGGTACGGCGCCGGGGCGATGTCGCTGGCGTCCGAATTCTGACTGGCCTGGACGCGCGTCGTCCTTCCCGGGCGCGGCCGATCAATGCGGCGCGAAGTCGAGCACCACGCGCGACGGCACGTCGCCGCGCGCCAGCCGCGCGAAGACGTCGTTGATCGCCGACAGCGGCTGCAGTTCGATGTCGGCCTTGACCTTGCCGTCGGCGGCGAACGCCAGCGCCTCGGCCATGTCGCGCCGGTTGCCGACGAAGGAGCCGCGGATGGTGATGCAGTTGGCCACCACGTCGAACAGCGGCGTCGGGAATTCGCCCGGCGGCAGCCCGACCAGCACGCAGGTGCCGCACTTGCGGGTCATGCCCACGCCTTGCCTGAACGCGGCCAGCGACGGCGCGGTGATGAGCACGCCATGGGCGCCGCCACCGGTGGCCTTGCGCACCGCGTCGATCGCGTCGCCGCGCTTCGCGTTGACCACCGCGTCGGCGCCGAGCCGCCGGGCGTGCTCGAGCTTGCCGTCGTCGATGTCGACCGCGCACACATTCAGGCCCATGGCCTTGGCGTACTGCACGCCCAGGTGGCCCAGGCCGCCGACGCCGGAGATGACGACCCACTCGCCCGGCCGGGCCTGCGTCTCCTTGAGGCCCTTGTAGGAGGTGATGCCGGCGCAGATCAGCGGCGCGGCGTCGCGCGCCGCCAGGTGCGCGGGCACATGCGCCACATAGTTCGGGTCGGCCACGATGTACTCCGCGAAGCCGCCGTTGCGCGTGTAGCCGCCGAACTGCGCCTCGGCGCAGACGGGCTCGCGGGCGGCCAGGCAGAACTCGCAATGGCCGCAGGCGGAGTACAGCCACGGCACGCCCACGCGCTCGCCTTCCTTGACGGCGGTGACGCCGGCGCCGAGCGCCACCACGATGCCGATGCCTTCATGGCCGGGCGTGAACGGCCGCGCGGGCTTGAGGGGCCAGTCGCCGTTGGCGGCGTGCAGGTCGGTGTGGCACACGCCGCAGGCTTCCGTCCGGACCAGGATCTGGCCCGGGCCGGGCGTGGGAACGTCGAGTTCCCGCAGGACGAGGGGCTGGCCGAACTGCTCGACGACGGCGGCTTGCATCTGGGTTGTCATGGCGATTTCCTGTTTGAAGGGGGCACCCGGCCGCGGGCAGCCCTCGCCCTCGCTGACCGCGCCGACGCAGCCGTCCTGGCCGGATCGGGCTCAGGCCGGCGCGTCGAGGTGGATCGTGCGGACCAGCTTCTTGTTGACGAATTCCTGGATGCCCATGTTGCCCAGTTCGCGTCCGTAGCCGGAGTTCTTGATGCCGCCGAAGGGCAGCTCGGCATCGGTCCAGTCGATGTTGTTGATGAACACCATGCCGGTGTCGATCGCGCTGGCCACGCGCTTGCCGCGCGCGATGTCCCTCGTCCACACCGAGCCGCCGAGGCCGAAGTCGGAATCGTTGGCCAGCGCGATGGCCTCGGCCTCGTCCCTGACGCGGAAGAACGAGACGACCGGCCCGAAGAACTCGTCGCGGAACGCCGGATTGCCCGGCGCGATGTCGGTCAGGATGGTGGTCTGCATGAAGGAGCCCGGACGCGCGATGCGCTTGCCGCCCATCAGCAGCCTGGCGCCGTGCTTGACCGCGCTGTCCACCTGCGCGAGCAGCTGCACCAGCGCCGCCTCGGTGGACAACGGGCCGTGCGTGGTCCGCTCGTCCATCGGGTCGCCGGCGACCTGCGCTTCCAGGGCGAGGCGGAACTGGGCGAGGAACTTGTCGGCCACCGAATCGAGCACGATGAAGCGCTTGGCCGCGCAGCAGGTCTGGCCGCCGTTGTACATGCGACCCCAGACGGCCCACGGGATCGTCTTCTCGAGATCGGCGTCCTCCAGCACGATGAACGCGTCGCTGCCGCCGAGCTCCATCGAGGACTTCTTCAGGTTCTGTCCCGCGCGCGCCGCGATCGCGCGACCCGCCGCCACGCTGCCGGTCAGCGCGACGCCCTTGACGCGCGGGTCGTCGACGACCTGGTTGGCCTGCTCGTGCGAGATCAGCAGGTTGGTGTAGGCGCCCACGGGCGCGCCGGCGTCGAGCAGCAGCTTCTCGAACGCGATGGCGCACTGGGGCACGCAGCCCGCGTGCTTGACGACGAGCACGTTTCCGGCCATCAGCTGCGGGCCGGCGACGCGGGCCAGCTGGTAGTACGGGAAGTTCCAGGGCTCGACGCAGAACAGCACGCCCAGCGGGCTGCTCTCCATGTGCGCGTGGCCCGCCTTGGGCGCGAGCTCGACGGGCGCGAGGAAGGCCTCGGCATGGTGGGCGTAGTAGGCCAGGATGTCGGCGCTGAACCTCACCTCGCCGCGCGCTTCGTCGATGCGCTTGCCCATCTCGAGGGTGGCCAGGCGGGCGAAGTCGTCGACATGGTCCGCCATCAGCTTGGCGGCCTTGTGCAGGATGGCCGCCCGGTCGGCGTAGCGGGTGCGCTTCCAGGTGTGGAAACAGGCATCGGCGGCGGCGAGCGATCTCTCGAGCTGGGCGCCGCTCAGGTGCTCGAAGCTCTTCAGCACCTTGCCGTCGTTGGGGTTCACGCTCTGGTAGCTCATCGCCTGGATCCTTGTTCGTTGCGCCGGGAGGAGGGGCGGGTGCCGACGGGGCCCACCTCGTGCAGCCACGGTGCGCGCATCGATGCGCAGGGTCTGTTCGTTGACGCACCCAATCCCATGACGCAACGCGACGTCGCGCGCAGGCACCGTTCAGTCGAGCAGCAGCAGGCGGCCTTGCTGCTGTGCCGATTCGACTTCTTCCGCCGCGAGCGCGGCCGAGCGCTGGCCCTGCGCGCCCCAGATCACGTCGACCTTGCCGTCGTCGAGCCGCTGCACCAGGCAGGGGCCCAGCGGGATGTTGTGCGCGTGCCCGTTCGCCGCCGTGTAGGCGACCGGGCCCGTGATGCGTGCACTGCGGGTGGTCATGGTCGGCTTCCTTCTTCAGTGGTCCTGGGGGAGCCCGGGGCACGAGGCGTGCCGGTGCGTCGCCGCCGCGTTGCGCCCGCGCGCCCCCGTCGCGCAGAATCGTCCTGGCAAGATCCGGGCATGCACGTCGAGCCGACGCCTTCGTCGCTCGCGCCAACGGGAGGACTTCGATGACGCTCGCCATGAGCTGGGACGAATGGGCCGCGCACGACGCCGTCGGGCTGGCCGAGCGGGTGCGCCGGGGCGAGGTGACGCCCGCGGAACTGGCGGCGCAGGTCGCGGCGGGCATCGCGCGCACCAACGGCGCGCTGGACGCGGTGGTGGAGGTGTTCGACGACGTCGTCGTCGATCCGCTGCGCGACGGCATGCGGCCCGATGGTCCGTTCGCCGGCGTGCCCTACCTGATGAAGGACCTCGGGCCGACGCTCCAGGGGCGCCTGCAGGAGTTCGGGGCGATGCTGATGCAGGGCCACCGGCCGGCCGCGGACAGCTTCCTCACCGGTCGCATCCGCCAGGCCGGCCTCAACATCGTCGGGCGCACGACCACGCCGGAGTTCGGCGTCTGCAGCGCGGCCGAGAACCGCTTCCACGTCACGCGCAATCCCTGGCGCACCGACTACACGACCAACGGCTCGTCGGCCGGCACGGCGGCTGTCGTGGCCGCGGGTGTGCTGCCGATGGCGCACGCCACCGACGGTGGCGGCTCGATCCGCATCCCCGCGGGTGCCACCGGCAACCTCGGGTTGAAGGTCTCGCGCGGCGTGTTCTCGCTCGCGCCGGGCCTGTCCGACCTGTCCGGCCTGGTGTCGATCCAGGGCTGTCACAGCCGCACGGTGCGCGACACGGCCGCGTTCGTCGACCACTGTCGCGGGGGCGCGCCGGGCGAGTTCATGCCGTTCTGGCGTCCCGCGCAGCCGTACCGCGAGCTCATCCGCCGCGACCCGCCGCCGTTGCGCATCGCGCTGTCGCACGAGTGGGGCGACCATCGCGCGACGCCGCATTTCGTGGCCGAGCTCGAGCGCGCCGGCCGGCTGCTCGAAGGCCTGGGCCACCACGTCGAGTGGCGCCTGCCGCCGGTGGACTTCCGCGCCGCGTTCGCAGCGCAGACCACCTGCTACATCAGCAACTTCGCGCAGGTCATCGCGGGCCACCTGGCGCGCCGCGGCCTCGAGCGGCCCCCGCACGACATGCTCGAGCCGATCAACGTGAAGATCTGGGAGGCGGGGCTGCACACCACGTACGCGGAACGCGCCGCGATGCAGGCCGCCTTCAACAGCGTCGCGCGCGCCTTCGGCGCCTTCCTCGAGGACTGGGACATCGTGCTGACGCCGGTCACGGCGCTGCCCACGCCACCGGTCGGCAGCGTCGACTACCTCACCGCCAGCACCAACCCGTCGGTGCACGACTGGTTTGCGCACCTGTGGCGCAACTTCGCCTACACGCCGCTGGCCAACCTGTGCGGCACGCCGGCCATCTCGCTGCCGCTGGCGTTCCAGGAAAGCGGGCTGCCGCTGGGCATCCAGGCGCAGACCCGGCAGGCCGACGACGGGCTGCTGCTGCAACTGGCCGCGCAGGTCGAGCGGGCGCTCGGCGGACGCTGGAACGACGGGCGGCGGCCACCGATCCACGTGGCGGCCGGCCTGCCGCAGGGGCCGGCTTGACGCCGGTTCGCCGGGCGCATCGGTGAAACGTGTCACGCCGTGATATTGAAGGCGGCGGGCAAGCGGTGGGCAAGCCGGGGCGGGACCCTGGCCCACCACGACGCCGAGCCGGACGGCCTCCAGGACATCCTGCGCGAGCCGCGGCTCTTTCGTTCAGCTCGCCTGGCGCAGCGCGGCCACCAGCTCGGGATCGACCGCGCCCAGCGAGCCGCTGCGCTTGACGATGCGGCCCTGCGCGTCGAGCAGCAGCACGCTGGTCGAGTGGTTGAACTCGCCGCTGGTCAGGCGGCGGTACTGCACGCCGAGCGCGGCGGCCACCTGGCGCACGTCGGCGTCCGAGCCGCGCACCAGCGACCACTGCTTGCCGCAGCCGTGCTTGCCGGCGGTCTCCTTGAGGACGGCGACGGTGTCGCGCTCGGGGTCGAAGCTCACCATCAGCACCCGGACGCGCTCGCGCGAGGCCGGCGGCAGGCGCTTCAGCGTCTCGGCGACGGTCTCGAACAGCACCGGGCAGACCATCTCGCACGAGCTGTAGAACATGCTCACCAGCACCGGGCCGCCGCGCAGCGAGGCGAGCTCGAACGGGCGGCCGTCCTGGTCGGTCAGCCGCGGGTCCAGGCGGTACAGGGAATCGCCGGGCAGGTCGGGGCCGGCCACGGCGGGCAGGCAGGCCGTGGCGGCGAGCAGGGCGAGGGCATGGCGGCGCGAGAGAGTCGGAGGGGTCATGGCGGGGTGCTGTGGAGGGGGCGTGCGCAGCGGAACCCCAGCGAGCTGGTGGTGTCGGCGGCGGAGAGCGAGGACAGCAACGCGATGCGCATCAGCACGGCGTAGCTGTCGCGGTCGACGATGCTGATGGCACCGGCGCCGCAGAACTTGAGCAGGTCGGCGTCGCCCTGGGTGCGGCTGTCGCCGGCGATGAACAACGCGTTGAAGTCGTCCACCCATTCCCAGGCCACGCCGTGCAGGTCGCGCACGCCCCAGGCGTTGGCTGGGCCGCCGACCGCGGGCGGCGCCGCGTTGGCCGGGCGCTCGTACCAGCCGAGGATGCGGCGGCGCCACGCGGGGTCGGCGCGGGCGTCGCGCCGCGTCTCGTCGGCCGCGGCGGCCAGCTCCCATTCGAGCCAGGTCGGCAGCCGCGCGTGCTCGCTGTCGCAGAACGCCTCGGCCGCGAACCAGCTGACGTTGGTGACCGGGCGCTGGCCCGCGCCGTCGGGGATGCGGTCGGGCGCCGGCCAGTCGACCAGGTAGCGCGCGTCGGCGAACAGGGCCGGGGCGTTGCCGCGCTGCCACTGCGGGTGGGCGAGCACGAAGTCGCGGAACTCGGCCTGGGTCACGGGCAGCACGCGCAGCTGGAACGGCGCGATCGTCACCGGCGTCGCGACGCCCGGCACCGGGCCCTGCGGCAGCACGCTGGTGAACTCGGTGCGCGGCAGGTCGACGTAGTCGGCCGCCGGCGCGAGCGTGCTTGCCAGCGCCAGCGCGAGCCCGAAGGCGGCGGTGCGTCGGGCCCGGGGCAGGCGCAGGGCAAGAAGATTCATCATGGTGGAACCTTATCCCGGCGCGCGACGCCGGCGGTTGCGCTTCGTCAAGCGGCGCACCGCCGGTTCAGCGCGGCACATAGAAGGTGGACTTCTCGTGCAGCACCCGGCCGGCCGGCACGCACTGCGCCAGCGCCGTGACGTCGAACACGATCGGGCTCGAATGGCCTTCGAGGCCCGCCGTGGCGGCCAGCGGCAGCCGGGCCGTGGCGATGACCGAGTCGATGCCGGTGGGCTCGACGGTGAGGTCCGGCGCGGCCAGCACCAGCCCGTCCGGCCCGTGCGCGGTGATGCGGTAGGTCACCGCACGCTCGGTGCGGTTCATCACCTGCAGCCGGTAGACGTTCTCCACCGCGCCCTGGGCGACGACACGTGCCAGCGCGCCGCGATCCTTGATCACGTCGAACTGGAAGGCGCTGCGCCCGGCGATGCTGGCCGCGAACGCGCCGCCGGCCAACAGCAGCACCGCCGAATAGACCAGGACGCGCGGGCGGAACGCACGCCGCAGCATCTGCGCGCGCGACCACCCGTTGGCCACGCCGTTCTCGGTGGCGTAGCGGATCAGGCCCTTGGCGTAGCCCAGCTTGTCCATCACGCCGTCGCAGGCGTCGATGCAGGCGGCGCAGGCGATGCACTCGTTCTGCAGGCCGTTGCGGATGTCGATGCCGGTCGGGCAGACCTGCACGCAGAGCGTGCAGTCCACGCAGTCGCCCAGGCCCTGCGCGGCCGGTGCCTCCTTGCGTGTGCGCGCACCGCGCGGGTCGCCGCGCGCCGCGTCGTAGGCGATGACCAGCGAGTCCTGGTCGATCATCGCGCTCTGGAAGCGCGCGTAAGGGCAGATGTACTTGCACATCTGCTCGCGCAGGAAGCCGGCGTTGCCGTAGGTGGCCAGCGCGTAGAAGGCGATCCAGAACAGCGTCGACGGCGCCGCGGTGAACGTCGCGAGCTCGGGCACCAGCGCGCGCATCGGCACGAAGTAGCCGACGAAGGTCACGCCCGTGGCCAGCCCCGCCGCGAGCCAGGCCGTGTGCTTGGCGCCGCGGCGCACGATCTTGTCGGCGCCCCACGGCGCCTTGTCGAGCCGCAGCCGCGCGCTGCGATCGCCCTCGATGCGGCGCTCGATCCACATGAAGACCTCGGTGTAGACCGTCTGCGGGCACGCGTAGCCGCACCACAGGCGGCCGGCCATCGCCGTGCACAGGAACAGCGCCAGCGCGCTGAGCACCAGCAGCGCCGCCAGGTAGATCAGGTCCTGCGGGTACAGCACCAGGCCCAGGATGTAGAAGCGCCGGGTCTCCAGGTTGAACAGCAGCGCCTGGCGACCGCCCCACTGCAGCCAGGGCATGCCGTAGAAGAAGCCCTGCGTGAGCCAGACCATCGCCCAGCGCCAGGTCGCGAACCAGCCGCTCACCGACCGCGACTGGATCCGGGGCTGCTTCTGGTACATGGCCGCGGCCACCGGCTGGATCGGGATGACGCGGGAGACGGTGGGCGAGTTCATCGGGGCAACCCAGGGCAGGGCAGACAGTTCGAGGGGACAGGGAATCGGCCACGCGCCCGGTGCTCGCGGGCGCGTGGCTGGTCGGCGCCTGCGCTCAATGCGCGGCGGCCTGCGTCGGCGCGGCCTCGGCGCGCTGCTTCTTCACTTCCTCGGCCGACACGCTGCCGCCGGGGTTGCCCCAACTGTTGAACACGTAGGTGAGGATGTTGGCGATCTCGTCGTCGTTGAGCTGCGTCATCGGCGGCATCACCGAGTTGTATTCGCTGCCGTTGACCACGACCTTGCCGGTCAGGCCGTGCAGCGGGATGCCGATGACGCGCTGCTTGTCCGTGGCCAGGTAGTCGGACTTGGCCAGCGGCGGGAACACCGACGGGATGCCGGCGCCGTTGGTCTGGTGGCAGACCGAGCAGGTGCCCGCGAACAGCGCCTCGCCGGCCTTGATCTGGTCCTGCAGCGTCAGCGTGCCCGCCGCCTTGGAGGCGGTCGCCTTCGTGACGGCGTTCAGGTTGGCGCCGGCGCGGTCGCCCAGGTAGACGGAGTCCAGTTCCTTGCCGGAGTAGATGCTCTTGTCGGCCGGGCCTTCCACCTTGAGGATGGCCAGCGCGCCCTTGTTGAAGGCGCGGAAGATCGAGTGGTCGACCAGCACGTAGCTGCCCGGGACGTGGGTGCGGAACTTCGCCACGGCCGCGCCGCCGGCCGGGATGAGCGTGGTCTGCACGTTCTTCTGCACGTTGCTGCCGCCCTCGAAGCGCACCTCGTCGAAGATCGCGCCGATGACGTGGAAGCTGGACACCAGGTTCGGTCCGCCGTTGCCGACGTACAGGCGGATCGTCTCGTTGGTCTTGGCCGTCAGCGCCTTGTCGCCGGTCAGCGCGCCTTCGCTGCCGTTGAACAGCACGTAGGTGGGCCGCTCGTCGATCGCCTTCTCCATGTCGAAGGGCTGGTTGCCCTTCTCGCGGTACTTGCCCGTGGTGTAGAAGTCGCCCTGCATCACGTAGTACTCGTGGTCGACCTTGGGCAGGCCCTGCGGCGGCTCGACCAGGATCAGGCCGTACATGCCGTTGGCGATGTGCATGCCCACCGGCGCCGTGGCGCAGTGGTACACGTACACGCCCTCGTTGAGCGCCTTGAACGTGAACTGCGACTCATGGCCCGGCGCGGTGAAGCTGGAGGCCGCGCCGCCGCCCGGGCCGGTGACGCCGTGCAGGTCGATGTTGTGCGGCATCTTGTTGGCCGGGTTGTTCTTCAGGTGGAACTCCACCGTGTCGCCCTGGCGCACGCGGATGAAGCTGCCCGGCGTCGTGCCGCCGAAGGTCCAGAACGTGTAGTTCACGCCCTCGGAGATCTGCATCTCCTTCTCGATGACTTCCAGGTCGACGATGACCTTGGCCGGGTAGTTGCGGCCGGTGGGCGGCGGCACGTTCGGCGGGCTGGTCAGAACCGCGTGGATCGGCGCGCCACGCGGCGGGCCGAAATCGCCCGAGGCGGCGGCGGCCGCCAGGCAGGTGGTCGCCAGCGCGGCGAATCCCGCCACGGCGCGCAGTCGGCGCAGGAGCGTCGTCTTCGATTCTTGTGTGCCCATTCCGATTCTCCGGTTCGCGTTAGAAGATCTATCAGGGCTGCACCTTAAACACCAGAGACCGACGGGGTCTTGATCGCGATCAAGTTCGGCGTCGACCATGCGAATGTCGGACAGGGCGCGCCCGTGCTGTGGGGAATCCTCGACGAGGGCGGCGCCAGCGCGGCATTTGATCCGCATCAACGGCGCGCGACCGGTCGACCATTAGCATAGATACACATTAGATGAACCTTTAGGCGCCGCGTTGTGCGGCCGGCCGCAGTCCACCTCATGGGGAACAATTCATGACCAACAATTCAAGGCTGTGGCGCTGGCTCGGCCTCATCTTCGTGCTGTCGTTCGGGGCGCTCGGCTACCTCGGCTGGCAGATCTATCTCGCGGCCCCGCCGATCCCGCAGTCCGTGGTGTCGACCGACGGCAGCGTGCTGTTCACCGGCGACCAGATCCAGCGCGGCCAGCAGGCGTGGCTGTCTGCCGGCGGCCAGCAGCTGGGCACCGTCTGGGGCCATGGCGCCTACGTCGCACCCGACTGGTCGGCCGACTGGCTGCACCGCGAGGCGACGGCGCTGCAGGCGATCCGCCTGAAGCAGAGCGTCGGCAGCGCCACGCCGACGCTGGGCCAGTCGGCCGCCGTCGACGCGCAACTGCAGGCCGAGATGCGCCGCAACACCTACGACACCATCGACAAGCGCATCAGCGTCTCGCCCGATCGGGCGCAGGCCATCCGCGAGGTGGCGGCGCACATGGAAGGCGTGTTCGGCACCGATCCGGCGTTCGACAAGCTGCGCGAGCAATACGCGATGAACGACGGCTCGCTGCCTGTCAAGGAAGACCGCGAGGCGATCGCCGCGTTCTTCTTCTGGTCGTCCTGGGCCGCGGTGACCGACCGCCCGGGCGAGGCCGGCCTGTCCTACACCAGCAACTGGCCGCACGAGCCGCTGGTGGGCAACACGATGTCCGATTCGGCCGCGGTCTGGTCGATGGTCAGCATCGTCCTGCTGCTGGGCGGCATTGCCGCGATGCTGTGGGTGCACGGCAGCACCGGCCACGAGCCGGCCGCTAGGCCGCTGGACAACGACCCGTTCCTGAACGTGGTCGCCACGCCGTCGATGAAGGCGACCCGCAAGTACTTCTTCGCGGTCGTCGGCCTGATGCTGCTGCAGATCGCCATGGGCACGATCACGGCCCACTACTCGGTGGAAGGACGCGCGTTCTTCGGCGTACCCCTGGCCGAGGTGCTGCCCTACGTGATCAGCCGCACCATCCACACGCAGGTGGGCATCTTCTGGATCGCCACCGCCTGGCTGGCGACCGGCTTGTACATCGCGCCGCTGCTGTCGGGGCGCGAGCCGAAGTACCAGAAGCTGGGCGTGGACCTGCTGTTCTGGGCGCTGATCGCCATCGTCGTGGGCTCGATCGCCACCGGCTGGCTCGGCACCCTGGCGCACCTCGGTTCGAATTTCAGCTTCTGGATCGGCAACCAGGGCCTCGAGTACACGAGCATGGGCCGCGTCTGGCAGTACCTGCTGTTCGTCGGCCTGATCTTCTGGGTGGTGCTGCTGGCGCGCGCGCTGTGGCCGGCGCTGATGAAGCCGTCGGAGTCGCGCGGCCTGATCGCGATGGTGTTCCTGTCGGCGACCTGCATCGGCGGCTTCTACTCGACCTCGCTGGTCTGGGACCAACACTCGCACTACTCGATGATCGAGTACTGGCGCTGGTGGCTGGTGCACCTGTGGGTGGAGGGCTTCTTCGAGGTGTTCGCCACCGCCGTCGTCGCCCTGATCTTCACCAAGCTGGGCCTGGTGCGCACGGCCAGCGCCAACCGCGCCATCGTCGCCGAGACCATCGTGTTCCTGTTCGGCGGCATCCTGGGCACGCTGCACCACCTGTATTTCACCGGCGCGCCGACCTCGGTCATCGCCGTCGGCTCGGTGTTCTCGGCCCTCGAGGTGGTGCCGCTGACCATGATCGGCCTGGAAGCGCTGCAGACCTACCAGCGCTCGAAGGGCGCTCCGTGGCTGCAGGCCTACAAGTGGCCGGTGATGTGCTTCGTCGCCGTCGGCTTCTGGAACACGGTGGGCGCGGGCCTGCTGGGCTTCGCGATCAACCCGCCGGCCTCGCTGTACTACGTGCAGGGCCTGAACATGACGGCGGCCCATGGGCACGCGGCGCTGTTCGGCGTCTACGGCATGCTGGGCATCGGCCTGATGCTGTTCTGCCTGCGCGGGCTGTATGCGCGCGGCCTGCACGTCGACCGCCTGCTCAAGCCGGCGTTCTGGAGCCTGAATGCCGGCCTGGCGATGATGGTGTTCCTGTCCATCCTGCCGGCCGGCATCTACCAGGCCTGGGCCAGCATTACCAAGGGCATGTGGTACGCCCGTTCACCGGCGATCGTGCATTCGAAGGTGATGGAGGCGCTGGTCTGGATGCGGGTACCGGGTGATATCGTCTTCGCAGCGGGCGCCGTGCTGCTCGCGTGGTACGCACTGAGCCTGCTGCGGCGGCCGTCCCCGGCGTCGCAGGGGGTTCCCGCCACCCCCGCCGCCTTGACGAACTGAACCGCTGGAGGGCCGGCCCGCCGGCCCTCGGACCATCATGAAACTCACCACCTTCACCGACTACTCGCTGCGCGTGCTGATCTACCTGGGCACCGACCCGGAGCGGCGCGCGACGATCTCCGAGATCGCCACCGCGTTCGACATCTCCGAGAGCCACCTGACCAAGGTGGTGCACTTCCTCGGCAAGCAGGGCTGGGTGGCGACGGTGCGCGGCAAGGGCGGCGGGATGGCGCTGGGCGTGCCAGCGCGCAGCATCGTCATCGGCGAGGTGGTACGCCAGACCGAGGGCCCGCCGATGCCCGCGGAGTGCTTCAGCCGCGACGACGGCCAGTGCCTGATCGGCGACCGCTGCCGGCTGCGCGGCGTGCTCGGCGAGGCGGTGCGGGCCTTCCTGGGCGTGCTCGATCGCTACACGCTGGAAGACCTGCTGATCAACCGGGCGGCGCTCGCCCCGCTGCTGTTCGTCCCGGGCGCCGCGACCGGCCCGGCGTCCAGGCGCGCGTCATGAGCGCCCCCGACGCGGTCGTCGCCCAGCCGTTCCCCTACGCCGGGCCGGAGGAACTGCGCGCGCCGGTGATCGCTGCGCTGGGCCGCGTGGTCGACCCGGAACTGGCCATGGCCATCCTCGACGTCGGCCTGGTGGTCGGCGTGCGCGTGGACGGCAACGACCTGCAGGTGCTGCTGACGATGACGTCGGCGGCCTGCCCCGTGGCCGACGTCATCGTCGACGACGCCTGGAACGAGCTGACGCGGGGGATGCCCGCGTCGTTCACGATCGACATCCAACTTGTCTGGGAGCCCGAATGGACCGCCGCTCGCATGAGCGATCGCGCCCGGCGTTTCATGGGCTGGTGAGCCTCGCGCGCCTGGCCGCGCTCGCGCTGGTGGCGCTGTCGCTGGTCGGCGGCGTCGCCGGCGGGCTGCTGCGCGCCTGCACGGCACCGGTGCCGTGCACGATCGCCCCCTGGCTCGTCGCGGCCGCCGTGTGGCACGCCGCGCTGATGATCGGCGGCTTCCTGGGCACGGTGATCGCCATCGAGCGCGCCGTCGCGGTGCGGCATCGCCTCGCCTTCCTCGCGCCGCTGGCCTCGGGCCTGGGCGGCGCCTGCATCCTGCTGTCGCGCCCGGCGGCGGGCGCGTGGCTGCTGGTCGCCGCCAGCGTGTCGTTCATCGGCGTCTCCCTGGTCGTTGTGCGGCGCCAGGACGCGTCGCACACCCGGCTGCTGGGGGTGGGCGCCGGCGCCTGGCTGGCCGGCAACCTGTGCCTGGCCACGGGCGACGGCGCCGCCGCGCTGCCCTGGTGGTTCGCCTTCCTCGTGGTCACGATCGCCGCCGAACGGCTCGAGATGACGCGCCTGACGCGCCGCGGCCCGCACGTCGAACCCCTGCTGTGGATCGTCGTCGCCGGCCTGCTCGGCGGGGCGGCGCTGGCATCGGTGGCGCCCGCGGCCGGCTTCGCGCTGTTCGGCGCGGCGCTCGTGGCGCTGGCCGCCTGGCTGTTCGCGTTCGACATCGCTCGCCGCACGCTGCGCGCCGCCGGCCTGCCGCGCTACATGGCCGCATGCCTGCTGCTCGGCTACGGCTGGCTGGCGGTCTCCGGCGCGGCCTGGCTGGCGCTGGCCGCGGGCCGGCCCGCGCGCGACCTGGCGCTGCATGCGCTGGGCCTGGGCTTCGTCGTCGGCATGATGATGGCCCACGCGCCGGTCATCCTGCCTGCCGTGGCGGGCGTCAAGGTGCGCTACGGCCCCTGGTTCCACGTGCCGCTGGCCGTGCTGCAGCTGTCGCTGCTGCTGCGGCTGGGCTTCGGCTTCTCCGACCCGCTCGTCCGCGGCCTGGGCGCGCTGCTCAACGCGGCGGCCCTGGCCGCCTTCGCGCTGACGCTGCTGGGCGCGGCGATCGCCTGGCGTGTCATGACCGGCGCCCGCGCGGCGCCAACGAAAGCGATCTGATGGCCACCTTCATCAAGCTCGAGGAGCCGCGGGTGCGCGTCGGCCCGCCGGCGGGCTTCGCGCTGTGGGAACTCGGCTTCCGGCCGTTCTACCTGCTGGCCAGCGCGTTCGCCGCGCTGTCCATCGGCCTGTGGGCGCTGCAGTTCTCCGGTGTGCTGGGACGACCCTACCTGGACGGCCCGATCTGGCACGCGCACGAGATGCTGTTCGGCTTCGCGCTGGCGGTGGTGGTCGGCTTCCTGCTGACCGCGGGCCGCAATTGGTCCGGCCAGCCCACGCCCACCGGCCGGCCGCTGATGGCGCTGGCCGCACTGTGGATCGTCGCCCGCCTCCTCGTGCTGACGCCGTTCGGCTGGGCGGCGGCGGCGGCCAACGTGGCCTTCCCGCTGGCGGCCGCGTTCGCGCTGGGGCGCGCGCTGGTCAAGGGCAGCAGCCGACGCAACTACTTCTTCATCGGCCTGTTGGTGCTGCTGTCGCTGGCGGCGCTGGCCATCCACCTGTCGCAGCTGGGCGTCGCGCCCGCGCTCGGCTGGCCGGCCGTGCAGGTCGCGCTGGACGTGCTGCTGTTCATCGTGTCGGTGATGACGGGGCGCGTGCTGCCGATGTTCACCAACAACGGCGTGCCCGGGGCCGGGGCCGTCTCGCGGCCGGCCGTGAACCTGCTGGCGTCGGGCGCGGTGCTGGCGCTGCTGGCGGTCGACCTGGTGCAGGCGCCGGGCTGGGCGATCGCCCTCGTCGCGACCCTCGCCGCGCTGGCGCAGCTGCTGCGCTCGCTGCTGTGGAAGCCCTGGAAGACGCTGCGCCAGCCCATCGTCTGGGTGCTGCACGTGGCCTGTGCCTGGATCGCGGTGCACCTGGCGATGCGCGCGCTGGCGCAGCCGGGCTGGATCCCGGCCTCGCTGGCCACGCACGCGCTCACGGTGGGCGTGGTCGGCGGGCTGATCGTCGGCATGATGACGCGCACCGCGCGCGGGCACACCGCCCGGCCGCTGCGCGCCGATCGCTGGGACGTGGCGCTCTACGCGCTGGTGCTGGCCGCCGCGCCGGTGCGCGTGTTCGTGCCCCTGGCCGCGCCGTCGCTGACCCTGCACGCGGTGCTCTGCGCCGCGCTGCTGTGGTCCGCCGGCTTCGGCCTGTACGCGGTGCGTTACTGGCCCGTGCTGACGCGCCCGCGCCTGGACGGCCGCCCGGGGTGAGCGCGATGAACTACCTCGCCATCCGCGCGATCCACGAGACGGCCGTCGCGCTGTCGGTCACCGGCTTCTTCATCCGCGGCCTGGGCGGCCTGGTGGGCGCCGAGCCGCTGGGCGGGCGCGGGCTCAAGGCCTTGCCCCACGCCATCGACACCGTGCTGCTCGTCTCCGCGCTGACGCTGGCGTGGATGCTGGGCATCACGCCGCTGTCCGCGCCCTGGCTCCTGGCCAAGGTCTGCGGCCTGGGGGTCTACATCGGCCTGGGCGTCGTTGCGCTGCGGCGCGGCCTGCCCACCGGCGTGCGGCTGGCCGCCTGGATCGGCGCACTGGCCACGGTGGGCTGGATCGTCTCGGTGGCCATCACCAAGAACCCGCTGGGCTTCCTGGCGCTGGCCTGAACGGCAGGCGCGACGCGCGCGCGCAGGCTCAGGCGAAGGACCGCAGGACGGTGAACAGCCAGCCGAAGCGGTCGGCGCGCGGCTTCGGCGGCGCGTGGCGGCTCGGCCGGAATTCCGAGGCCGGCGACTTGGCCACCGGCAGCGGCGCGCGCACCAGGGTGCGGCGACGCGCCTGCGGCGCGATGGACGGCGCCGACACCGGGACTGCGGTCCGTGCCGTCGCCTCCAGGCGCTCGGCGGCGGCCCAGGCGGCGTCCATCCAGTCGATCACCGGCCGCCACTGCGCGAGGTCGGCCTCGACCTTGGCGGCCGGCACGTCGAACACCGTCAGCCCTTGTTCGGCACCGCGCGGGTAGAGCTGCGATTCGCGCAGCGAGCCCACGTAGGCCAGTCCGTGCTCCAGCGCCCACGCTTCCAGCCGCGCCGCGGCGCGGGTGCGCGCGTCGAGGCGCATGCCGACCAGGGCCACCTTGCAGCGCCCGCTGGCCACGCGCGGCAGCGTCATCAGCTCGGCGTGGCAGTCGAGGGCGGACTCGCGGTCGAAGACGGAGTCGCCGACGGGCATCAGGATGGCGTCGGCGCCCATCACCACGCGGGCCAGGTCGTAGCCCTGCAAGCCGCCCGGCGTGTCCAGCACCACGTGGGTGATGCCCGCGGGCGGCCGCAGCACGCTCTTGGCGCCGAAGGCCCAGCCGACGATGGCCGCGCCGCGGGCCAGCGGCTGCGCGGCGCGCCGGCGCAGCCAGGCGAGGGAGGACTGCTGGCGGTCGACGTCGCCCAGCATCACTTGCAACCCGCGCTTGGCCAGGCACCCGGCCAACTGCGTTGCCAGCGTGCTCTTGCCGCTTCCGCCTTTGCGATTGATGACTGCTACTACGGGCATGGACTGGGGAGGCGCCGGGCGCCGTGCGAGTGGGGTTCCGCCGCGTCGATCCGGAGGGCGGGTCTGGCTGTTGACTGACCGAGTATTGTGAGGCTGTCAAGCACTTTGATGCTGTCAGTGAAAACACAGGGGAGTAACGGCTGGTTAACGCGCGGACGTCTGTCAACTCGGTCACGTCCTCGATGTACGGCGCTCGAGGAACACGCGGCGCGGAAGCCGGAAGGCTCGACGACCTGATCCGGCCCGGCCCGGTGCGGGGCGGCCTGCGTCTGCCTTATGATCCGCCTGACGCCTGGACGCGAACGCCAACCTCGACCGGTTGGCGTTTCGCTTTCTGGCGCGACCTCCGACCCCGGCCAGCCGACCCCGACACCATGCCCGCCACCCTGACAGCGCTGCGCGCCGACGCGATCCGGCTCACGCACGACGACGTGCCCTACGAACCCCTGGCCAGCGACGCCGCGCTCGGCGCCCTGCTGTTCGCGCTGGACCTGCTGGGCCGCGACGCGGTGGACGTGGCCGCGATGCGCTACGCCGATCGCCTCGCGCTGGGGCCGGCGCTGGACGCGGCGCGCCAGTACGGGCTGATCCTGGCCCGCCACGTCGAGCGCGCCGACCGCGCCACGCCGCGGCTGCCCGCGTCGGTGCGCGTCGACGACGTGCACGGGTGGGTGCATGCGGCCGCCGCGGCCGTGCCCGAGGTCGAGCGCGACCGCTTCTGCTGGCGCCTGGCGCGCCGCCTGGGGGCCGACCCGTGGTGCGACGGCCGGCCGGCCATCGCGCTGGCGAACCAGCAGTTCGGCATGTTCGAGGAAGGCTTCGAGGAGATCGAGGCCGGCGCCGCGCAGGCGCAGGCCGCGGCGGACGCGGAGCCCGGCGCGACCCCCGCGCCCTGAGGCGCGCGGCCAGCGGCCGGCCCCTCCCGGGACGCGGCCGCCGCGGGCGTCAGCCCTGCGCGCCGGCCAGCACGGCGTTGAACGTGCCGCTGGGGCGCATCACGGCGTCGGCCTTGGCCGTGTCGAGCAGGTAGTAGCCGCCGATGTCGGCCGGCTTGCCCTGCACGTCGGACAGCTCGCCGATGATGGTCTTCTCGCGCGAGGTGAGCGTCGCGGCCAGCGGCTTGAAGTGCGCCTGCAGTTCGAGGTCCTCGGTCTGCGCGGCCAGCTCCTGCGCCCAGTACAGCGCCAGGTAGAACTGGCTGCCGCGGTTGTCGAGCTCGCCGGTCTTGGGCGACGGCGACTTGTTGTTGTCCAGCAGCTTGCCGGTGGCCGCGTCCAGCGTCTTGGCCAGCAGCTTGGCCTTGGCGTTGCCGGTCTTGATGCCGAGGTCCTCCAGCGACACGGCCAGGGCCAGGAACTCGCCCAGCGAATCCCAGCGCAGGTGGTTTTCCTCCACCAGTTGCTTGACGTGCTTGGGCGCGGAGCCGCCGGCGCCCGTCTCGTACATGCCGCCGCCGGCCATCAGCGGCACGATGGACAGCATCTTGGCGCTGGTGCCCAGCTCCATGATGGGGAACAGGTCGGTCAGGTAGTCGCGCAGGATGTTGCCGGTCACCGAGATGGTGTCCAGGCCGCGGATCACGCGCTCCAGCGTGAAGCGCATCGCGCGCACCTGCGACATGATCTGGATGTCCAGGCCCGTGGTGTCGTGGTCCTTCAGGTAGCGGGTGACCTTCTTGATCACCTCGTTCTCGTGCGGGCGGTAGGCGTCGAGCCAGAACACGGCCGGCATGCCGGAGTTGCGGGCGCGGGCGACGGCCAGCTTGACCCAGTCGCGGATCGGCGCGTCCTTGGCCTGGCACATGCGCCAGATGTCGCCTTCCTCAACGTGCTGCACCAGCAGCACCTCGCCGGTGGCGATGTCGACGATGCGCGCCTCGCCGGCCTCGGCCACCTCGAAGGTCTTGTCGTGCGAGCCGTATTCCTCGGCCTGCTGCGCCATCAGGCCCACGTTCGGCACCGTGCCCATGGTCACCGGATCGAAGTTGCCGTTGGTCTTGCAGAAGTTGATGACCTCCTGGTAGATGCGGGCGAACGTGCTTTCCGGGATCACGGCCTTGGTGTCCTTCGGACGGCCGTCGGCGCCCCACATCTTGCCGCCGATGCGGATCATGGCGGGCATCGACGCGTCGACGATCACGTCGTTGGGCGCGTGCAGGTTGGTGATGCCCTTGGCCGAATCGACCATCGCCAGCTCGGGGCGGTGCTCGTGGCAGGCGTGCAGGTCGCGCACGATCTCGTCGTGCTTGGACGTGGGCAGCGTGGCGATCTTCTCGTAGAGCGTGGCCATGCCGTTGTTGACGTTGATGCCCAGCTCGTCGAACAGCTTGCCGTGCTTCTCGAACGCCTCGCGGTAGAAGATGCGCACGGCGTGGCCGAACACGATCGGGTGCGACACCTTCATCATGGTGGCCTTGACGTGCAGCGAGAACATGACGTGCGTCTTGCGCGCGTCCTCCATCTCGCGCTCGTAGAACTCGAGCAGGGCCTTCTTGCTCATGAACATGCTGTCGATGATCTCGCCGGCCAGCAGCGACACCTTGGGCTTGAGCACCGTGGTCTTGCCGGCCTTGGTGACCAGCTCCATGCGCACGTCGCGCGCCTTGTCCAGCGTCATCGACTTCTCGCCGTGGTAGAAGTCGCCGTGCTTCATCGTGGCCACGTGGGTCTGCGAGGCCTGGCTCCAGACGCCCATCGAGTGCGGGTTCTTGCGCGCGTAGTTCTTCACCGCCAGCGGGGCGCGGCGGTCGGAGTTGCCTTCGCGCAGCACCGGGTTGACCGCGCTGCCCAGGCAGCGCGCGTAGCGGGCGCGGATCTTCTTCTCGTCCTCGTTGGCGGGTGCCTCGGGGTAGTCGGGCACCGCGTAGCCCTTGCCCTGCAGTTCCTTGATGGCGGCCTGCAGCTGCTGCAGCGAGGCGCTGATGTTGGGCAGCTTGATGATGTTGGTGTCGGGCAGCAGCGTCAGCCGGCCGAGTTCGGCCAGGTTGTCGGGCACCTTCTGCGCGTCGGTCAGGAAATCGGGGAATTCGCCCAGGACGCGCGCCGCGACCGAGATGTCGCTGGCGGTGACGGCGATGCCCGCCGGCGCCGTGAAGGCGCGCACGACAGGCAGGAAGGCGTGCGTCGCGAGCAGGGGCGCTTCGTCCGTCAGGGTGTAGATGATGGTGGGCTGTTGGGTGGTCATCGGCGCAGTTCCAGGGTGGAGGAGGGCGGAACCGGGGGCGCAGCCCCTGCCACGCGGGCAGGACCGGCATCGGGGTTCCCGGGGGGCATTTTCCACCGATATGGCGGCAGTGGGGGATGGTCGACCATCCGGGGGGCGCCGGACCGGCCCGCGCCATGACGCGGATCAACCCAGCTTGTTGATCTCGCCCTGCACCGTCCAGCGATCCGCCTCGGGCAGGGCCTCCAGCAGGCCCTGGAGGAAGCGTGCCCGGCTGCCGCCCGCGGCGTCGGCCGCGCGCTTGACGATCACCCGGGCGATCGGGCCCATCCGGCGGGTGACGAGCTGCAGCACCTGGGCCCGGAAGTCGTCGGCCAGCGGGTCGGCGGCGTCGGCCGCCGTGGGCAGCGCCGTGACGCCGCTCGCGCCGGGGCTCGCCGTTGGCCGGACCAGGCTGCCGGCGCGCGTCGCGTCGATGAACTGCTGGCGCTTGCCTTCCTCGGGAATGTGGCGGGCGACGGCGCTGGCCAGGCTGGTCGGGTCGGCATGGGTGCGCGCGGCCTCGCGCACCATCACCCGTGCCATCGGCCCGACGTGGGTGGCGAGCGCGCGCTCGATGCGGCTCAGTTCGGCCGGATCCCAGCCCGCCGGGGCGACGGTCGTGCCCGTGCTCGCGCCCGTGC
>CAYQMX010000011.1:60712-215407 GCA_964418745.1 uncultured Vitreoscilla sp.
CTGTGCCTGTGCCTGTGCCTGTGCCTGTGCCTGTGCCTGTGCCTGTGCCTGTGCCTGTGCCCGCGCTTGCGCTTGCGCTTGCGCTCGCGCGCGAGCCCGTGGCGTTGGCGTTGGCGTTGGCGGGCGGCGGCGTTCCCTGCGGCGCGGCGATGCTGGGCGAGACGACGCTGGGCGTCGGCGCCGGGGCGCCCTCGCGCGGCAGCGGCAGGATCACCGTGGCCTTGGCGGTGTGCGCGGCCGGCGCGCGCGAGAGGGCCTGCAGCGCGGTGCGCATCGCCAGCGCGTCGGGGTAGCGGTCGGCCGGCTTCTTGGCCATCGCGCGCGCGACGATCGCGTCGAATCCGGCCGGCCGCGCGCCCTGGGTCACCACGCTGGGTGGCGGTGGCTCCTCGTTGAGGATCTTGTACATCACCTGCTCGCTGCCGCCGGTGAACGCGCGGCGGCCGGTGAGCATGCGGTACAGCAGCACGCCGCAGGCGAACAGGTCGGCGCGGTGGTCGATGCCGGTGCCGGTGAACTGCTCGGGCGCCATGTAGGCCGGCGTGCCGATCATCGACGACACCTGGGTCAGGTTGGCGTCCTCCAGCCGCGCGATGCCGAAGTCGGTGAGCTTGACCTGGCCCGCCTTGGTGACGATGAGGTTGGCAGGCTTGATGTCGCGATGCCAGACGCCCTGCGCGTGCGCCACCGACAGCGATTCCAGCAGTTGGTCCATGACCGCCAGCACGTTGGCCTCGGACAGCATCTGCGGCACGGCCAGGATGTCGTCCAGCGTGCGGCCGTCGACGAACTCCATCGCGATGAAGGTGATGTCGCCGTCCTGGCCGAAGTCGTAGATGGCCACGACGCCCGGGTGGGCGATGCGGCCGACGGCCTTGGCCTCGTTGCGGAAGCGCGCTGCCATCGAGTCGGCCGCGCTGGCGTCGCCCAGCAGCTCGCGGTGGATCGTCTTGATCGCCACCGGCCGGTGGATGTGCGGATCGAACCCCTTGTAGACGGTGCCCATGGAGCCGCGGCCCAGGACCGCGGAGATCGTGTATTTGCCGATGCGCTCGGGAATCGGGGTCGTCATGGGCGTGTCTTCGGCAATTTCGGGGATACCGGGAGGGGATTCAGCTGTCGAGCATCTTCATCGCGTGCGCCAGGCTCGTGCGCATGCGGTTGAACGACTCCGACAGCACGCCGATCTCGTCGTTGGAGCGCACGCCGAACTCGGGCGCCTCGAACTCGCCCAGCGACACGCGGTCGGCGATGCCCGACAGCGTGCTCACCGGCCGGATCACCAGCCGGTAGAGCATCAGGTTGAGCGCCGCGCCGATCAGCACGAACACGCCGGTCAGCACGCCCACGACCACCAGCAGGGCGTGGTCGGCCTGGCGCAGCGGCAGCCCCAGCGGAACCGACACCACCTGGGCGCCCAGGGGCTCGTTGAGCGTCCAGCCGAAGCCGTTGCCCGGGCCGTACTTGTCGGTGAGCGTCTTGGGCGCGACGTCGGGCGTGCTGTGGCAGGCCAGGCAGGCCGGGTTCTTGATGACGATGGGCCGCGCGATGTAGAGCACGGCGCCGGTGGGGGTGTCGCGCTCGCCGATGAACTCCTTCAGGTCGGCCTGCTTGCGGAAGGTGGAGACGATGTCCTCCTCCCACGCCACCGCGCGGTCGCGCGGGTTGGTCGGGTTGAGCATCGCCGACTTGAACGCGTAGTCGGGGTAGGCCTGCTGCGTGTGGGCCAGCACCTCGGCCGCCGAGTACGCGGGCACCGACTGCGGCAGGAAGGTGTACTTCATCTGCGTCTCGAGCAGCGGCTTGATCTGCGTGGCCGTGTACAGGCTCACACCCTCGGCGCCGGTCATCAGCAGGCGCGCCCGGTCGACCACGTCGGCCTTGGCGGCGTCGCGCAGCATGTTGCGCGCGATCAGGCTGGAGGCGGCGAGCCCGACCAGGAACACGAGCAGGAAGACCAGGTTGAACTTGACGAGGAGTTTCATGGGCGTGGCGGGTCAGTGGGTGGCCGCGGCCTGCGAGGCGCGGGCGGGCGGGTAGAGGACGGGCGTCCATTCGGGGTGCGCGGGCAGGCCGGCGACCAGCGCCGCGCGGAACTGCGGATCGGCCGCCAGGCGGCGCCAGCGGTCGGCGAACACACGGCGCAGCGGCGGCTCGGCGTCGATCCAGGGCTGGGCGTCGTCCCAGGTCATGGTGCCCAGGCGGCGCGGCGCGACATCGGCGGGGAACGCGCCGGCGCGCGCGGGCAGCGAGTCCATGAACGCGCGCGGCATCGCCTGCACGAACGCGGGCGCCGCCCCCTTGCCGAGCACCGGCCGGGCGCCGCCGGCGGCCAGCGTCAGCATGTCGCCCGACTTCAGCGCCTGCGCCGGCAGGCCGGCGGCGCGCGGCTGCACGCGCGAGGCGCCCGACTCGGCGAACGCCTGCGCGGCGCCGGCCTGAACCGCCAGGATCAGCGTGCCGCCACTGGTGTCGGTGTCGGCCACGGCGCTGCGCACCGCCCCGGCCACGCCCGCGGGCGCGGCCAGCTTGACCCAGCCGGCGAGCAGGTAGACGCCGGCGTGCGCACTGTCGTCGCCCAGGCGCGGCGCGAGCATCGCCCGGCTGTCGGGGCCCAGGGCCACGCCCGGGCCGTCGGGGAACTCCACCCGCAGCAGGCGGGTGCGGGCGTCGGTGGCGATCAGGTCGCCGGCCTGCAGGCGCACCCCTTCGGCAAGCGCGAAGCGGGCGCCGTCGCGCAGCAGCGTGGCGTCGCCGTCGAGGATGGTGACCAGTGGCAGGCGCGCTGCCGCGGCGGCGGCCATGGCGCCGGCCGCCAGCAAGGCGGCCAGGACGAGGCGGAGGCGGGACGACGGCATGGCGCCGATTATGGCGACCTCGCGCGGCCGGCCGCGAACAACTTGTCCGGGCGCCGTCCGGCGCCCCGGCGCCCCGGCGCGTCAGCGCGCGATCAGCCCCGCGCGCACGCAGCCGGGCTGCATCAGGCGGTCGATCAGGCCGTAGAAGACCTGCTCGGTGTGCTGGGCGTCGAGCGCGTACAGGCCGTGCAGCACGTCGTCGAAGAAGTAGCCCGGTTCGCCGTCCGGGCCCACGTTGTCCTGGCTGCGCAGGATCTCGGACTCGGGCACCTCCAGGCGCAGCGCCGTCTTCAGGGCGATCATCGGCGCTTCGGTCTCGCCGCCGTCGAGCAGGTCCTGCAGCACGTCGAGCAGCGCCTGCTGGCGCGGCGTGGCGTCGTACCAGGGGTCGCTCCAGCCGGCCCAGTCCATCTTGCAGCTGACGCCCTGCGGCAGCACGTGGTAAGCCGCGGCGCGGACGGTGTTGGCCGCCTTCGCGGCGGTCAGGGCCGCGCGGAGCGCGCCCAGGTACTGGCGTGGTCGGGCCTGACTCATCGGAGCCTTCCGGGAAGCGTTGGAAAAGCAGGCCGCCAGGGCGCGTTATCGCGCGATCGGGTGGCTGCCGTTCCTTCTCTTATCGGCGCGCGCCGGGGGCTCTTTAACGCGGCAGCGCGACGGTGCCCGCCCGTCCGGGCCGCCCGCGCGGCCGGCGCCCATGGCGCTCCAGTCACCAGTTAGCGGGCGGGCGCGTGCGGGGCGACTGAAGCTTGCGGCGAACTTGCCGTTGCCTGAACACGTCGATCAGGGTGCCATTCGACAATCGGAGTGCCACGTCCGCGGCGAGTCGATCGCCGCGGGAGGTGGCAGCAAACCTCCGGTCCCGATGTCGACAACCAAGTCCTCCGATCCTGCGTGGCATGGCCGCCCCGGCCGCCTCGTCCTGTTCCATGGGCTGGCCAGCAGCCCGAAGGAATTCGGCTTCCTGACGCACCCGCTGCGTCGCAACGGCGTGCGCCTGCATGCGCCGCAGGTTCCCGGCTACAGCGCCGGCACGCCGGCCGGCGACGCGTCCTGGCGGGCGTGGGTCGGCGCGGCCAACGACTGCCTCGACGACCTCGAGGTGCAGTCGGCCGAACCCTTCGTGCTGGGCGGGCTGTGCACCGGCGCGATGCTGGCGCTGGCCGCCGCGGTCGCGCGCCCGCGCCCCGGGCTGCGCGGCTACGCGCTGCTGTCGCCGCTGGTGGCCTACGACGGCTGGGCGCTGCCCTGGTGGTACGCGCTGCGCCCGCTGGCCTATGCGAGCGGCCTCACGGGACTGTTCTCGATGCGCGAGCGCGAACCGTACGGGCTGCGCAACGAGCGCATGCGCGCGCTCGTGCGCCAGCAGATGGCCGCCGGCGAGGCCTCGCTGGCCGGGCCGGCCGCCGTGCCATTGCGCGCGGTGCGCGAAAGCGAACGGCTGTCGGATCACGTGCGCGGCCTGCTGCCCGGGCTCGCCCACCCCGTGCATGTCCAGCATGCCCGCGACGACGAGATCTGCCGTCTGGCCAGCGTGCGCCGCACGCTCGCAAGCGTGCCCACCGGCCTGCTGAGCCTGCACGTGCTGGACAACAGCTACCACATGATCACCGCCGACAACGACCGCCACCTGGTGGCCGACCGGCTGAGCGCCTTCATGCAGGGCCTGGACGCGGGCCCGCCTCCCGGCGCGCCGTTCGCGCTCGACATCTCCTCCGAATTCGGCGCCGTCGAAGCGGCGACCGCACCATGACCACACTCGACCGCCTTACCCATCTCATCCACGATCGCTTCGGCGTGGCGCTGGACGTCATCGATCCCGATGCGCCGTTTGCCAGCTATGCACTCGACTCGCTCACGGTCGCCGAGCTGATGTTCGAGATCGACGACGCGTTCCATGTCACGGTCCCCGACTCGGCCGCCACCACGGTGACCACGCTGCGCGAGCTCGCCGTGCTGATCGACGGGCTGCCCGTGCTCGCCCAGAAGGCCTGAGCCGTGACGCGCGCCCCGCGCATCGGCATCGCCGGCATCGGGCTCGCCTGCCCGCTCGGCGACGACCTCGAGACGGCGTGGCAACGGCTGCTCGCCGGTGACGGCGCCGTCGCCCGGATGACCCTCGATGGCCTGCCCGACATCGCCGCCGCGCGCGTCGCCACCGACGTGTCGCAGTCGCTCAGCCGGCTGCAGCAGGTGGGCACCGAGCGCGTCAGCCAGATGGCGCTGGGCGCGGTGCGCAAGGCGTTGGCCGATGCCGGCATCGACGCCTGGCCCGACCCCGAACGCGTCGGCCTCTACCTGGGGACCGGCATGGGCGGCGCGGCGACGATGGATACCGGCTACGCCGCGCTGCATACGGGCAGCCGTATCCCGCCGCTGACGGTGCCCGCGGGCATGGTCAACGCCGCGTCCGCGGTGGTGGCAATCCATGCCGACATCCGCGGGCCGGTGCTCACCTATGCCGTCGCCTGCGCGTCGAGTTCGGTGGCCATCGCCGAGGCCGCGCATGCGCTGCGACGCGGCGAGATCGACATCGCGGTGTGCGGCGGCGTCGAGGCGCCGCTGGCGCGCGGCACCGTCGCCGCGTGGCAGGCGCTGCGCACGCTGGCGCCGCCCGATCCCGACGATCCGGCGCGCAGCTGCCGGCCGTTCGCCGCCGACCGCGCCGGGCTGGTGCTGGGCGAGGGCGCCGCGTTCTTCGTGCTGCGCCGCGAGGACGAGCTCGCCGCCGCGCCCCACGCCTGGCTGGCCGGATCGGCCGTGCGCTGCGATGCGCTGCACCTGACCAACCCGCAGCTGCGTGGCCAGGTGTCGGCGCTGCGCGCGGCATTGCATGCCAGCGGCCTGGGGCCCGCCGACGTCGGCTACTGCAACGCCCACGGCACCGCGACGATCGCCGGCGACCCGGTCGAGTGCGAGGCCTTGCGCGCGGTCTGGGCCGAGCACGCGAGGACGCTGCAGGTCAGCTCGACCAAGGCCGCGCACGGGCACCTGCTGGGCGCCGGCGGGGCACTGGAGGCCGCGCTGACGGTGATGGCGCTGCGCACGGGCGTCGTCCCGCCGACCCGGGGCGTCGACGCCGTCGACGAACGCTGCGGCGGCCTGGCCCACGTGCTGGGCGAAGGCCGCCGCATGCCCGCGCTGCGCCATGCGATCAGCAACTCGTTCGCGTTCGGCGGCACCGACGTGGCGCTGGTGTTCAGCCGCGCGTGATGCGGCGCGCCGCCGTCGTGCTGGCGAGCCTGCTGGCGGCCACGACGGCGCGGGCGGAGGATGCGCCGCGCTGGGTCGGCGACCTCGGCCTGGGCGTCCAGCGCACCCGTCCGGTGGCGGACGGTGCGCCGGCGCGGACGCGGCTGCTGCCCTACGCCTACGGAGACCTGGGGCCGCTGTTCGTCCGCGAGGACACATTCGGCGCGAAGCTGGTCCCGTTCGGCTGGGGCGCGCTGGAGCTGGCCGGGCGGCTCAGTACCGAAGGCAGCGACGGCGACGGCCCCGGGCTGGCGCATCGGCGCAATCCGCGGCCCCTGGGCGTGGGCACGTTCCAGGAGACGCCGTGGGGCGGACTGTTCGCCGATGCGTTCGTCGACACCGTCTCCGGCGGCACGTTGCTGGAGACGTCGTACGCGGTGGAGCTGCCGCTCGGGCCGCTCACGCTCTACCCGCAGGCCGGCCTGGCGCGCCGCAGTGCCCGCTACGATGCGCACCTCCACGACGTGCGCGCGGCCTCGACCACGCCCGTGCTGCAGCTGTCGGGCGAGCTGCCGTTCGCCTCCACGTGGGTGGCGCTGGCGCACGTGCAGTACGAACCGTTCGACCGCCGTCTTCGCGCCGGCCCGCGCGTGGCCGCGCGGGCGCGGGCCGGCGCGATGCTCGCGGTGGCGTGGCGTTTCAACTAGGGCCGGCGCGATGGACGACGTGATTCTGTGGGCGCTGCCGGTGTTCGGTGTCCTGATGGCCGCCGAGTTCGCCTGGGGCCTCGCGCGCGGCCGCAACGCCTATGGCCTGGCCGACACGCTGGCCAGCCTCAGCCAGGGCCTGCTGAGCCAGGTCGTCGCCGCGTGCACGCAACTGATCCAGGTCGGCCTGTACGCCCTGGCCTTCCCCTGGCTCACGCTGACCCCGCACGCGGCGCTGTGGCAGCGTCCGGCCGGCCTGGTGCTGGCCGTGCTGCTGTACGACTTCTGCGACTACTGGCTGCACCGCGTCTCGCACGAGAGCGCGCTGTTCTGGGCCGCGCACGTGGTGCACCACCAGAGCCGCCGCTTCAACCTGTCGACGGCGCTGCGCCAGGAGAGCGCCTACCTGCTGACGGGCTGGATGTTCTTCCTGCCGCTGGCGCTCGTGGGCGTGCCGCCGGCCCGGTTCGCGCTCGCGGCCGTCGTCGTGCTGTTCTACCAGTTCTGGATCCACACCGAGCTCGTCGGTTCGCTGGGGCCGCTCGATCGCTGGCTGTCCACGCCGTCCAACCACCGCGTCCACCACGCGACCAATGCGCGCTACCTCGACCGCAACTACGGCGCGATCCTGATCGTCTGGGATCGCCTGTTCGGCACCTTCGAACCCGAGTCGGAGCCCTGCGTCTACGGCACGACGGTGCCGCTGCACGGCTGGGATCCGTTGCGGGCGGTGGGCGGCAACTACGTCGAGCTCTGGCGCCGCGTCGTCCGCGCGCGCGGCTGGCGGGACCGGCTGGGGGTGCTGCTGCGCTCGCCGTCGTGGGCGCCGGCGTCCGAACGCCGCGCGGCGCCGGCGGCGCCACCACCGGAGGCCGCCGTCGCGCGCGGCCAGGCCGCGGTGGCGATCGCCCTGTTCCTGCTGGCCACGGCGGGCACCGCGGGGCTGCTGTGGCGCATCGAGGACATCGGCCGCCTGCCCCTGGCAGGCATCGCGGCCGGCCTCGTGGCGCTCCTGTGGGCCGTCGGTGCGGTGCTGGATCGGCGGCTGGGCCTGTGGCCTGCCAGCATCGTCGGCGTGGCATCGGCGACGGCCCTGCTGGCCTGGTTGCGACTCGCCTGACGCCGGCGCGGCGCACGGCCGGGACCGGAGTACGCTATGCGTTGCCGGGCAACGACCCGGCGGGGGCCCGCGGGGCCCGGGCATCCGGTGACGATCGTCAACGTGGGCGGGGGTCGAGATGGACGGTTCAGGCTTGGCATTTCCCAGGGGCATCCGCCGCGCTGGCGTGGCGCTGGCCCTCGCGCTGTCCGGAGGCGCCCCGGCCGCCGACGCGCCCGCGCCGCTGCACCTGCACGTCGTCGGCGGCCTCGGCAGCCTCAACCAGTTCACACGCCACGAGCAGCCGTTCTGGGAGAGCGAGCTGGGCAAGCTCAGCGGTGGCCGCTACACCGCGGAGATCGTGCCGTTCGACCGTGCGGGCATCCGCAGCCAGGAGGTCCTGACCCTGGTGCAGCTGGGCGCGGTGCCGTTCGCCACGCTGCCGGTGTCGGGCGGCATCACCAAGGACCCGGAGCTGACGGCGCCCGACCTCGCCGGCCTGAACCCCGACATGGCGTCGATGCGGCGCTCCGTGGCCGCCTTCCGGCCCTACCTCGAAGGCATGATGCGCCAGCGCTATGGCATCGAGGTGCTGGCGCTGTACGTGTATCCGGCCCAGGTCGTCTGGTGCAAGAAGCCGTTCAACGGCCTCAAGGGCCTGGCCGGCATGCGGGTGCGCACCTCGGGCCCGGCCCAGTCCGACTGGATCGAGGCCCTGGGCGGCAAGCCGGTGACCACCGGCTTCGGCGACATCCTGCCCTACCTGGGCCGCGACGAGCTCGATTGCGCGATCACCGGCACGATGTCGGGCAACACGATCGGCCTGCACGAGGTCGCCACGCACATCCATCCGATGGCGGTCAGCTGGGGGCTGTCGCTTTTCGTGGTCAACGGGGCGGCCTGGTCCGCGCTGCCGGTCGACCTGCGCGCCCTGCTCAAGCGCGAGCTGCCGCGGGTCGAGCGCGAGATCTGGGACGAATCGGAGCGCGAGACCGCCGACGGCATCGCCTGCGACGTCGGCGCGCCGGCGTGCAAGGCGGGCAAGCCGGGCCGCATGACCCAGGTGCCGACCTCGCCGGCCGACGAGCGGCTGCGGCGCGACATCTTCTCGTCCACGGTGCTGCCGCGCTGGCTGCAGCGCTGCGGGCCGCAGTGCGCCGCCATCTGGAACCGCACCCTGGCCCGCAGCGCGGGGATCGAGGCCCGATGAACCTGCATGCCCGGCGCGCCAGCGCGATCGTCTGGGTGACGACCTGCGTCCTGCTGCTGGCGCTGGTGGCCACGGCGACCTGGCTGGTGGCGGCCGAGCGGCGCGCGGCGCTCGCCCGTGCCGCGCAGGTGGTCACGCAGACCGCCGGCGGATCGCAGGCCGACATCAATCGCGCCCTGCTGGCGCTCGACCTGCAGCTCACCAGCCTGGCCGAGGTCATCGCACCCGCCTGGCAGGCGCCGGGCGCGCTCGACGCCGACGTCGCCCACCGCGCGATGGCAGCCTTCAAGGACCGCCAGCTGCTGTTCAACGACGCGGCGCTGGTCGACGAAGGTGGCCACACACTGGCCGCCAGCCTGCCGTCCAGCGACCGCAACGGCATGCGCCTGCCCGACGGCTTCGCCGCTCGCCTGTTCGCGCAGGACGTCCCGCAGCTGACCATCAGCGACCCGGCGATCAGTCCGTCCACCACCGAGCCGTCGGTCTACATGGCGCGGCTGGTGATCCTGCCTGACGGCCGGCGCGCGCTGGCCGTCGTCGAGGTGCCGATGACGGCGCTGGCCGCGATCGTCTCGCAGACCGGCGCCGGCGACCAACTGGCGGTCACGCTGGAGCGCGAGGACGGCCAGCTGCTGGCCACCGAGCCGCCCGGCGCCGGCCTGCGCGCGCGCCAGCTGGCGCCGCCGCTGCCCGCGGCCGCGCTGCGCGGCGAGGTCGTGACGGCGCCCTCGCGCCTGACCGGCGTGCCGGCGATCGTCGCCGCGCGGCCCACGCTGTACCGCTCGCTGCGGGTGACCGTGAGCCAGCCGCTGGCGGTCGCGCTGCTGGCCTGGCGGCAGAACCGCAACATCATCGTCATGGCGATGCTGGCGCTGGTCGCGCTCACGCTGGTGGGCGGCTTGCTGTCGCAATGGCAGTTCAATCGCCTCGCCGACGCCCGCAGCGCGCTGGCGAGCTCGGTGGACACGCTGGACCAGGCGCTGGCCGCGATGCCCGACGGCTTCCTGCTGTGCGATCGCGACGACAGGGTGGTGCGCTGGAACGAGCGCTACCTGGAAATGGTGCCGTGGGTGCGCGACATCATCCGTGTCGGCGTGCCGTTTCGCGAGCTGGCGCAGCGCCTGGTCGACACGCCGCAGGTCGAGGCGACGGCCGAGGAGCGCGAGCGCTGGCTGCAGGAACGGCTGGAGCTGCACCAGGCCGGCCACGGCGAATGGGAGCGCGACCTGGGCAACGGCCTGGTCGTCCACGCCATCGACCGGCGCACACCCGACGGCGGCGTGGTGAGCCTGTTCCACGACGTCACCGCGGCCGAGCGCCGGCTGGAACAGGCCAAGGCGAACGCCGAGGCGGCCAACCAGGCGAAGTCGCAGTTCCTGGCCACCATGAGCCACGAGATCCGCACGCCGCTCAACGCCGTCCTGGGCCTCAACGAGCTGATGCTGCACTCCACGCTGGACTCCCAGCAGCGCCGCCACGCCGAGCTGATCGGCAGCTCGGGACGCCTGCTGCTGGCGTTGATCAACGACATCCTGGACGTCTCGCGCATCGAGGCGGGCCACCTGCAGCTCAGCTCGGCGCCGTTCAGCGTGCGCGCGGCCGCCGACGGGGTGGTGGCCCTGATGCGCGAGCGCGCCGTCGCCAAGGGACTCGCGCTGCGCTTCGAGATGGTGCCCAACGAGGATGCCCTGATCCTGGGCGACGCGATCCGCATCCAGCAGATCCTGTTCAACCTGGTCGGCAACGCGATCAAGTTCACGGACGCGGGCGCGGTGCAGGTGACCGTCACGATCGAGCCCGGCGCCGGGCGCGCGCTGACGCTGCGGCTGGCGGTCAGCGATACCGGCATCGGCATTCCCGAGAGCGCGATGCCCACGCTGTTCGACCGCTTCACGCAGGCCGATTCGACCACGATGCGCCGCTACGGCGGCAGCGGACTGGGGCTGGCGATCACGCGCGAGATCGTGCAGCTGATGAACGGCAGCATAGCGACCACCAGCACGCCGGGCCAGGGCAGCCGGTTCACGGTCGCCATCCCCAGCCGCTTCGTCGATCGCGGCGAGCTCGCCGCCGCGGCCGCCGGGCCGGGCCACGCCGAGCCGCCGCGCCCGTCGCTGCGCATCCTCGTGGCCGAGGACAACGACGTCAACCAGATCCTGATCAACGCCGTGCTCACCCGCATGGGCCACCGCGTGCACCTGGTGGCCAACGGCCACCAGGCGGTCGAGGCGGTGCGCCGCGGCGACTACGACCTGGTGCTGATGGACCTGCAGATGCCCGGCATGGACGGCATGGAGGCCACCCAGGCCATCCGCGCGCTCGGCGACGAGCGGGCCGCGCTGCCGATCGTGGCGATGACGGCCAATGCCTTCGAGGAGGATCGCCAGGCCTGCCTGGCCGCCGGCATGGACGACTACGTGGCCAAGCCGATCGACATCGAGCAACTGGCCCGGGTGATCGCGCGCTGCACCGTGGCCGCCTGATGGGCGCGCGCCGATCCGCGCGCGCAGACACGGGGACATAAGACAGGCATCATGCCGGGTATCCTGGCGTGCGCATGACCGTCGTGTCGAAATCTGACACGATGGCGCCTGCCTTCCTCCTCGACCTTTCCCCGACGCCATGGGCTTCCTGAGCACGCACGTCCTCGACACGATGAATGGCGGCCCCGCCGCCGGCATGCGCGTGGCGCTGTACCGCCTCGACGGCGAACTGCCGCACCTGTTGCGCCAGCTCGCCCTCGACGACGATGGCCGCGCCGGCGGCCCGCTGCTGGAGGGCGACGCGTTCCAGGTCGGGCGCTACCGGCTGGCGTTCGAGGTCGGGGCCTATTTCCGTGCCCGTGGCCTCGCGCTGCCGCAGCCGGCGTTCCTCGAACGCGTGCCGCTGGACTTCGGCATCGCCGACGCGGGCTCGCACTACCATGTGCCCCTGCTGGTGAGCCCCTGGTCCTATTCGACCTACCGCGGCAGCTGAGACGCCGTGGCCGAATCCCGCACGCCCGCGCGGTGCGCCAGATCCCTCCACGGCGCCTGAGCTTCTGGCGCGGCTCTTGCATCGCCGACCCCCATGGATCTCTACCTGCTCGATTGGGTCAACTTCCTCCTGCGCTGGGCCCACGTGATCGTCGCGATCGCCTGGATCGGCTCGTCGTTCTACTTCGTCTTCCTCGACGCGAGCCTGGTCGAGCCCACCGACGCGCAGCTGCGCGACAAGGGCGTCGGCGGCGAGCTGTGGGCGGTGCATGGCGGCGGCTTCTACAACCCGCACAAGTACCTGGGGGCGCCGCGCCAGCTCCCCGAGCACCTGCACTGGTTCTACTGGGAGAGCTACTCCACCTTCCTGACCGGCTTCGCGCTGTTCACCGCCCTCTACCTGCTGCAGGCCGACACCTTCCTGATCGACCCGCGGGTGCACGCCTGGACGGCCGGGCCGGCGGTCGCCTGTGCGCTGGCCTTCCTGGCGGTGTTCTGGCTGGGCTACGACGCGATCTGCCGCCTGTTCGACCAGCGCAGCGAGGCGGTCGCCGGCGCGTTGATCGTCGCCGGCGTGGCGGCCACGTCCTGGCTGGCCTGCCACCTCTTCGCCGGCCGCGCCGCGTTCGTGCTGGTGGGCGCCACCCTGGCCGCGACGATGAGCGCGAACGTCTTCTTCTGGATCATTCCGGGCCAGCGCAAGGTGATCGCGCAGATGCGCGCGGGCCAGCCGGTGGATCCCGCGCACGGCCGGCGCGCCAAGCAGCGCAGCGTGCACAACACCTACTTCACGCTGCCGGTGCTGGCCGCGATGCTCAGCAACCACTACGCGTTCCTGCACGGGGCCCGGGGCAACTGGGGGGTGCTGGTGATCATGATGGCCGCCGGCGCGCTGATCCGCGTGTCGTTCGTCGCCCGCCATCGCGCCCGCGTGCTGGGCCGGCGCACGCCGTGGGAATACGCGGGGCTGGGCTGCGTGCTGCTGGCCGGGCTGGCCGTCTGGCAGGCGCCGCCGCCGGCCCCCGCCGCCGTCGCCACGTCGTTCGCGCAGGTGCGGGCCATCGTGCAGGCGCGCTGCAGCCTGTGCCACAACGCGCAGCTGGCCAACAAGGGCGTGCGGCTGGACACCCCCGACCAGATCCTCGCGCACGCCGCCCGGATGTACCAGCAGGCCGTCGTGCTCAAGGCGATGCCGCTGAACAACGCCACGCAGATCACCGACGCCGAACGCGCCGCGCTCAAGCAGTGGTACGAAGCCGGGGCCCATCCGGACTGAGCGTCGCCGCGCGGGCCGCGGCCAGCTGCACCAGCTGCGCCACCACGGCCAGCGCGATCACCTCCGGCGCCTTGCCGTCGATGCCGGGCAGGCCCACCGGGCACTGCATGCGGTCGACGCGCGCCTCGTCCAGGCCGCGCTGCGCCAGCCGGTGGCGGAAGCGCGCGCGCTTGGACTTCGAGCCGATGACGCCGACGAAGGCCGCGTCGTCGCGCCGCAGCGCCGCCTCGGCGATGCGCAGGTCCAGCGCGTGGTCGTGGGTGAGCACCAGGAAGAACGCGCCGGGCGGCGCGGCGGCGACCTCGCCTTCGGCGCCCTGGACGACGTGGCGGCGCACGTTGTCGGGCCACGGCGTGCCCAGCGTCGTGGCCGGCGGGAAGGCATCGTCGCGCTCGTCGAACCAGTCGAGCCGCACGTCCAGCGTGGTCAGCAGCGTGGCGATGGCGTGGCCCACGTGGCCGGCGCCGTGCATCTGCAGGTGCATCAGCGGCGCGCCGGCCGGCCAGCGCGCGATGGCGCTGTCGTCCAGCGGGACGTAGTCGAGATCGACGGCGCCGCCGCAGCACTGCCCCAGCGCCGGGCCGAGCGCGTAATGCTCGCGCCGGGGCGCCGGGTCGCGCGCCGCCAGCATCGCCCGGGCGGTCGCCAGCGCCTTCCATTCGAGGTGTCCGCCGCCGATCGTGCCCACCGCGTGCACCGCCGACACCAGCATGCGCGTGCCCGCGCCGCGCGGCGCGGAGCCGCGCGCCTGCACGATCTCGACGACCACGGCCGGCGTGCGCTGCGCCAGCCAGTCCATCGCGGCGAGGCGGGTGTCGCGGTCCATGGCGCTCAGGCCGGCGCCCGCACGGCGTCGATCGCGGCCAGGATGGCCTCGGACGTCGCCGGCGCGCGCAGCGGCGGATCGACCCGGTGTCCGCCGACGGCCGAGACCGCGTCGCGGATCGCCAGGAACACCGAGAACGGCAGCAGCAGTGGCGGCTCGCCGACCGCCTTGCTGCGGTGGATGCTGTCCTCGACGTTCGCGTTGTCGAACAGGCGCACGTCGAACACCGGCGGGCAATCGTTGGCGGTCGGGATCTTGTAGGTGCTGGGCGCGTGCGTCATCAGCTTGCCCGAGGTCGGGTGCCAGACCAGCTCCTCGGTGGTCAGCCAGCCCATGCCCTGGATGAACGCGCCCTCCACCTGGCCGATGTCGATGGCCGGGTTCAGCGAGCGGCCGACGTCGTGCAGCACGTCCGCCCGCAGCAGCCGCCATTCGCCGGTGAGCGTGTCCACCGCCACCTCGGACACGGCCGCGCCGTAGCTGAAGTAGTAGAACGGCTGGCCCTTCGTCGTCGCCGGGTTCCAGCGCAGGCCGGGCGTGGCGTAGAAGCCGTCCGACCACAGCTGCACGCGATCCTCATAGGCGCGCCGCACCAGTTCGGGGAACGGGAACACCTGGTCCTGCACCTGCACGGTGTCGTCGTCGAAGCGCACGTCGGCCGCCACGCCGCCGAAGGTGCGCGCGGCGAATTCGGCCAGGCGGCGGCGGATGGTCCGGGCCGCGTCCTGCGCCGCCTTGCCGTTCAGGTCGCTGCCGGTCGAGGCCGCCGTGGCCGAGGTGTTGGCCACCTTCTGCGTGTCGGTGGCGGTCACCCGCACCCGCGCGTAGGCGACCCCCAGCTCGTGCGCCACCACCTGGGCCACCTTGGTGTTGATGCCCTGGCCCATCTCGGTGCCGCCGTGGTTGACCAGGATGGAGCCGTCCACGTAGACGTGCACCAGCGCCCCGGCCTGGTTGAGGTGGCGCACGTTGAACGAGATGCCGAACTTGACCGGCGTGAACGCGAGCCCGCGCTTGATCCAGGGGCTGGAAGCATTGAATGCGGCGACCGCGGTGCGGCGCGCGCGGTAGTCGCTGGTGGCGACGAGCTCGTCGGTCAGCGGCGCGATCACGTTGTCCCGGACCGGCTGGCCGTAGGGCGTCGTGTTGCGGTCCTCGCTGCCGTAGTAGTTGGCGCGCCGCACGTCCAGCGCGTCGAGCCCGAGCCGGCGCGCGATCGAATCGATGATCACCTCGGTGACGATGGCGCCCTGCGGGCCGCCGAAGCCGCGGAACGCGGTGTTGCTCTGCGTGTTGGTCTTCGCGGAGTAGCCGTGCAGCTCGACGTCGGGCAGCCAGTAGGCGTTGTCCACGTGGCACAGCGCGCGCGTGATCACCGGGCCGGACAGGTCGGCCGAGTGGCCCGCGCGCGAGATCAGCGTCATCGCCAGGCCCAGGATGCGGCCCGCGTCGTCGAAGCCGACCTCGTAGTCGTAGGCGAAGCAGTGGCGGCGGCCGGTGATCAGGAAGTCGTCGTCGCGGTCGGGGCGCAGCTTGACCGGGCGGCCGGTGCGCCGGGCCGCCAGTGCCGCCACGCAGGCGAACAGGCCCGACTGCGACTCCTTGCCGCCGAAGCCGCCGCCCATGCGCCGGCATTCCACGTGGACGTGGTGCGACTGCAGGCCCAGCGCGTGTGCCACCAGGTGCTGCATCTCGGACGGGTGCTGCGTGGAGCAGTGCAGCTTCATGCCGTCGTCCTCGGTGGGCACGGCGTAGCTGATCTGGCCCTCGAGGTAGAACTGCTCCTGGCCGCCCACCTCGAGGGTGTCGGCCAGGCGGTGCGGCGCCGCGGCGATGGCCGCGCGGGCGCCGCCCTCGACGGTGTCGCGGCTCAGGTGCACCGGCGGGATCACGTACTGGCCGCGGGCGTGCGCCTCGCGCGGCGAGAGCACCGCCTCCAGCGGCTCGATGTCGAGCACTTCGCGCGCCTTCGCGGCGGCGCGGCGCGCGTCCCCGCGGGTGCGCGCGACCACCGCGAACACCGGCTGGCCGACGTGGCGCAACTCGCCGTCGGCCAGGATCGGGTCGTCGTGCAGGATGGGGCCGCAGTCGTTGTGGCCGGGGAAGTCGGCCCCGCAGAACACGTCGACCACGCCCGGCAGCGCGCGGATGCGGTCCAGGTCCATGCCGCGCAGCCGGCCGTGGGCCACCGGCGACAGGCCCAGCGCGCAATGCAGCGTGCCGGCCAGCTCGGGGATGTCGTCGATGTAAGTGGCGCTGCCGGCCACGTGCAGGTGGGCGGACTCGTGCGGCCGCGCGGCGCCGACGCCGGCGCCGGCGTGCGGCGGTTCGAGGACGCGCGGCGCGGTGCCGGTCATCGGGATGCCTCCGTCCTGTGGACTGCGGTGCGAGCGCCGTCGGGCGGCCGTGCATCGAGCATCGGGCCAGCCCTGCGCCTGTCGGCTGCGGTGCGAGCGCCTTCGGGCGGCCGTGCATCGCTCATGCCACGCTCCAGATCGACGTCGGCGCGGCGGCGGCGGACGCGCCGGCCTGCGTTTCGAGCCAGAAGCGCTGCAGCAGGTTCTGCGCCACGCGCAGGCGGTACGCGGCGCTGGCGCGCATGTCGTCCAGCGGCGTGAAGTCGCGTGCGAGCGCGGCCTGCGCGGCGGCCAGCGTGGCGGCGCTCCAGGGCTGGCCGCGCAGCGTGGCCTCGGCGGTGGCGGCGCGCCGGACCACCGCGGCCATGCCGCCGAAGGCCAGGCGCACGTCGACCACGCGCTCGCCGTCGAGGGCGATCGCCAGCGCGGCGAACACCGCGGAGATGTCGGAGTCGAAGCGCTTGCTGATCTTGTAGGCGCGGAGATGGCGCGTCCACGCCGCGTCGGGCACCACCAGCGCCTGCACGAACTCGCCGGGCTCGAGCCGGTTGGCCTGGTAGCCGGTGTAGAAGTCGTCCAGCGGCAGGCGGCGCACGCGGTCGCCCTGGCGCAGCTCGACCTGCGCGTCCAGCGCCATCAGGACCGGCGCCGAGTCGCCGATCGGCGAGCCGTTGGCCACGTTGCCGCCCAGGGTGCCGGCGTGGCGGATCGGCGGCGACGCGAAGCGCCGCCAGGCTTCCTCGAGCGCCGGCGCGCGCGCCGCCAGTGCGCCCCACGCGGCTTCCAGCGATGCGCCGGCGCCGATGCGCAGCTCGCCGTCGGCATGCACGACCTGCTTGAGCTCGTCGACCTCGCCGATGGCGATCACCTCGCCCAGGTCGCGGAACTGCTTGGTCACCCACAGGCCGACGTCGGTGCCGCCGGCCACCAGGCGCGCCTGCGGCGCGGCGGCGTAGCGCCGGGCGAGCTCGGCCAGCGTGCGCGGGGCGGCCGGCGGGGCGCCGGCGGCGATCTCGCGCAGCGCGGCGATGGCCGGTGCCGTGTCCAGCGCCGCCGGGGGCAGGTCGAACATGCGGGCGCCGGCCTCGAGGATGGGCCGGTAACCGGTGCAGCGGCACAGGTTGCCGGCCAGCTCGTCGGCCAGCTGCGCGCGCCCGGGCCGGGTGCCGGCCGCGCCATGGTTCTCGTAGCTGCTCCACAACGTCATCGCGAAGCCGGGGGTGCAGAAGCCGCATTGCGAGCCGTGGCAGTCGACCAGCGCCTGCTGCGCCGGGTGCAGGCCCTGCGGGCCGCCCAGGTCCTCGACGGTGAACAGGGCCTTGCCGTGCAGCGAGGGCATGAACTTGATGCACGCGTTGACCGGGCGCAGGCGCAGGCCGCGGGTGGCCTGGTCCGGCGAGTCGGTGTGCTCGGGCAATTCACCAACCACGACGGTGCATGCACCGCAATCGCCCTCGTTGCACCCTTCCTTGGTGCCTGTACAGCGCTGGTCCTCGCGCAGCCAGTCCAGCACGCTGCGCGTGGCCGGCACGTCGCGCAGCGCCACGATGCACCCGCGGTGGAAGAAGCGGATTTCGGCGGAAGGGGATTCGGACAAGGGCACGCTCATGATGATGAAACTTACCCCCGTGCGGGGCGTTCTGAATATACTTTCGCCTATATCAAGTATTCACGGAGTCATATGGCACTGCGCACGGAGTTCGACAAGATCGAGCTCCACCTCATCCGGGTCCTGCACACCTTGATCACCGAACGCAGCGTGTCGCGCGCGGCCTTGCGCCTGCAAAGCTCCCAGCCCGCCGTCAGCGCCCAGCTGAAGCGCCTGCGCGAGCTCACCGGCGATCCGTTGCTGGTGCGCGCGGGCAACGGCATGACGCCCACCGCGTTCGCCCAGCAGATGCTCGTCCCGGCCGCCAACCTGCTCAACGAGGCCGACCGCCTGTTCAGCCAGCGCAGCCGCCGCGCCGGCTTCGACCCGCAGACCAGCACCACCACCTTCCGCATCGCCGCCAGCGACTTCATCGATCCCGGCTTCCTGCCGCAGCTGGTGCTCACGGTGAAGCAACGCGCGCCGCAAGTCAAGATCGAGCTGCTCACGCTGTCCAGCCACTTCGACTACCGGCGCAGCCTGGCCCAGGGCGAGGTCGATCTCGTGATCGGCAACTGGCTGACCCCACCCGACGAACTGCACCTGGGTCGCCTGGTCAGCGACGAGGTGGTGTGCCTGGTGGCCGCCGACCACCCGATCGTGCGCGCGGGCGTGGGACGCGCCTGGACGGTGGAGCGCTACCTGTCGTGCGAGCACGTGGCGCCGACGCCCAATTACGAGGGCGCGCGCGGCGTGATCGACGATCACCTGGTCAAGCAGGGCCTGCTGCGCGACATCGCGGTGCGCAGCGCCCACTTCGCGCTGATCCCGTCGATGGTGGCCGGCAGCCTGCTGGTGCTGACCACCGGGCGGCTGTTCTGCCAGCGCTACGTCGACGTGCTGCCGGTGCGCATCGTGCGCTGCCCGGTCACCTTCCCGCCGCTGGCCTACTACCAGCTGTGGCACGACCTGACCCACGAATCGGCCTCGGTGCGCTGGCTGCGCGAGTGCGTGCGCGACGTGGCGCGCAACGTGGCGCAGCGCCCTCGCATGAGCCTGGCCTCCTGACATGGCCTCGCCCGTCGCGCCCCTTCCCACGCGCGTGGCGCTGCGCGGCGACCTGCTCGATTTCACCGCCGCGCCCGCCTGGGGCGACGTCGAGCCGGCCGGGCTGCGCTGGCGTCCCGACCACTGGCTGCTGGTCGAGGCCGGCCGCATCGTCGGCGCGCAGCCGGGCGGCCAGCCGCCGGGCCCCGACTGGCGGCGCCACGAGTACCCCGGCCGCCTGATCCTCCCCGGCTTCGTCGACACCCACGTCCACAGCCCGCAGCTGGACGTCATCGCCAGCTACGGCACCGAGCTGCTCGACTGGCTGGACACCCACACCTTCCCCGCCGAGATGCGCTACGCCGAGGAGACCGTCGCGCGCGAGGGCGCCGCGCGCTTCCTCGACGCGCTGCTGGCCCACGGCACGACCAGCGCCGTCGTGTTCCCGACGGTGCACAAGGTCAGCGTCGACTGCCTGTTCGAGGCCGCGGCCGCGCGCGGCATGCGCATCGTCGCCGGCAAGATCCTGATGGACCGCCACGCCCCGCCGGCGCTGTGCGACGACGTCGTGCACGCCGAGCGCGAGTGCACCGAGCTGATCGAGCGCTGGCACGGCTTCGGCCGCCTGGCCTACGCCGTCACCGTGCGCTTCGCGCCCACCAGCACGCCGGCGCAGCTGGCGATGGCGGGGCGGCTGTGCACCGCCCACCCGGGCGTCTACATGCAGACCCACCTGGCCGAGAACCGGGCCGAGGTCGACTGGGTGCGCGAACTCTTTCCCGAGGCGCGCAGCTATCTCGACGTCTACGCGCGCAACCACCTCCTGAACGAGCGCAGCGTGTTCGCCCACGGCATCTGGCTGGACGCGGCCGACCGCGCCGCGCTGGCCGGCGCCGGCGCGCAGATCGCCCACAGCCCGTCGTCCAACCTGTTCCTGGGCAGCGGCCTGTTCGACTGGCGCGCCAACCTCGACGCCGGCGTGGCGGTCACCCTGGCGTCGGATGTCGGCGGCGGTACCAGCCTGTCGATGTTGCGTACCATGGCCGATGCGTACAAGGTGCAGGCGATGCGCGGCGAGCGGCTGACGGCCTGGGTGGCGCTGCACGCGGCCACCCGCGGCGCCGCGCGCGCGCTGCACCTGGGCGGCGAGATCGGCAGCCTCGAGGCCGGTGCCGCGGCCGACGTCTGCGTCTGGGACGTCGCGGTGGGGCCGGTGGCCACCCAGCGCGACGGTTTGGCACGCAGCTTGCATGCAAGATTGTTCGCCTGGATGACCCTGGCCGACGACCGCAACCTGGTCGACGCCTGGGTCGCCGGCACCCGCCGCACTGCCGCCTGATCCTTCGGACACCCGCACGATGCTTCGCCTCGAACTCATCGACATCAGCAAGCAGTACCCCGCCGTCAAGGCCAACGATCGCATCCGCCTGCGCGTCGAGCCGGGCGAGATCCACGCGGTGCTGGGCGAGAACGGCGCCGGCAAGTCCACGCTGATGAAGATCATCTACGGCGCGGTGCGCCCCGACGAGGGCGAGATCGTCTGGGACGGCCGCGAGGTCGAGATCCGCAACCCGCAGGAGGCGCGCGCGCTGGGCATCGCGATGGTGTTCCAGCACTTCAGCCTGTTCGACACGCTCACCGCCGCGGAGAACGTCTGGCTGGGCCTGGACAAGTCGTGGACGCTTGCCGACGTCACGCAGCGCATCGTCGAGGTGGCCGGCCTCTACGGCCTCGACGTCGACCCGCTGCGCCCGGTCCACACGCTGTCGGTGGGCGAGCGCCAGCGCGTGGAGATCGTGCGCGCGCTGCTCACCAAGCCGCGCCTGCTGATCCTCGACGAGCCCACCTCGGTGCTGACGCCGCAGGCCGTGCAGGCGCTGTTCGTCACGCTGCGCAAGCTCGCCGACGAGGGCTGCAGCATCCTCTACATCAGCCACAAGCTCGACGAGATCCGCGCGCTGTGCCACAAGTGCACCGTCATGCGCGGCGGCAAGGTCACCGGCGAGGTCGACCCGCGCCAGGAGACCAATGCCAGCCTGTCGCGCCTGATGATCGGCGCCGAGCCGCCGCAGCTGAACCACGCGGCCGCGCAACCCGGCGAGCAGGTGCTGGCGGTGCACGCGCTGTCGCTGCCGCGCCTGGGCGCCTTCGGCGCCGATCTCGACGCCATCTCGTTCGCCGTCTCCAAGGGCGAGATCCTGGGCGTGGCCGGTGTCTCGGGCAACGGCCAGCAGGAGCTGATGGCCGCGCTCTCCGGCGAGGACGAGCGCTCGCCGGCCGACGCGATCCGCCTGTTCGGCAAGCCCATCGGCGGCCACTCGCCGCGCCGCCGCCGCCACGAGGGTCTGCACTTCGTGCCCGAGGAGCGGCTGGGCCGCGGCGCGGTGCCGTCGATCTCGCTGTCGCAGAACACCCTGCTCACGCGTACCGAGTCGGTCACCCCGTTCGGCTGGATCCGCATCGGCCGTACCGCCGCGCTCGCCCGCCATCTCATCGCCTGCTACAACGTCAAGGCCGGCGGCCCCGAGGCCACGGCCAAGAGCCTGTCCGGCGGCAACCTGCAGAAGTTCATCGTCGGCCGCGAGATCGACGCCGGCCCGAAGCTGCTGATCGTGTCGCAGCCCACCTGGGGCGTGGACGTCGGCGCCGCGGCGCAGATCCGCGGCGCGCTGCTGGCCCTGCGCGACGCCGGTTGCGCGGTGCTGGTGGTCAGCGAGGACCTGGACGAGCTGTTCGAGATCTCCGACCGGCTGGTGGTGATCGCCCGCGGCCGCGTGTCGCCGTCCATCCCGGCCGCACAGGCCACGCGCGAGCAGATCGGCCAGTGGATGAGCGGCCTGTGGAACGACAACGCCGCCGCGTCGGCACCGGAGGCCCTGCATGCTGCAGCTTGAAGCGCGTCCCGCGCCCAGCCGGGCGATGTCGCTGGCCTCGCCCCTGATCGCGCTGCTGGTCACGGTGCTGGCCGGCGCCGCGCTGTTCGCATTGCTGGGCAAGGATCCCTCGCGCGGGCTGGCGATGTTCTTCGTCGAGCCGTTCCGCGGCGCCAACGCCGTCTCCGAGCTGTGCGTCAAGGCCACGCCGCTGATGCTGATCGGGCTGGGCCTGGCGGTCTGCTACCGCGCCAACGTGTGGAACATCGGCGCCGAGGGCCAGTTCGTCGTGGGCGCGATCGCAGCGTCGGGCGTGGCGATGCACGCGAGCGCCGACTCCAGCCACTGGATCGTCGTGCCCATCCTCGTGGCCGGCACGCTGGGCGGCATGGCGTGGGCGGCGATCGTCGCATTCCTGCGCGACCGCGCCAACGCCAGCGAGATCCTGGTCAGCCTGATGCTGGTCTACGTCGCCAACCAGCTGCTGAACTACCTGGTCTACGGCGACTGGAAGGACCCGAACGGCTACGGCTTCCCGCAGACGATCACCTTCCTCGATGCCACCAAGATCCCGCGCCTGTTCAGCGGCCTGCGCGTGAACATCGGCTTCGTCGCGGCGCTGCTGTCGGTGGCCACGTTCTGGCTGTTCCTGTTCCGCGTCTACGGCGGCTTCCAGATGCAGGTGGGTGGGCTGGCCGCGGCGGCGGCGCGCTATGCCGGGTTCTCGTCGCGGCGCGCGCTGTGGGTGGCGCTGATGATCTCGGGCGGCATGGCGGGCCTGGCCGGCGCGTTCGAGGTCGCCGGCCCGATCGGCCAGCTCACGCCCTACGTGCCCGCGGGCTACGGCTTCGCCGCGATCATCGTCGCCTACGTCGGCCGGCTGAACCCGGTGGGCATCCTGTTCTCGGCGCTGCTGATGAGCCTGTTCTACATCGGCGGCGAGCTCGCGCAGTCGCGCCTGGGCCTGCCCAAGTCGCTCACCGGCGTGTTCCAGGGCGTGCTGCTGTTCTCGCTGCTGGCCAGCGACACGCTGATCAACTACCGCGTGCGCTGGCATGCCGCGCATCCCGCGCACCCGCCGCATCCCGCCAAGAGCCCCGCCGCCTGATGGACACCTATGCACTCCTCCTGGCGGCCACGCTCAACGCGGGCACGGTGCTGGCCATCGCCGGCCTGGGCCTGCTGATCAACGAGCGCTCGGGCATCGTCAACCTCGGGGCCGAGGGCATGATGCTCGTCGCCGCGATCGCCGGCTTCGCCACCGCCGTGCAGACCGGCAGCGACTGGCTCGCGTTCGGGGCCGGCGCGCTGGCAGGCGCGGTCATGGCCGGCGCCTTCGGCGTGCTGGTGATCTGGCTCAACACCAACCAGTACGCCACCGGGCTCGCGCTGAGCCTGTTCGGCAGCGGCTTCTCGGCCTTCGTGGGCATCAAGTACACCCAGGAACACCTGGCGGCGCGGCCGCACTTCGCGGTGCCGGTGCTCGGCGACATCCCGTTCATCGGTCCGGCGCTGTTCCGCCAGCATCCGATGGTGTACCTGACCGTGCTGTTCATGGTCGGCCTCACGTGGTTCCTGTACCGCTCGCGCGCCGGCCTCGTCCTGCGCGCGGTGGGCGAGTCGCCCGAGTCGGCGCATGCGCTGGGCTATCCGGTGCGCCGCATCCGGCTGGTGGCGGTGATGGTGGGCGGCGCGCTGTGCGGCGTGGCCGGAGCCTACATCTCGGTGGTCTACACGCCGCTGTGGGTCGAGGGCATGGTGGCCGGCAAGGGCTGGATCGCGCTGGCGCTGACCACCTTCGCCACCTGGCGCCCGTCGCGCGTGCTGCTGGGCGCCTACCTGTTCGGCGGCGTCACCATGCTGCAGTTCCACCTGCAGGGCGAGGGCGTGGCCATCTCCAGCCAGCTGCTGACGATGCTGCCCTACCTGGCCACCATCGCGGTGCTGGTGCTGATCTCGCGCAATCCGGTCTGGATACGCACCAACATGCCCGCGTCGCTTGGCAAGCCTTTCTTCCCCGGAAGCTGACCGCCAGCTTCGGTTCCCTTCGCCGTTCCCCAGATCCATCAAAGAGGAGATCTCCATGACCACATCCACCCGGCGCTCCGTGCTCCGCACCACTGCCTGGAGCAGCCTGGCGGTCGCCGCCGCGCTCGCGGGCTGCAGCAAGAAGGAAGAGGCCGCCCCGGCCGCGGCCTCCGAGCCCGCCGCCGCCTCGGCCGCCGCGGCGCCGGCGTCGTCCGCCTCGGCCCCGCTCAAGATCGCGTTCGCCTACCTCGGCCCGGTGGGCGACGGCGGCTGGACCTTCGCGCACGACAACGGTCGCAAGGCGCTCGAGAAGGAACTCGGCAGCCAGATCCAGACCACCTTCGTCGAGAGCGTGCCGGAATCGGCCGACGCCGAGCGCGTGTTCCGCGACATGGTGGCCCAGGGCAACACGCTGATCTTCGGCACCAGCTTCGGCTACATGGAACCGATGCTGAAGGTGGCGGCCGACAACAAGGCGGTGCACTTCGAGCACGCCACCGGCTACAAGACGGCCGACAACATGCGCGTGTACGACAACCGCACCTACGAAGGCGCCTACATGGCTGGCGTGATCGCCGGCGGAATGACCAAGACCAACACCATCGGCGTGGTCGGCTCGATCCCGATCCCCGAGGTCATCCGCAACATCGACAGCTACACGCTGGGCGCGCAGAGCGTCAACCCGAAGATCAAGGTCAAGGTCGTCTGGGTCAACGAGTGGTTCAACCCGCCCAAGGAAACCGAGGGCGCGCAGTCGCTGATCGACGGCGGCGCCGACGTGCTGCTGCAGAACACCGACTCCAGCGCCGTGCTGCAGACGGCCGAGAAGAACGGCAAGTACGCGTTCGGCTGGGACTCCGACATGACGGCCTACGGCCCGAAGGCCCACCTGGCCTCGTCGGTCAACATCTGGGGCCCGTACTACATCAAGGCCGCCAAGGACGCGCTGGCCGGCACGTGGACCACCGGCCACACCTGGTGGGGCGTCAAGGAAGGCGCGATCGACCTGGTCTCGATCTCCGACAAGGTGCCGGCCGACCTCAAGGCCAAGGTCGACAAGGTCAAGGCCGGCCTCAAGGACGGCTCCTTCGCGATCTGGAAGGGCCCGATCAAGTCCAACGACGGCAAGGAACAGCTCAAGGACGGCGTGACCGCCGACGACGCGTTCCTGGGCGGCATCAAGTTCTTCGTCAAGGGCGTCGAAGGCCAGGTGCCGGGCAACAAGTAAGACGCACGCGGTGCCACGCGGGCGTGGCGCCGCGGTCGCTCACGCGTCGGACGTGAAGCGGTCTCCCAGCCGGATCTCGGCGATCCGGTGCACGTTGCGCAGGCACTCCTCGAACTCGGCCTCGGGTTCGGCTTGCGCGCGGCGCTCGAAGGTGGCGATGATCTCGGCGCGCGCGAGCCCCTGGCCCGTCGGGCCGCGCACCGCGAGGATGAACGGCCAGCCGAAGCGGCGGTCGTAGGCGTCGTTGAGCGCGTGCAGGCGTGCGAACTCCTGCGGCGAGCACTGCGTCAGGCCCGAGCGGGTCTGTTCGTCGGTGGACTCCGCGGTGAGCGTGCCCGCCACCATCGCCTTGCCCGCCAGGCGCGGATGCGCGCGCAGCAGCGCGAGCTGCGCGTCCCGGCCGCCCGCCCGCGTCGCGTCCACCAGCGCGCGCGCGAGGCCCGCGAGGTCGGCGAACGGTCGCCGTGCCAGCGCGGCCTGCGCGATCCACGGCGAGTGTTCGTAGATGCCGTCGAGCAGCGCGAGGGCGTCGGCCGGCGCGGCCGCGTTCAAACGGGCGAGGGTCAGCGTCATGGCGTGACGACGGCCGGGGCCGGGAAGCGTTGGCGCCAGTGGCGTGCGATGTCGATGCGGCGGCACACCCACACGCGGTCGTGGCGCGCGACGTGGTCCAGGAAGCGCTGCAGCGCGACTATGCGGCCCGGGCGCCCGAGGAGGCGGCAGTGCATGCCCACGCTCATCATGCGCGGCGTGTCGGCACCCTCGGCCCACAGCGCGTCGAAGCTGTCGCGCAGGTAGACGAAGAAGTCCTCGCCGGTGGCGAAGCCCTGCGGCAGCGCGAAGCGCATGTCGTTGCAGTCCATCGTGTAGGGCACCACCAGGTGCGGCACGTCGCTGCCGTCGGTGCGGCGCACGCGGGTCCAGAACGGCAGGTCGTCGCCGTAATAGTCGCTGTCGTACTCGAAGCCGCCGATGTCGGCCAGCAGCCGGCGCGTGGCGGGGCTGTCGCGGCCGGTGTACCAGCCCGCCGGCGCCTGGCCGGTGAGCCGGCGGATGGCCTCGATGCCGGCCAGCATGTGCGCGCGCTCGGTGGCCTCGTCCACCTGCTGGTAGTTGATCCAGCGCCAGCCGTGGCAGGCGATCTCGTGGCCGAGGTCGACGAAGGCCTGCGCGACCTGCGGGTGGCGCTGCAGCGCCATGCCCACGCCGAACACCGTGAGCGGCAGGCCGCGGCGCTCGAACTCTCGCAGGATGCGCCACACGCCAACGCGCGAGCCGTACTCGTAGATCGACTCCATGCTGAGATGGCGGTCGGCGTAGGCCGGCGGGCTGGCCATCTCGGAGAGGAACTGCTCGCTGCCGGCATCGCCGTGCAGCACGCAGTTCTCGCCGCCCTCCTCGTAGTTGAGGACGAACTGCAGCGCCACGCGCGCCTGGCCGGGCCATTGCGCCTGTGGCGGATGCGGGCCGTGGCCCACGAGGTCGCGCGGGTAGGTCGGGGTCGAGGAGGTCATTCGCGGGCAGGCAGGTGGGGAAACGTGCCCATGCACGTTCCGCGCCTGTTTTAGCATCTTGTCGCGGCGCCGTCTTGCATGCCAGATTGCCGACAATCTGGCATACATTGTGCTGCAACCGTGGAGCCACCCAACCAAAGAGGAGCAGCATGAAACGACATTCCCCAATCGCGGGCAGGACCGGCCTCGCAGCCGCCGCGATCAGTGCATTCGCAGGACTCGCGTTCACCCCGATGGTGCAGGCCGCCGACTGGAGCGACACCGCGCTGAGCCTGCGCTACGGCAGCAGCTTCGCCGAGCCCTACGACAACGATGCCAACGGCAAGCGTGTCGACATCACGAAGGCGATCCTCGCGTTCACGAACGCCACCGGCTACAAGTACGGCACGACGTTCGTCAACATCGACTTCCTGCAGTCCGACCACAACGACCCGGGCGCCGGCATCGCCGGACACCCCGGAGCGCAGGAGGTGTACGGCGTGTTCCGCACCACCGTCGACATCGGCAAGGTGGGCGGCATGAAGCTGGCCATGGGTCCGGTACGCGGCTACGGCGTGACCGCCGGCATCGACGTCAACACGAAGAATGACGGCTATGCGTCGAAGAAGCGCATGTTCGTCGTCGGCCCCACCGTGATGTTCGAGGTGCCCGGCTTCCTGAACGTGTCCGCGCTGCTGTTCGACGAGAGCAACGCGCCGGAGGCCATCAGCCGCCGCTACCACTACAAGAACCACGCCGCGCTCGAGGCCGACTGGGGCATCGGCATCGGCGACCTGCCGCTGTCGTTCAACGGCTACGCGCAGTTCATCGGCGCCAAGGGCAAGGACGAGTTCGGCGGCCAGACCGCGCCCGAATCGCACATCGACGCCAACCTGATGCTGGACGCCGGCTCGCTCGCCGGCCTGGGCAAGAAGACCTGGCTGGTCGGCGTGGAGTACGAGTACTGGCACAACAAGTTCGGCAACAGCGCCAAGGGCTTCGCCGGCGAGGGCGCCACGGCCAGCACGCCGATGGTGCGCCTCGAGTACCACTTCTGAGGCCCGCCCGGCGCGCCCCGCGCGCCGGTCTCGCCGACGGGAGGCCGGTTCGGCTCCTCGTCGGCGTTGCTACAGGCCCAGCGCCTCGGCCAGGTCCTCGACACCGGCCTGCAGGTGGATATGGCCGCGGATCACCAGCCGCCAGTGCGCGTCGACCAGGCGCCGCAACCGGGCCGCCGAGCCGCTTTCGAGCAGCGCGATCATTTCCCCATGGTGGTCCTCGAGCTCGCAGTAGTCCAGCTCCGTCTTGAACACGCCGGTCACCACGCGGTAGCGCAGCAGCAGCTTGCGCTGCGCCTCGACCAGCAGCGGGTTGCCGGTGAGCGCCAGCAACTCGTGGTGGAAGTCGATCGCCAGTTGCTCCGACTGCCGCATCTGGTCCTTGGCGTGCGCCTTGACCTGCTTGCGGTGCACGGCACGCAGTGCGTCGAGCGACGGCGGCCGCGGCGCCGCGAGCACGATGTCGACGGCCGACCGCTCGATCGCCGCCAGCGCGTCGAACAGGAAGTGCGCCTCGGCCAGGGTCGGCTTGGCGACGAAGGCGCCGCGGTTGGCCTCGAACGTGACCAGGCCGTCGTGGTGCAGGCCCACCAGCGCGAAACGGATCATCGAGCGGCTGACGCCCAGCAGGCGCGAGAGCTCCAGCTCGTTGAGCCGTCGACCGGGCACGAGCCGCCGATCGAGGATCGCCGCGGCGATGGTCCGGCCGATCTCCTCAGGTTGCATGACGTTGGCGCGGGGCGCTGTGGCCCGGGTGGGGGTATCCGTCATTCTATGCAGCGCGCCGGTGCGGCGCGTGACGATGCGGCGTCGGTGCGGCTCATCGCGCGCCCCAGAACCCGCGCTGCAGCGCGACCACCTCGGCCGCCGCCGCGGCCACCGGGCCGATCACCTCGACCGGCTTCTGGCCATGCCCGAACACCACGCGCGACGCCAGCCGCATCGTCGGATTCTCCGCATGGTTGCCGGTGGCCGCCAGCAGCTCGAGCTCGGTCATCGCGTAGACCACGCGCCCGATGTTGGCCCAGTAGACCGTGCCGGCGCACATGCAGCACGGCTCCACCGAGGTGTACAGCGTGCACTGCCAGAGGAACGCGGGCGTGAAGTTGCTGGCCGCGCTGCGCGCCAGCGTGGACTCGGCATGGTTGACCGTGTCGATGTTGCACTGCTCCAGCAGCACCGTCTCGTGGTCGGGCCCCACCAGCGTCGCACCGAACGGGTGATGCCCGAGTTCGACCGCGCGCTGCGCGACCGCGTTGGCGCGGCGCAGGTGGCGCACGATCTGGTCGGCGGTAGGGGGCGTTCGGTCGGTGGAGGTCATGGCGGCGCTCGCTTGCAGGAAGTCCGCGGGGTGCATGCAAGGATCGTGCGATCCGACGCCATCAGGAAGGATTCGTCGCCGATCCGCGCGGCCGCGTCGAACGGATGGCCGTGCCACCGGGCCCCGCCGTCACCCACACGGAAGTGCTCCGGAATTCGGCTCAAGCCTCGGCAATTGCGGCGATCGAGATCTTGAGTCCGGGGATTCTCGCGGGCAACTTGGCGCCCTGGCGCGCAGGCGGGGCGACGGGAAACCACTTGACCCACTCCTCGTTCATTCCGGCGAAGTCATCTTCGTCTGCCAGGACGATCGTGGCGCTGACCATCTTGTCCAGAGAACTGCCCGCCTCCTCGAGGATCGCTTCGATGTTCTTCAAACACTGTCGGGTCTGCTCCTGGACGCTGGTTCCCACAATGGCGCCGGTGGCGGGATCCGTGGGCGCCGTTCCCGACACGAAGACAAGTCCAGCGGCCTTCACCGCCTGGCTGTAGGTCGCGGGCGGCTTGGCCGCTTTCGCCGAAAAGATGATCTGTCGGGCCATGAGTTCTCCTGCGCGGCTTGCTTCACGAGCCATGGAAGATGTCGCGCCCGTTGGCAAGCTGGACGGGTTCTCCAGCAGGCGTTGCGGCAGCCTGGCACGGCACCCTGAGGCTGCACCCAGCTGTGATGGCGCGGGCCTGGTCAGACGTGGTGGGCCTGCACGATTCGCCGCTCGCCGACCAGGAAGGCATCGGCGACCAGTTGGAACGGCCGCCAATCCACCTCGGACTCGCCGGACGCGCACAGCTCGGCGAAGCGCGCGTACAGCCGAGGATATTCGCCGGCCAGCGCGTCGTCTTTCCCCAGCGGGCGGCCGTCGATCTCCAGCGCGCCGCCGCCGCGGGAGAGCTTGAGGCGTCCGGACGTGGTGACGAACTCGATATCCCAGGTCTGCTCGCCCTTCTGGCGGAAGTCGAATGCCGCGTTCACTGTGACGCCGGCGACAGTGCACAGTGCCAGGCGGGCGGCGATGGGAGCCTGCTGGTTCTCCGGGAACTCCAGAATCGCTTCGTGGACGAAGGTTTCATCGGCCAGCACTTCGGTCAGCACCGACAGGGCGTTGATGCCCGGGTCGAAGACACCCAGACCACCGGGCTCCCAGATCCATTGCTGGCCGGGGTGCCAGTGATGCACGTCCTCCTTCCAGGTGATAGTGCCGCCGGTGAGGGTGCGCCCGCGCAGCCATTCGCGTGCCGCGTCCACGCCGGCGGCGAAGCGCGAGTGCCAGGTCTGGAACAGGGTGCGGCCCTGCCGCACCGCCTCGGCCTGCAGCAGGGCAATTTGCCGAGTCGTCACCGCCGGCGGCTTCTCGAGCATGACGTGCTTGCCGGCTCGCAGCGCGGCGAGTGCGGCCCCGAAGTGCGCCTGGGGAGGCGTGCAGATGGAGACGGCATCCAGATCCTTGACCTCGGCCAGCAGAGTCTCTATGTCGACGAAATTCGCTATTCCGTCCACGCGGGCATTTCGGCTGGCGCAGGCAACGAGCTCGAAGCGCGGGTCTGCGGCGAGCGCCGGAATGTGTTGATCTCGGGCGATCTTGCCGATCCCCACCAGGCCCAACTTCAGTGGCATGCCGTTCCCCGGGAAATGGCGTCGCATCGATCGATGCTTGACGCATGGTTGAATGTCTCGACGGGCAGATCGCCCCCGAAGCATCCATGTTAACGCCCGGCGCCAGGGCCGCGGGGTCGGCACGAACACCATGATCGAGCTACGAAACTTCCGTGTCGGCGACGAACCCTGCCTGCGGTTCGTTTTCGAATCTGCGATCCATGAAGCGGCGATCCGCGACTGCAGCCAGGCTGAAGTCGACGCGTGGGCACCTCGAACGTTCGACCCCGTCCTCTGCCGTACTGCGCAGCCGTTCTACATCCATTTCGGCTTCGAGATTGTTGACCACCACATCAGGGAAGTGCGGGGCGTTCCCATCGAGTACGCAGCGATGCGCAAGATTCTGGGCCCCTGAGAAGCGATGCCAAGATCGTCTGCACGCGGCCACTTGCAGCCGCTGGCGACTGACAGCCATCGGATAGAGCCTTGCCCCGCGAAAACAGCACGCAAGACGCAACGCCGGCCAATCCGGCGGCGCATCAAGAAGGCCCGCTGCGACAGCGTCGCAGCGGGCCTTGCCGCAGCCGATGAAGCGAAGCGAGCCTACTTCTTCGCGGCAACCGCCGCCGCCCCGCCGGTCAGCGCATCGAGCTCGTCGATCAGGCGACCCATGCGGGCCACCAGGGCGCGGTACGGTGCGGGCGAGCCCATGTCGAGGCCGGCCTTCTTGACCACCAGGTACGGGTCGTTGGAGCCGCCGGACTTGAGCATGTCGAGGTAGTGCGTGCGCAGGTCGTTGTCGCCCTTCTCGATGCCTTCGGCGAAGAAGGCCGCGGCGCTGATGGACGTCGCGTACTGGTACACGTAGTAGTCGGTGTAGAAGTGCGGGATGTATTCCCACTCGGTGCCGTACAGCTCCTCGATCTTCATCACGCCCTGCGCGTCGCCGTGGTAGCGGCGCAGCAGGTCGAGGTAGATCTTCGACAGGTCCTCGCCGGTCAGCGGCTGGTCCTTCTCGATGGCCTCGTGCGTCTTGAGCTCGAACTCGGCGAACATGGCCTGGCGGAAGAAGGTCGTGCGCAGGGATTCGAGCTGGCGCGTGATCGCGTAGACCTTTTCGTCCTTCGTCTTGGCGTTGCTGGCGACGTAGTCGGCCAGCAGCATCTCGTTGGTGGTCGAGGGGATCTCGGCGACGAAGATGCCGTAGTTGGCGGTCTCGTAGGGCTGCGCGGCGTTGGCGAGCACCGAGTGCATCGCGTGGCCCCATTCATGCGCCACGGTCGACACGCTCTCGTAGTTGTCGTTGAAGCTGAGCAGCACGAACGGGTGCACGTCGTACGCGCCCGGGTTCATGTACGCCCCCGAGCGCTTGCCCTTGCGCGGCACCGCATCCATCCAGGCTCCCTGGAAGTGCTGGTTCAGCGCCTTGACGTAGTCGTCGCCCAGCGGCGCGACGCCCTTGAGCGTCAGCGCCTCGGCTTCGCCGAGCGTGTAGGAGCGCGGCGCCTTCACGAGCTCGGCGTAGATGTCCGAGTACTTCTGGTTCTTCAACCCCAGCAGCCGGCCGCGCAGCTTCAGGTAGCGCTGCAGCGTCGGCAGGCCGGCGTTGGCCTCGGCCACCAGCGTGCGGTAGACGGTGTCGGGCGTGTTGTCCTGGCTCAGCCGGGACTGCAGGGCGTTGTCGAACTTGTGGGCGCGCGCATCGAAGACGACACCGCGCAGGTGCGCCACGTAGATCGCGCCGATGGTGCGCTGGAACGACTTGTAGACCGGCCAGAACGTCTTGAAGACCTGGTCGCGCACGGCAGGATCGCGGTCGTAGCGCAGCTTGACGTAGGTTTCCTGGTCCAGCAGCACCTTCTTGCCGCGCACGGTGATCGTCGGCCAGGGCAGGTCGGCGTTGGCCAGCAGTTCGTAGATCTGCTGCGGCTGCGACAGCGGGTCGGCCGCGCCGGCCATCAGGGCCTCCTCGCTGGCCGACAGCGTGTGCGCGGCCAGGCGCAGCATCGTGTGCAGCCCGTAGGCGTGCGGCGCGAGCTTGGGCTCCGCGGCGATGTACGCATCGACCTTCGGCTGGCCGATGGCCGCGATCTCCGGAGCCTCGAAGGCGGTCGCCTGCGCGACCTGCGCCTGCGCTGCGGCCGACTGCTGGCGCAGCGCCTGGTTGGCGGTGACCTGGGTGTCGGCGTCGGCCTTGAGGCTGGCGTAGACGTCGAGGCGGTTCAGCTCGCGCTGCACGTCCGAGATCGTCTGCATCGCGTGCAGCAGGCTCGCGGCGCTGGTGCCCAGCGTGCCCTGCAGCGCCTTGAGTTCAGGCAGGCGCGCGAGCACCTTCTGGCGCGAGGCGTCCCAGGCGGCGTCGTCGGCGTACAGCGTGGTCAGGTTCCAGACGGCGGGCGGGTTGGCCGCGTTGCCGGTCGTGGACGCCGCGGAGGCGGCGGCAGGCGCGGGGGTAGCGGCCTGGGTGAGCGGCGCTGCGAGGGTGGCGAGCGCGGCGGCGAGAGCGATGGCGGTAAGTTTCATGGTTCCCGTGAAATGACGAATGGGCAAACTTTGGACGATACGCCCGGATGCCCCGGTTTCGGCGTCGCAGTGGCGCGGCGGGCGACGAATTGCAGAACGAGGGGGCCCGGCAGCGGCAGTGGAAACCCGGAGGCGACGCGGCGGCCGGCCCCCGGCCGGGCATGTGCATTGCCTTTCCGCCCCCTGTCGCCGCCCCACCCACTTCCCGGGATTCCCACGCCATGCACTCCACCGGCAGCCTCCTGATCCTCGCGCTCGTCGCCGCCGTTCCCGCCCGCGCGCTGGCGCAGGACGCGGCCGCGTGCGCCGGCCTCGACGACGCGAAGCGGCTCGCCTGCTACGACGCGCTGTTCCGGCCGGCCGGCGCGGCGCCTCCCGACGCGGCCCTCGTCGCCCCGGCCGCGCGCAACGAGCCCAGCGCGCTGCAGGAGGTGGCCACCACGCCCAGCGGCAAGGGGCTCGCGGCGGACGACTACCTCAACAAGTTCTGGGAGCTCGAGCCGGCGAGCAAGCGCGGCACCTTCGTCGTGCGCACCTACCAGCCCAACTTCCTGCTGCCGGCGCACTACACGAGCAACATCAACCAGGCCCCCACCAGCCCGACGCATGCCGACGGCGGCCGCTTTCCCGGCTACCGCCGTACCGAGGCGGAGCTGCAGCTGTCGCTGCGCGCCAAGGTCGCCGAGGACGTGGTGCTGCCCCATGCCGACGTCTGGGTCGCGTACACCCAGCAGTCGATCTGGCAGCTGTGGAACGGCCAGAACTCGTCGCCGTTCCGCAGCAGCGACTACGAGCCCGAGGCGATGGTGGTGCTGCCGATCCCCGACAGGACGGGCGACCTGGGCGGCGGCTGGCGCTGGCGCATGCTGGTGGCCGGTATCGCCCACGAGTCGAACGGCTTCGGCCAGCCCTTGTCGCGCAGCTGGAACCGCGTCTACCTGGGCACCGCGTTCACGCACGACGACATCGCGCTGCAGGCGCGCTTCAACCAGCGCCTGGCCGAGCGCGGCACCGACGACAACCCGAATATCACCGACTGGATCGGCAACACCGAGCTCACCGCATCCTGGTTCCCCGGCGAGTCCACGCTGCAGCTGGCGGCGCACACCTCGTTCAAGTCGGCGCGGCGCGGCTCGCTGCAGTTCGAGTGGACCCACCCGGTCTTCGCCGCCAAGCCCGACGGGCTGCGCTGGTACCTGCAGCTGTTCTCCGGCTACGGCGAGACGATGCTGGACTACAACCACCGCCAGAACAGCATCGGCCTGGGCTTCACGCTGTTCCAGCTCTGAGTAACCGGCGCCCGCGCTCAGGTGAAGCTGCGGCTCTGCAGGCGTTCGCGGTGGCTGTCGCGGGCGGGGTTGTGCGCGGCCTGCGCCTGCACCCGCTTCGCGTGCCGCAGCCAGCGCCCGCCGCGCCAGCGCTGCAGCATGAACAGGCCGCGCAGCCACTCGTCGGCGATCAGCGCGATCCACACGCCGATCAGGCCCAGCCCCAGGTGCGTGCCCAGCAGCCAGGCACCGAACAGCATGATCCCCCACTGCGAGAGCAGGCCGGCGACCAGCGGGAAGCGGCTGTCGCCGCTGGCGCGCAGCGCGTTGATGATGATCAGGTTGAAGCTGCGCCCGGGCTCCAGCAGCAGGCCCAGCAGGATCAGCGTGCGGCCCAGCGAGACGATCTGCGGGTCGTTCGTGAACAGCCGCAGCGCCCACGGCGCAAGCAGCGCGAACGCGCAGGCCACCCCCACCGTCACCAGCAGGCCCAGGCGCATGTTGGCCAGGCACTGCGTGCGCGCCTCGTCGAAGCGGCCGGCGCCCACCAGGCGGCCGACGATGATCTCGTTGCCGATGCCGATCGACAGGCACGCCAGCATCTCGATCGAGGCGATCTGCATCGTGTAGGCCTGCGCGGCCAGCGTGCGCTCGCCCATGCGCGCGGTCAGCGCGGTGATGATCATGAACGACGCGAACCAGCTGATGTTCTCCAGCACCGCCGGAAAGCCCAGCCCCAGCAGCCGGCGCAGGTCCGCCAGGTGGATGGTGAACAGGTCGCGCGGGCGCAGGCGCAACCCGATGTGGCGGTTGACCAGCACCCACAGCGCGGCGCAGGCCAGCAGGCGGCTGCTGGCCGCCGCGATCACGATGCCGGTGACGCCCAGCGCGGGCAGGCCGCCCAGCCCGAAGATCAGCACCACGCTGAGCCCGGCGTTGACCGCGTTCTGGCCCAGGATCACGAACATCACCTCGCGCGTGTGGCCGTGCGCGCGCAGCACCGCACACAGCGCGTAGTTCATCGACTCCAGGAACAGCGTGCCGCCCATCCACTGCAGGAACGGCAGCGCGAACACCATCAGCGCCGGGCTCAGCTGGGCCCACTGCAGCAGCGTGGGCGCCGACAGCGCCAGCACGAGGCTGAACAGCGCGCCCAGCCACAGGTTGGTGGCCACCGCGCCGCGCGCGAGCCGGCGCGCGCCGGCGCGGTCGCCCAGGCCCAGGTGGTGCGTGGTGGCGATGGACGCGCCGACCGCCAGCACGTTGAAGCCCAGCAGGAACATCACCAGCACCTGCCCGGCACTGCCGAGCGCAGCCACCGCGTTGTCGCCGATGCGGCTGGCCATCAGCGTGGACACCACGCCGGTGAGCATGTGCAGCGACTGCTCGGCGAAGATCGGCCAGGCCAGGCGGAGCAGGCCGGGCGCCGGCGCGACGGGGTCGCGCGTCTCGGGCAGCTGGGAGACGATGGTCATGGCCGCCAGCTTAGCGGCGAACGGTTACGCGCGATTACGGCGCCTGCATGCCCTCACGTCCGCACGCCCGCGGGTCGCGGGTCGCGGGCGTGGCTACGGCGCGACGGCGGCGGCCCCGAAGCCCTCGTCGAACGGCTGCAGAGGCGTCATCGCGTCGGCCGGTCGCAGCCGGAGCTCGGCGGCGCGATCGGCCGCGGTCGTGGCGAACGCACTGGCGGCGGGCGTGGCGTGGCAGCCCGACATCAGCACGAGCAGGGCGGCCGAGAGCGCGGCGACAATGAAGGTGCCGAAGGTGACGGCGCGGCCGCTGGGCGGACGTCCCCGGATGGTGCAGGCGTGCTGCATGATGAAACCTCCTGATGCGGACATCTGGCGGCCCGCTGCACCTCCGATATTGATCCTTCGGGCGGCGCGGCACATCCCTCAGGGTGGGGGAGGGCGCGCCAGCCTGAAGCCCCGCTGACGCCGTTGCTCATCCATGGAAGGTCGCCCCTCATGAAGTCCGTTCCCCAGGTCGTCGTCGTCACCGGTGCGGGCAGCGGCATCGGCAAGGCCTGCGCGCTGGCGCTGGCGCGGGCCGGCCATGCTGTCGTGCTGGCCGGCCGGCGCGCCGACGCGCTGCAGCAGGTGGTCGAGCTGGCCGGCGGCGGGCCGCTGCTGGCCGTGCCCACCGACGTGACCCGGCCCGCCGACGTCGACGCGCTGTTCGCCGCCACGCTGGCGCGCTTCGGCCGCGTCGACGTGCTCTTCAACAACGCGGGCATCAGCGCCAACGGCATCGCGTTCGAGGACCTGAGCTACGACACCTGGCGGTCGGTGGTGGACGTCAACCTGACCGGCATGTTCCTGTGCGCGCAGGGCGCGTTCCGCGCGATGAAGGCGCAGTCACCGCGCGGCGGGCGCATCATCAACAACGGCTCGATCTCGGCCCACGCGCCGCGCCCCGACTCGGCGCCCTACACCGCCACCAAGCACGCCGTCACCGGCCTGACGAAGTCGATCTCCCTGGACGGCCGCGCCTACGACATCGCCTGCGGCCAGATCGACATCGGCAACGCCGTCACCGACATGGCCGCCCGCATGGCCACCGGCATCAAGCAGGCCGACGGCCGCATCGCGGCCGAGGCGATGCTGGACGTGGAGCGCGTGGCCGATGCCGTCGTCCACATGGCCGGACTGCCGCTGGAGGCCAACGTGCAGTTCATGACCATCATGGCCACGAAGATGCCCTTCGTCGGGCGCGGCTGACGCGTGCGCCTTCGGGCCGACGCGGCGCGGCGCAGGTCGCGCACAAGTTGGCAGTTGGCGTCATAAGTTCCTGCATTTCCGGCCCAACGTGCCGAAGCTGACTTAGATTGGCAGCCCGGCCACCTGGCCGTGCCGTCAGGCGCCTCGACGCGAGGCCGCCCGGTCGTCGTCAACGGGCACTTCCAACGCGAGTGCGCCGGAGTGACACTGGCCGGCAGTCCCCATTCCGGACTGCCCGCCAAGGCGCAGGGAGGGTCCCGATCGACCGTCCGCGCCGCGGCCGAACCCCTTCGGGCGGCCCTTCGACCCTGCATCCAAGGACACATCCATGAAACGCCGTGCCGCCATCCATCGCCTGGGCGCGCTGGGCCTGCTCCTCGCCCGGCCGCTGCGGGCGCAGTCCGCGCGCATCGTCATCGGCCAGTCGGCCGCGCTGTCGGGGCCCGTGAAGGCGCTCGGCGAAGAGTTTCGCCGCGGCGCCCTGCTGTACTTCGACAACGTCAATGCCCGCGGCGGGGTCGCCGGGCACGAGCTGGAACTGCGCACGCTGGACGACGGCTACGAGCCGGAACGCTGCGCCGCCAACACGCGACGCCTGATCGACGACGGGGCCACCGTGCTGTTCGGCTACATCGGCACGCCCACCAGCCTGGCGGCCCTGCCGATCGCCACCGCCGCGAAGCTGCCGTTCGTCGCGCCGTTCTCCGGGGCGGACGCGCTGCGCAATCCGTTCAACCGCCATGTGTTCCATGTGCGGGCGTCGTACTTCGACGAGACTGCGGAGATCGTCAAGCAGGCCACCGGCATCGGCATCCGCCGCATCGGCGTCTTCTCGCAGAACGACAGCTACGGCCAGGCCGGCCTGGCCGGCGTCACCCGCGCGCTCAAGGCCCAGTCGCTGGAGCCCGTGGGCGTGGGCACGTTCGAGCGCAACACGGTCGCCGTCGAGGCGGCCGTCAAGTCCATCCTGGCGAGCAACCCCGAGGCGATCGTCCAGATCGGCGCGTACAAGGCCTGCGCGGCCTTCATCCGCGCGGCCCACGCGGCGGGCTACACCGGCACCTTCTACAACGTCTCGTTCGTCGGCACCCGCGCCCTGGCGGAGGAACTCGGCCCGGCCGCCCGCGGCGTCATCGTGAGCCAGGTCATGCCCTACCCGTACTCGGCGTCCACGCCGATTGCCGGGGACTACCTGGCCGCGGGCAAGGCCGCGGCCGGCGAGCACTTCGAGCCCAACTACACCAGCATGGAAGGCTACGTGGCCGCCCGCACCCTGGTCGCGGGCCTGCGGCACGCCGGCGGAACGCACACGGCCGAAGGCCTCATCAAGGGGCTCGAATCGCTCGGCAACACGGACCTGGGCGGCTTCTACGTCGACTTCTCGCCGCAGAAGCACACCGGCTCGAAGCTCGTCGACCTGACCATCCTCACCGAGACCGGACAGGTGCGCCGCTGAGCGGGCGCGGCGGCACGGCCGCCCGGCTCAGTGGCGGACGACGAACGCCACCGCCGTGCGCGCGGGAATCGTGAACGTGCCGCTCGTCGCGTCGTAGGTGGCCTGGGCCGCCCGGCGGTCGGCCGCGGCGAACGCGGTGTGCACCGGGTGCAGCTGGAAGTCGCGGCCCTGCAGCGGCGGGATCGAGATCGCGTGCGCGGCCTTGTCGACGTTGACGAAGTACGCCAGCTCCCTGAAGTTCGCGCCCGGGTAGCCGCGGCCGTCGATGTCGCCCACCAGCAGCGTCGGGATCTGCTGCGACCCGGTGTTGTAGAACTTCAGGCGCGACTTGATGTCGTCGGCGCTGCGCATGCGCAGCAGCGTCGTGCTGCGGCGGATCTTGAGCAGGTCGCGGAACTCGTCGCGCGCCCATGCGATCTCGACTGCGGTCGGCTTGATCGCGGGGTTGGCCAGCAGCGGCTGCTGCAGCGGCCAGTTCGACTGGTTCGACGGCGCGGGCGGCAGGCCGACGCCGAAGTTGTTGTCGGCGTAGCTCCAGTCCAGGCGGTTGAACCAGTCGCCCGAGTCGTAGCTGTTGCCGTCGAGGGACTTGCTGCGCAGGGTGTCGACCCCGGCGTGGAAGTAGGCGACGCCCTGGCTGAACGCGTTGATCGCGGCGCCCAGCATCTGCACCCGGGCGCGATCCTCGCGCGACGTCGCGGTGGGCAACTTGTAGGCGTTGTTGTCGAAGATCGTCAGGTTGTCGTGGTTCTCGAAGTAGTTGACGACCTCGGACGGATTCGTGACGTAGCCCGCGGGCAGGCCCTCGAAGATGATCTGCTCCAGCGGCAGCTGCGCATCCCAGCTGGTGGTCAGCGTGTAGCTGCGGATGGAGCCGGCCAGGCTGGCCTTGATCACGTCGCCCAGCCACATCAGGTCGCCGGCGCCGTGGCCGCTGCCCTGGGCGTTGGGGTCGTAGAACAGGCCGTTGACATAGCCCTGGTTCGAGACCAGCGCGCCGCCGGAGTCGCAGCAGCCACCGCCGCGGATCGCGTCGCGGATGGACGGATTGAAGGTGCCGATGCCGGTGCCGTTCAGGTCGAGCATGTCGGCCTGCACGAAGCGCGCGCCGTTGGCGACGGCGCCGAAGTTCCAGCCTTCGCCGATCAGCTCGACGTGGTGGCCCACGGCGGCGTCCACCCTGGCCTGCAGTGCGACCATCGTGTCGCGCGGCTGCAGTCCCATGATGTCGAAGCGGAACGAGCTCACGTGGTAGTCGCGTGCCCAGGTGACGACCGAATCGGTCATCAGGCGGCCCATCATCAGGTTCTCGGTGGCCGTGTCGTCGCAGCAGGAGTCGCGCAGCACGCCGCCGTTCGCGTCGAGCCGGTGGTAGTAGCCGGGCACGACCTGGTCGAGCACCGAGTGCGCGTTCTGGCCGGAGGCGGTGGTGTGGTTGAACACCACGTCCATGCCCACCCGCAGGCCGGCCTGGTTCAGCGACTGCACCATGCGGCGGAACTCGATCACGCGGGTCGCGCCGTCGGCCACGGAGGTCGCGTAGCTGCCCTCGGGCGCGGTGAAGTGGAACGGGTCGTAGCCCCAGTTGTAGCAGTCGGTGGCCGCGGTGGCGGCCACCGTGGCCTGCTGCGACGTCGAGTCGGGCGCGCCGCTCGGGCTCGGCGTCGTGCAGCCGGTCTCGGGGATGCTCGAGATGTCGAAGGCGGGCATCAGGTGCACGTCGGTCAGGCCGGCCTTGGCGAGGGCGCGCAGGTGGCGCATGCCGTTCGATCGCTCGTCGGTGAACGCCAGGTACTTGCCGCGGTGCGCCGCCGGTACGCTGGCGTCGTTGTCGGAGAAGTCGCGCACGTGCAGCTCGTAGATGGCCATGTCGGTGGAGCCGTCGACGGTCGCGGGCGGGCGCGTCTCGTCCCAGTCGTGCGGCTTCAGGCGATGCGACGACAGGTCGGTGACCTGGCTGCGCACGCCGTCGGCCGACAGGCTCAGCGAGTACGGGTCGGTGACGACGTTGCGCACCACCCCGACGCCGCGCACGAAGACCTGCACGCCGTAGCTGTAGTACAGGCCGTTCCAGTCGCCGGGCACGGTCAGGCTCCAGACGCCGCTGGCGGCGTCCAGGCGCATCGGCAGCGCGAGCTGCGCGGCGCTCGTCGCGCCGGCGTAGGTATAGAGCACCACGTTGCGCGCCGTCGGCGCCCACAGCCGGAAGCTGGTGCGGCCGTGCTCCACCGTCGCGCCGAGCGCGGGCGTCGCGGCGGCGGACGCGTACAGGTCGTCGAGGGCGCCGGCGACCTGGGCGGTCGTCGCGTTCTGGACGGCGCCGGTCGCGTCTTCCTGCACCAGCACGAGCTGGTTCGTGTGCAGGGACTTCAGCTTCGGCACGTCGGCCGCCTTCACGGAGAACACCGCGCCGTTGGCGACGTACTTGAAGCGGGTCGCCGCGGCCGCCGGCACGCCGGCGGTGAACGGGTCGAGCGTGAGGGCGCCGTCCGCGCCCGCGATGGGCTGGCCCTTCTGCGCGACGATCTGGCCGGTGGCCGACCAGTACAGCTTGACCGGGTTGTCGGCCGCCACGCGCGGCCACTTGACCAGCGAACCGGTCAGCCAGACCGCCTTGGCGTCGGTCGTCGAGACCGAGCGCAGGTCGGGCACGCCGGTGTAGACGGTGGCGTCCTGCTCGACCAGCCAGATCTCGCCGACCTGGTTGGCGATCGCCAGGCCGCCGAAGTCGACATGGATGTTGTTCGGGCGGCCGTCCTTGTCGTTCACGTTGGGCGGCATGCCGTGGATGATGAATTCGACCGCCGTCGCGCCGGGATTGGTGCGCGGATTGAGGACCGGGATGTCGAACACGATCTGCCCGTTGCCCGCGGCCTCGTTGGGCATCGCGCTGAACGGCACCGGGTTGTTCCAGTCGCCGGTGGTGACGCCGGCCAGGCGCGACAGGTCGATGCCGCTGCCGCCCCACAGGTGCAGTCCCCAGTTCGCGTAGTCGCCGCCGAAGCGCAGGTAGTGCACGCGCAGCGTCGCGATGTCGGGCGCGGGCGCCGTGAGCGGGTTGCTCGTGTAGGTGGTCAGGTCGCCCTCGACGCGCCAGATCTCGTTGGCGCCGGTCACCAGGTCGTAGCTCTGGTCGACGCCGTTGTCGTCCTTGGTGTCGCCGTTGTGGAACAGGTAGCCGACCGTGCCGGAGGACGCGGCCAGCGGCACATCGTAGATGGCGCCGAAGTCGTCCGTGCCGCTGGCATTCCAGCCGGCATTCCAGTTCGGGCTCTGCGCCGCGTTCCAGGTGTGGATCTGCCAGCCGGCGTAGTCGGCGGCGATGCGATGGTAGTGAACCTTCAGCGACGTCGCCGCCGCGCTGGCGACCTTCGCCTTGCCGCCGGGCGCCGCGACGGCAGCCTGGGCGGCGGCGGTCGCGGGCGCGGGCACGGCCTGCAGCACGGTGGTCGAGGTCGTCGAATTGGCGGCCTCCAGCGAGTCGTCGCGGGCAGCGCCGTCGCCGCCGCCGCACGCCGAGACGATGCAGCCGGCCGCCAATGCCATCACGATCCGGCCCGAATGGCGGATCGCTGTCTCCAGGTTCTTGTACATGTTCTGCCTCACGCCCTGGGAAGCCGCAACGGGAACGTGCGAGGACTTCCGTGGTGTCGGGCGATGCTAGTGAAGCAAAACTACATTACCAAGAGCGTATTTTCCCTGAGCATGTCTTGTAACTACATTGCTGTGTAGTTGATCGCGCGCGGCCGCGGCCGGGCCGGCCGACGGGACTCAGCCCGGCTGCCGCAGCGCCCCGGCGGGCAGCCAGCCGAGGCCCGCCTCGGTGCGGCCCGCAGGCCTGTATTCGCAGCCGATCCAGCCGTCGTAGCCGAGGCGATCCAGCGCGTCGAACAGGAACTCGAAACGGATCTCGCCGGTGCCCGGCTCGTGGCGTCCGGGGTTGTCGGCCACCTGCACGTGGGCGATGCGCGGCAGGTACTTCGCCAGCGTCGCGGCGAGCTCGCCCTCCATGCGCTGCGCGTGGTACAGGTCGTACTGGACGAACACGTTGGGCTCGCCCACTTCGTCGAGCAGGGCCACCGCCTGCTGCGTGCGGTGGACCACGAAGCCGGGCATGTCGAAGGTGTTGACCGGCTCGACCAGCAGGCGCAGGCCCTCGGCGGCCAGCGCGCGCGCCGCGAAGCGCAGGTTGTCGACCAGCGTGCGCTGCAGCGTCGCGTCGTCCATCCCGGCCGGCGCGAGGCCGGCCAGGCAGTTCAGCTGCGGCACGCCCAGCGCGTGCGCCCAGGCGATCGCGCGCGCCACGCCCGTGCGGAATTCGGCCACGCGCGCCGGCAGGCAGGCCAGGCCGCGATCGCCGGCGGCCCAGTCGCCGGCGGGCAGGTTGTGCAGCACCATGGCCAGGCCGGCCTCGTCGAGCCGCGCGCGGATCTCGGCGGCCGGCGCCTCGTAGGGGAACTGGCATTCGACGGCCGCGAATCCGGCGCGCGCGGCGAGCGCGAAGCGGTCGAGGAACGGCGCCTCGGTGAACAGCATCGACAGGTTGGCGGCGAATCTCGGCATGGCCCGCATTCTCGCCCCCGGCCCCGCCGCGCGTGCGGTTTTGCCCGAATCCGCGCGGGTCGGGTCGCTCGCCAGCTGGACGGAAACCCAGGGGGCCTAGAATCGCGGCCCTTCGCCTCCCTTTTCCCCGGCCCGCACATGTTCAAGAACGTCATCGTCTATCGCATCGATCAATGGGAACAGCCGCCGATGGCGGAGCTGGAAGGCCGGCTGGACGCGGCGCGCTTCGTCGAGTGCGGTGCCTCGCAGCCCGAGTCCTTCGGCTGGATCGAGCCGCGCGGCGAGAAGCACGGGCCGCTGGTGGAGAACGTGGGCGGGCAGTGGATCCTGAAGCTGTGCTTCGAGACCAAGGCCGTGCCCGGCGGCGCGATCAAGACGCAGCTGGAGGCGCGCCTGGACAAGATCGAGCAGGAGACCGGCCGCCGTCCCAAGGGCAAGCACGCCAGGGAAATCAAGGAAGAGATCGTGCACGAGCTGCTGCCGCGCGCGTTCCCCAAGCGTGGCAGCACGCCGATCTGGATCGACCTGGAAGCCCGGCTCGTCATCATCGGCGCCGGCAGCGCCAAGAAGGCCGACAAGATCGTCACGCTGCTCACCGAGCTGCTGGCGGGCGGCATCCGCCTGGACCTGGTGCAGACGAAGCTGTCCGCGTCCACTGCGATGGCCGAGTGGCTGTCGGCCAAGGAGGCCCCCGCGGGCTTCACGATCGACCGCGAGTGCGAGCTCAAGCAGCCCGACAGCGAGAAGGCGCTGGTGCGCTACGCGCGCCACACGCTCGACATCGACGAGGTGGGCGAGCACATCAAGCAGGGCAAGCTGCCCACGCAGCTCGCGCTCACCTGGGACAGCCGCGTGTCGTTCGTGCTCACCGAGCAGTTCGCCATCAAGAAGATCAAGCTGCTCGACGTCGTGCTCGAAGGCAAGGAGGCTTCTGGCAAGGGCGACAACGGCTTCGACGCCGACGTGGCCATCACCACCGGCGAGCTCGGCCGGCTGATCCCCGACCTGGTGGAGGCGCTGGGCGGCCCGCTCAAGCTGGGCGAGGCCGGCACATCCACCACCGACAAGGTGATCGCCGCGCTGACCGGGCAGACGGCCGCGATGGCGGCGCCGTCGCTGTACGCGCCGGCCAACGCCGAAGACGCCTCGGCGCCGTTCTGATCCTTCGCGGGAGGAGCCGTCGATGGCAGTGACGACGACCTCGCCGGCCTGCGCCGCGGCCCTGCTGGTCGGGGTCGCCGGCGCGTGCTGCACCCCGGTCCGGGCGCAGGACGAAGCCGCCATGTCGGCGCCCGCCCGCGAGGCCGCGAAGGAGCCGCTGCCCGCCGGCGAGACGGTGGCCATCCCGATGCGGGGCGCCGGCCTGTTCGGCCGCGACCTGGCGATGGTGTCGCAGGTGTACCGGCCGCCCGGCCCCGGCCCGTTCCCGGTGGTGGTGTTCTCGCACGGGCGCGCCCCGGACGCGATCGACCGCGCCCGCCTGAAGGTGGGCATCAGCAACGCCCAGCTGCGCTACTGGCTGGCGCGCGGCGACGCCGTGGTCGCGCCGATCCGCCCCGGCTACGGCGCCACCGGCGGCGCCGACCCCGAGAGCAACGGCGCGCACTTCAACGCCTTCGGCACGTGCACCAGCGTGCCCGACTACCGCGCCTCGGCGGCCGCCGAGCGCCGCACGGTCGAGGCCACGCTGGCGTGGCTGCAGGCCCAGCCGTGGGCGGACGGCCGGCATGTGCTGCTGGCCGGGCAGTCGGCCGGCGGCCTGGCCACCGTGGCGGCCGCGGCGGCCAACCCGGCCGGGGTCGCCGGCTATGTCAACTTCGCCGGCGGCAACGGCGGCAACCCCACGCTGGCGCCCGGCCGCAGCTGCGACCCGGACCAGCTCACCCGCCTGTACGGCGAATTCGGCGCCACCGCGCGCCTGCCCGGCCTGTGGGTCTACGCCCGGAACGACCAGTACTTCGGCCCCGACGCACCGGTGGCGTGGCACGCCGCGTTCGCCCGGGGCGGCAGCCCGACCACCTTCTTCCACGCGCCCCCCGTGGCCGACGGCGACGGCCACGGCCTGTCGCGCCACGCGGCGCGGCTGTGGGCGCCGCAGCTCGACGCCTTCCTGGCCACCCTCGCGTTCGACGCGCCGCCGTCGCGCTGACCGGCCGTCCACGGCGCGGGCGCGGCGGATGCCCCGTCGCCAGCCTGCGCGGCGCCGAGTCGATAGACTGGCGCGCAGCCCGCGACGCTCCGCGTCGCCTCGAACCCCGGAAATCGCCATGTCCGACAGCCCCATCCTCCAGATCCAGGAACTCGGCTTCCCTTGGGAGACGGCCGACCCGTTCCTGTTCTGCGTCCACCACGACGACGCCTACCCGAAGGGCAACGGCCGCTTCGGCCCCGACGCCTCGCTGGCCGGGCGCGCCATCGGCCAGGACTTCGGCCGCAAGGACGGCTGGAGCATGTACCACGGCGAGCGCGTGCCGGGCTTCCCCTCGCACCCGCACCGCGGCTTCGAGACGGTGACCATCGTGCGCAAAGGCCTCACCGACCATTCCGATTCGCTGGGCGCCGCGGCGCGCTTCGGCGGCGGCGACGTGCAGTGGCTCACCGCCGGCAAGGGCATCGTGCATTCGGAGATGTTCCCGCTGCTCGACACCGAGCAGCCCAACCCGCTGGAGCTGTTCCAGATCTGGCTGAACCTGCCGGCGCGCAGCAAGATGGCCGAGCCGCACTTCACGATGTTCTGGGCCGAGGACATCCCGCACCGCTTCTTCGCGGGCGCCGACGGCGCCGTCACCGAGGTGGCGGTCATCGCCGGCCGGCTGGCCGACCCGTCCGCGGACACCGCCGACCCGTTGCCGCCGCCGCCCGATTCCTGGGCCGCGCAGGCCGACGCCGACGTGGCGATCTGGACGCTGCGCCTGGCGCCCGGTGCGCGCTGGACCGTGCCGCCGGCGCTCGACGCACGCAGTCGGCGCCGGCTCTACTTCTTCGCGGGCGCCCGCGCCGACGTCGCCGGCCAGGCAATCGCGCGGCACGTCGCGATCGAGTTGCGCGCGGACGCCGCGGTGTCGCTCGCCAACCCCGGCAGCGACGTCGTCGAGTTCCTGCTGCTGCAGGGCCGCCCGATCGGCGAGCCGGTGGCGCAATACGGCCCGTTCGTGATGAACACCGAGGCCGAGCTGCGCCAGGCCTTCGACGACTACCGCCGCACCGAATTCGGCGGCTGGCCCTGGCCCGACCCCGCGCCGGTGCACGGGGGCGAGCGCGTGCGCTTCGCGCGCCATGCGGACGGGCGCGTGGAGACGCTGGCCGCATCGCACGACGCGCGCAGCGTGATGGCCAACGTCACGCCGGGCGACTTGGCGACGGCGGCCGATGGCGACGCCGCTGCGGCCAGCGCGGTGCTGGAGGAGAACAGCGCGCGCGGCGTGCAGTGACGGCGCGCCGCCGCGCCCGGGCGCGGCGGTCCGTTCAGGCGCCGAAGCTCAGCGCGTTCATCGGCAGCGCCTTGCCCAGCGCGCCCGCCAGCGCCGTCCAGTGCATCGTCTCGTCGGCGGCCAGGCGTGCCGCCACCTTGGCGAGCGCGCTGTCGGTGAAGGCGGGAATGACGCCGATGTAGGCATTGGCGGCGCCCATCTCGAGACGGGCCGCGGCCTCCAGCACGTCGGCCTGCGACCTCAGCGTGTCGGCCTTGATGGCCCGCGCGACTTCGGCGCTGGTGCGCTCGGCCACGGGCGTGCCGCCCAGTTGGCGGATCGTGGCGACGAGCGCGTCGCGATGCGCCTTGTGGTGCGACTGGAACAGCACGGCCACGTCCAGCACGCCCTTGGAGAGCAGGCCGCTCTCGGCGCCGAGCTGGTAGGCGCCGATGGCTTCGTGCTCGAGGCCCAGCGCCACGTTGAGGATGCCCACGTCCTTGGCGGGGTCCATGCTGCTGGCGCGCGCCAGGCCCGGGCTGCCGCCCAGCATCGCGATGACGCCGGCCGACAGGGTCAGGGCACCGGTGCCGGCGAAGCGGCGACGCGGCATGTTCAGGATGTCGGCGGGGGCGCGGAGGTCTTTGGAAGTCATGTCGTCAATCCTCGGGTTCTGGGATGAAGGTGGATCCGCGCCGCGGCGGGGCGCGGTTCGGGGGTGGCGAGCGCGGGCTGCCGTGGCGTGGCGGGCGCGTTCCCCTGTCGATACGGCGCGGTGGGCGGATCGGACGCACGCGGCGGCGGTATCCCGGCGACGCGCGCGGTCTTGGATCCGAAACGTCACGGGGCGCGTATGGAGCGCACACATCCCGTGTTCCCACGATCCTTCGCAAAGAAAGTCCTGCATGCATCCCTTCATGCCGCGCGGCCCGTCCGCCGCCGTCCTCCTTGCCCTGACCTTCGTGGCCGCGACCGCCGGCGCGGCGCCGGCCGGCGACGTCGAGCGCGGCCGCGACCAGTACGAGGCGCGTTGCACCGGCTGCCACTCGGTCGACGAGAACCGCGTCGGCCCGGCCCACCGCGGCGTCTTCGGCCGCCGCGCCGGCCAGGCCCCGGGCTTCGCCTACTCCGCCGCGGTGCGGGAGTCGGGCGTCGTCTGGACCGAGGCGACGCTGGATCGCTGGCTCGCCGATCCGCAGGCGTTCATCCCTGGCCAGGCGATGTACTTCCACGTCGACGACCCGCGCGATCGGCGCGATCTCATCGCCTACCTGGCCACGCTCGCGCCGTGATCAGTGGCGGCCGGGCGACGCGCCGCCGACGATCAGCGCGCGCGCCGACGAGACGGTCAGCGGCTTGGTGAGGTAGCTGCTGATCTCGCTCATCGCGGTCGCGCGGGCATGGTCCTGCGGCGACGACGACGAGGTGAGCATCACCACGATCAGCGCGGGGTGGCGCCGCAGCAGCGGCGCGGCCGCGGCGGCGAACTCGAAGCCGTCCATGCCCGGCATGTTGATGTCCAGCAGGATCAGGCAGGGCGGCAGCACGCTGGCGCGGCCCAGCTGGCCGAGCGCGGATTCGCCGGTCTCGTGGATCCAGAGCTCGCCCTCGAAGCCGGCGGCGCGCAGGATGAGCTCGTGGTAGACGTTGTCCGCCTCGTTGTCGTCCACCAGCATGATGCGTTCGATGTGGGCCATGCTCATTGCTCCTGTGCTTGCTCGCCCGCGCCGCGGCGCGGCAGGGCGATGCGGAAGGCGCTGCCGATGCCGAGGGCGGAGTCGACGTGGATGCTGCCACCGTGCATCTGCGCGATGCGCCGGCAGATCGCCAGGCCCATGCCGTTGCCCTCGAAGGCGCTGCGCGGGTGCAGCCGCGCGAACAGCTCGAACACCGCGTCGAGCTTGGCCTGCGGGATGCCGATGCCGTTGTCCTCGACGCAGACCTTCCACGCGTCGGCCGTCTCCTCGGCGAAGACGCGGATGCGCGGCGGCTGGCCGGGGCGCGAGAACTTGAGCGCGTTGGCCACGAGGTTCTGCAGCAGAACGCGCAGAAGCGACCGCTCGCCGCGCACGCAGGGCAGGGGGTGCCGCTCGACCTGCGCCCGCGCGGCGGTGCACGCCGACTGCAGGTCGTCGAGCACGTCCTGCAGGACGTCGTCGAGCGCGACGTCCGCGAACTCGGGCAGGCTGCGTTCGAGCCGCATCAGGCCCAGCAGGTCGTCGAGCAGGTCGCACATCCGGCGGCCACCGGCGTTGACGAAGCCGAGCCAGCGCTGCGCCTGGGGCGGCAGCTGCGGTGCGTGGTGCTCGCGCAGCAGGCTCGCGAAATTGACGATCGTGTTGATCGGTTCGCGCAGGTCGTGCGACAGGATGTGGATGAAGCGCTGCTGCGCCAGGAAGCGCTGCTCGAGCAGCGCGTGGGCACGCTGCAGCGACTGCTCGACGTCCTTGAGGGCCTGGACATCGTGTGCCCGGGCCACCACGCCGATCTGGCGCCCATCGGCCGCGCGGGCCGGCATGTAGCTCACCTCCATGTGGCGCGGGCCCATGGCGGGAAAGTCGAAGGTGGCCTGGTAGTGGACCTCGTTGCCCGCGAGGGCGCTGTCCAGCCGCGGGCGGACATGGCGCGCGAAGACGTCGTCGCCGAACAGCTCGGCGATCGGGCGGCCCTCGATCGCCTCGCGCGCACGCCCCCAGTAGAGCGCGTAGCGCGCGTTGACGTAGCGGTAGGTGTAGTCGGCGTCGACGAAGGACTGCAGATCCTGGCCGATCATCGCGAACGCGAGCACGCGCTCGATCTCGTCGCGCAGCCAGGCCTCGCGGGCATGAGCCGGCAGGGCCGCGGGGGGCGATGGGGCGTCGGTGGCTGGAACGGCGGAAGGGGGGCTGGCGGGCAGGCTCATGGGCGGGTCGGGAAGGCATGCGTTGTGCTGACCTTCCTTACGCGCCCGGCCCGCCGCCGGATCGCGGCGCGGGCCTCAGGCCGGCATGCTGGCCGCGCGCACGTGCAGCAGGCAGCCGCCGTCGCTGCGGATGCCCAGGTGCGGCGTGCCGGCGCTCACGCGCTGGTAGTCGCCGCGCGCCATGTGCTCGCCCGAGAGCCAGATGTCGCCCTCGACCACGTAGCATTCCTCGTCCAGCGGGTGCTCGTGCGGCGGCAGGCTGGCGCCGGCTTCCAGGCGCACCAGCAGCGTCCGGAACCGGCCGTCGTCGTGGAGCACCCGCTGGCGCGCACCTGGCGCGATCTCCTCCCAGTCGCCGGCGTCGGCGCGCACGGTGCGCAGCGCAGCGGACGGCGGCGCGGGCACGGCGCCGCCGATGCGGGCCAGCACCTGCGACAGGATGCGGTCGCGGATGTCGGGGCCGGGTGCGATCGGCGTCAGGGCCTCGCCCAGGAAGGCGAGGTCGGCCTCGTCGAGCGCGGCGTCGTCCACGGGATGGGACGGATCCTTGTGGTCGTTCATCACATCAGCTCCAGTTCGAGTTGACGACGCAGTTCCAGGAACGCGCGTCGCGTGCGGCTCTTGACGGTGCCCAGGGGCAACCCCAGGGCCTGCGCGAGCTCGGTCTGGCTAAGGCCTCGATAGTAGGCCAGCACGATCAGCTGGCGCTCGGCCCTGGGCAGCGTCGCCAGCGCGGCCTCCAGGCTCCGGCACTTCTGGCGCCAGGCCAGGGCCTGCATCGGATCGGCCGCGGCAGCGCGGGCGACGAACAGATCCTCTGGCGCGTCGGCATCGGGCGGCGTGGCCTGGGCATCGACCAGCTTCTCGACGTCCTCGCGCAACTGGCAGGGGTCGCGGCGGCGCAGGTGGTCGATCGCGCGGCTGCGGCAGATCATCGTCATCCAGGTCAGCGGCGTGCCGCGCTCCGGCGCGTGTGTGGCGGCGTCGCGCCAGACCTGCAGGTAGACCTCCGACAGCACGTCCTCGGCATCGCCCGGATTGCGCAGGATCTTCAGCGCCAGCGCCCACAGCCGCGGCAGGGTGGCGTCGTAGAGCGCCTCCAGCGCCTTGGCGTCGCCCGCGGCCATGCGCCGGAGCCAGTCCAGGCACAGGGTGTTGAGCGCCTCGGTCTGGAAGCCGGGCGAGTTCACGCGCCGGGGCGTGGGCTCGGGGTCTTCGGCGGCGGGCAGGTCGTCGAGGCAGAAGAAGTCGGGCGCGGCCGGCGGCGTGCAGTGCGGGTCGCGGCCGGCGCAGTCATCGGGACCGGCGCAGGACAGTGGCATGGGAGGACTCCCGGGCGCGGTACCGCCGCGATTCGGGACGCGCAACGTGCGCGTCGATGGGACATACGCAGGCGGCGCGCGAACGGATCACACCGCGCGCGGCCTGCTTCCGAAGGATCGACCCGGCGCCGGCGCGCGCCTACGCAGTGCGGCAGCGACCGGATCCGTTCCCGATCGCGAGCGCGGGCCTCTGCGCGGCGGATGCATCTGGCGCACTCCGCCGGCCCGTATAGCCCGACGTCAGCGTCGCCGAAATCCCGGTCGGCATGACCGCTGCCCTGCTGCCCGAAGTGCGCTTCGGTGGCTGTCGGGCGGTGCCACGTCCTACCCCTCGAACCAGGAGCTCTCCGATGTCCGCCTTCCCCCCGATCCCGTTCCGCGCCGCGCCGTTGCTGGTCGCCGCACTGCTGGCCGCCAGCGGCGGCGTTCAGGCCTCCAGCCACCGCGAGGCGCCGTTCGTCACGACCTCGCCCAAGGTCGATGCGACCGACTTCTACATGTTCAACAGCTACGAGACCGGCCGCGATGCCTTCGTCACGCTGCTCGCCAACTACGTGCCCCTGCAGGACGCGTACGGCGGCCCGAACTACTTCTCGCTCGATCCCAACGCGCTCTACGAGATCCACGTCGACAACAACGGCGACGCCAAGGAGGACCTCACGTTCCAGTTCCGCTTCAAGAACACGCTGGCCAACAACGGCGCCGGCCTGACGGTGCCCGTCGGCGGCCAGAACGTGGAGATCGCGCCGCTGCAGAACGGCACCGTCGGCCAGGTGAGCGACCCGCACCTGCAGGTCGACGAGAGCTACACGGTGACGCTGGTGCGCGGCGACCGCCGCAGCGGCGCGCGCAGCGCGATCACCAACGCCGCCAACGGCGCGAGCACCTTCGAGAAGCCGGTGGACAACATCGGCGAGAAGACCACGCCCAACTACGCGGACTACGCCGCCAAGCACGTCTACACCGTCAACATCCCGGGCTGCGACACGCCCGGCCGCGTCTTCGTCGGCCAGCGCCAGGATCCGTTCGCGATCGCGCTCGGCATCTTCTTCGACCAGCTCGACGCGCCGGTTCCGGTGATCACCGACCCGACGAAGTTCAACGCCGGCGTCAACATCCTGGCTGACAAGAACGTCACCACGCTGGCGCTGGAGGTGGCGGCCAAGTGCCTGCGCAACGGCAGCAACGAGACCGTGATCGGCGGCTGGACGACGGCCAGCCTGCGCCAGGCGCGGGTGCTCGACCCGACGCCGAAGTCGGGCCTGCAGACCACCGAGCGCAGCGGCGGCGCGTGGACCCAGGTCTCGCGCCTGGGCATGCCGCTGGTCAACGAACTGATCATCGGCCTGAAGGACAAGGATCGCTTCAACGGCTCCAAGCCGGTCAACGACGCGCAGTTCGCCACCTACGTGACCAACCCGTCGTTCCCGACGCTGCTCGAGACCTGGCTCGCGCTGCCGGGCGCCGCGCCGACCAACTTTCCGCGCACCGACCTCGTGACCGCGTTCCTCACCGGCATCAAGGGTGTGAACCAGCCGGCCAACGTGGTGGCCTCCGAGATGATGCGGCTGAACACCGCCATCCCGGCCGTGCCGTACGCGCAGCAGAACCGGCTCGGCATCGTCGGCAACATCCTGGCCGGCGGCAAGGACAACGCAGGCTACCCGAACGGCCGTCGCCCGAAGGACGACGTGGTCGACATCACGATGGTGGCCGCGATGGGCGGCCTGTGCCTGGCCAACGGCACGGGCAACGGCCTCGGCCTGGGCACGGGGTGCACGCCGGCCGCCGTTCCGCTGGGCACGACGGCCTTCAACCTGAACGACACCGTCGACCAGGCCGCCAACACGTTCCTGCCCGCCTTCCCGTACCTGAACACGCCGGTGGCCGGCAGCGGCCCGCTGGCCGCCAAGGCCGCCGCCAGCCGCGCGATCAGCCAGTAAACCAGGCCGGCCCGGACGGCTGCGTCCGCCGGGCCTGGCCGTTCGAACAAAGGAACACGCCATGATTCGACTTTCCCAATCGCCGCGCGCGTCGCGCATGCGGGCGCTGCCCTTCCTGGTCGTCGCGGCCGGGGTGCTCGCGCTCGCGGGCTGCGGCGGCGAAGGCAGCCCCGCGCCGGTACCGGCGCCGCCGTCCGACCAGATGTCCGCCGCGGTGATGAGCTCCGTGCAATCGCTGACCGCGTTCGCCCAGGCGCAGCCGTCGACGGACACCGCGGAGCCGCTCAAGCTCGACAACGTGGGCATGGCCCCCGTGTCGGACACCCTCGAGCCGGTGGCACTGAACTGAAGTCGCCCGCGCCGGCCCCGCCCGCACGCCGGTCGGGGCCGGTCGGGCCGCTGTTTGACGAGCTCGGTTTCTGGTCGCATGTCGCCTGGCGAGAAGGCTCGGGGTGGGCATTGAGCTCGGGCCCCGGCGCATGCAAGTCGCCGGGGTCTTTTTTTTCTAGACCGCGGCCGCCTGGGCAGCGTCGTGCCGCAGCACGGCCATGGCGCTGCGCAGGCGCGCGACGATCGTGGCCGGCGGCAGGCCCGTGCGTTCGGCGAGTTCTGGCGCGCCCAGTCCTTCGAACAGGCACAGGCCCAGCAGTTCGCGCTGCCGGTCGTCGAGGGCCAGCAGGCGGCTGCCGAAGGGGCGGCACCGGCAAGTGGCGGTCGCCAGGTACTGCAGGTCCGCCACGCCGTCGCGGCCGTCGGTCGGGCGCAGTTCGGCGCGCACGCCGCGCACCAACGCGAGGGCGCGCGTCCTGCACAGCGTGGCCAGCCAGGCCGGCGTCGGCGGACCGCCCGCGGCCCCGTTCCAGACATCGACGAACACGTCCTGCGCCACCTGTTCGGCCAGCAGCGGCGAGCGCGTGATGCGCAGCGCCAGGCCATAGATCCGCGGCAGGCAGGCGTCTACCAGGCGCGCGAGCGCCTGCGCATCGCGCCGGGCGACGGCGGCGACCAGCGCCGGCAGCGGGCTTTCGGAGGACTCCATGGGCGGCGATTGTTCGCCTGGCCCGCGGATCCAAAAATGTGGAATATTCGAAGTCCGGATTCGGCGTTTCCGAAGGCTGGCCGGACCTCACGGGAGACTGCCATGGGCTTTCGCTTCGACCTGCTGGATCTGCAACTGTTCGCCAACGTCGTCGAGGCGGGCAGCATCACCGCGGGCGCGGCGCGCAGCCACCTGTCGCTGGCGGCCGCCAGCGAGCGCATCCAGGGCCTGGAATCGGGGCTGGGTTCGGCGCTGCTGACGCGCGGCCGGCGCGGGGTGACGCTGACACCGGCGGGCCAGACGCTGCTGCTTCACGCCCGGGCGATGCTGGAGCAGGCCGAGCGCATGCGCGGCGACCTCGCCGCGTTCTCCACCGGACTGCGCGGCCGCGTGCGCTTGCTGTGCAATTCGGTCGCCAGCCAGGAATACCTGCCCGCCTGCCTCGGCGCATTTCTCGCGGCCCATCCGCAGGTCAACCTCGACGTGGAGGAGCGGCTCGGCGAAGTGATCGTGCGCGCCGTCGCCGACGGGGTCGGCGAGCTCGGCATCGTCGATGGGGCCATCGACACCGGCGGCCTGGAGCGCGTCGATTTCCGCAGCGATCGCCTCGTGCTGGTGGTGCCGCGCGGCCACGCGCTGGCGGCCGGGGGCCGGCGCCGGGTCTCGATCTGGGCGGCCGACGCCCACGACGTGATCGGGCTGGCGCCGAGCAGCGCGCTCCAGATGCAGTGGGACGCCGCCTTGGCGCGACGCGGCCATCGCCTGAACTACCGGGTCCGCGTGCCCAGCATCGACGCGCAATGCCGCCTGATCGCGCAGGGCGCGGGCATCGCGCTGATGCCCGAGGCGGCCGCGCGCCGGCTCGGCGATGCCGATCGCCTGCGTGTCCTGGCGCTGCTCGAGCCGGAATTCGAGCGCCGGCTGGTCCTGTGCATGCGCCGCTTCGACGCCTTGCCGGCCTACGCGCGGGCGCTGGTGGAGCACCTTCGGGAGGGCCCAACCTAGCGCCCGTCTTCAGGCCTCCTCGCCCAGCGCGTAGCCCACCCCACGCACCGTGGTGATCCACGCCGCGCCCAGCTTGCGCCGGAGGTGGTGGACGTGGACCTCGACCGGGTGGCTGGCGAGCTCGCCCCCGTGGCCGTTCATCACTTCCTCCAGCCGCTGGCGACTCACCACCCGGCCCTTGCTGCGCAGCAGCGCCTCCAGCAGCGAGTACTCCTTGTCGGTGAGTGCGACGTGGTTGCCGTCCTTGGAGACGGTGCGGCTGTCGGTCACGACCCGCAGGGGGCCGTGCCGCAGCTCGGCCTGCGCCAGCGAGGCCGGGCCGGCGCGACGCAGGAGCACGCGCAGGCGGGCGGCGAGTTCACCGACGTGCAAGGGCTTGACCACGCAGTCGTCCGCGCCCAGGTCGAGCAGGCGGATGCGCTGCTGCGGGTCGTCGCCGTCGGCGATGACGACCAGGGGCAGCTCGTGGCCGGACTTGCGCACGCGCCGTATCAGGTCGGCGGCGTGCAGCTGCGGCAGGCCCAGTTCCAGCAGCAGCGCGTCGTAGCGCGATTCGCACAGCGTCCGCTCGGCCTGCATCGCGTCCACGATCCAGTCGACTTCGGTGCCGTCCATGCCCATCCAGGTCCGGATGGACATCACCAGGCGCGCATCGGCGGCAAGCAGGAGAAGTTTCATGGCGGACCTAGCGGCGTGTCTCGTTGATCTCGACCTGCACGTCGTGCGCGCCGGGCGCCACCACGGCGCTGTCGCCCTGCAGGTCGCCGGGCTGGGGCAGCGCGTCGCCGTGCTTGCTGACGCGGGCGCTGACCACCACCTGCGAGGCGGTCGACAGGCGCGCGGCCGGACTCATCGCCAGGCTGTCGTCGAGCGCGAACGCCAGCGGCAGGTCGCGCGCCGACTTGCGCAGGATCGCCAGCGGCATGCGCGAGCCGCCGGGCGCGCGGGCGAACACGAACACGGTGTCGTCCGGCGCGACCTGCGCGGCCAGCACCGCCGACAGCGACACGCGCCCGGTGATCGCGGCCGTCGGCGCGACGGCCAGCGGCGGGGGCGGCGGCGCGCCCGGCATGGCGGCCGCTGCGACCAGCGCGGGCAAGCCCGCGCGCTGGCGTGCCTCGGCGAGCGCGCCGCGCAACTCGCGGGTGAAGTCGCTCGACGGATCGGCGTGCGCGATCGCCCGCTGCCAGCGATCGCTGGCGCCGGTGAAGTCGCCGTGGTCGAAGGCCAGCGTGCCGGCCAGCGACAGCGCCTTGACGTTGTCCGGATCGAGCTCCAGCGCCCGCCGGACCAGCCGCTCCGGCTCGCCTTCCAGCTTCGTCGCGCGGGTGGATGCCAGGCCGTCGGCGTAGTCGGCCAGGGCCTGCGCGTCGCGCGGGCGCAGTTCGACCACGCGCTGGTACGCGGGCAACGCCTTGGCGAACTGCCCGCGCGCCGTCCAGGAGCGCGCCAGCATCGCCCAGCCGTCCGCGTCGTCGGGCTGCTTGTCCAGGCGCTCGGCCAGTTTCTGCAGCATGGCCTCGATCTGCGCGTCGTCCGTGGGATGGGCCGCCGGATCGGCGGCCGCGGCGGCCGGACTCCCCGCCCCCAGGCCCAGGGCTTCCGGATGGCCGATCCAGGCGTAGCCGGCCGCGCTGAACAGCCCCACGAACGCGGCGAGGGACAGCACCAGCGTTCGCGAAGGGCGGACGCGGACGGGCGGCGTGTCCGCGCCCGGGCCGCCGGCCAGCACGGCCTGCACCACCTCGGCCTCGATGCGCTCGCGCGCGGCTCGTGCGGCGTCGGTGGTCAGCACGCCTTGCGCCAGCAGGCGGTCCAGTTCGGCCAGCTGGCGCTGCAGTTCGGCGACGTCGGGCAGGGGCTTGTCCTTCATCGACGGTCTCCGGATCGAGAACGGCGTCGGCCAGGCGGGCATGGCGGCAAATTGGACTGGAACGAGGTCGGCGAGCGCATGCCTGCAGCCTATGGACGGCGAATTCGGCACGGCATGAGATATCTCAAGAGACGGATTCGTGTGGGGCCCCTGTGGCGCGCCGCGGACGCAGGAACGCGCCTGGATTGCGTCGGCGCTTGATTTGGGTCAAGCCGTGTCGTTTATTCGCACGCTCTTAAGCATCGATTCGTGAAGAAACGTTAGTTTCATGTCAGCGAGGCATGTACACGTCCATCAGGGACGACGTCCAGGCCTCGGCGCACAACCCGGAGTCCGATCATGCGTTTTTCCTTCGCCCGCCACCCCGCGCCCGTCCTGGCCGCCGCGCTGCTCGCCTGCGCGTTCGCCGCCCCCGCGCAGGCCGCGCCCGACGCGGATGCCGCCACCTCCCTGGCGCGCTCGAACAACTGCTTCAAGTGCCACAGCGTGTCCAAGGACAAGGACGGCCCGTCGTTCAAGAAGACGGCCGAGAAGTACCGCGGCAAGCCCGATGCGCAAGCCAAGCTGGTCCATCACCTGACCAGCGGCGAGAAGGCGAAGTTCCCGGACGGCCACTCCGAGGATCACAAGATCATCGACACCAAGGACGACGCCCAGGTCAAGAACCTGGTCGACTGGATCCTGAGCCAGCAATAGCCGCCAGCGCGACGAACCGATGACAACCGGGGTCGCGGCGGCATGCGCCGGGCGGCTCGAACCGAGGGAAATCCCATGACTGCGCGTTCACGCCTCCTTGCCGTGCTGGCCCTGTTGGCCGGCACGCTGGTCGCCTCGCCCTGCTTCGCCGCCGATGCCGCGGCATCGGCCCCGGCGTCGACCTCGGTTGCCACCGAGAAATTGAAGCAGAACGCGGTCTGCACCCGCTGCCACGACGAGTCCGAGAGTCGACCCGTCCTGTCCATCTACCAGACTCGCCACGGCAACAGTGCCGATCCCGCGTCGCCCACCTGCACGTCGTGCCACGGCGCGAGCACGCAGCACGTGGCCGGCGGCAAGGGCCCTGGCAAGGCCAGCCGACCCTCGCCGGACGTCCTGTTCAAGGCCAAGGGCAGCGTCTACGGCGCATCGCCCGCGGTCGACCAGGAGAAGGCCTGCCTGGCCTGCCACCGCGACGGACTGCGCAGCCACTGGGAAGGCAGCCAGCACGAAAGCCGCGACATCCCGTGCTCCACCTGCCACAGCGTGCACGTGAAGTCGGACCCGGTGCTGGCCAAGGCCACCCAGGCCGAGGTGTGCTTCGCCTGCCACAAGACGCAGCGCGCGCAGACCCACCGCCTGTCCACGCACCCGCTGGACGCCGGCAAGATGGCCTGCTCGGACTGCCACAACCCGCACGGCTCGACCGGTCCCAAGCTGCTGGTCAAGGACTCGGTCAACGAGACCTGCACCACGTGCCATGCCGAGAAGCGCGGCCCGTTCCTGTGGGAGCACGGCCCGGTGGCCGATGACTGCACCAACTGCCACACCCCGCACGGCTCGACCAACGCGCCGTTGCTCAAGACACGCGTGCCCTACCTCTGCCAGGAATGCCATAGCGGCGACCACGGCGCGCAACTCAACAGCGGCGCGAACCTGCAGAACGGCAACCTGACGACGGTCAACGGCACCAACCCGCTGGCCAACGCCGCGGCGCGTGCCCAGCTGACGGGCCGGGCGTGCCTGAACTGCCACGTCCTCGTCCACGGGTCCAACCACCCGGCCGGTTCCAAGTTCCAGCGCTAGTCATCCGCAGGAGGCGACATGACATCCCCCAGAAACGCATTCCCGCTGCGCGCGTCGCTCGTCGCCGTGCAAGGCGCCCTGATCGCGATGGCGCTCACGCAGGCCGCCGCGGCCGCCGAGGTCCTCGATCCCGCCGTCGCTGCCCTGGTGCAGCGCACCAGCAGCGTCGAGATCGGCGTCGGCAACGTCAGCGACGGCGACTACAAGGCCAACGAGTACAGCGGCCTCAAGAGCAACGGCCTGTACCTGCTCGGCAACTTCGACCTGCGCGCCGGCGGCGCCTACGGCAGCGACGATCCGTCGCGCTTCCGCCTGACCGGCACCAACGTCGGCACCGAGTCGCGTTCGGTGAAGGCCGACTACAGCCTGGCGGGCGCGACGAAGTTCTACATCGCCTACGACCAGTTGCTGCGCGATCGCTCGGACACGTACCAGACGCCCTACCTGGGCGCCGGCACCAGTGTGCTGACCCTGCCCAAGACCTGGCTCGTGCCGCTGGTGCCGCGCGTCAGCGCCTCCGGCCCCAATGCCCGCGGGCTGTCGCCGGACGTCACGTCGTCCAGCGCGCTGGTGGCAGGCGTCCTCACGGCGCCGACGGCGGCCCAGCTGGCGACCGCCGCGGCCATCCAGGGCGCGGACCTGCCCGCGTTCCACAACGTCCACCTGTTCACGAAGCGCACCAAGTACACCGCGGGTGCCGTCATCGCGCTCGACTCGCAGTTCCAGGTCAGCGGCAGCTACTCGCACGAGGACAAGGTCGGCCTGAAGCCCATGGGCACCGTCACGGCGGTCACCGGCGGCGACATCGCCACCATCATCCCGGACCTGATCGACCAGCACACCGACCAGCTCAACCTCGGCGCGCGCTACAAGGTGGCCGGCCTGACGCTGGAAGGCGCCTACCTGGCGTCGATCTTCACCAACGAAGTCGCCGGCATGACCTGGACGAACTGGGCGCTGCCGAGCAGCACGCAGACGATCAGCAGCGCGCCGTCGAACCAGCTCCACCAGGCCAAGCTCACGGCTGCCTACAGCTTCTCGCCGACCACGCGCCTTGTTGCCGACGCCTCGGTGTCGCGCAACACGCAGAACCAGCCCTTCCTCACCTCGTACTACACGCCGCTCGTCCCCGTGGCGTCGGCGAGCGCGCTGGTCGTGACCAAGGCCGCGAACGTGAAGCTGACGTCGCGGCCGGTCAAGGACCTGTCCCTGAGCGCGAACTACAAGTTCGAGAACCGCGACAACCGGACCCCGGTCAACACCTACGGCTTCTACGACGCGGGCACCAGCGGTAGCGGCACCTCGGCGTTCTCGTCCTACTTCCCCGGCGTGACCCTGGGCAGCAACATCAACCTCAACGCCAACCGGGCCTACAGCAAGCGCACCAACCAGTTCGACTTCGGTGCCGACTACCACGTGACCGAAGGCCAGGCGATCCGCGCCGGCCTGCAGTACCAGGTCATCGACCGCACGTGCCCCGGCAGCTGGATCTCGTGCGCCGACGCCGACAAGGCCAAGGAAGCCACGCTCGACCTCGAATGGCGCGGCAACTTCCTGGACGCGTTCAGCGCCCGGGTCGGCGCGGCGCACTCGCGGCGCACCGTCGACTACAACGAGGACGCCTGGCTGGCCCTCGTGCCGGCGGCCAACCTCTCGCCCACGGGCGCCCCGGGCGGCAGCACCGCCTACGGCACCATGCTGGCCAACGGCTGGACGGGCTACGGCCCGATCTCCGGCCTGAACCCGCTGCCCACCCCGGGTACCGCGGCGGCCTTCTTCTTCCCCAACAACAATGCGCTGGCCAACGCGCAATACGGCAGCCAGAACCGCATCAGCGAGCTGCCCGGCATGCGCCGCTACAACATGGCCGATCGCACGCGCGACAAGGTGCGCACGTCGCTCGACTGGCAAGCCAGCGACAAGCTGTCGGTGACGGCCGGCGTCGACTACAACCGCGACGAATACGGCCAGTCGGTCTACGGGCTCAAGCGGGCGCAGAGCCTGGCGGTGAACCTGGACGCGAGCTTCGCGTTCAGCGAAACGGCCAAGGTGACCGGCTTCGTCACGCACGAGGACCTGCGCAGCACTGCCGACGGCAACAGCTACACGGCCAACAGCACCGCCACGGCCGTGAACACGTTCACCGCCATCGTGGGCGGCTGCTTCTCGACGATCGCGCTGCGCAACGCCAGCAACAAGGTCGACCCGTGCCTGAACTGGGACGCGAAGATGCGCGACGCGGTCAACACGTTCGGCGCCTCGTTCGACCAGAAGAACCTGCTGGGCGGCAAGCTCGACCTCAATGCCGGGGTCTCGGTCAGCCGGGCCACCAGCACCAACAACCTCGCGGGCGGCAACTACGTCAACAACCCGCTCGCGGTGGCGGGCGCGCCCGCCGGCACCACGGCCGCGTACTACGTCGCCGCGCAGCCGTTGCCGGTGGTCAAGACGAACACGGTCGACTTCAAGGTCTCCGGCAAGTACGCCCTGAGCAGCGCGTCGGCGGTGCACCTGGGCTATCGCTACCAGCACATGGCGTCCGACGACTGGTCGTACGACGGCCTGCAGTTCGGCGGCCTGTCGGGCGTCCTGCCGACCAACGAGCTGGCGCCGAACTACAGCGTCCACACGTTCGTGGCTTCGTACATCTACACCTTCTGATCCGGCCGCCCCAGCGCGTCACCATCGCCCACTCGAGACCCTCGTCACCATGTCCACCGACCAACCCGGCTTCATCCGGCGTACCTGGGGCGTCCTGCGGCGCCCGGCCGCCAAGTATTCCCTGCTGTCGCTGCTGCTGGTGGGTTTCGGTACCGGCATCATCTTCTGGGGCGGGTTCCACACCGGGCTCGAGGCGACCAACAAGCTGGAGTTCTGCATCTCGTGCCACGAGATGCGCGACAACGTCTACCAGGAATACAAGCAGACGATCCACTACCAGAACCGCACCGGCGTGCGGGCCATCTGCTCCGACTGCCACGTGCCGAAGGAGTGGGGCCCGAAGATGATCCGCAAGATCCAGGCGAGCAACGAGGTCTGGGGCAAGATCACCGGCGTCGTCGACACCAAGGAGAAGTTCGAGGCGCACCGGATGGAACTCGCGACGCACGAGTGGGAACGGATGAAGGCGTCCAACTCGCAGGAGTGCCGCAACTGCCACAACTTCGACGCGATGAGCGCCACCAAGCAGAAGACCTCCGCCTACAACCGGCACATGGAGGCCAAGGCGGCGGGCAAGACCTGCATCGACTGCCACAAGGGCATCGCGCACCACCTGCCCAAGGAATACCGCGACCCTGACGAGGAATGAGCGCGCGCCCGGCCGCTGCGAAGCGCGCTCGCGCCGCAGCCGCCTGGCGGAGGGTCGTCTCCTGATCGCAGCGACGGCGCGCCGGGAGGCGGCGCCGTCGGACGGCTTCAGGCCGTCGTCGTCACCAGGTCGAAATGCTCCACCACCGGCGGCTTCGCGAAGAACGGGCCGACGATGGCGCGCCATTGCGGGAACAGCGGACCGCCGCGGAAGTCCACCGTGTGGTTCTCCAGCGTGTCCCAGTGGATCGCCAGCACGTAGCGTTCGGCGGACTCGATGCCCTTGTGCACGGTCGCGTCGCGAAAGCCCTTGGCCTGCGAGATCACGGTGGCGATGCCGTGGCGGATCGCCGCTTCGAATTCGGCGTTCTTGCCGGCGGGAATCGTGAAATCGGCGAGCTCGAGGATCATGGCGCTGTCTCCGGTTGGATGATCCCGCCATTGTCGACCACCGCCGATGCCCGCGCCGTCGCGCGGGAAGCGCCGGCCCGGTCGGTCGGCAAGGCGTGCGCCGCGGGTATCCCGGGCCGACGCTGCAGCCGGGCCGCGATCGTGCGACAGTCGGCGCCTGCCTTGCCGCCGCCAGGAGCCGCCCGTGGACCAACCGCCGATCTCCGCCGCCCCCGCACCGGGCCAGCAGCCCGACCCGAACCGCGCCTACCAGACGTTTCCCGTGCTGGGCGCCGCCGACATGCAGCGCATCCGCCGCTTCGGCGAACCGCACCATGCCAAGGACGGCAGCTTCCTGATCCAGGCCGGGCAGAAGTCGCGCGGCCTGTTCCTGCTGGTGGCGGGCCGGGTCGCCGTCACCCAGCGCGACGGCCTGGGGCGGACGGTGCCGTACCACGACTACGCGCCCGGCGAATTCCTGGCCGAGGCCAACACGCTGTTCGGCGGCGCGGCGCTGGTGGACGCCCGATGCGTGGGCGACGTCGAGGGCATCCTGGTGGTGCCCGACCAGCTGCGCGCCCTGATCATCGCCGAGGCCGACCTCGGCGAGCGCATCATGCGCGCGCTGATCCTGCGCCGCGTCTCGCTGATCCAGGCCGGCGCCAGCGGCGCGACGATCATCGGCCAGGCCGGCTCGGCCTCGGTGCTGCGGCTGCAGGGCTTCCTGCAGCGCAACGGCCAGCCGCACCACGTGGTGACCGCCGACGACGACCCGGTGGCCGCGGCGCTGCTGGTGCAGTACGGCGCCGCCGCGGCCGAGGCCGTGGCCGTCACGCCCAACGGAACCGTGCTGGTCGACCCGACCGAGACGGCGCTGGCGACCGCGCTGGGCATGATCGACGACCGGGTCTGCGACGGCGTCTTCGACGTGCTGGTGGTGGGCGCCGGGCCGGCCGGCCTGTCCACGGCCGTGTACGCGGCGTCCGAGGGCCTGCGCGTGGCCGTGCTCGACTGCCGCGCCTTCGGCGGCCAGGCCGGCGCCAGCGCGCGCATCGAGAACTACCTGGGCTTTCCGACCGGCATCTCGGGCCAGGCCCTGGCCGGGCGTGCCTACATCCAGGCGCAGAAGTTCGGCGCGAAGATGATCATCCCGGCCGAGGTCGTCCGTCTCGACTGCTCGCTGGCGGAGAGCGAGGGCCTGTTCGCCGTGCACCTGGCCGACGGCCGCCGGCTGCGCGGGCGCAGCCTGGTCTGCGCCAGCGGCGCGCGCTATCGCCGGCCGGCGCTGGGCCGCATCGACGAGTTCGAGGGCCACGGGGTCTGGTACTGGGCCTCGGGCCTGGAGGCGCGGATGTGCGCCGGCGCCGAGGTGGTGCTGGTGGGCGGCGGCAATTCCGCCGGCCAGGCCGCGGTGTTCCTGGCCGCGCATGCGGCGCGGGTGCACATGATGATCCGCGGTCCGGGCCTGGCGGCGAGCATGTCGCGCTACCTGATCGACCGCATCGGCGCCGCGCCCAACATCCAGCTGTGGACCCACACGCAACTGGTGGAGCTCGACGGCCAGCTGCCGTCGGGCCTGAGTCGCGTGAAATGGCGCCAGGGCGGCGCCGACGGCGAGCTGCACGAGCGCGAGCTGCGCAACGTGTTCCTGTTCGTCGGCGCCGATCCCGAGACGCGCTGGCTGGAAGGCTGCGGCGTCGCCGTGGACGCCAACGGCTTCGTGCTGACCGGCACCGACGCCGTCACCGGCCCTGACGGCCTGGTGCTGCCCGGCCGCGCGCCCAATCCGTTCGAGACCAGCGTGCGCGGCGCGTTCGCGGTGGGCGACGTGCGCGCCGGCTCGGTCAAGCGGGTGGGCGGGGCGATCGGCGACGGCGCGGCCGCGGTCGCGCTGATCCACCAGCACCTGGCCGCGCTCGACGCCCGCGTGGCGGCCTGAGCACGCGCGCTCAGCCCGCCGCGCCGAAGATCGCGCCCGGCGCCAGCACCGGGATGAACACCGAGCCCGAGCGCGCGAGCTGCGAGATCAGCTTCGACGCGTCGCCCCGGCCGGTGAGGCCGCGCTCCTCGGTGAGCTTCATGTGGGCGACGGGGCCGAGCTCGGAGACGAGCAGGCCGAACGTGCGACCGCCGGCCTGCAGGACCAGCGCGTGGCGCTGCGGGGCGCCGGCGACGTCGAGGTCGGCGGCGATGTCCACCAGCGGCAGCGCGGTGTCGTTCCAGGTGACGAAGCCGACGTGGCGCTGCGCGAAGCCGCCGCGCCACACGCGCACGGCCGCGGCCACCTCGATGCACTCGACCACGTCGCCGGCCAGCACGCCCAGCAGGTGCTCGCCGATCAGGAAGGTGGCGATCTCGGCGCCGCCCTCGACGCCCGGGATCTGCGGCGCGGCGACGACCTGGCGGTGGGCCGGGCGGCCGCAGGGGATCACGACGACGCCGATCACCGGCTCGGCGTAGCCGTCGCTGGTCTTGAACTCGCGGTAGCCGCTGCCGGCGGTGGCGCCGACGACGAAGCACTGGCCGGCGTCGGTGAGCACGCCCGCCCACGACTGGCCCGGCGCGAGCGACAGCACGCCGGTGGGCAGCGTCACGTGCAGCTCGCCGGTGCGGCTGACGACGCTGCCGTCGGGCCGGCAGAACGCGGCCACCGCGTTGGCGGCGCGCGGCAGCGCCGCCCGCAGCATCGCCTCGAACTGCGGCGTGGCGTCGAAGACCAGCGCGACGCCGCCCACCGCCCGGCCGTCGACCAGCACAGGCGCCGCGTAGACATAGGTGTCGGCGCCGCCGTACAGCGCGCTCGGCTCGAACGGCGAGACGACATAGCGCATCGGGTCGCGCAGCTTCAGGCAGTCGTCCACCCAGCCGTACGCCAGGCGGCGGCCCTCGACGCTCGTGTCGCGGCTGGCGGCCACGACCACGCCCTGGGGGTCGAACAGCAGCACGTTCGCGTAGACGGTGTACAGGCCGTTGATGTGCGCCAGCGTCGCGCGCGCGGCGGCGGCGTCCATCGTGGCGAGCACCGGGCTCGTGGCCCACCAGCGGCAGTCGTTGGCGCGTTCGTAGAGGTTGCGATCGAGCACGTCCACCGCCAGGTCGGCCAGGAACCGCGCCTCGCCCAGCAGGCCCGCGGTCACCGTGGCCAGCAGCTCCGACGATGCGCGCTCGAACACGTCCTTGGTGCGGCGGCCGGTGGCGGCGATCTCCTCCAGCAGCGAACGCGAGAAGTCGTTGGACTCGGCGGCCTGGTGGATGCGGCCGTTCCACACCATGCGGTCCAGGCGGCGCTGGATCTCGCGGGCGCGCACCGGCACGTCGAGCAGGCGCTGCGAGAACACGGCCTCGCCGGAGAAGTCGACCGGCGTCGTCGCCTGCGTGCCGTCGTCGAAGGCGAGCTCGACCGGCGCCAGCGCCACCGTGGACCAGCCGGGGCCCGGGTAGCCCTGGTATGGCTGCCCGTGGCGCCGCGCCGCCAGGTGGGTGACGCCGCCCAGGCGCAGCGACGGCGTGCCGTCGGGCAGCGCCAGCAGGCGGCCCGCGGGCAGGCGGGCCGCGTCGTTGGAGACCACCACGCGACCGCCGGCATCGACGAACGCCAGCACCTCGTCGTGCGCGGCCAGGCGCTCGAAGATCGTCTCGGCCTCGCGCTGCAGGTCGAACACCAGCGCCAGCACGCCGACGGCGCGGCCGCCGTGCTCGACGCGCCAGGCGTAGGTCAGGGCGGTCGCACCGCCGCAGAAGTCGGTGGGCGCCAGCGTCTCGACGAAGCCGCCCTGGCCGGCGAGGGCCCGGGCCACGAGGGGCGCGGCCGAGCGGCCGGCGAAGCCGTCGACCAGGCGCGTGCGCACCTGTCCGTCGGGCGCCAGCAGCACGATGTCGCGGTAGACGGTGTAGCGCGCCGCATAGTCGCGCAGGCGCCCGCGCAGCGCGGCGAAGGCGGCGGGGTCGTCGGCGACGCAGGCCTCGACGATGGCGCTGTCGGTGGCCAGGAAGCCGATGTCGGCCGTGCGCTCGAACAGGTTGCGCGTGAGCACGTCGACGGCGATGCGGGCCTGGTGGCCGAGCGTCGCGTCGGCCAGCGCCAGCATCTCCTCGGCCAGGCAGGCGAGCATCTCGCCGGTCAGCTGGCCGAAGCTGGCCCGCACCTCGCTCATGTCGGCGCGCAGGTTGGACAGGTGGGCCAGCAGCGCCAGCGTGTCCCAGGTGCCGCTCAGCGTGGCCAGCGCCTCGCGGTGGTCGTTGACGGAAGGCATGTGGCGCGCGAGCGGCGCCACGTTGTCGGGGAATGCAATGCCTTTGTACGTGGCCATGGACGGGGAGCGCTGCGGCAGGAGGAACGGAGGGCCCGACGCGACCGGGCGGGCGAGCGGCCATGTTAGCCGCGCCATCGGCGTGCTCCAGCGCACCCGCGCAAAACCCTGGTCAGACTGCCGACAGCCGGACCGGTTATCCTATCCTCCCCCACAGGATAAAAGCCATGGCCGTCCATCCTTCCCACCCCGACATCATCAAGCGCCTGAAGCGCGCCGAGGGTCACCTGCGCAGCATCGTCGCGATGCTGGAGGAAGGCCGCGACTGCCTGGACATCGCCCAGCAGATGCAGGCAGTGGAAAGCGCCGTCGGCAACGCCAAGAAGACCCTGGTGCACGACCACATCGACCACTGCCTGGAACACGCGGTGGACGGCGTCGGCGCGCGCGACGCGATCCAGCAGTTCAAGGCCATCACGAAATACCTATGACCGATCTCCAGACCCTGCTCAACGGCGGCAACGCCTGGCTGTTCCTTCCCAGCGCGGTGGTGCTGGGCGCGCTGCACGGCCTCGAGCCCGGCCACTCCAAGACGATGATGGCCGCGTTCATCGTCGCGGTGCGCGGCACGCTGATGCAGGCCGTGCTGCTGGGCCTGTCCGCGACGCTGTCCCACACCGCCATCGTGTGGCTGATCGCGCTGGGCGGCCTGTACTTCGGGCAGCACTGGAGCGCCGAGGCGAGCGAGCCGTGGATGCAGATCGTGTCGGCGGCGATGATCATCGGCGTGGGCGCCTGGATGCTCTGGCGCACGTCGCGCAACGAGGCGGCGTGCTTTCACGACCATGGCGGCGCGGGTGGGCATGATCACGACCATGCGCACGACCATGCGGTCGCGGCGCCCGGCCACGACCATGCGCATGCCGACCACGACCACGACCACGGACATGTCCACGGCGCGTCGTGCGTGCAGGACCACGCCGTGCCGGCCGCCGTCGCCGAGTCCGATCCTCACGCGCGCGCGCACGCCGACCAGATCCAGCGCCGCTTCGCCGGCCGCCACGTGACCACCGGCCAGATCGTCCTGTTCGGCCTGACCGGCGGCCTGATCCCGTGTCCGGCGTCCATCACGGTGCTGCTGCTGTGCCTGCAGCTGAAGAAGCTGGCCCTCGGCGCGACGCTGGTGCTGGGCTTCAGTGTCGGCCTGGCGCTGACGATGGTGGCCTCGGGCGTGGTCGCCGCGCTGAGCGTCAAGCACCTGGCCAGGCACGTCGGCAGTAGCCGCTTCGGCGAGATCGCGGCGCGTGCGCCGTACTTCTCCGGCGTGTTGATCATGATCGTCGGCCTGTACGTGGGCTACCAGGGCGTGCACGCGCTCGCCTGAGCGCGTCCCGCACGCGGGCGGGGCCGGGCGCGCGATACTCCGGCCACGCCGCGGCCGTCGCCGGCGGCCGGGGAGAATCGCGATGACGCCGTCGAGCCGCCTGTGCGCTGCCACCCTGTTCCTGGCCTGGGCGGTGGGCGCGCCACCGGCCGGCGCGGCGCGCAAGTCGGCCGAGGCGGCGGTGGCGCACGCCGAGCACTTCCCCAGCGCCGACGGTCGCACCGAGCTCGTGGGCTACCTGTTCGTGCCGGCCGGGGCCGGCCCGCATCCGGCGGTGGTGATGCTGCACGGGCGTGCCGGCCCGTACTCGGCCAACGTCAACGCCGGCTGCACGCGGGTGACGCCCGGCGCGGCGTCGCCCTGCAACGCCGCCACCTTGTCGAAGCGCCACGAGATGTGGGGCGAGTACTGGGCCGCGCACGGCTACCTCGCGCTGCTGGTGGACAGCTTCGGGCCGCGCGGCCGCGCGCACGGCTACGGCCGCTTCACGCACGACGATCCCGACCGCGACGCGGTCAACGAACGCAGCGTGCGTCCGCTCGACGCCGAAGGCGCGCTCGCGTGGCTGCGGGCGCGCCCCGATGTGCTGCCCGGCCGCGTGATGCTGCAGGGCTGGTCCAACGGCGCGAGCACCGCGCTCAACACGATGCATCGCCAGGCCACCGCCCCCGGCGGGCCGGCGCGCTTTCGCGCCGCGCTGGTGTTCTATCCGGGCTGCGGACCCAAGGCGCTGATCTCGGAACACCCCGCGGCCGATGCCGAGGTCTGGGCCTTTCTCGGCGCCGACGACGAGGAGGTGTCGCCGGTCGTGTGCGAACGCGTGCTGCGCCAGGCCACGGGCGGCCCCGTGTCGGTGACCGTCTACCCCGGCGCCACCCACGACTTCGACGATCCCGGCACGGCGCGCCAGGCGGTGGCCGGCAATCGCGCGGCCAGGGACGACGCGATGGGCCGGGCCGCGGCGCTGCTGGACGCCCTGCGCTGACGCGTCAGAAGTGGACCGACAGGCCGAGGTTGGACTGCAGGTCGGTGGCCTGCCAGGTGGTGCCGCGCGACACCGAGATGTCCAGCTGCGTGTTCGACGACGCCGCCCACGACGCGCCGGCCGCCACGTGGGCCGTGTTGTTGTCGATCACGTTGTTGAAGGCCAGCTTCTCGCCGGACAGCTCGACGAAGCTCTTCCAGCGGGCGGCCTTGGTCTTGTCGACGGTGCTCACCTCGAGGCCGGCGACGTAGTGCTCGAACGCCATGCCGCCGCCGCGCGTGAAGCCCGGCGTGAAGCCGATGGACAGGTCCTCGGGGCTGTCCCACATGGCGGTGATGCGCAGCGAGCGCCGCACGTTGCCCGCACGCGCCGGCGGCGCGCCCGAGACGACGTCGGCGTGGGCGCCCCAGGCCAGTTGCGACAGCACCGGTGCCTGGATGCGGTCCTGCGCGCTCCAGCGCGCGCCGAACGTGACGTCGGCCGGGTTGGCCGCGCGCGGCATCACGCGCACCAGCGGATCGCGGTCGGGGCCGTTGACGGGCGGCATCCCGTCGGCGTGCAACTGCACGATCTGGTTGCTGTCGAGCACCAGGCGGGTCGGCGGCGCGGCCACGGCGATCGGGTCGATGCGCACCGGCCGGAGGCCGGGCCTGGCGGTCGCGACCGTGGTCGGCACGACGCTGCGCGGCTGGGGGTCGGGCGCGGCCAGCGCGGCGGCGATCGCCGAGCGCACCAGCGCCGGGTTCGCCGCGTCGGGATTGGGCAGCAGCGTCGCGTAGACGGCGGCGTCCTGCGCGTCGGTGGCCAGCGCGTCGAGCTCGACATCGGCCCCGAACGCGTCCTGCTGCGCGTGCACGCCGGCGCCGGCCGCGCCCAGCAGGGCGGCGGCGAGCAGGCGGGCGACGAGGGACAGGGACGGAATCATCTTCATGGCGCTGATGCACTGCAGCATAGAACAGGACGAGGCCTGGGGACAAGGCCTCGATTGTCACGCGATGCAGCGGTGGGGGATCGCCGCAACAGCGGGCCTGCGGGCGCGCAGATCGATCCCGTGCCGGCGGGGAAGTTCCGCGCTAGAAGCTCGACGACAGGCCCAGCCCGGCCTGGAACGGCGTGGCGGTGTCGCTGAGGCCGCGCGTGACGGCGAAATCGATCTGCGTGCTGCGCGTGGCCACGAAGGTGATGCCGGCGTCGACGCTGGTGGATACGCCGGCGATCTGAACCGAGGCGAGCCGGTCGCGCGCCATGTCGACGAAGGTGCGCCATTGCGGCGACCAGGTCTTGCCCAGCGTCACCGCGAAGGTGCCGGTGGCCTGGCGGCGGCCCTGCACCGAGTAGTCGACGGCCATGCCGGGCATCACGCCCAGCGAGAAGTCGTTGGGCAGCGCCCATTCGCCGCTGAGGTTGAGCGTGGGGCGCAGCGCGGCGTTGTGGGCGTCGGCAATCTGCAGGTCGGGCATCCAGGCCGCCGCCGGCACGTGCGAGTTGGCGTCGCCGTGCACGACGCGCCAGCGCGCGCCCAGCGACAGGTCGAGCGCGTCGGCGGACGGGGGCGCCGTGTCGTCGCCCAGGTCGTTGGGCACCGGCCCGTGCGAGACGATGGCGGTGGCCCGCGTGACGTAGGGCGAGCCCAGGCTCAGCCGCCACGAGCTGGCCATCACGCGCGAGACGACGCTCTCGCGCAGCACCGAGACCACGGCGCGCTCGCGCACCATCGTGTCGTCGATCAGCTTGCGCGCCGCGGCCACGAAGCCGGTGGGGGCGGTGGCGGCCGGTGTCGTCGGCGCATATTGGTCGTCGGCCGCGGCGAAGGCCTGCGGGCAGGCGGCGGCCAGGAAAAGCACGCTGGTGGCCAGTGCGGAACGGGGCGGTCGGGACGCGGCGGGGAAGCAGGGGGAACGCATGGAGGCCGATGACGAAGACGATGCCGGGCGCCATGCCGCCTGCGGCACGAGCCGGCGGTCGGGAGACGCCCTGGAGGACTGATTCGATCTTGCGGGACCGCCGCGAAACGCGTCAACGCATGAGCCGGCGGATCCGGCCCCTGTTCGTCTTGTAACGTTACGCGACGTGACGAGCCGGCGCGTTGCGCCGCCGCCGGCACGCCCTGGCCCGCAGCCGGACTGTGGCCGCGCCGCGCCCGCCTGGCCAGCCTTCGCGTGCAGGTACCGCGGGTTCGTGCGCACTAGTTCACGCCGGACCGGGCCGCGCCCACGGCGGCTGGCCGCGCGCGTTTGGACGCGGCGGTGGCGCTTGCGGCTCGCCGCCGCTGCAATTTGTTGCTTGCGCTCAGAAGCGCGACGACACGCTGAGCCCGCCGCGCACCTGTTGCGACGCGCTGCCCGACAGGCTGCGCGAGACCACCATGTCCACCTGCATCGTCCGCGAGGCCGCGAACGCCACGCCGGTGTCGATGTTGAGCAGCGACGCGTCGGCCTGCGGCCGCGACAGGCACTGGCCGGCCAGCTCGACGAAGCCCTGCAGTCGCGGCGTCCACGACTTGCCCAGGGTCACGGCCAGCACGCCGGCCGCGTAGTGGCGGCCGTCGTCGCCGCGGTCCCGGTACAGGCCCGGCATCACGCCCAGGCTCAGCTCGCCGGCGAGCGCCCACTGGGCGGTGGCGCGCAGCGACGGCCGGACGTTGCGGTCGCGGAACGCGGGCGAGCCCGTCGTCGTCTCGACATCGGCCAGCCAGGCGACGCCGGGCAGCCAGCCCGCGTCGCCGCCGCGCACGCGCCACTGGGCTCCCAGCGACACGTCGGTGAAGCCGCGCAGCCGCCGCATGCGGTCGTTGGCGGTTTCCAGCGGCGGCTCGTCCGCCGGGCCGGCCGCCGCGGCCCGCAGCGCAAGCGTGCGCCCGGGCCGGAGCGCGACGTCCAGCGCCGCGAAGCGCGACGCGACGCGCGACCCCGCGCGCTCGTGCGGTCCCGGCAGCAGCGGGAAGACGGCGTCGAACTGCCATTGGCCGCCGCCGACGATGGCGGGCGAGTCCAGGAAGTCGGCGCGCGCCGCCGTCGGTTCGCCGGCGGCGGCACGCGCGGCCGCCACCAGGAGGGCGGCGGCGAGGGCGCGGTGGGCGAGGGCGAGGCGGCGCATGGCAGGGGCGGGTCGAACCGGTCGGTCTGCGGGAATGCGCCGGCGTGGCCGGGTCTGCAGGCGGACGCGGTCACCCCGACGCGGGATAGGCAGATATTGGATCCGCACGCCTCCCGTCGAAAGCCGCATGAGGCGCGGATTCGCCCGGCAGTTCGCGGGCAAGCCGCGGTGCCTGCTTCGTTACCACTGTTGTCGTTTTCTGGCCAATGGCGGCGGGCGCCGGCGCCTTAAAATGCGGTCACGGGTATCACGCCCGGCAGTGCCGTCGGGCCACCGATGGCGTGGATCGGTGGAGCCATGACCAAGACCTATGTTGTTTCCGGAAGCGGCATGAAGTTCGATGCCGCGCTCTGGCCCGTGCCCGCGAACGTCGAGATCCACTTCTACTTCGCGTGCATGCGCGAGCCGCAGTTCTACAAGACCCGCACCATCCTCGACAAGCTGATGCTGGAGGTCGGCATGTTCCCCGACCGCGTGGCGATGCCCGGCGAGATGATTCCCAGCCACTTCTGCTGGGCCCACCCCGACGAGCGGACACCGTCGGGTGTGTTCCGCCGCCAGACCGGCCAGCTCGCGATGGACCTGGCGGGCAGCGACCCGTCGCACCCGGTGGCGTTGAGCCATGTGGTCAAGGCGCTGTCGGCCGACCGCGGACGCAGCACGACCGCCATCCACTGGATCGTGCGCGAGGAGGACGGGCCGCCCGACCTGGCCAACCTCGACTGCCTGTACCCGGTGCGGCTGCGCAACGGCACGCTGGACGACAACGAGGAGTCGCACCACGTGCCGCTGGGCGAGACGCCGCTGCACGCCGCCGAGGCGTCGCCGCTGTCCGAGGCCGGCGTCGGCCCGGGCCCGCTTGCGCAGTGGCCGGGCGTCAGGCGTCGTGCGAATACACGATGAACCCGGCGTGGCGGGCCAGCTTGTCGTAGAGCAGCCGTCCCGCCGTGTTGGTCTGACGCGTCTGCCAGTACGTGCGCCGCACCCCCGCCTCATGGGCGCGCGCATAGACGCCTTCGATCAACGCACGCCCCACGCCCCGGCCGCGCAACGCCGGTGACGTGAACAGGTCCTGCAGGTAGCAGACCGGCTCGATGCGGGTGGTGCTGCGGTGGAACAGGTAGTGCGCCAGGCCCGCGAGCTCGCCGCCCTGCTCGGCGACCAGCGCGAACACCGGCTCGCCGGGGTCGAGGAAGCGTTGCCAGGTGGACTGCGTGACCTCGGGTGCCAGGGCGGTCGGGCCGCTGCGCTCATAGAACGCGTTGTAGCCGGCCCAGAGCGGCTCCCAGGCCAGGCGGTCGGCCGGCGCGACGGGTCGGATGGTCAGGGTGTCGTCCATGGACGCATTCTGGCCGCGTCCGCCACCGCCGGGGCGCTTCAGTCGGCGATCGCCTTGTCCACCAGCGCCTGCGCCTCGGACAGCAGCCGCTGCAGGTGCGCCTCGCCCTCGAAGCTCTCGGCGTAGATCTTGTAGATCTCCTCGGTGCCCGACGGCCGCGCGGCGAACCAGCCGCTCTTGGAGCTGACGCGGATGCCGCCGATGGGCGCGCCGTTGCCGGGCGCCGTGGCGGTGACCTCGGTGATCGGCTCGCCGGCGATCTCGTGCGTGGCGATGGCGTCCGGCGCCAGCGCGGACAGGCGCTTCTTCTGCTGCGCGTTGGCCGGCGCCTCGACGCGGTCGGACACCGGATTGCCCAGTTCGCGCGTCATCTTCGCGTACAGCGCGCCCGGGTCGCTGCCGGTCTTCGCGGTGATCTCGGCGGCCAGCAGCGCCAGCGTGATCCCGTCCTTGTCGGTGGTCCACGCCGTGCCGTCGCGGCGCAGGAAAGCGGCGCCCGCGCTCTCCTCGCCGCCGAAGCCGAGGCTGCCGTCGGCCAGTCCGGCGGCGAACCACTTGAAGCCCACGGGCACCTCGATCATCCGGCGCTGCAGGCGCTTGGCGACGAGGTCGATCATGCGCGAGGACACCACCGTCTTGCCGATGGCCGCCTGCGCGCCCCATTGCGGACGATGGCGGAACAGGTAGTCGATGGCCACCGCGAGGTAGCTGTTGGGCGCCAGCAGGCCGGCGCCGCGGGTGACGATGCCGTGGCGGTCGTGGTCGGTGTCGCACGCGAACGCGACGTCGAACTGGTCGCGCAGCGCCACCAGGGGCGCCATCGCGTACGGCGACGACGGATCCATGCGGATCCTGCCGTCCCAGTCCAGCGTCATGAAGCCGAAGGTCGGGTCGACGACGTCGCTGACCACGGTGAGGTCGAGCCGGTACTGCTCGGCGATGCGGCTCCAGTAGTGCACGCCGGCGCCGCCCAGCGGATCGACGCCCAGGTGCACCTTGGACTCGCGGATCGCGTCCATGTCGACCACGCTGCCGAGGTCGGCCACGTACCAGCCGAGGTAGTCGCGGCGGTGCGTGGTGGGCGCCGCGAGCGCCTGCGCGTACGTCACGCGGCGCACGCCCGCGAGGTTCTTCTCGAGGTAGGCGTTGGCCGCGTCCTGCACGCCCTTTGTGATGTCCTCGGCGGCGGGGCCGCCGTTGGTCGGGTTGTACTTGAAGCCGCCGTTGTCGGGCGGGTTGTGCGACGGCGTGACGACGATGCCGTCGGCCAGCCGCGACGTGCGGCCGAGGTTGTGCGTGATGATCGCGTGCGAGACCGCCGGCGTGGGCGTGTACTCGTCGTTCATCGCCAGCATGGTGTCGACGCCGTTGGCCGCGAGCACCTCCAGCGCGCTGCGCAGCGCCGGCTCGGACAGCGCGTGGGTGTCGATGCCGATGAACAGCGGGCCGTCGATGCCCTTGGCGGCGCGGTAGTCGCAGATCGCCTGCGTGATGGCCAGCACGTGGCGCTCGTTGAACGAGTGGTCGAACGCGTTGCCGCGATGGCCCGAGGTGCCGAACGCGACGCGCTGCGCCGGCTCCGCCGGATCGGGCTGCAGCGTGTAGTACGCGCTGACCAGGCGGGGGATGTCGACCAGCGACGAGCGCGGCGCCGGCTGGCCGGCGAGGGGGGAGATGATCTGGGCCATGGGTTTCCTGCGTTGCTGCGTCGACGATAGCGCAGGATCAGCGCGCGGCCGGCGCGGTCGGGATTGCGGCCGGCGGCGCCGCGGCAGCGGGGCGGTCCGCCGCGGCCGGCCGTTCGGGCAACGGCGCATGCCAGCCGCCGTCGCCGGCGATCAGCGCGTCGGCCTCGGCGGGTCCCCAACTGCCGGGCGCGTACGCGACGACCGGGGGATGGTCGACGAGGATGTCGTCGACCGCGCGCCAGGCCGCTTCGACGGCCGCCAGGCTGGTGAACAGCGAGCCGTCGCCGGCCATCGCATCGCCCAGCAGGCGGTCGTAGGGGGCTTCCTCGTCGCTGAGGTCCTCGCAGGCGTAGAGCTCGCTCTGGCGGCCGACGAAGCGCTTGCCGACGTCCTTGACGCGCGTGGCCAGCGCGATGGCCGAGGTCGGCTGGATGCGGAAGCGCAGGTAGTTCGGCCGGCCGGCGGCGTCGTCGAACAGCGCATGGCGCGGCGCCTTGAACTGCACCTGCACCTCCACCGCGGTGTCGGGCAGTCGCTTGCCGGCGCGCAGGTAGAACGGCACGCCCTGCCAGCGCGGCACGTCCACGTGCAACCGCAGCGCGACGAAGGTCTCGACGTCGGAGTCCGGCGCGACGTCCTTTTCCCGGCGGTAGCCCGCGTACTGGCCGCGCACCAGGTCCGCGGGCCTCAACGGCCGCAGCGCCTCGAACACGGCGGCCTTGGCGGCGTGCAGGTCGGCGATGGCGAGCGAGGCGGGCGGCTCCATCGCCAGCAGCGCCACGATCTGGAACAGGTGGTTCTCGACCACGTCGCGCAGCGTGCCGGCCGACTCGTAGAACGCGCCGCGGTCGCCGACGCCGAAGTCCTCGGCCATCGTCATCTGCACGCTGGCCACGTGATCGCGGCACCACAGCGGTTCGAGGAACGAGTTGGCGAAGCGGAAGTACAGGAGGTTCATGATCGCCTCCTTGCCCAGGTAGTGGTCGATGCGGAAGATCGCCTCGTCCGGGAACACCGCGCGCGCGACGGCGTCCAGCTGCCGGGCCGATGCCAGGTCGCGGCCGAACGGCTTCTCGACGATCAGCCGCGCGTCCTTCGCAAGGCCGGCCGCGCCGAGGCTGCGGATGACGGTCTCGAACAGCGTCGGCGGCACCGCGAGGTAGTGGGCCGGACGCAGCGCGCCCGCCAGGGCCTGCTTCAAGTCCTCGAAGGTCTGCGGCTTGTTGTAGTCGCCGCCGACGTAGCGGATGGCCTGCTGCAGCCGGTCGAAGGCGGCGCCGTCGACGATGCCGTCGCCGTCCTTCTCGATCGAGTCGCGCACGCGCTGGTGAACCTGCGCGTCGGTCAGCGGCCGGCCCGCGACGCCCACCACGCGCGGCACCAGCTCGCCGCGCCTGGCCATCGCGTAGAGCGCGGGGAAGATCTTCTTGGTGGCCAGGTCGCCGGTGAACCCGAACAGCACGAGCGCGTCCGAATGCGGGGCGGGGCGGGACGTCGTCGGGTCGGTCATGGGGTTTCCTGGGCCTTCTTCTCGGCGTGGCCGCCGAACTCGGCGCGCATCGCCGACAGGATCTGGTTGGCGAACGTGCCTTCGCCGCGCGACGAGAAGCGGTCGTACAGCGCGGCGCTGAGCACCTGGGTGGGCACGCCCTCGTCGATGGCAGCCTGGATCGTCCAGCGGCCCTCGCCGGAGTCGGACACGCGGCCGCCGAAGGCCGACAGCTGCGGGTCGGCGACGAGCGCCTTGGCGGTGAGGTCGAGCAGCCACGAGCCGACGACGCTGCCGCGGCGCCACACCTCGGCCACCTGCGGGATGTCGATGTCGAACTGGTAGTACTGCGGGTCGCGCATCGGCGCCGTCTCGGCGTCGGCCGCGTGGTCCTGCTTGCCGACGTTGGCGTGGCGCAGGATGTTGAAGCCCTCGGCGAACGCGGCCATCATCCCGTACTCGATGCCGTTGTGCACCATCTTCACGAAGTGCCCGGCGCCGTTGGGACCGCAGTGCAGGAAGCCCTGCTCGGCGTCGGCGGGCTCGCCGTCGCGCCCGGGCGTGCGCGGCGCGCTGCCGACCCCGGGGGCCAGCGCCTGGAAGACCGGCCGCAGGTGGTCGAACACGTCGGTCTCGGCCCCCACCATCAGGCAGTAGCCGCGATCGTGGCCGGCGATGCCGCCGCTGGTGCCGCAGTCCACGTAGTGCAGGCCCGCGTCCTTCAGGCGCCGGGCGCGGTCGATGTCGTCGCGGTACCAGGAGTTGCCGCCGTCGATGACGATGTCGCCGGGCTCCAGGTGCGCGACCAGGTCGGCCAGCACGCGATCGACGACGGCCGCCGGCACCATCAGCCACACGGCGCGTGGCCGGCTCAGGCGGGCGGCCAGTTCCTGCGGCGTCGCGGCGCCGGTGGCGCCGTCGGCCACCAGGGCCGCCACGGCGGCGGGGTTCGGGTCCTGCACCACGCACGGGTGGCCCCGGCTCATCACGCGGCGCGCCATGTTGGCGCCCATCCGGCCCAGGCCGATCATTCCGAGTTGCACTGCGGTCCTTCGAAGTGGAGTGGCGCGATCATCTCGTACGGATGAGTTCGAGGCGTCGACGCGGACTTGCGCGCCTTCGGCAAGCCCCATGCCCGAACAGCGTGCCCGCCAGCCTCGCGCAAGGCCGCCGGCACGGGTGCGTGGATTGCCGCGCGGCCGGGCTGGCGCCGCGCCAGCGCAGCCGGAGCGTCGACGATGAACGAACAGATCCTGGTGGCCACCGCGGCCGCCCTCACGGCCGGCGACAAGGGGCTGCTGGCGATGGACGAGAGCCCGCCCACCGCCGACCGGCGCTTCGCCGCGCTGGGCATCGCGCAGACCGCGGAGATGCGGCGCGCGTACCGCGACATGATCGTCGGCGCGCCGGGCCTGGCCGAGTCGATCGCCGGGGCGATCCTGCACGACGAGACGATACGCACGCGCACCTTCGCCGACGTGCCGTTCGCCCAGGCGCTGCAGCGCCTGGGCATCGTGCCGGGCATCAAGGTGGACGCCGGCGCGCGGCCGCTGGCGCTGCACGACGGCGAACTCGTCACCGAGGGCCTGGACGGCCTGCGCGAGCGGCTGGCCGGGTACGCGGCCCTGGGGGCGCGCTTCGCGAAGTGGCGCGCCGTCATCACCATCGCCGAGGCCCGCGATGCCCCCTCGCGCGGCTGCATCGAGGCCAATGCGCAGGCGCTCGCGCGCTACGCCGCGCTGTGCCAGGAGGCGGGCCTCGTGCCCATCGTCGAACCCGAGGTGCTGATGGACGGCGACCACACGCTGGCGCGCTGCGCCGCGGTCACCGCGCGCACGCTGGACGCCGTGTTCGCCGCGCTGCGCGCGCAGCGCGTGCTGCTCGAAGGCCTGCTGCTGAAGCCCAACATGGTGGTGCCGGGCCTGGCGTGCCCGCTGCAGGCGAGCGTGGACGAGGTCGCCGACGCCACGGTGCGCACCCTGCGCCGCAGCGTGCCGGCGGCGATCGGCGGCGTCGCCTTCCTCTCGGGCGGACAGGACGCGGGCGACGCGTCGGCGCGGCTCAACGCGATGCACCTGCGCCACGCGCGCGGGCTGCCGTGGCCGCTCGCGTTCTCCTTCGCCCGTGCGATCCAGGATCCGGCGATGAAGGCCTGGGCCGGCCGGGCGGACAACGTCGCCGCGGCGCGTCAGGCCCTCGTCGAACGGGCGCGGCTGAACCGGCTGGCGCGCCGCGGCGAATACACGGTGGCGATGGAAGACGCGCCCTGACCGGCGCCGGTGCGGACGGGTTCCGGGCGTCTCGAGTGGGTGGTGTCAAGAACTCCCTACAAGGTCATCGAGCCATCCCGACAGAAATTCGTCATTTGATAGCGAAATTGGCCATAAATGACGCTTTTGATGAGCGGGCGTGGTGTCGATGATGTCTGACGCATTGATCCGTCGCGCGACACGCGCTGACTGACTGCGCCCCGTCGACGACTTCGAAAGCCTCTCCATGCGCGCCAACCTGCCTGTCACCCAGCGTGAGTTCGACTTCCCCGCCGATGCCACGCTGATGTCGACCACCGACACGGACAGCCGCATCACCTACGCGAACGACGCGTTCGTGGCGGCCAGCGGCTTCACCCGCGAGGAGCTCGAGGGCCAGCCGCACAACGTGGTGCGCCACCCCGACATGCCTGCCGAGGCCTTCGCCGACATGTGGGCCACGCTCGGCGGCGGCGAGCCGTGGACGGCGCTGGTCAAGAACCGCCGCAAGGACGGCGACCACTACTGGGTGCGTGCCAACGCCATGCCCGTCGTGCGCGGCGGCCGCCACGTGGGCTACATGTCGGTGCGCACCAGGCCCGGCCGCGACGAGGTGGCCGCCGCCGAGGCCCTGTACGCGCGCTTTCGCGCCGGCCAGGCCGGCGGCCTGCGCTTCTGCAAGGGCCTGGTCTCGCACACCGGCGCGATGCGCTGGCGCTCCTGGGGCCAGACGATGCCGGTGCGCTGGCGGCTGCGCCTGGCCGCGCTGGTCGCCGCGCCCGCCGTGATCGCCTGCGCCGGGCTGCTGGGACTGGCCGGCCCGGCGCTGCTCGAATTCGCGGGATCGGCCGCGGCCTGCTTCGCGGCGGCCACGTGGTGGCTGCAGTCCCAGATCTCGACGCCGCTGGAGCAGATGCGGGACCAGGCGCTGCGCGTGGCCTCCGGGGACACGCAGGCGGCCCTGCACATGGACCGGGTGGACGAGATCGGCATGACGATGCGCACCATCGGCCAGGTGGGCCTGATGTTCCGCTGGATCATCGACGACGTGACGGGCCAGGTGCACCTGGCGCGCACCGCCACCGCCGAGATCGCGCAGGGCAACAACGACCTCAGCGCCCGCACCGAGCAGGCGGCGGCCAGCGTGGAGCAGACCGCCGCGTCGATGGAGCAGATGACCGCGACGGTGCGGAACAACGCCGCGACCGCGCGCACGGCGAGCGAACTGTCCGACGCGGCGAGCGCCACCGCGACGAAGGGCGGCGACGCGGTCGCCGGCGTGGTGCGCACGATGGACGACATCACGCACCGCTCGCGCAAGATCGCCGAGATCGTCGGCGTGATCGACGCCATCGCGTTCCAGACCAACATCCTGGCATTGAACGCGGCGGTGGAGGCGGCGCGCGCGGGCGAACAGGGCCGCGGCTTCGCGGTCGTCGCCGGCGAGGTGCGCGGCCTGGCCCAGCGCAGCGCGGAGGCGGCCAAGGAGATCCGCACCCTGATCGCCGACAGCGTCGAGCGCGCGGAGTCGGGTGCGCGCGAGGTCGGCGCCGCCGGTCGCACGATCGCCGACATCGTGGCGCAGGCCGGCCGCGTCTCCGTGATGATCGCCGAGATCACCACGGCCACCACCGAGCAGACCGCGGGCATCGCGCAGGTCGCGCAGGCGATCGGCCACATCGACCAGGTGACCCAGCAGAACGCCGCGCTGGTCGAGCAGAGCAGCGCTGCCTCGGAAAGCCTCAGCCAGCAGATGTCGCGACTGGCGGAGGCGGTGGGCGTCTTCCACTGACGGCCGCTGCCGCACACCGGCCGCCGCGCGCCCGGCCGTGCTGGCAAATGATAAGTGCCAACTCCACCACAATCATTTATATCATTTCTAGTGATCCATTCGCGGAGAGATCGCGCGGCCGATGACAACTTTGAGATCTTCCAACCAGGCCCGCAATGAATCCGGTCATCGACCCCGCCCTCCCTGCCGCCGAGCGACGCGCTGAATCCGCCGAGGCCCTGCTGGGGGCCGTCGAGCGCGTCCAGGCGATCGTCGAGTTCGAACTCGACGCGGCGCAGCGCCAGCGCGCGGGCCTGCCACGGGCGGGCCACCTCGACCTGCTCACCTTCGCCCAGGCCGACGGGCTGCACTCCTGCAGCGTCCTCGATCCGGGCCACCTTTCCGCAGACCGCGCCCCGGCGCCCGACGAGGCGCTCGCATGATCCTGAATCCCGAACTCGTGTTCCTGGTCGTCGACGACTTCTCGACGATGCGCCGGATCGTCGTCGGCCTGCTGCGCCAGTGCGGCGCGACGCGCATCCTCGAGGCCGAGGACGGCGTGCAGGCGCTGCGCACCGTCGAGAACAACGCGGTCGACGTCGTCGTCACCGACTGGAACATGCCCAACATGACGGGCCTGGCCTTGCTGAAGGCGCTGCGGGCGAATCCGAAGTTCGCGCGCATGCCGGTGCTGCTGGTCACCGCCGAAGGCAAGAAGGAAAACATCGTCGAGGCGGCCCAGGCGGGCGCCGACGGCTACATCGTCAAGCCCTTCACGCAGGACACCCTGCTGGAGAAGCTCACCCGCATCCTCGTCAAGCACGACCTCCAATCCGCCTGAGCGCCAGGAAAGACACCATGACCGATACCGCCGAACTCGTCCGCACGGACGCCTTCAACCAGCTGGGCACGATCGCGCGCGGCCTCCTGGAGTCGCTGCGCGAGCTCGGCTTCGACCGCTCGCTCGGCGCGGTGGCCGCCGAGATTCCGGATGCGCGCGACCGTCTCACCTACGTGGGCAAGCTCACCGAGCAGGCGGCCCACCAGGTGCTGGCGACGGTGGAGCAGGGCCTGCCCGAATGCAGCCAGGTCGCCGAGCGCGGCCGCGAGCTGGCGCAGACCATCCGCCGGCGCGCCCAGGGCGAGCTGAGCCCGATGATGTGCAAGGCGATGATGAAGCAGTGCGCCGACTACGCCGAGCGGGCCGCCGGCTTCGCCCAGCAGCAGAACGACCTGCTGACCGAGATCATGATGACCCAGAGCTTCCAGGACCTGTCGGGCCAGGTCATCAAGAAGGTGGTCGACATCATCAGCCGCACCGAGAACCAGCTGCTCGAACTGCTGGTCGACACCGCCCCGGCCAGCCTGGCCCGGCACGGCGGCGACCACGAACTGCAGGGGCCGCAGGTTCCCGACAAGGCGCTCAGGCAGGACGACGTCGACGACCTGCTGGCCAGCATGGGGTTCTAGCGGGCCGGCGGCGACGCGACCGGATCGTCGCCGTACCGGTCGCGCACCGTCTGCCGGTATTGCTGGGGTGTCTGCGGCTTGATGAACAGCGAAGTCACCTCGGGATGGGCCGCGTGGATGCGGCGTTCGATGTCGGCGACCAGTTCCTCGATGCGGGGCGCCGTGAGCGCGTCGTCGAACTCGAAGCTGATCGCGGCCATGATCTGCTGCGGCGCCAGCTGGATCGTCAGCACGCCGTTAGCGCGCGACGGGCCGCAGGCGGCGTTGGCGATCTCGAGGATGGACGCAACCAGCGCGCCGTCGGCGCGCTCGCCGATCAACAGGCTCTTGCTCTCGCGGGCGAGCAGCGTGGACGTGCACACGAGCACCAGGCCGATCAGGATCGACGCGATGCCGTCGGCCAGCGGCATGTCGAAGTGGGCCGCCAGCACCGTGCCGACCGCGGCGATCGCGATGCCGACCAGCGCCGCGCTGTCCTCGAACAGCACCATGAACAGCGGCGGATCCTTGCTCTTGACGAAGGCCTCCCAGTAGCCGAGCGCGCCCTTGGCCTGGTTGAACTGGCGCAGCGAGACGATCCACGACCCGCCTTCGAACACGAAGGCCGCGGCCAGCACGAGCTCGCTGACGATCGCGTTGTCGATCGGCTGCGGGTCGAGCACGTGATGCACGCCCTCGTAGATCGACACGCCCGCGCCGAGCGCGAACACGAGCAGCGCGACGATGAAGCTCCAGAAATAGAGCTCGCGACCGTAGCCCGCCGGGTGCTCGCGGTCGGCCCGCTTGGCGGCCCGGCGCATGCCGTACAGCAGCAGCAGCTCGTTGCCGGTGTCGACGAACGAGTGCACCGCTTCGCTGAGCATCGCCGAGCTGCCTGTGAACACGGCGGCGCCGGCCTTCGTGGCGGCCACGAGCACGTTGCCGACCAGCGCGGCCCGGACCGCGGTGCGCGAGCCCGCGGCCGAGTCGTCGGGCCTGGCCTCGGCCACCTACCGGCCGAGCAGCCGGCGCGCGCGGGCGACGACGTTGGCGGCGCTGAAGCCGAATTCCTCCAGCAGCACCTTGGCCGGTGCCGACGCACCGAAGTGGTCGATGCCGATCACGTCGCCCGCCGTCCCCACGTAACGCTCCCAACCGAGGGTCGTGCCGGCCTCGACCGCCAGGCGCCGGGTCACGCCCGGCGGCAGCACGGCGTCGCGGTAGGCGGGCGGCTGGGCGTCGAACAGGTCCCAGCTGGGCATCGACACGCAGCGCACCGCCACGCCGTCGCGGCGCAGCGTGGCTGCGGCCTCGACGATCAGCCCGACCTCCGAACCGCTGGCGATCAGGATCAGGTCGGGGCTGGCATGGCTGCCCTCGTCGATGATGTAGGCGCCGTTGGCCAGGCCGTTGGCGTCCGGGTGGGTGGCGCGGTCCAGGGTGGGCACGTCCTGGCGCGTGAGCACCAGCAGCACCGGGCGGTCCTTCGTCGCCAGCGCCACCTTCCACGCGACCACGGTCTCGTTGGCGTCGGCCGGCCGGATCAGGGTCAGGCCCGGGATCGCCCGCAGGCTCAGCAACTGCTCGATCGGCTGGTGCGTGGGGCCGTCCTCGCCGAGCGCGATGCTGTCGTGCGTGAACACGTGCAACGCGTGCAGCTTCTGCAGCGCGGCCAGGCGGATCGCCGGGCGCATGTAGTCGGAGAAGATCAGGAACGTGGAGCCGTAGGGGATGAAGCCGCCGTGCGCCGCCAGGCCGTTGACGATCGCGCCCATCGCGTGTTCCCGCACGCCGAAATGCAGGTTGCGGCCGGCCCGGCTCGCGCCGCCGGCATCGGCGCCCTCGATCGGCGCGGCGCCGGCGTCGGCGCCCGGATTGAAGTCGCCCAGGCCGACCAGCGCGGTGAAGGTCGACGGGTCGAGGTCGGCCGATCCCCCGAACAGTGCCGGCAGCTTCGCGCCGATCGCGGCCAGCACCTGCTTGCCGGCCACGCGCGTCGACAGGCCCTTGGCGTCCGCCGGGAAGCGGGGCAGGTCGGCGTCCCAGCCGGCGGGCAGCTCGCCGCGCAGGCGCGCCTGCAGTTGCGCGGCCAGGTCGGGAAAGGCCTGGGCGTAGGCGTCCATCCGCCGCCGCCAGGCCGCCTCGGCCTGCTCGCCTTCGCCGAGCGCGGCCAGGAACCGGCGGCCGGCGGCCTCGGGCACCAGGAAATCGGGCGCCGCAGGCCAGCCCAGCCGGGCCTTGGTGGCCGCCACGTCGGCCGCGCCCAGCGGCGAACCGTGCGCCTTGAAGCTGTCCTGCTTCGGGGAGCCGTACCCCAGGTGGGTGCGCACCAGGATCAAGCTGGGGCGCGTCGTGTCGGCCACCGCGGACTGCAGCGCACGGTCGATCGCCTCGATGTCGTTGCCGTCGGCCACCCGCAGCGTCTGCCAGCCGCAGGCCTCGAAGCGCCCGGCGGTGTCGTCGGTGAAGGTGATGGCGGTGCCGGCCGACAGCGAGACGGCGTTGTCGTCATACAGGCAGACCAGCTTGCCCAGCCGCAGGTGGCCGGCCAGCGAGGCCGCCTCGGCGGCGACGCCCTCCATCAGGTCGCCGTCGCTGACCAGCGCCCAGGTGCGGTGGTCGACCACCGCATGGCCCTCGCGGTTGTAGGTGCCGGCCAGCTGCGCCTCGGCGATCGCCAGGCCCACCGCGTTGGCCAGGCCCTGGCCCAGCGGGCCGGTGGTGACCTCGACGCCGGGGGTGTGGCCGCGCTCCGGATGCCCCGGCGTGCGGCTGCCCCACTGCCGGAACTGCTTCAGGTCGGCCAGGGACAGTCCGTAGCCGGTCACGTGCAGCAGGCTGTACAGCAGGGCCGAGCCGTGGCCGGCCGACAGCACGAAGCGGTCGCGGTCGGCCCAGTCCGGGTTCGCCGGATGGTGCTTCAGGAAGCGCGTCCACAGCACGTAGGCCATCGGCGCGGCGTCCAGCGGCAGGCCGGGGTGGCCGCTGTCGGCCTTCTGCACCATGTCCACGGACAGAAAGCGCAGGGTATCGATGCATTGCTGGGCTAGCGGATCGGACATGGGCGGGCTTTCTGCAGCGGGGAAGGAGGCCGGCCGGCGCCACGCGTCCTGGGGGGCGCGCGCAAAAGCGGGTATGGGGCTTGCTCGGCATTCGGGCGAACGAGAGAGTCGAACGGCAAGCCGCTTGCCTGCCCGGGTCGCGCGTTCATGCCACGTTCAGGCATTCACGAAACTGACTTGTTCCGACTGCAAAGGCCCCGACTCGCCGATGGCTTCCCTTCTCCACGACCTGGTGTTCCTGGTCGATGTGGACAACACGTTGCTCGACAACGACCGCATCATTGCCGACCTCCGCGACCACCTGATGCAGGAGTTCGGCGTCGCCTGCTCCGGCCGCTACTGGACGCTGTTCGAGAAGCTGCGCGACGAGCTCGGCTACGCCGACTACCTGGGTGCGCTGCAGCTCTACCGAAAGGACGTCGAGGGCAAGGGCACGCAGGCTCAGCAGCTGCTGCGGATGTCGAGCTTCCTCGTGGACTATCCGTTCCAGGACCGGGTCTACCCGGGTGCCCTCGACGCCCTCGCGCGCATGGCCAGGCTCGGGCCGACGGTGATCCTGTCCGACGGCGACGTCGTGTTCCAGCCGCGCAAGATCCAGCGCTCGGGCCTGTGGCGCGCCGTCGAGGGGCGCGTGCTGATCTACGTGCACAAGGAACTGATGCTCGACGAGGTGCGGCGCACCTTTCCGGCGCGCCACTACGTGATGGTGGACGACAAGCCGCGCATCCTGGGGGCGCTCAAGGCCGCCTGGGGCGACGCCGTCACCACGGTCTTCCCGCGCCAGGGCCATTACGCGCTGGACACGGCCGAGGCGGCGAAATACCCCGCGCCCGACATCACCGTCGACCACATCGGCGATCTCGCACGCACGAATATTGCCGGATGGTTCCCTCTACCGGGAGCCACCCATGAGCCAGACCACGCAGCAACTCCATGACCTCGGGCAAAGCCTGTGGATCGACAACATCAGCCGTGAGACGCTGCGCGACGGCACGCTGGAGCGGCTGATCGCGGAGTTCTCGGTCACGGGCCTGACCTCCAACCCGACGATCTTCGAGAAGGCGATGGGGCAGGGCGACGCGTACGACGAGGACATCGCGCGGATGGCGCGCGAGGGCCGCTCCACCGAGGACCTGTTCTTCGCGCTGGCGGTGGACGACCTGCAGCGCGCCGCCGACCTGTTCGCGCCCGCGCACGAGGCCAGCGGCGGGATCGACGGCTGGGTGTCGCTGGAGGTGTCGCCGCTGCTGGTGCACGACACGCGCGGGACGATCCAGGCCGCGGCCAGCCTGCACGCGCAGGCGGCGCGCCGCAACCTGTTCATCAAGATCCCGGGCACGTCCGAGGGCATCCCCGCCATCGAGGAGGCCATCTACCAGGGCATCCCGGTCAACGTGACGCTGCTGTTCTCGCGCGAGCAGACCCTGGCCGCGGCCGAGGCCTACATGAAGGGCATCGAGCGCCGGCTCAACGACGGCAAGTCGCCGGTGATCGCGTCGGTGGCCTCGTTGTTCGTCAGCCGCTGGGACGCCGGCGTGCACGAGACGGTGGCGCCCGCGTACCGCAACCGCCTGGGCATCGCCATCGCGATGCGCACCTACAAGGCCTGGCGCGACCTGCTGGCCTCGGAGCGCTGGCAGAAGCTGGCGGCCGCGGGCGCGTCGCCGCAGCGCCTGCTGTGGGCCAGCACCGGCACCAAGGATCCGTCCGCGTCGCCGACCCTGTATGTCGAGGCGCTGGTCGCGGCCGACACGATCGACACGATGCCGCAGAAGACACTCGAGGCGTTCGCCAGGCAGGGCCATGTCGGCGCGCCGATGCCCGTGGACGGCGGCTACTGCGAGCAGCTGCTCGACGAGTTCCGCCGCGAGGGCGTCGACATCGAGGCGCTCGCCGGCCGGCTGCAGCGCGAGGGCGGCGAGTCGTTCGCGGCCTCGTGGCAGGCGCTGGTCGCCGGCCTGGACGCGAAGGTCGCCCGCCTCGCCGCCGTGGCGGCGGGCTGAGGCGTGGCCCGGCAACTGGTGGTCGCGCCGTCGATCCTGGCGGCCGACTTCGGTCGCCTGGCCGAGGAAGTGCGGGCGGTGGACGCGGCCGGCGCCGACTGGATCCATGTCGACGTGATGGACGGCCGCTTCGTGCCCAACATCACGCTCGGGCCGGTCGTCGTGCAGGCGATCCGCCGCGCGACGGCCAAGCCGCTGAACGTGCACCTGATGATGGTGGAGCCCGAGCGCATGCTGGCGGACTTCGTCCAGGCCGGCGCCGACCACCTGCTGGTGCAGTGCGAGCCGGCGTCGACGATCCACCTGCACCGCGTGCTCTCGCGCATCCGCGAGCTGGGCTGCAAGGCCGGCGTGGCCATCGATCCGGCCAGCCCGATCGCCTTCGTCGAGCACGTGCTGCACCTGTGCGACGTCGTGCTGGTGATGACCGTCAATCCGGGCTTCGGCGGCCAGAAATTCCTGCCCGAGGTGCTGCCCAAGATCGCCGCGCTGCGCCGCCTGTGCGACACGCGCGGCCTGCACCCGTGGATCGAGGTCGACGGCGGGCAGGACGGCGACAACGCCTGGCAGGCGGTCGAGGCGGGCGCCGACGCGCTGGTGGCCGGCACCGCGGTGTTCAAGTCGACCGACTACGCCCGGGCGATCGCGCGGCTGCGCGCGCATCCGCGTCCGGATTGACGCGGATCAAGCTGCGCGCTTGTCCTACACACAACTGTCACGAAGCGCGCCCATAATGGCTTCATCGCAGGTACGAAACCGGCCGCACATTGGGCGGAACCCCGGGAACCCGTCACCCAGTACCAGCACACCGTCGTCGTGATCCGTCACGATGTCCGGAAGTCAAAAGCCCTCCCCGCGAGGGCTTTTCCTTTTGGCGGACGGCCTTTCAGGGCCCCGGCCAGGACCGCATCGCGGTGCGCACCGTCGCCAGCAGGCTCGCGTGCGTCGCGCCATCCTTGGCCTGCATCGACATGCCCTGGTAGATGGTGGCGTAGAAGTTGGCCAGGTCGCCGGCGTCGGTGCCGGCCGGCAGCTCGCCGCTGTCGATGCCGCCCTGGATGCGCCGGCCCACGCTGGCGATGGCCTCGGTGCGACGGCGCAGCAGCGCGTCCTGCACGCGTTCGGCCGCCGCCGAGCAGTTGGTGGCGGCCATCACCACCATGCAGCCCTTCGGGTGGCACGGCTGCGTCAGTTCGTTGGCGGCCGCTAGCAGCCAGCGCTCGATGGCGCCGCGCGCGGTCGGTTCCTCGACGAGGGCGCGCGCGCCGGCGCTGCCGTAGCCCAGCGCGTAGCGCTCGATGGCCTCGAGGAACAGTTGCTCCTTGTCGCCGAACGCCGTGTACAGGCTCGGCGGCGTGATACCCATCGCGGCCGTCAGGTCGGCGATCGACGCCGCCTCGTAGCCGCGTTCCCAGAACACGTGCATCGCGGTCTCGAGGGCGGCATCGCGATCGAACGACAGCGGGCGCCCGCGCGGCTTGCGCGGCGCCTTGGGCGTTGCGGCCGGCCGGCTTTCCGGCGCTTCGGCCAGGCCGACCGCCCCGCTGCGCGGTGTTTCGTTCGTATTTTTCATAGCGATCGTTACGAAAATCAGTTGACGTGCCCTTGAGGCTTGGCTACATTGTGCCATATGTCGTAGCGATCGCTACGATAAAACTATCCCGACCCAGACGCGAGAAGCCCGGCAACGCCGGGTTCAGCCGCTGCTTTGTCCGGAAGTTTTCAAGTACTCACTTCTTCGATACAGCAACCATTCAGGAGTTCCCATGAACCAGGTTCCGCTCCAAGTCCGCCGCCGCCTGTGGGTGGCCGGCACCACCTTGACGGCCGTCGCGGCCGCCCTCGCCACCGTGTTCCTGCTCCAGTCCGGCCCGGCGGTGGCCACGCCGTCGCCGGCCGCGCAGGCGACGCCGGTGTCCGTGGCCACCGTCGTGCAGAGCGACGTCGCCACCTGGAACGAGTTCTCCGGCCGGCTGGAGGCGGTCGAGCGGGTGGACATCCGCTCGCGCGTGGCCGGCACCGTGCAGGGGGTGCATTTCCGCGAAGGCGCGCTGGTCAAGGCCGGCGACCTGCTGCTGACGATCGACCCGGCGCCCTACCAGGCCGACGTCGATCGCGCCGACGCGCAGGTGTTCGCGGCGCAGTCGCGCCTGACCAATGCGAAGAGCAACTACGAACGCTCCAGGCACCTGCTGGAGGATCACGCGATCTCGCAGCGCGAGTACGACGACAGCCTGAACGCGCAGAGCGAGGCCGACGCCAACCTGCGCGCCGCGCAGGCGCAGCTGCAGAGCGCGCGCCTGAGCCTGGGCTACACGCAGGTGCGCGCGCCGGTGTCGGGCCGCGTGGGCAAGCTCGAGATCACCACTGGCAACCTGGTGGCCGCCGGTCCCGGCGCGCCGGTGCTGACGACGCTGGTGTCGGTCAGCCCGATCTACGCGAGCTTCGACGCCGACGAGCAGGTGGTCGCGCGCGCGCTGCGCGACCTGCCCGCGGGCGCCAGCGCACGCGCGCAGATCGAGAAGATCCCGGTGCAGATGGGCACCTCGGCCGACACCGCCACGCCGATCGCCGGCCACCTGCAGCTGGTGGACAACCAGGTCGACGCGCGCAGCGGCACGGTGCGCGTGCGCGCGGTGTTCGACAACGCCGACGGGACCCTGATGCCCGGCCAGTTCGCGCACCTGCGCATGGGCCAGGTCAAGGCCGACCCGGCGCTGCTGATCAACGAACGCGCCGTCGGCACCGACCAGAACAAGAAGTTCGTGATGGTGGTGGGCGCCGACGACAAGGTGGCCTGGCGCGAGGTGAGCCTCGGCGCCAACGTCGACGGTCTGCGCATCGTCACCGCGGGCCTGAAGCCCAACGAGCGCGTGGTGGTCAACGGCCTGCAGCGCGTGCGGCCCGGTGCGCTGGTCGCCCCGCAGATGGTGGCGATGAAAGCCACCGACGACGCCAGGAACTGATCCCCCACAGAACACGCAAGCGGCCCGTGCCAGCCACGGCGCCGGGCCGCGCCATTCCCACGACTCCCGGGAGCCCCACGTGAATCTCTCCAAATTCTTCATCGACCGGCCGATCTTCGCCGGCGTGCTGTCGCTGCTGATCTTCCTCGGCGGCCTGATCGCCGTGCGCGGCCTGCCCGTGTCCGAATACCCCGACGTCGTGCCGCCTTCGGTGGTGGTGCGCGCCAACTACCCGGGGGCCAACCCGCAGGTGATCGCCGAGACGGTGGCCACGCCGCTGGAGGAATCGATCAACGGCGTCGAGGGCATGCTCTACATGGGCAGCCAGGCGACGACCGACGGCCTGATGACGCTGACCGTCACCTTCAAGCTCGGTACCGACCCCGACAAGGCGCAGCAGCTGGTGCAGAACCGCGTCGCGCAGGCCGAGGCGCGGCTGCCCGAGGAGGTGAAGCGGCTGGGCATCACCACCATCAAGAGCTCGCCCGACCTGACGATGGTGGTGCACCTGCTGTCGCCCACCGGCCGCTACGACATGACCTACCTGCGCAACTACGCGGTGCTCAACGTCAAGGATCGCCTCGCCCGCGTACCGGGCGTCGGCGACGTGCAGCTGTTCGGCTCGGGCGACTACTCGATGCGCGTCTGGCTGGACCCGCAGAAGGTGGCCAACCGCGGCCTGTCGCCCAGCGACGTGGTCGCCGCGATCCGCGGCCAGAACGTGCAGGCCGCGGCCGGCATCGTCGGCGCGTCGCCCAACCTGCGCGGCATCGACGTGCAGCTGTCGGTCAACGCCCAGGGGCGGCTGCAGAACGAGGAGGAGTTCGGCGACATCATCGTCAAGGCCGGCGCCGACGGTGCGGTGACGCGCCTGCGCGACGTGGCCCGGATCGAGCTCGGCGCGGCCGACTACTCGCTGCGTTCGCTGCTGGACAACAAGGACGCGGTCGCGATCCCGATCTTCGCCGCCCCCGGCTCCAACGCGATCGCCATCTCCAACGGCGTGCGCGCCGAGATGGCCGAGCTGCAGAAGGCCATGCCCGAGGGCGTGAAGTACGAGATCGTCTACGACCCGACGCAGTTCGTGCGCGCCTCCATCGAGTCGGTGGTGCACACGCTGCTGGAGGCCATCGCCCTGGTGGTGCTGGTGGTGATCCTGTTCCTGCAGACCTGGCGGGCGTCCATCATCCCGCTGCTGGCGGTGCCGGTGGCGGTGGTGGGCACCTTCGCCATCATGAGCCTGTTCGGCTTCTCCATCAATGCGCTGAGCCTGTTCGGGCTGGTGCTGGCCATCGGCATCGTCGTCGACGACGCCATCGTGGTGGTGGAGAACGTGGAGCGCAACATCGCGAGCGGCCTCTCGCCGCGCGAGGCCACGTACCGCGCGATGCGCGAGGTCTCGGGTCCGATCATCGCGATCGCGCTCGTGCTGGTCGCCGTGTTCGTGCCGCTGGCCTTCATCACCGGCCTGACCGGCCAGTTCTACAAGCAGTTCGCGCTGACCATCGCGATGTCCACGGTGATCTCGGCCGTCAATTCGCTGACGCTGTCGCCCGCGCTGGCGGCCTTGCTGCTCAAGGGGCATGACGAACCCAGGGACGCGCTGACCCGCGCCATGGACAAGGTGCTGGGCCGCTTCTTCGCCGCGTTCAACCGCGTGTTCCATCGCGGCGCCGAGCGCTACAGCGGCGGCGTGACCAAGGCGATCTCGAAGAAGACGATCATGATCGCCGTCTACCTCGCGCTGGCCGCACTGACGCTGGGCCTGTTCAAGGCGGTGCCCAACGGCTTCGTGCCGCCGCAGGACAAGCAGTACCTGATCGGCTTCGCGCAGCTGCCCGATGGCGCGACGCTGGATCGCACGGAGGCTGTGATCCGCCGCATGGGCGAGATCACGCTCAAGCAGCCGGGCGTCGAGCATGCGGTGGCGTTCCCGGGCCTGTCGATCAACGGTTTCACCAACAGCGCCAACTCGGGCATCGTCTTCGTGACGCTGCAGGACTTCGACAAGCGCAAGGGCGCCGCGCTGAGCGCTGGGGCGATCGCCCAGCAGCTGAACCAGCAATTCGGCGCGATCCAGGAGGCTTTCGTCGTCATGTTCCCGCCGCCGCCGGTGGCCGGCATCGGCACGACCGGCGGCTTCAAGCTGGAGCTGGAGGACCGCGGCTCGGTGGGCATCGCCGGCATGGACGCCGCGCTGAAGGCCTTCATGGGCAAGGCCTACGCCGCCCCGGAACTCGCCGGGCTGTACTCGAGCTTCCAGGTCAACGTGCCGCAGCTGTACGCCGACATCGACCGGACCAAGGCGCAGCAGCTGGGCGTGCCGGTGACCGACATCTTCGACACGATGCAGATCTATCTCGGCAGCCTGTACGCGAACGACTTCAACAAGTTCGGCCGCACGTACTCGGTGCGGGTGCAGGCGGACGCCGCCTACCGGGCGCGTGCCGAGGACATCGGCCTGCTCAAGGTGCGTTCGACCACCGGGGAGATGGTGCCGCTGTCGGCGCTGATGAAGGTCACGCCCACGTTCGGCCCCGAACGCGCGATGCGCTACAACGGCTTCCTCGCCGCCGACGTCAACGGCGGCCCGGCCCCCGGCTACTCGTCGGGCCAGGCCAAGGACGCCATCGCGCGCATCGCCAAGGAGACGCTGCCCCCGGGCGTCACCTACGAGTGGACCGACCTGACCTACCAGGAGATCCTGGCCGGCAACTCCGCGACGCTGATCTTCCCGATCGCCATCCTGCTGGTATTCCTCGTGCTCGCGGCGCAGTACGAGAGCCTGACGCTGCCGCTGGCCATCCTGCTGATCGTGCCGATGGGCCTGCTCGCCGCGATGACCGGCGTGTGGCTCACGCACGGGGACGACAACGTCTTCACGCAGATCGGGCTGATGGTGCTGGTGGGGCTGAGCGCGAAGAACGCGATCCTGATCGTGGAGTTCGCGCGCGAGCTGGAGTTCGCCGGCCGCACGCCGCTGCGCGCCGCGGTCGAGGCCAGCCGCCTGCGGCTGCGCCCGATCCTGATGACGTCGATGGCGTTCGTGATGGGCGTGCTGCCGCTGGTGCTGTCCACCGGCGCCGGCTCGGAGATGCGTCACGCGATGGGCGTGGCGGTGTTCTTCGGGATGATCGGCGTGACCGCGTTCGGCCTGTTCCTGACGCCGGTCTTCTACGTGATGCTGCGCGCGCTCGCCGGCAACCGGCCGCTCAAGCAGCACGGCGAGATCCCGCACGACGTCGAGGCGCCGGGGGTGAACGTGGGCCACGGCGCCGGCGGCTTCGGCGTGCAGCCGGTGCTGGCTGCGCCGCGCCATCGAGACGAATGACGAACCGCGGCGCGCGGCCTCGGCCCGCGCCACGTCGCAAAGGAAACGACCATGACCCGATTGCTCAAGACTTCGCTGCTCCCGCTGGTGGCCGCGCTCGTGCTGGCCGGCTGCGCCGGCGCCCCCTTCACGCCGACCACCGTCCCGGCGGCGCCGGCCGCGTTCAAGGAAGACGGCGGCGCACGCTTCGCCAACGTCGGCCCGGCCGAGGCGCAGCCGCGCGGCGCCTGGTGGACGGTGTTCGCCGATCCGCAGCTGGACGACCTCGTCGCGCGCGCGGCGGCGCGCAACACCGACCTGCAGCGGGCCGCCGCGCGCGTGGCGGCGGCGCGCGCGCTGTTGCGCGACGCGCAGGCCGGGCTGCTGCCGCAGGTGGACGCGCAGCTGGGTGCCTCGCGCGCCACCATCACCCCGGGCTTCGGCGCGGCGCCCGGCCAGGCCGCCAACCTCGGCAACGCGGGCCTCTCGGCCTCGTGGGAGCCCGACTTCTTCGGCAAGCTGGGCCAGACCCGCAACGCCGCGGCGCTCGACGCGCAGTCGCGCGAGGCGGCGCTGCAGAGTGCGCGCCTGGTGGTGCAGTCCGACGTGGCCCAGGCCTACTTCGGGCTGCGCGCGCTCGATGCCGAGCGCGAGATCGTGCGCCAGACGGTGGCCGCCTACGCGGACACGCTGCGCCTGACCGAGCGCCGGTACCAGGCCGGCGACGTCGCCGAGCTCGACCTCGCACGGGTGCAGGCCGAGGTCGCCGCGACCAGCTCGCAGGCGCTGGCGCTCGATCGCGAACGCGCGCTGCACGAGCACGCGCTGGCGGTGCTGCTGGGCGAGTTGCCGACGCAGTTCACGCTCGCACCCGCCGAATGGTCCGGCGCACTGCCCGGCGTGCCCGCGGGCGTCCCGAGCACGGTGCTGGCGCGTCGCCCGGACGTCGCGTCCGCCCAGCTCGCGATGCAGGCCGCCGAGGCGCGCGCCGGCGTCGCGCGCCTGGCCTGGTTCCCGGACGTCGCGCTGACCGCCAACGGCGGCGTTGCCTCCACCGACCTGGGCGACCTGTTCAAGTGGTCGGCGCGGGCCTGGGGCATCGGCGCGCTGCTGTCGCTGCCGGTGTTCGACGGCGGCCGCCGCGCGGCCGGCGTGCAGACCGCCAACGCGCAATGGGACATCGCCGCCGCGACCTACCGCGAGCAGGTGCTGGGCGCGTTCCGCGACGTCGAGGACCAGCTCGCCTCGCTGCGCCTGCTGGCCGACCAGGCCGGCGCGCAGAAGGTGGCGGTCGACGCCTCGACGCGCGCCACCGTGCTGTCGGATGCGCGCTACCGCAACGGCCTCGTGAGCCAGCTGGAGCTGCTCGACGCCCGCCGCAGCGAACTCGCCAACCGCCGCGTGGCGGTGCAGGTCCGCGCCGCCCAGTACCAGGCCACCGTCGGCCTGATCCGTGCCCTGGGTGGGGGCTGGAACACTTGATGGCCCCCGGCCCGCGGGCGGCCCTGCGGGCCGCTCGGTTTCGCGTTCCGGCGTAAGGTCGGGTCTCCCGTTCCCTGTTCCTGCCTTCCCCATGCCCTCGATCTCGTCCCCGAAGTTCCCGCCGCTGTCCATCCTCGACCTCGTGCCCGTGCAGCAGGGCTCGACGCCGGGCGACGCGCTGCGCAACAGCCTGGCGCTCGCGCAGCACGCCGAGCGGCTGGGCTACACGCGCTACTGGGTGGCGGAGCACCACAACATGACGGGCATCGCCAGCGCGGCGACCTCGGTGGTCATCGGCTTCCTGGCGCAGGGCACGTCCGCCATTCGCGTCGGCTCGGGCGGCATCATGCTGCCCAACCATTCGCCGCTGGTGATCGCCGAGCAGTTCGGCACGCTGGCGTCGCTGTACCCGGGCCGCATCGACTGCGGCCTCGGCCGGGCGCCCGGCACCGACCAGACGACGGCGCGCGCCCTGCGGCGCGACCCGCGGGCGGCCGAGACCTTTCCCGAGGACGTGCAGGAACTGCAGGCCCTGTTCGCGCCGGTGCGCCCCGGCCAGACCGTGCAGGCCGTGCCGGGCGCGGGGCTGGAGGTGCCGCTGTGGATCCTCGGCTCGAGCACCTATGGCGCGCAGCTGGCCGCGGCGCTGGGCCTGCCCTACGCGTTCGCCTCGCACTTCGCGCCCGAGGCGCTGACGCAGGCGATGGCCCTGTACCGGGAGCTGTTCAAGCCGTCGCCGCAGCTGCAGTCCCCGTACGCGGCGGCCGGCGTCAACGTGGTGGTGGCCGACACCGACGCCGAGGCGAGGCGCCTGTTCACGTCGCACCAGCAGTCGTTCGCCAACCTGCGCCGCGGCCGCCCCGGCCTGCAGCAGCCGCCGATCGCCGACATCGACACCTACTGGTCGCCAGCCGAAAAGCAGATGGCCGAGAGCATGCTCGCCTGCTCCATCGTCGGCTCGCCCGAGACGGTGCGCAGCGGGCTCGAACGCTTCGTCGCCTACAGCGGCGCCGACGAGCTGATGGTGGTCTCGGCGATCTTCGACGCCACCGCGCGCCGGCGCTCCTACAGCCTGCTGGCGGAGATCGCGGGCCAGGCGTCGCGCTGAGGACGTTTCGCGGCAGTCCGCGGGATATCCATGTCGCGCCGGGGGTGATGCCCGCCTACAGTGGCGGCATGGAAGAACACGACCGCGGCAGCGCGACGAAACCCTGGGCCGTGCTGATCATCGGCACCGGCTTCGGCGGCCTGGGCATGGCCATCGAGCTGGGCCGCGCCGGCGAGCACGACGTGCTGTTGCTGGAGAAGGCCGCCGACGTCGGCGGCGTCTGGCGCGAGAACACCTATCCCGGCGCGGCGTGCGACGTGCCCTCGCACCTGTACTCGTTCTCGTTCGAGCCCAACCCGCACTGGTCGCGCACCTTCTCGCCGCAGGCCGAGATCCTGGCCTACCTGCGCCACTGCGCCGACAAGTACGGCGTGCGCGACAGGATCCGCTTCGGCTGCGAGGTGACGGGGGCCACGTTCGACGAGGCGACATCGCTGTGGCGCGTCGAGTGGCGCGACGCCCAGGGGGGCGCGCAGGCGGGTCATGCGCGCGCGCTGGTGAGCGCGGTGGGCCTGCTGAGCCGGCCGGCGCTGCCGGCCGTGGCCGGCCTCGACACCTTCCGCGGCCCGATGTTCCATTCCGCGAACTGGCGCCACGACATCGCGCTGACGGGACTGCGCGTCGCGGTCATCGGCACCGGCGCGTCGGCCATCCAGTTCGTGCCCCAGGTCGCGCGCGAGGCCGCGCAGCTCACCGTGTTCCAGCGCACCCCCTCGTACATCCTGCCGCGCCCCGACCGGCCGTACACGGCGCGCGAGCGGCGCCGCTTCGCGCGCTGGCCGTGGCTGATGGCGGCGCATCGCGCGTGGATCTACGCCACCCACGACTTGCGCGGCATCGGCTTCACGCGGCTGCGCTGGACGATGGCCCTGGTCGGCGGGCTGCCCGCGCGCCGGCTGCTGCGGCGCCAGGTGGCCGATGCCGCGCTGCGCGAGCGCCTGACCCCGCGCGACCCGATCGGCTGCAAGCGCATCCTGATCTCCAACGACTGGCTGCCCACGTTCTCGCGGCCCAACGTCGAGCTGGTCACCGACGCCATCGAGGCGGTCACGCCCGCGGGCGTGCGCGTGGCGGGCGGGCGCGAGATCGCAGCCGACGCGATCGTGCTGGGCACCGGCTTCGCGGCGAGCGAGTTCCTGGCGCCGATGGAGATCCGCGGCCGTGGCGGCCTCCGGCTCAACGACGCCTGGGCCGGCGGCGCGCAGGCCTGGCTGGGCATCGCCGTGCCGGGCTTCCCGAACTTCTTCATGCTCTACGGACCCAACACCAACCTGGGCCACAACTCCATCGTGTTCATGCTGGAGAGCCAGGTGGCCCACGTGCTGCGCTGCCTGCGCAGGCTGCGCGACGAGCGCGGCACGACCATCGAGGTCAGCACGCCGCCGTTCGAGCGCTACAACGCCCGCCTGCAGGCGCGCGCGCAGCACACGGTGTTCGCCGGCTGCACCAGCTGGTACGTCGACGCCCAGGGCCGCCACACGGTCAACTGGCCGGGCTTCACGACCACCTACCGGTGGCTGACGCGGCATGCCGGGCTGGGCGCCTACCGCGTCGCCTGAGCGGTCGTCACCCCGGCCGGTGGGCGAGCGCCCGCAGCCGCGCCGTCGACGCCCACACGTGCTCGTGGTCGAACGCCGAGGCCATCGCCGCGGCCAGGATCATCACCGCGCCGAACGCCCACAGGCCAGGGCCGGCGAGCACGCTGGCCAGGCCGTTGAGCTTGACGAAGGCCACCAGCACGCCCAGCATGAATACCTCCACCATCACCCACGGCCGCACCGCCTGCATGGCGCGCAGCACGACGTCGAAGCCGGGGGGGTGCTGGCCCGAGCGCAGCGGCAGCAGCACGTAGCAGACGGCGGCCATTTCCACGAGCGGGTTCAGCAGCGTCGTGAACAGGACCAGGCCGCACATGAACCAGGCGCCCTCGTCGTACAGCGTCCAGGCCGCGCCCCATAGCGTGGTGCTGCGCACCTGGCCCTGGATGTCGATCAGCAGGATGTCGTTCAGGTGGGCGATCGCCAGCGCCACGAGGCCGGCCAGCGCCAGGGCGAGCGGCAGGTCGAAGGTGGCGTGGCGCGCCAGGCCCAGCGTGGCGCCGCAGCGCCGGCATTCGTAGTGGCGGCCCGCCGGAACGATGTCGTCGCTGACCTCGCCCATGCCGTCGACGGCGGAGCGTCGGTGCAGGGCGTCGCATTCCTCGCAGGCGATCAGGTCGTCGCGCAGCGTGGCCACCGGGATGCGCGGCGCCAGCGCGTCGACGCCGTCGTCCAGCACCGTCTGCGCCAGGTGGCGGACGGAGCCGTTGCCGGCGCGGGCGCGCCTGAAGCGCTCGAACATGTCAGCGGCTCGCCGCGCAGTCGTGCGCGCGTTCGGCCGCCGTCGCGCGCAAGGCCGCGGCCACGTCCTCGGCCACCAGGCGCAGCGTGTCGGAATGGGCGCGGGCGACGCGGTCGAAGCGCTGCTGCGACGCCTCGACACCCGCATCGGCCGCCGGCGCCGGACCCGCGACCTCCCGCACGGCGCTGTGCACGACGCGGTAGCGGCCGGCGTCGACCTGGCCCGCCACGGCGTCGGCCGGCAGGCACTCGATCGTCCAGCGCAGCTGGTCGCTGACCGCCGGGCCGGGCGCGAGCATCGAATCGAAACGCAGCACCTGCACGCGCAGGCGCAGCGGCGGCTGGCGGTCGAGGTCGGCGCCGCTGCCCGAGCCGGTGGGGCCGGCGTCGGCCCACAGGCCGTCCGCCAGCGGGCCGCGGTTGAGGTAGTCCACCAGCGCCTGCGCGACGTCGGCGCCCAGGCCCTGCGTCCACAGCTGGTGGTCGTAGACCATCGCGCCGGTCGCGCCGGTGCGGATCACCCACGCGTCGCGGCCGAGCGCGTCGGGCACCGTCACCGGGCCGATGGCCAGCAGGCGCGCGGCCTCGCGCGCGGCGGCGGGGGCCGACGCCGCGGCGGGGCGCAGCGTGTGGAAGTGGTCGGGCGGCGTGGCGCAGGCGGCGACGGCGGCCGCGAGCGCGAGCAGGGTCAGGGTTCGGCGCGTCATTTCGGGTCCTCGGGCTTGCCCTTGAGCAGCGACTCCGGGTGGCGCTCCAGGTAGTCGGCCAGCCCGCGCAGCGACGCGGCGGCCCGGGTGATCTCGTTGAGCGCGTTGGTGGCCTGCGGCCCCACCGTCTGGTCGACGGTGCCCAGCGTCTTGCGCAGGTCGTCGACCGCCTTGCGCGCGTCGGCCAGCGTCTTCTGGGCCTCAGGCACCACGCCGGTGTCCAGGTGCTGCACCAACTGGTCGACGCCCTTCAGGCTGGCGTCGAGATCGACCAGGTCCTTGTGCAGGTCGGCCGCGAGCTGGTCGTATGGGACGGTGTCGAGCTTCCTGGCGATCGAGGCCAGCGAGTCCTGCAGGCTGTCGAGGCTGGTCGGCGCGGTGGGCATCGTCGGCGGCTTCGTCGTCCAGTCGACGTGGGCGGCGGGCACGTCCTTGATGAAGTCGAGCGCCACGTACAGCTGGCCGGTGAGCAGGCTGCCGCTGCGCAGCTGCGCGCGGAAGCCGCGCCGCACCATCGGGTCCATGCGCTTGCGCTGGTCGTCGCGTGTCATGTCCTCGTGGTCCGCCCGGTTGATGGTGGGCAGCCGGCGCGGATAGACGCGCACGTCGACGGCGATCATCGGCTCGGGATTGGCCTCGCCGCCGCTGCCGTCGACGGCGATGCGGGTGACCTCGCCGATGGGCAGGCCGCGGTATTCCACCGGCGCACCCACCGCCAGGCCGCGCACCGAGCTCGCGAACAGCAGCCGGTAGTCGAAGCCCTGCGAGTCGGGCAGCTTCAGCGCGTCGGACTGCTGCGCGTAGAGCGTGAACGCGGCGCGCTCCGGCGCCTCCACCGGCGTGACCGTCGGCGCGGCATCGGGATCGGGCAGGTCCTGGAACGCGATGCCGCCGGCCAGCACGCTGACGGCCGACTGCGTCTGCACGTGCAGCCCCTGCGCGCCAAGGTCGACGTCGATGCCGCTGGCATGCCAGAAGCGGCTGTGCGCGCTGACGAAGCGGTCGTAGGGCGCGGTCACGAAGATGGTGAAGCGGATGTGGCGGCCGTCCGGCATCATCGTGTAGGCCAGCACCTGGCCCACCGGCACGCGGCGCAGGTAGATCGGCGAGCCGATGTCCAGCGAGCCCAGGTCGTCGGCGATCAGCGTGAACTCGCGGCCGGGCACGTCGGCGGTGATGGCGGGCTGCACGTCCAGGCCCTCGAACTCGCTCTTCTCGGTGGCGTTGCGCCCGGCGTCCATGCCGATGTAGGCGCCCGAGAGCAGGGTGCCCAGGCCGCTGACGCCGGCTGCGCCGATGCGCGGGCGCACGACCCAGAAGCGGGTGTCGGTGACCAGCAGGTTCTCGATGCCCGAGTTGCCGCGCATCTCCGCGGTGACCTCGACCTCGCGGTGATCCTTGGTCAGCTTGACCCCGCGCACGATGCCCACGTCGACGTCCTTGTACTTGATGTGCGTCTTGTTGGCCTCGATGCCTTCGGCGTTGTGGAAGTAGATGGTGATCGTGGGTCCACGGTTGAGGATGGCGCGCGCGCCCAGGCTCACGCCGATGAGGACGGCGAGCAGCGGCACCAGCCACACCAGCCACAGCGAGTAGTGCGCACGGCGCGCGATCACGGGCCGGGGCAGGTCGGGCGGCGGCGTCGCGGGGGCCGGCGGAGCGGTCGGGACGTCGTCGTGCGGGTCGTCGGGTGGGGCACTCAAGGCGCGTCTCCGGCAGGTTCGGGCAGGGCGGGCGGCAGCGGCGCGGGCACGTCGTCCGGCTGGTCGAACAGCAACCGCGGGTCGAAGCTGAGCGTGGCCAGCATGGTCAGGACGACCACCGCGCCGAAGGCCATCGCGCCGGGGCCGGGCCGCAGTTCGGCCAGGCTTTCCACCTGCACCAGGGCGGCCAGCATGGTGACGACGAAGATGTCGAGCATCGACCAGCGGCCGATCAGCTCGAGCACGCGGTAGGCGGTCAGGCGGAGCCGGGCCCAGCGGTGGTCCTGGCGCTGCAGCGAGATCAGCAGCAGCGACATCAGCAGCAGCTTGGTCACCGGCACCACGATGCTGGCGATGAACACGATCGCCGCCAGCGCCCAGGAGCCGTCCTTCCAGAGGTAGACGATGCCGCTGAAGATGGTGTCGGCCTGGCGGCCGCCGATGGACGCGGTCGTGGTCACCGGCAGCAGGTTGGCCGGCAGGTACAGCGCGGTGGCTGCCAGCAGGAAGGCCCAGCTGCGCGCGATCGCATCGGGCTTGCGCGGGTGGACGACGGCGTCGCAGCGCGGGCAGCGCGTGCGCCCGAGCGCGAGCGCCTGGGGCGGCGGCGCGCACACCGCGGCGCAACCGCGGCAACGCCACAGGCCGGCCGCAAGCGCGGACCGGGCGGGGGTGTCGGAGGCGGGGTCGGTGGCGGGCATCGTTGCGCTGGAGTCTAGCCCGACCGCAGGGCAAGTTCGGCGCCCGCCGTCGGGCCGGCCCCGGCGCGCGCGCGGGCGAGGCCGATCAGCGCGCGCGCCGCGCGCTCACTGCGTGCCGCCGCTCAGCGACTTCAGTTCGAACGAGCTGACGTACAGCGAGGACTGGCGGTCGTAGAACAGGCTCGAGCTGCGCGATTCGCCGGTGTCGGTGTAGGGGAACAGCACGTCCATGCACTTCATCGGGCCGCCCACGAAGACGCGGTACAGGATCGCGTTGCTGCCGCGATAGACGTTGACGTCGGGGCTGGCCTGGAAGTCGGCCGGCGGCATCTTCTTCTTGGCGTTGTAGTTCTTCCAGATGAACAGCGTGGGCTTGCCGGCGGCGGCGCCGCCGTCGCGCGGCACGTCGACGTTGGTCAGGCCGATCAGGTTGCCGTTGACGGTGTCGGACCACGAGGTGTTGTACAGGCCCGGCACGTAGTCGCTCATCGGCAGGTCCTTCTGCGTGGCGAGCGACTTGACGCCGTTGGCCACGCGCGGGCGGTCGGCGTTGCAGGTTGGCACGATCGGGCGACCGGCGTTGACGCCGGCGGCCGTGGCGCCCACGGTGCCGGCCGCGAAGTCGGGCGAGGCGGTGAGCGTGGCGGCGGGTACGCCGCCGAAGTCGACGAAACCGGTGTTGGCCTTGGGGGCCTTCTTGCCCTTGGCCTGCGCAGGCGACGTGGCGGCGACCTCGGGCAGCGCGACGTCGCTGGCGCGGTAGTACTGCAGCGTCTGGCGGCGCGTGGCGAGGAACTTGTGGAAGGCGACGTCGTCGGTCAGGTCGACGATCTCGACGCGGCGATTGGCGGCGCGGCCGGCCTCGGTGTGGTTGTCGGCCACCGGCAGCGTTTCGCCGGCGCCCTGGAAGTACAGGTTGGCCGTGGCCACGCCCTGGCCCTGGAACACGCGGGCGACGGCGGCGGCGCGGCGCTCGGACAGGTTGGCGTTGTCGGCGGAGTTGCCGGTGTCGTCGGTGTGGCCCACCAGCAGGATGCGCTTGGTCTTGAGCGTCTCGACGGCGGCCTTCTCGTCGTCGGTGGACGTGGCGGTGATCTTGGCCTGCTGCTTCGTGTACGAATACTGCTCGGCGACCTCGCGGAACAGCGCCTCGGCCTCGGGCGTGAGCTTGTCGGAGCCCGACGCGAACTGCTTGCCGGTGTCGCGCAGCGTGACCGACAGGCCCGCCGTGGCGGTGTCGCTGCCCGCGGTGAACGGCGTGGCCGAGGCCGGCGACGTGGTGGTGGCGGCCACGGCGCCGGCCGCCGGCAGGTCGCCCTTGGGCACGATGACCGAGGCGACGTTCATCTCGGCGTTGTGCTCCTTGGCGATGGCGAACAGCGCGCAGCGGCGTTGGTCCATGTTGTAGCCGATGGCCGCGCCGATGCCGCCGCCGGCCACGCCGCCCAGCACGCGGGCGTCGGTGGACTTGGTGAACTGCGACGTGACGACCGCGCCGGCGACCGCACCCAGCACCCCGCCGACCACGGTGGCCGTCTTGGCGCAGGGGTCGTCGCTGACCTTGATGCCGGCGATCGACTGGGCGCCGGTGTGCGGGTCGGTGGCGCAGCCCGGCAGCATCAGTGCCAGCGGCAGGGCGGCGGCCAGCGGGTGGCGGAGGAAGCGTTTCGTCGGTGTCATGTCAGCGTCTCTTCGATGAGATGTTGGTGTCGTGGGGCCGTCCCTGGCGCATGGTGTGCACGGCCTGTCTCCGCGGCGGCCTCCATGCCCCGCAGACTATCCTCTATTCAATCATGGCTGGCGGCGGGCGGCGATCGCCATTCCGGGGGAATTCCCCGCTGTCGAGCGTCACGGTGCACCCGACAGCGGCATATCCGCCACACCTGAACCCGAGTGCGCGAGTCGAGATGCCGCGGGGCGGGCGGTGGCGGGCGCACAATCGCGCGCACCCGTCCACCCCTTCGCTCAAAGGCTCCCCATGACCTCACGTCGCCGTTTCATCTCGCTGGTTCCCGTGCTCGGCGTCGCCACGCTGGCGCGCGCCCAGGCGCCCGCGCCCCTGGTCGACCCCAAGGATCCGCAGGCCGCCGCGCTCGGCTACACCGCGGACGCGACCAAGGCCGACAAGGCGAAATTCCCGAAATATGCGGCCGGCCAGGCCTGCGACAACTGCGCGCTGTACCAGGGCAAGGCCGGCGCGGCGTCGGGCCCGTGCCCGCTGTACGCCGGCAAGTCGGTGGCCGCCAAGGGCTGGTGCAGCGCCTGGGCCAAGAAGGCCTGACCCCGCTCCACGCCGATGACGACGGGCCCCGCGGGGCCCGTTTCCATTGGCGGCAGGGAAAGGCTGCGCCGGGACGCCCGGATGCCCTGGCCCGTGGATTGCCCATGCTCCGCGGTACGCCCGGCCCCCGTCCGGCCACACCACCCCTGAGGAGCATTCCATGCTTGGCACCATTCTTCTGATCGTTCTCGTCCTGATGCTGCTCGGCGCCCTGCCGACGTGGCCGCACAGCCGCAGCTGGGGCTACGCGCCCAGCGGCGTGTTCGGCCTGCTGGTCATCGTGCTGCTGATCCTGCTGCTGACCGGACGCATCTGAGCGTCGAGCCGCCCGCCGCACGGCCGGCGGCGTTCTCCCGTGGCCGGTGCCGGGTGCCGTGTTACCTTTGCAGGCGGATCAACGAGACGCGCGGCCGCCGCTGGCGCGCGCCGGGCGCTCCCCATGACCATCACCCGCTGCCTCGTCGTCGACGACGACCCCGAACTCCTGCAATCGGTCTGCGACTACCTGCGCCGCTTCGGCCTGGACGCGGTGGCCGCGGCGAGCGCCGCGCAGATGCGCTCGCGGCTGGCGCAAGGCGGCGTCGACGTCGTGGTGCTGGACGTGATGCTGCCCGATGGCGACGGCCTGGCGATCTGCGCGGCGCTGCGCCAGCGCCCCGAGACCGCGGGCCTGCCCGTGATCATGCTCACCGCCCAGGGCGACCCGCACAGCCGCGTGCTGGGCCTGGAGCTGGGCGCGGACGACTACGTCGCCAAGCCGTTCGAGCCGCGCGAGCTCGTGGCGCGCATCAAGGCGGTGCTGCGGCGCCGCGTCGCCCCGGGCGCCGAGCGCGCGGGCGCTGGCAGCGTCGCGTTCGCCGGCTGGCGCTTCGACCGCCTCAAGCACCAGCTGCTGTCGCCGCAGCAGGTGGTGGTGCCGCTGTCGAGCGCGGAATACCGGCTGCTCAGCGCCTTCGTCGAGCGCCCGCGCCGGGTGCTCTCGCGCGACCAGCTGCTCGACGCGACCCGGGGCCCGGGCGTGGTGGTGGCCGACCGCGCGATCGACCTCGCGGTGTCGCGGCTGCGCCAGAAGCTGGCGACCGCGCCGGACGGCGGGCAGCTGATCTGCACGATCCGCGGCGAGGGCTACATCTTCGACGCCGAGGTGCGCCAGGACACCCGGGCCCCGGCGGGCACGCTCAACCCTTCCTGAGGTCGATCGTCGCCCGCAGCCCGCCCTCGACGCGGTTGGCGAGCGTGAGCACGCCGCCCTGGCGCGCCACCAGGTCGCGGGCGATGTACAGGCCCAGGCCGCTGCCGCCGGTCTGGCGGTTGCGCGAGGTCTCGAGGCGGTAGAACGGCTTCATCACCGCGTCGAGCTGCGCCTCGGGGATGCCGGGGCCCTCGTCCTCGATGACGATGCGCACCGTGTCGCCCAGCGGCCGCACGGTGACGTCCGCGCGCTTGCCGTAGCGCAGCGCGTTGTTGACCAGGTTGGCGACGACGCGGCGCAGGCCGCCGGCCTGAATCCGGGCCGGCGCCGGCTCGCCGCGCACGCCCACCGGCTGGCCGAGGTCGGCCAGGTCGTCGATGATCGCCTGCACCAGCGCGTACACGTCGGTCGTCGCGCTGGATTCCTCCTGGGCGCCCGCGCCGCGGAACACCTCGAGCGCGGATTCGATCAGGTCGTCCATCTCGTGGATGTCGGCGATCGAGCGCGCGGTCAGCGGATCGCCCTCGCTGGCCTCCAGCCGCATGCGGATGCGCGTCAACGGCGTGCGCAGGTCGTGCGAGATCGCCGCCACCAGCAGCGCGCGCGAGTGCACCTGGTCGGCGAGCTGGCGCGACATCTCGTTGAACACGTGCGCTGCCTCGCGCACTTCGACCGTGCCGGCGCGTTCGTCGACCTGCGGGGGCGCCTCGTTGCGCGCCAGCGACTGGCCCAGCGTGCGCGAGGCCGACTGCAGGCGCCGCATCGGCGCCGACAGCCAGCGCGCGCCCAGCCAGGCGGCCAGGCCGATGATCAGCAGGCGGATGGCGTAGTCCAGCAGGACCATCGAGGCCGACATGCCGTTCGGACGAATCCCCATCGTGCCCGGGCCGCCGGGGCCGGGCATGCCGTTGCTGCTGCCCGTGTCGCCGGGGCCGCCAGGCCAGCCGGGCGGACCGGTGTCGTCGCCGCGCGCCTCCGCCCCGGACGCGACGCCTTGTGCCGGAGCGGCGTCCGAGGCCGCTGGCGCGGCCGCGCGGCGCACCAGTGGCAGGGGCAGGGGCAGCCCCAGCGGCAGCAGCGACGGAAACGTAGGCATCGGGCCGCCCAAGCCGGGGTTGTTGCGCGTGACGACCAGGAACGCGACCATGTGGCTGACCACCAGCACCAGCCACATCAGCGCGAACAGCCGCTTGAACAGCGTGTCCGCCAGCCACGACTTCACGCGCGCGATCGCCCGGGATGCTTGCAGGCCTGTCATGCGCGCATTCTGCGGCACGCCCGGCGCGGCGCGCCGATCAAGCCGCGAGCCCCACCTTCAGCGCCATCGTGCAGCCGTCGGCGACGGTCTCCTGCACGTCGCGCCGGGAGTCCTGGTCGGTGAGGCCGTAGGTCGGGTACTGGCCGTCGCGGTCGCGGTGCCAGGCGGGGATCGCGCAACCGGCCGCATCGTCGTCGCCGCAGCCCCAGGCGGTCAGCAGGGTGGTCGCGGCCAGGCTGGCGGCGCCCAACGGCACGCGGCGGCGTCCGAGGGTGTCGAGGTCGTGGGCGAGGCCCTTGTCGTGGTCGTCCATGGGGTGTCCGTTGGCGGGGCCGGGCGCGAACGCGCCGGCCGAGGGCCATTGGACGGGCCGGACGTGTCGCTGATTTGTTCTGTTGTTGTCCGGATGGACATGCGGGCTTCACGCCCGCACGAGCTCGCCGCTGCGCGCCTCGCCTATCAGCCGCAGGAGCTGGGCCGGGTCGACGGGCTTGGTGAGGTGGTGGTCGAAGCCGGCGGCCAGCGCCTGGCTGCGGTCGGCCTCCTGGCCCCAGCCTGTGATGGCCACCAGCGTGGGCTGGCGGCCGTCGGTGCGGGCGCGGATGGCGGCGGCCACCTCGTTGCCGGTGCGGTACGGCATGCCGATGTCGAGCAGGCAGACCTGCGGGCGCACGCGGTCGTAGGCGAGCAGGGCGGCGGCGCCGTCGTAGGCCAGAGTGACCTCGTGGCCCTCGAGCTCGAGCAGCGCGGCCAGGCTCTCGGCGGCGTCGCGGTTGTCGTCGGCCACGAGGATGCGGCGCGCCGCGCCGGCGCGCGGGACGCCCTCGTCGTGCGCGTTGGCGGCGCGCTCGGGCGTCTCGCCGCGCGGCAGGCGCACCGTGAACACGCTGCCGCGGCCGCTGCCCTCGCTGTGCACGGCGATGCTGCCGCCGTGCAGTTCCACCAGGCCCTTGGTCAGCGCCAGGCCGATGCCCAGGCCGCCGGCGCGGTCGTCGCTGCCGCGCAGCTGCGTGAACATGTCGAACACGGCGGGCATCGATTCGGGCGCGATGCCGATGCCGTTGTCGCCGACCTCGATCACCACGTCGTCGCCCTCCAGCGCGGCCGCCAGGCGGATGCGGCCCTGCGCCTCGGTGTACTTCGCGGCGTTGGTCAACAGGTTGGCGACGATCTGCGAGACGCGCAGCGGGTCGGCCTGCATCAGCACCGTGGCCGGCGGCAGCACCACCTCGAGCAGGTGCTGGCGCGCGTCGATCAGCGGGCGTGCGGTCTCGACGGCGGCCTCGATCATCTCGCCCAGCGTGTTGGCGCCTCGGCGCAGCACCAGGCGTCCGCGGGTGATGCGCGAGACGTCGAGCAGGTCGTCCAGCAGCAGGGCCATGTGGCGCACCTGGCGCTCGATCACGTCGTGGCTCCAGCGCTTCTGCGCCTCGGTGGCCTGCGGCAGGCGCGACACCGCGCTGGCCTGGCGGATCGGTGCGAGCGGGTTGCGCAGCTCGTGGGCCAGCGTGGCCAGGAACTCGTCCTTGCGGCGGTCGGCCTCCTGCAGCAGGCGCTCGTCGTTCTTGCGCCGCGTGATGTCGGTGAACCAGAGCGCGACGGCGCCGCGCATCGGCGAGGCGACGCAGCTGAACCACTCCTCGCGGCCCTCGTAGTGGACCATGGTCTCGAATTCGCGCGTCTCGTCGGATTCGACCACCGCCGCATATTGCTTGAACGACTCGCTGGTGGCCCAGCGCGCCGGCAGCACGTCCTGCACCCGCTTGCCCGCGAACGCCTCGGCCGGGCGCCGCAATGCCTTGGCGGCGGCGGCGTTGACGTAGCTCCACTCGAAGTCGACCACGCGGCCGCTGACGTCCTCGCGGATCGGCGACAGCACCACGAACGGCACCGCCGACGCGTCGAGCACCGCCTGGAAGCTGCCCTGGGACTCCTGGTAGGCGGCCTGCGCGCGGGCGCGCTCGATGAAGGTGGCGGCCTTGCGTGCGCAGATGTCGGCCAGCGTGATCTCGCGTTCGCTGGGCGTGTGCGGCCGGTCGACATGGATCGACAGCGCGCCGATCACGCTGCCGTCCAGGCCGATCAGCGGCGTGGCGTGCACCGCGCGAAACCCCTCGTCGGCGGCCAGCGCGCGCAGGCCGGGGTCGACGTCCTCGGACCCGGTGTCGGCGATCACGATGCGTTCCCGGCGCGCGCAGGCGATGGCGCAGGCGCCGTCGATGCCGCTGGTCTGCATCAGGCGCGCGACGGCCGCCGGCGTGAAGCCCACGCTGGCCTCGATGCCCAGCGTGCCGCTGGCGGTGTCGAACAGCGTCAGCACGCCGCGCCCGGTGCCGTGGAAGTCGGCCAGCGCCACCAGGATCATCTGCAGCTGTTCCGACAGGGTGCGCGTGTCGAGCAGCCGGCTGCTGAGCTCGTGCAGGCGGTGCAGGTCGGCCACCTGCTGGCCCAGTTCGGCCTGGGTGCGCACCAGCAGGTCGTCGATCGCGCGGCGCTCGGTGATGTCGATGCAGGCGCCGCGCAGGCGCAGCGCGCGCTCGCCGGCCCACACGATGTGGACGCGCAGCATCAGCCAGCGCTCGCGGCCGTCGGGCAGCTTCAGCCGCACTTCGCGCTCGTAGCCGGTCGCGCGCTCGCGGAGCTTGCCGGTGACCACCGCGCGCGCCTCGGCCGCCACTTCGGGCGGCATGCGCGCGATCACGTCGTCGAGCGCCACGGCGCCGTCCTTCACGTCGACGTGGCACAGCTGGGCCAGCGCGGGCGACAGGTAGGCGGTGCGGGTGGCCAGGTCGAGGTCGAAGATGCCGATGCCGGTGTCCTCGCCGGCCAGCACCAGGCGCTGCTCCGCGGCGGACGCGCGCACGCTGGTCAGGCGCAGCCGGCCGCCGAGGGTGGCCAGCAGCACGCCGGCGACCGCATAGATCGCCAGCGACAGGTCGTCGCCCGACGCGAACGCCCAGCCGCCCGCCGCCGGCTTCAGCCAGGCCAGCGCGCTGGCGAAGCCGACGGCCGTCACCATGAGGCCGGCCGCGCGACCGCTGCGCGCGGCCGCGGCGATGATGGCCGGCAGGAAGAACAGGAACGGGATCTTGCCGCCGACCCAGGGCCGCACCGACCATTGCAGTGCCGCGGCGAGCGTCGCCAGGGCCACGGCGATGGCCCAGCGCTGGACGCGGTCGGGGTCGGAAAGCAGGGCGCGCATGGGAGTCGGGTCGGCGGTTCCCGTTGCGAAGCGAAGCCCCAAGGGTAGCGGATGGCGGCCGGGCACCGCGGCACGGGCCGCGAATATGCCTCCGGGAGAGGGAAATCCCCAGGGCGCGCCTGTCGAGTCGTCAATCCGTCAAGCCCCGCGATGTCCCTCTCTCGAGGGGGCCCGGACAGACGAGCAGGGTGGCACAATTTCCCGCAGCCCGGCGCGCTGACCGCCGGTGTGTCGAACCACTGGAGGAGTTGTTTCCCATGACAAGAACGCCCAAGTCGCCCGTCGCGCCGCAGCTCGCCGCGCTGTCCCTGGTGCTGGTCGCCGGGGCGTGCGCCGCCGCGCCGACGCCGCCGCCCGAGAAGTGCAGCCACAAGCTGGGCGTGCTGGCCGTGGCCGAGCCCAACGGCGGCTGGGGCTACCTGTCGTCCTACCAGCTCGGCTCGCCGGCGCAGCTGATCCGCATGATGGTGCAGGATTCCGGCTGCTTCGACGTCGTCGAGCGCGGCGTGGCGATGCAGAACATCCGCGAGGAGCGCTCGCTGGCCGAAGGCGGCGAGCTGCGCGGCGAATCCAACATCGGCAAGGGCCAGATGCAGGCGGCCGACTTCGTGATGACGCCGGCGGTGCAGATCGCCGCCAACAACACCGGCGGCGTGGGCGGCGCGCTCATCGGCGGCGCGCTGAGCCGCTTCGGCCTGGGCGGCGTGACCGGCGGCCTGAAGTTCAAGGAGGCCTCCACCAGCCTCATCATCGCGGACGTGCGCTCCAGCATCCAGGTGGCCGCGGCCGAGGGCAAGGCCACCAAGACCGACTTCGACATCGGCGGCTGGGGCTGGACGGGCGCCGCCTTCGGCGCGGCCGGCGGCTACACCAACACGCCCGAAGGCAAGGTGATCGCGGCCAGCCTGCTCGACAACTGGAACAACATCGTCCGCACGATCCGCGACAACCCGTCGCTGATCAAGACCCACAGCGAGTCGGGCGACGTCAACGCCGCCAACTCCACCCGCGCCGGCGCGCCGCAGAAGGCCGGCGAGGTGCTGATGGCACGCATCAACAATGTCAAGGTGTATGCCGGCCCGTCCAAGGACAGCAAGGTGCTGGCCACCCTCACCCGCACCGACGAGCTGATCGCCAGCGGCGACCAGAAGAACGGCTTCGTGCAGGTCGATTCGTCCAACGTCAGCGGCTGGGTGCAGAAGACGCTGGTCGGGCCCGCGCACTGAGGATTGCGCGGATGGCGGAAAATCGGGCTCTTGCTTCCTGCCAACCGATTTTCCGCCCCTGATGAACCAACCTACGCGAAGCGAACCAGCCGAGCTCTCGGGAAGCGAGGGTCGCACCCGAACCGAACCGAGCTCCCCCTCGGGGGGCAGCGACGGGAGGAGCATGGGGGCGCTGTTTCGGATCCTCGATCTCCGCCACCGCCTGCGCGCCCTTGGCGCCGCGCCCGACCACGAGGCGCGCGTGCTGCGCCAGTGGGTCAACGCGCAGCCGCAGGACGCCGGCAAGCGCCGCATCGAGGACTTCCTGCCGCTGGCCTTGCGCAACGCCTTGCCGGCGCTCGTCGCCGAACTCGCGGCCCTGGCCACGCTGCGCTCGCAGCATCCCGCCGAGGACGGCTCCGCACGCCTGCTGGTGGGCCTGGCCGACGGCCAGACGGTGGAAAGTGTGCTGCTGCCGCGCGACGGCCTGTGCGTGTCGACCCAGGTCGGCTGCGCGGTGGGCTGCGTCTTCTGCATGACGGGCCGCGACGGCCTGCTGCGCCAGGTCGGCAGCGCCGAGATCGTCGCCCAGGTGGCGCTCGCACGCACGCAGCGCCTGGTCAGGAAGGTGGTGTTCATGGGCATGGGCGAGCCCGCGCACAACCTCGACAACGTGATGGAGGCGATCGATCTCCTGGGCACCGCGGGCGGCATCGGCCACAAGAACCTCGTGTTCTCCACCGTCGGCGATCCGCGCGTCTTCGAGCGCCTGCCGCGGGGGCCGGTCAAGCCGGCGCTGGCGCTGTCGCTGCACTCCACCAAGGACGCGCTGCGGCGCGCGCTGCTGCCGCGTGCGCCGCGCATGTCGCCCGACGAGCTGGTCGACGCGGGCGAGCGCTACGCGCGCGCTACCGGCTACCCGATCCAGTACCAATGGACGCTGCTGGACGGCATCAACGACGGCGCCGACGAGATCGACGGCATCGTGCGCCTGCTCAAGGGCAAGTACGCGCTGATGAACATGATCCCGTACAACACCAACGAAGGCCTGGGCTTCATGCGCCCCGCGCCCGGGAAGGCGGCCGCCATCGCGCGCACGCTTCAGTCGCGCGGCGTGCTGACCAAGCTGCGCCAGTCGGCCGGCCAGGACGTCGAGGGCGGTTGTGGTCAGCTGCGGGCGCGCGCGGCCGACGGCGCCGCGGTGGTGCACCCGCCCCGGCGCGGCGAGCGGGCGGCCGCGCGCCCCTGAGGTCGCGCGGGCCGGGCACAATCGCGCTATGCCCATCGCCATTGCGCCCGACGAGGTCGAGATCACGGCGATCCGCGCCCAGGGCGCCGGCGGCCAGAACGTCAACAAGGTGTCCTCGGCCGTCCACCTGCGCTTCGACGTCCACCGCTCCTCGCTGCCCGAGCCGGTGAAGGCGCGCTTGCTGGCCCTGCGCGACCACCGCATCACCGACGAGGGCGTGGTGGTCATCAAGGCGCAGGTGCACCGCAGCCAGGACATGAACCGCGCGGACGCGCTGGCGCGGCTGCAGGAGCTGGTCGACGCCGTCGAGAAGCCGCCGCGCGTGCGCCGCCCGACCAAGCCCACTTACGGCTCGAAGCAGCGCCGCCTCGAAGGCAAGAGCGTGCGCTCGGCCATCAAGGCGGGGCGCGGCAAGGTCGACGCCTGACCGTCGAGCAGGCGCGCCGCGAACCCGAGTAAAAACGACTGACACTGCGGCGGGGTCATCAGGCAACGCGCGTGGCTGAGGCAAGATGGCCTATTTCGTTTTCAGCGGCGTCACCACCGCGAGGAGAACCCATGGCCCTGGCCCCGATCGCGCCGTTCGCGCACACCCTGCAGACCTTCACGATGCCCTCGGGCGCGACCGGGCGCTTCCATTCGCTGCCCGCGCTCGCGGTCGAGTTCCCGCAGGTCGCCCGGTTGCCGGTGTCGATCCGCATCGTGCTGGAGGCGGTGCTGCGCCACTGCGACGGCCGCCGCGTCACGCCGGAGCACGTGCGCCAGCTGGCCCACTGGGCACCCAACGGCGAGCGCAGCGACGAGATCCCGTTCGTCGTCGCCCGCGTGGTGCTGCAGGACTTCACCGGCGTGCCGCTGCTGTGCGACCTGGCCGCGATGCGCACCGAGGCCGCGCGCCAGGACAAGAACCCGAAGACGATCGAGCCGCTGGTGCCGGTCGACCTGGTGGTCGACCACAGCGTGATGATCGACGACTTCGGCCACAAGAACTCGCTCGACATCAACATGAAGATCGAGTTCCAGCGCAACAACGAGCGCTACAAGTTCATGAAGTGGGGCATGCAGGCGTTCGACACCTTCGGCGTCGTGCCGCCGGGATTCGGCATCGTCCACCAGGTCAACCTCGAGTACCTGGCGCGCGGCGTGCACAAGCAGGCCGACGAGGACGGCAAGCCGCCGGTCTACTACCCCGACACGCTGGTGGGCACCGACAGCCACACCACCATGATCAACGGCCTGGGCGTGGTCGGCTGGGGCGTGGGCGGCATCGAGGCCGAGGCCGCGATGCTGGGCCAGCCGGTGTACTTCCTCACGCCCGACGTGGTGGGCTTCGAGTTCACCGGCCGGTTGCGCGAGGGCGTGACCGCCACCGACCTGGTGCTGACCGTCACCGAGATGCTGCGCAAGGCCAAGGTGGTGGGCAAGTTCGTCGAGTTCTACGGCGCCGGCACCGCGCTGCTGTCGGTGCCCGACCGCGCCACGCTGGCCAACATGGCGCCCGAGTACGGCGCCACCATGGGCTTCTTCTCGGTCGACGACAAGACGGTGGAATACCTGCGCGGCACCGGCCGCACGGCGCAGGAGATCGAGGCCTTCGAGGCCTACTACCGGGCGCAGGGCCTGTTCGGCACGCCGGCCAGCGGCTCGATCGACTTCAGCGAATCGCTCACGCTGGACCTGTCCACGGTCGCGCCCAGCCTGGCCGGTCCGAAGCGTCCGCAGGATCGCATCGAGATCGGCAAGCTCGCGACGAAGTTCGACGAGCTGCTGGTCACCCCCGCGGCCGCCAACGGCTACAACCTGCCGCCCGACCAGGTCACGCGGCGCGCGGTCACCGCCAGCGGCATCGAGATCGGCCACGGCGACGTGCTGATCGCGGCCATCACCAGCTGCACCAACACCAGCAACCCGAGCGTGATGCTGGCCGCCGGCCTGCTCGCGAAGAAGGCGGTCGCGGCCGGATTGCGGGTCAAGCCGCACGTCAAGACCTCGCTGGCGCCGGGCTCGCGCATCGTCACCGAATACCTTGAGAAGGCCGGCCTGCTGCCGGCGCTGGAGGCGCTGGGCTTCAACGTGGCGGCCTACGGCTGCACCACCTGCATCGGCAACGCCGGCGACCTCACGCCCGAGATCAACCAGGCCATCGTCGAGAACGACCTGGTGGCCGCGGCGGTGCTGTCGGGCAACCGCAACTTCGAGGCGCGCATCCACCCGAACCTGAAGGCCAACTTCCTCGCCAGCCCGCCGCTGGTGCTGGCCTACGCGATCGCCGGCAACGTCAAGGTCGACCTGATGACCCAGCCGGTGGGGCGCAACGCCGCCGGCCGCGACGTCTGGCTGGGCGACATCTGGCCGACCAGCGACGAGGTGCACGCGCTGATGAAATTCGCGATGGACGCCGACGCGTTCCGCGCCAACTACGCGCAGGTCAAGAGCAATCCTGGCGAGCTGTGGGGCGCGATCACCGGTGTCACCGGCCAGGTCTACGACTGGCCGAAGAGCACCTACATCGCGCGGCCGCCGTTCTTCGACGGCTTCACGCAGCAGCCGCAGCCGGCCCCCACGGCGGTCCGCGGCGCGCGCATCATGGCGCTGTTCGGCGACTCGATCACCACCGACCACATCTCGCCGGCCGGCTCGATCAAGACCGACTCGCCGGCGGGCAAGTACCTGCAGGCCAACGGCGTGCTGCCGGCCGACTTCAATTCCTACGGCTCGCGCCGCGGCCACCACGAGGTGATGATGCGCGGCACCTTCGCCAACGTGCGCATCAAGAACCTGATGCTGCCGGCGCGCGCCGACGGCGGCCGAGTGGAAGGCGGCTACACGCTGTACCAGGGCGCCACCGGCAACGCCGACGTGCCGGTCGACAGCTCGACCCCGGTGTCCATCTACGATGCCGCGATGGCCTACCAGGCCAGCGGCACGCCCACGGTGGTGTTCGCGGGCGAGGAATATGGCACCGGCTCCAGCCGCGACTGGGCGGCCAAGGGCACCTACCTGCTGGGCATCAAGGCGGTCGTCGCGCGCAGCTTCGAGCGCATCCACCGCAACAACCTGGTGGGCATGGGCGTGCTGCCGCTGCAGTTCAAGGCCGGCGTCACCTGGGCCAGCCTGGGCCTGACCGGCAACGAGACCATCGACATCGAATGGCCCGCGCCGATCGTGCCGCAGTCCGAGGCGACGCTGACCATCCACCGGGCCGACGGCAAGCGCCAGCGCGTGCCGCTGATCCTGCGCATCGACACGCCCATCGAGGTGGACTACTACGCGCACGGCGGCATCCTGCCCTACGTGCTGCGCCAGCTGCTGGCGTCCTGAACGGCCGCCCGGCGGCGGTTCAGCCGCCGACGGCCTGCAGCGCGCGGGTGAAGTCGTCGACCAGGTCGGCGATGTCCTCGATGCCCACCGACAGCCGGATCAGCCCGTCGGCGATGCCCATCTCGGCGCGCCGTGCCGGACCCATCTCGTGGAAGATCGTGTGCGCCACGGGAATGGCCAGCGTGCGGTTGTCGGCCAGGTGGCTCGACACGATGACCAGCTGCAGCGCGTCGAGGAAGGCGAAGCAGTCGATGCCCTCGCGCAGCTCGAAGCTGAGCAGCGGGCCGTACCCGCCCCGAAACAGCGCGGTGGCGCGCTCGTGCTGCGGGTGGCCGGGCAGGCCGGGGTAGTGCACGCGGGCGATCGCCGGCTGCGCCTGCAGCCACAGCGCCATCTGCAGCGCGTTGTCGCACACGCGCGGGATGCGCAGCGCCAGCGTCTCGGCACCGACGGCCAGGCGGTGCGCATCTTCGGCCCGCAGTGTGGCGCCGAGGTCGCGCAGGCCCTTCTTGCGGATCTGCAGCAGGCCCCAGCTGGCGGCGGGGCCCTTGCGGTAGGACGGCAGGATGTTGTCGAACGTGGCCCAGTCGAACAGGCCGGTGTCGACCACTGCGCCGCCCATCGCGTTGCCGTGGCCGCCGATGCCCTTCGTGAGCGAGTGCACCACCAGGCCCGCGTCGACGCTGCGACCCTTGAACAGCACCGGCGTCGTCAGCGTGCTGTCGACGACGAACAGCAGGCCGCGGGTCCGGCACAGGCGGCCGATGCCTTCGAGGTCGGCCACCTGCGTCACCGGGTTGGCGATGGTCTCGACGAACACGATGCGCGTGGCCGGCGTGATGGCGGCCTGGACCGCCTCGGCATCGGTGGCGTCGACGAAGCTCACCGTGATGCCCAGTCCGGCCAGGGTCTGCATCAGGCTGTTGGTGTTGCCGAACAGGAAGCGGCTGCTGACGACATGGTCGCCGGCGCGCAGCAGCGACAGGAACACGGCCGAGATGGCGGCCATGCCGGTGGAAAAGCACGCGCTGCCGCGCGCGTCTTCCAGCAGCGTGACCTTGGCCTCCAGCGCGGTGCTGGTCGGATTGCCCTGGCGGGCGTAGACCGGGCCGGACTGGATGCCCTGGAACACCTCGGCGAGGTCGCGCGCGGTGGGGTAGCTGAACGCCGCGCTCAGGTGCAGCGGCTTGTGCGCGCCGCCGGCCTCCACGCCGCCGAGGCGGTCGGAGTGCAGCAGGCGGGTGGTGGCGCCATAGGCGCGTTTGGTGGGGGCGGTCATGCGCGAGGGCTCGTTGGATGCGGACTCCATTCTCGTGCAGACGGGCCGCCCCCGTCTTCTCGAATGCTCAAGGCTGAGATCCTGAGAGCGGACTCAGGGCCTGAGGTCAAACACCAGAACCTCGGCCTGCTCCCCGCCCTCGAGCACCAGCGTCGCCTCGTCGCGGATCTTCAGCGCGTCGCCGGCCCCCAGGGCCTGGCCGTTGACGCGCAGGCGGCCGCGTGCGACGTGCACGTAGGCCAGCCGGCCGGCGGGCAGCGGCAGTTCCTGGCGTTCCTCGCCGTCGAACAGGCCGGCGAAGATGCGCGCGTCGGCGTTGAGCGTCACCGCGCCGGGCACCTTGTCGGGAGAGCCGACCAGCGCCAGGCGGCCGCGCTTGGCCGCCGCGGGCACGTTGACCTGCTCGTAGCTCGGCGCGATGCCGGCACGCTCGGGCAGGATCCAGATCTGCAGGAAGTGCGTGGCCGCGTCCTTCGAATGGTTGAACTCGCTGTGGCGCACGCCGGTGCCCGCGGTCATGCGCTGCACGTCGCCGGGCACGATCACGCCGGCGTTGGCGGCGCCCGCGGTGCCGTTGCCCATGCTGTCCTGGTGTGCCAGGGCACCCTCGAGCACGTAGCTGACGATCTCCATGTCGCGATGGCCGTGCGTGCCGAAGCCGGAGCCGGGCGCGACGGTGTCGTCGTTGAGCACGCGCAGGTTGCCGAAGCCCATGTGCGCCGGGTCGTGGTAGTCGGCGAACGAGAAGCTGTGGTGGCTGTGGAGCCAGCCGTGGTCGGCGTGGCCGCGGTCCTGGGCCTTGCGAAGCGTGAGCATGCGGATTCTCCAGTCGTTGTGTCAGCGATGCCGCTGATGGCGTGGGCGCAAGTGTGCGGTGCAGTGCATCCGCGACGATCCAAAGGATTCGAATGCAGCGTTGAGCCGGGGGCGCTTGACGCCCGGGGTCTCGGGGCGCGCTGCGGGGCGGCCGGGCGCGCGCTCAGGCCGTCGCCGCGTGCCACTCGCGCGGGTCGACCGCGTAGAAGTCGCGCAGCAGCGCGAACAGCGCGGGGTGGCGCTGCGCGAGCGCGGCCGGCTGCTCGAAGAACACTTCGGTGACCACCGCGAAGAACTCGGCCTCGTTGGTGGCGCCGTAGTCGGAGATCAGCTCGGCCGGCTCTGGCTCCGGCGGATGGTCCGGCGACGACCCCAGCCACGACCACTCGGCCTGCGCCCGCGCCCGCGCCGCTTCCCGCGCCCGGATGCGCGCCTGCAGGGCCTCGAACTCGCGGCTCATCACCGTGGCCCAGCGGGCGTGCGCCGCCCGCGAGCCGAGCCGCGGGGCGCCGTTGGCGCTGCCCGATTCCTGGTCGAGCTGGTGGGCGAACTCGTGCAGCACCACGTTGTGGCCGTCGTCGGGCACGTGCGCGCCGTCCAGCACGTCCTGCCACGACAGGATCACCTGGCCCTGCGACCACGATTCGCCCGACAGCGCGCGGCGCTCGTCGCGCAGCACGCCGCCGGGCGCGGCGTGGACGCGGTCGACGACGAAGGCCCCCGGATAGACGAGCACCTGCCGCAGCTCGGGAAACAGCGGCCCGGCGCGGTTCAGCCCCAGCAGGCAGGCCTGGGCGGCGATCGTCACGCGCATCTCGTCCGTCACGGCCAGCCCGGCGCAGCCCAGGAACGGCTTCTCGGCCAGCAACACGAGGATGCGGCGGCGCAACTGCTGCTGCAGATCGGCCGGCAGGCGCCGATAAAGGGGAACGCGACGCCGCAGGATGGCGCGCCATGCGGGCGGGAACGGCCGGCTTGCCCAGGCCTGGCGGCGCCAGCCGCGCCAGCGCGGCAGGCCCACGATGGCGCCGACGAGCAGCAGGGCGGCGACCAGGACGATGGCGAGGGACATGGCGTTGCAGGATTGACGCCACGGGGCGGTCAGGCGCATATGGTCGCCGGACGGCAGGATTCAAGCCGTCGACCCTACGATGGACGCGGCGCGCTGCGCCGAAGCGGGAATCACACCTTGGGACAGCTTGCGCCACCTTCGCCCGACGAGACCCCGGCCGAACCGCCGGCGGCGCCGCGGCCGGCGGCCGGCGGCGCGCTCGACGAGGCGCTCGCCGCTTGCGCCGCGCTGGCCCCGCGGCTCGAGGCGCTGCGCGCGCTGGCCGACCCGGCCGCCCAGCGCCAGGCCCTGCTGCAGCTGCCGGCGGCCTTGCAGGCGGCCGGCCTGGCGCTGGCGCCACTGGCCGCGACCGCCGCCGACGAGCCGGCGGACGCCGCCGCCGCCGGCGTCGACACGCTGACCGGCCTGGCCGATCGCGCCCGGCTCGCAGCCGCCTGCGCCGGCCTCGCCCGGCAGTACCCCGACACGCCGCTGATGCTGATCGCCGTCGACGTCGACCACCTGCGCCACGTCAACGACCACTGGTCGCGCGCGACCGGCGACGCGGTGCTGCAGGCCCTCGCCGAGGTCCTGCGCGCGCAGTCGCGCCCGCAGGACGTGCTCGCGCGCGCCGACGCCGACCGGTTCGTCGTCGCCCTCGGCGGCCCCGTCTCCACCACGCGCGCCCTGCTCGTGGCCGAGCGGCTGCGGGCCGCCATCGAGGGCCGCGACTGGACGCCGCTGGGCCGCGGCCTGCGCGTGAGCGCCAGCATCGGGGTGGCCGCGTGCGCCGCCGGCGAGGCGCTGGACGACGCCCTGGCGCGCACCGCCGCAGCGCTGCGCGAGTGCAAGCGCAACGGCCGCAACCAGGTGCGCTCGCAGGCCTGAGGCGCCTGTCCGGCCACCGCGGCGGGCCGCGCCGCGCTCGCGAACGGGGCCGGCGCGACGGCGGACCCGGGGCCGCCGGACGGCCCGGTCGCGCCGCCCGGTAAAATGATGGGTTGGTCGAACTGCGCCGGGCTTGAATCCCCCGCCCGCGGCTCCACCTCGACCGCACGTTTCACTGCGGGTGCGGCGCCCCGTCGTGGGCGACCGCCGCCCGCCTCTTCACGTTTTCCCTGAGGATTTCCGCCGTGTTCCTGATCTCCACCGCCTACGCCCAGACCGCGGCACCTGCCGCAGCCGACAGCGGCTTCAGCCAGTTCTTCATCATCATCCCGATGTTCGTGGTGCTGTACTTCGTGATGATCCGGCCGCAGATGAAGCGCGCCAAGGAGCAGAAGGAACTGCTCGCCGGCCTCGCCAAGGGCGACGAGGTGGTGACGGTGGGCGGCGTGATCGGCCGCATCTCCAAGCTCGGCGAATCCTACGTGCACGTGGAGACCGGCGGCAACGTCGAACTGCAGATCCAGCGCAGCGCGATCGTCCAGATCCTGCCCAAGGGCACGATGAAGTAAGCAGTCCCGCCAGCGCGCGGCCGCCAGCGGCGCCGCGCGACTGACGCCGTCGCCGCGCGCGCCCGCCGGCCGCGACGACCCGCGACGCCCTCGAGGAAACACGTATGAATCGCTACCCTGCCTGGAAATTCCTGTTGATGGCCATCGCCGTGATGGTCGGCCTGCTCTACACCGTGCCGAACCTGTACGGCCAGGCGCCGGCCGTGCAGGTCTCCGCGGCGACGCTGACCACCAAGGTCGGCGCGGCCACGGCCACCCAGGTCGAGCAACTGCTTGCGGCGGCGAAGATCCAGCCGGACTACGTGAGCTTCGAAGGCACGACGGTGCATGCGCGGTTCGCCACCACCGACCTGCAGATCCACGCCCGCGACGTGATCAACGCCGGACTGAACGCCGGCGCCGACAAGGATGCGCCGCCCTACGCGGTCTCGCTGAACCTGGTCGCCCGCGCGCCGCGCTGGATGGCCTCGCTGCACGCGCTGCCCATGTACCTGGGCCTGGACCTGCGCGGCGGCGTGCACTTCCTGCTGCAGGTCGACCTGAAGGCGGCGCTGGACAAGAAGATCGAGACGCTGGTGACCGACACCCGCACGCTGCTGCGGGAGAAGCAGCTGCGCACCGCGGTGTCGCGCGACGGCACCGGCGTGACGATGACCTTCCACGACCAGGCCACCGCGACGCAGGCCGTCGGCGTCCTGAACGACGCGATCTCCTACGTGCAGTGGACGACGGTGGCCGACGGCGCCGACGTCAAGGTCAACGGCGCGCTCAAGCCGGCCGAGCTGGTCAAGGCGCAGGAACAGGCGATCAAGCAGAACATGACGACGCTGGGCAACCGCGTCGCCGGACTGGGCACCTCCGAGCCGGTGATCCAGCAGCAGGGCCCGGATCGCATCGTCGTCGAGCTGCCCGGCATCCAGGACACCGCCAAGGCGCGCGAGCTGATCGGCCGCACGGCCACGCTCGAGATCCGCATGGTCGACCAGACCGCCGAGGCCGGGGCCGCCATCACGGGCGCCGGGCCGGTGCCGTTCGGCGACGACCGCTTCCTCAACAGCCCCGACATCGCCGCCCGCAACGGCCCGGCGACCATCGTCCGCAAGGACGTCGTCGCCAGCGGCGACGACCTGGCCGACGCGCAGGCGAATTTCGACAGCCAGACCCAGGGCTCCATCGTGCGCCTGACGATGAACGCCAAGGGGGCACGCAGCATGCGCGACGTGTCCAGCCAGAACATCGGCAAGCTGATGTCGATCGTCCTGTTCGAGAAGGGCAAGGGCCAGGTCATCAACGTGGCGACCATCCAGAGCGAGCTGGGCGAGAACTTCCAGATCTCGGGCATCGGCAACGCCGAGGAAGCCACCGAGCTGGCGCTGCTGCTGCGCTCGGGTGCGCTCGCCGCGCCGATGGAGTTCATCGAGGAGACGGCCATCGGCCCGAGCCTGGGCGCCGACAACATCGCCAAGGGCCTGCACAGCGTGGCCTGGGGCTTCGCCGCGATCCTCGTCTTCATGTGCGCGTACTACCTGCTGTTCGGGGTGATCTCCACGCTGTCGCTGGGCGTCAACCTGCTGCTGCTGGTGGCGGTGCTGTCGCTGATCCAGACCACGCTGACCTTGCCGGGCATCGCCGCCATCGCGCTGACGCTGGGCATGGCCATCGACGCCAACGTGCTGGTCAACGAGCGCATCCGCGAGGAACTGCGCGCCGGCAGCGCGCCGCAGACGGCCATCGCCGCCGGCTACGAGCGCGCCTGGGCCACCATCCTCGACTCCAACATCACCACGCTGATCGCCGGCCTGTCGCTGCTGGCCTTCGGCTCGGGCGCGATCAAGGGCTTCGCCATCGTGCACTGCCTGGGCATCCTGACCTCGATGTTCTCGGCGGTGTTCTTCTCGCGCGGCCTGGTCAACCTCTGGTACGGCCGCCAGAAGAAGCTGAAGTCGGTGCTGATCGGCCAGGTGTGGAAGGGCGGCGCCAAGGCCGGCGAGGTGCCGCAGCCCGACGACCTGGCCGACGACGCCGCCGTCGCGGCCGCCACGCCCAAGCGCCCCGGCGCCGCGCGCTGAACCGCACCCGACTGCCAAGGAAACTCACATGGAATTCTTCCGTATCCGGCGCGACATCCCGTTCATGCGGCACGCGCTGGTGTTCAACATCATCTCGCTGCTGACCTTCCTGGCCGCGGTGTTCTTCCTCGTCACGCGCGGCCTGAACTTCTCGATCGAGTTCACCGGCGGCACCGCCGTCGAGGCCACCTACGTCAAGACCGCCGAGCTCGAGCGCCTGCGCGGCGTGGTCGGCGGCCTGGGCTACGGCGACGTGCAGGTGCAGAACTACGGCACCTCGCACGACGTCATCATCCGCGTGCCGACCAAGGCCGGCGTCGACCAGAAGCAGGTGCCCACCCGCGTGTTCCAGGCGCTGTGCCAGGCCGAATCCGGCAGCGTGGGCACCAGGACCGAGACCACCGCCAAGGGCGAACTGGTCACCCGCCCGTCGTGCGCCGATGCCGCCGGAGCCGAGCCGGTGGTGCTCAAGCGCAGCGAGCTGGTGGGCCCGTCGGTGGGCGACGAGCTGATGCGCAACGGCGCCTACGCGATGGTCAGCGTGATCATCGGCATCATGCTGTACCTCGCGTTCCGCTTCGAATGGAAGTTCTCGATCGCCGCCATCGTCGCCAACCTGCACGACGTCGTCATCATCCTGGGCTTCTTCGCGTTCTTCCAGTGGGAGTTCGGACTGTCGGTGCTGGCGGGCGTGCTGGCGGTGCTGGGCTACTCGGTCAACGAGTCGGTGGTGATCTTCGACCGGATCCGCGAGACCTTCCGGCGCTTCCGCAAGCTGAGCACCATGCAGGTGATCGACCACGCAATCACGAGCACCATCAGCCGCACGATCATCACCCACTTCTGCACGCAGATGATGGTGCTGTCGATGCTGATCTTCGGCGGCCCGACGCTGCACTATTTCGCGATGGCGCTGACGATCGGCATCTGCTTCGGCATCTACTCGTCGGTGTTCGTCGCCGCGGCCATCGCCATGTGGGCCGGCGTGAAGCGGGAAGACCTCGTGCACACCGGCGGAAAGAACGAGATCGATCCGAATGACCCGAATGCGGGCGCCGTGGTGTAGATTGCACAGTTGACGCGCTCCCGAGCGCAAACACCCCAGGGAAGTGAAGCAGCCGGATGGCCGAAGGCAAATCGTCGCCCGATATCGCACGCAAGGCTCGGCAGATGTTCGCCGAGCAGCTTGCCGAGGCTGGCTCACGCCTGCTCGCCGGCGTGCTGGAAGCCGCCCGCCTGCTGCTGGACAAGCCGGCCGAGCGCTCGGTGGCGCAGCAGCGCCGCGACACCCTGCAGGCCCTGATGACGCACGGCGAGGAGTGGATCGAGCGCCAGGGCGAGATGCTGCGCGATGCCTGCGTCGCTGATCGGCCGTCCACGGGCACCGGGGCGCTGGTCGCCTCCATGCAGGGCCACACCCAGAAGCTGATGCTGGTCGACGACGAGACGGTGCAGAAGGAGATCTTCATCTCGCGCCTGTCGCAGGCCATCGTCGACCTGGCCGTCTGGGAACTCAACGACCTGACCACGCGGGTGGCGGCGCTCGAGGGCCTGGACGAACTGCCCGACCACGACCTGTTCCGCCCGCAACAGCTGGCCAAGATCATCGTGCGCTCGTTCATCGACAGCGATTTCGGCGCGGACGCCTGGGCCGGCATCGAGCCCACCGTCAAGGGCGAGATCGCGGTACTGGCCACCGAGGCGTACCACGAGGCGAACCGCTTCCTGATCGAGAAGGGCGTGCTGCCCGAGGTCAACCTGCGCACGTTGATCCGCCGCAGCGTCGACCGTGGACCGGTGGTCGCCTCGCGCCAGATGCCGCTGGAGGACTTCCGCAACACCAGCACCGGCGGCGCGCCCAGCACCGGCAGCGGCGGCACCCAGTTCGCGCCGACCGCCTACGCCGGCGGCCCGGGCGGCGCACCCAGCACCGGCTACGGCGGCGGCCACGGCGGCCACGGCGGGCAGGGTGGCGGCCAGGGCGGCTACAGCGGTGGGCAGGGCGGCTACGGCGGTGGCCAGGGCGGATACGGCGGCGGGCAGGGCGGCGGCAGCCATCCAGGTGGCCAGGGCGGCGGATCGACCGGCTACGGCGGCCAGGGTGGCTACGGTGGTGGCGGCCAGGGCGGTGGACAAGGCGCCCAGGGCGGCCCGGGTGGTTCCGGCCAGGCCGGCGGCTACGGCGCGGGCAACGGCGGTGGCGGCGGCGGTGGGGGCGGGGGCGGTGCACCCGGCGGTGGCCCGGCCGACTTCATGCGCAACGCCACCCTCGCACCGATGGGCGACGGCGGCGGCCCGGGCGGCCAGGCCGGCGCCCCGGGCGGGCCGGGTGCGCCCAACGTGGGCGTCACCGTCACCGGCAACGTGAAGGCGCCGGGCGGCGCCGGCAACGGCCATTTCGTCTCGCCGGCCTCGGTCCAGGTCGACGCGACCTTGCGGCGGTTCGGCCGCACCATGGAGCGCCACGTCCAGGGCTTCATGAACACGCAGCGGCTCTCGGCCCCGTCGGGCGAGATGACCGGGGCGATCGCCTCCGCGCAGCGGGTGTTCGTCGAGCGCGTCGAGGCGCGCCGCAACGAGGGCAGCGCGCTCGCGCCGGCCGAGATCGTCGAGGCGCTGCGCGAGCAGAAGCAGGCCCTCAAGACCACCGCCAACACGCAGGAGGAGCGCGCCACGATCGAGGTCGTCGCGCTGCTGTTCCAGAGCATCCTGACCGAGGATCGTATCCCCTCGGCCGTGCGCGTGTGGTTCGCGCGCCTGCAGATGCCCGTGCTGCGGGTCGCCCTGGCCGAGCCCGACTTCTTCTCGTCGGCGCAGCATCCGGCGCGCCGCCTGATCGACCGCATGGGCGCCTGCGTGATGGGCTTCGACGCCGCACCGCAGGGCGCGGGGCCCGAGCTCGAGGGCGAAGTGGCGCGCGTGGTGCAGGTCGTCGAGGCCTTTCCCGAGACCGGCCGCAAGGTGTTCCAGACGGTGCTGGTCGAGTTCGAGCGCTTCATCGAGAAGTTCTTCCGCGACCAGAACGAAACGACCAAGAAGGGTGTCTCGCTCGCCAGCCAGGTCGAACAGCGCGAGACGCTGGCGATCCAGTACACCATCGAGCTGCGCAAGCTGCTCGACGGCGTGCCGGTGCAGGACGGCGTGCGGGAGTTCCTGTTCCAGGTCTGGGCCGACGTGCTGGCCACCACCGCGATGCGCCACGGCCTGCAGAGCGACGAGACGCGCGTCGTGCGCGAAGCGGCGCTGGAGCTGGTCTGGATCGCCAGCGCCAAGACCACGCGCGAGGAACGCGCCGAAGTGATCCGCCGCCTGGGCCCGCTGCTGGCCGCGCTGCGCCAGGGCATGCTTGCCGGCGGCCTGCCGGCCGAGCGCCAGGAAACCTCGCTGCGGGCCCTCAACATCGCGCTGACGGCGGCGTTCGCCGCGCGCTCGGCCTCGATCGATCCGGACCAGCTCGGCCGCCTGAAGCAGCGCCTCGAAGCGCTGGACGAGATCCTGCCGGACGCCGACTTCGAGATCGACGACTCGTTCGCGCTGGACCTGTCCGGCCACGAATCGGACGAGCTCGAGATCGTCGCCGAAGGCGGCTCCACGCCGTCGGCCGGCGCGCTCGCGGCCACCGACGAGATGCTGGTCGGCTCGTGGTACATGCTGGAATACCGCGACCGCCAGGAGGCGATGCAGCTGGCGTGGCAGGGCATGCGCAAGCAGCTGTCGCTGTTCGTCTCGGCGCGCGGACGTTGCGTTCTGTTCCAGCGCCGCCGCCTCGCGGCGTTCCTGCAGGCCCAGCTGCTGGTGCCGGCCCAGGACGAATCGCTGACGATCGCCGCCACGCGCAGCGCTATCGAGAAGATCAACGCCGATCCGGACCGCCTGAAATGACCAACGGCTCCCGTGCGGGGAGCCGTTGGTGTTCGCGGGGCGCGCGTCGCGCTCAGTGGATCAGGCGTTCTTCCGGGGCGACGAACAGCTCGTCGAGGATCAGCGCGTCGGGCTCCTCGCCCAGGCTCCAGAACACCATCAGGATGATGATCTTCATGTCGTCGAGGTCGAGCGGATTGCCGCCGGCGGCCATCGCGCGGTCGATCACCATCTCGCGCATCGGGGGCGGCAGCACGCCGGCCGATTCGAGGAAGGTGACGAAGCCGACCGAGGTCTCGCCCAGGGATTCGATCTCGCGGTCGGAATACAGGCGGATCGCGTCCTCGGACTGCACGCCGGTATAGCCTTGCGACGTGTCGGCCAGGCCGTCCAGCCAGTGCAGCGCTTCCTGGATCTCGTCGGTCTCGAATCCGACGGCGGTCAGCTTGCGCGACAACTGGTCGTGATCCGGGCAGGCGTCCGGTCGCCAGTAGTTCTCGTACAGGTAGACAAGGACGTCAAACATGAACCCACTATACCGCAGCGACCGGGCGCGGCAAGCGCGAGTTGACCCCTGCCCGGGCGGCTGGCGGACCTTCGTGACATCGTCGCCGAAGGGGGGCGGATTTACATTGGCGACCGGGCTGCGGGGCCGTGGGATCTGGGCGACGCCGCTCGACCGTTGCCGGAGCGCGTCAGGCCTGCGCGCAGCGCTGCAGCAGGCCGCCGGGCAGGCGTCGCACCACGCCGGCCAGCTCCAGGTCGAGCAGCCGCGCCGCCAGCTCGTCGGTGGGCCAGCCGGTGCGGGCGGCGAGCGCGTCGAAGGTCACCGGGTCGTGCCCCAGCGCCTCGCGCAACGCGTCGTGCGCCGTGTCGGCGGCGCTCGAGGGCGGGGGCGCCGCCGCCGCGACGGCGTCGCCGGCCGTCGCGAACAGCGAGGGCTGTCCGGTCGAGAGCGTCGCGCGCGGCGCGTGCGCCGGCCACCCCAGGTGCAACTCGGCGATCACGTCGTCGGCACTCTCGACCAGCTTGGCGCCCTCCTGGATCAGCCGGTGGCAGCCGCGCGACAGCGGCGCATGGATGGAGCCGGGAATCGCGAACACCTCGCGCCCGGCCTCGAGCGCCATGCGCGCGGTGATCAGCGATCCCGACTCGAGGGCGGCCTCGACCACCAGCGTGCCGCGCGCGATGCCGGCGATCAGCCGGTTGCGGCGCGGGAAATTGTGCGGCAGCGCGTCCGCACCGAGCGGGTACTCGCTGGCGACCAGGCCCTGGGCGGCGATGCGGCGCATCAGCGCCCCGTGCTGCGGCGGGTAGAGGCGATCGAGGCCGGTGCCGACGAAGGCGACGGTGCTGCCGGGCCCGGCCAGGGCGCCCTCGTGCGCCGCGCCGTCGATGCCCATGGCCAGTCCCGACACGACGGTCAGCCCATGGCCGCTCAGGCACCGCGCGAACGTGCAGGCGTTGTCCAGGCCTTGCGGCGTGGCGTTGCGGCTGCCGACGATGGCGACGCCGGGCGCGGACAGCAACTCGACGCGGCCGAGCGTGAACAGCAGCAGCGGCGAATCGGCGGTTTCGAGCAGCAGTGGCGGGTAGCGCGGATCGCCCAGTACCACCACGTCGCGCGGCACGTCGGCGGCCGCGGCGTCCAGCCAGCGCTGGGTGGCGGCAAGGCGGGCCGCGTCGCGCGCATCGCCTTGCTTCAGCGCCCGGACGACGGCGGGGCCGACCAGCGCCGCCAGGGCCGGTTCGTCGGCGGCCAGCACGCGCTCGGCCGAGCCGAACGCCGCCAGCAGTTGGCGGGCGACCGAACGGCCGATGCCGGGCTGGGTGGCCAGCCGCAGCCAGGCGGCGAGTTCGTCGCGGGACAGCATGGGCGCACCGGGGACGGCAGGCGGCGGAAGGTGCGCGGGCGAGGGGATCGGCGGGGGCCACGGCGCGGTGCGAACCGGGGTTCGTCCAGGCCGGGCTCAGGGTCGCCGGGTTCGCTCAGGGCTGGGTGACGCGGTCGCCCGGCAGCGTCGGCTGGGTCGTCTCGAGCACGAGGCCGTAGGCCATGCGGTCGAACACGCGGAACACGAACACGATGCCGATGCGCTCGTCCGGCAGCTTGATCAGGGCACCGTGCTGCACGGACTTGTCGTGCGTGACCGCGCCCTCGTGCCACAGCGCCAGCACCGTGCCGCGCTCGAGGCCGTCGCGCGCGCCGCGGTTGAGCGAGACGATCTGGTTCGAGCCGGCCGACAGCGCGTCGCCGTACAGCGAGACGATCTTGCCGGCGACCGGGTTGGCCGGCGAGTGAGGCACGAAGGGCGCGAAGTCGCGCACCGTGGCGGGTGCCAGGCGGTCGCCGACCTCGGCGTCTTCCTTGTTGCTGGTGATGACGAACGTGGACGGCACGGCCAGGCCGCCGGTCTGCACGCCCGGGCGGGCTTCGCCGTCCTGCTTGCGTTCGGCCGAGCCGACGTAGCGGGCCTCGTAGCCCAGCACTTCCTTGGTGTCCGGATCGACCAGGGCCTTGGGCTCGCGGAAGATCTGCCAGTTGCGCGTGTTGCCGAGATCGCCGCCGACATAGGCCGTGTTGCCCCGGCCCAGCATCAGGTGGCCTTCCTGCCCGGCCACGATGCGCGGGGCGGTGGCCATCTGGTTGGCGTCGAAGATCATCGCGTCGGTGAGGAAGGGCGAGATCAGATTCATCGGGATCGACGCGATCGCGGCCGATTCGGACGATTCGCTGCGAATGGCCGGCGACAGTTTCACGGTGTCGCCGCCGGCGCCCACCGCGGTACCGAGTTTCAAACGGGCCATGCCGTCGATTTTCTCGAGCACCAGCAACTGGCCCGGATAGATCAGGTGCGGGTTGTGAATCTGGTCGAGATTCATTCCCCACAGCTCGGGCCAGCGCCACGGGCTTTTGAGGAACATGCCGGAAATGTGCCAGAGCGTATCGCCGCGCTTGACCGTATAGGTGTCGGGCGCGTTCTCGGCGAGCTCGGACAGCGGCACGCCCTTGGAGGCGACCTGTTGCGCCGTGTCGCGTTGTGCCGGCGTGATGGGGAACGCTTGCGTCACGGAGGGCGCGGCGGCCAGCACGGCCAGTGCGAGCGCGGCGCAGTTCAGCGCTGCAGCGGGCTGCGCAATGACGGAACGTCGGAATCGAAAGGTCATGTCCAGAAAACTCCCGGGCCGGTGAAGGCAATTGGGACGCAAGTGAGACGGAATCCGCGCGGGATGCAACAATTCCGAATCGGCTGGAGTATCCAGCCTGTCAAAAAACTAGCAAATTTGCCGACGATTCTGCCCGCAAACCCCTGATGTCGCAATGAAACGGACACTCCGTTACGACGGAGATAGGCATTCACCCTGAGTTCGGTCGTCGCGGCGCAGACACATTCTGCACCCTCGTTGCAAGCGAGCTCGCAGCATTACCGGCGATTTTCGTGGCAGATTTCCAGGAACTGTCTTTCCATGGCCCAACTCCAGATTCTCCGTTACCCCGATCCGCGCCTGTACACCGTCGCCAGGCCGGTGGCCGAAGTCACCGACGAGATCCGCGCGCTCGCCGACGACATGATCGAGCTGATGTACGCGGCCGACGGCGTCGGCCTGGCGGCGACCCAGGTCGACCAGCACATCCGCCTGATCGTCATGGACACCTCCGAGACGCACGACCAGCCGCGCGTGCTGATCAACCCCGAGCTGGTCGCCGGCTCCGACGACTGGATCCTCGGCGAGGAGGGCTGCCTGTCCGTGCCGGCGATCTACGAGAAGGTCGAACGCCACGCCCGCGTGCGCGTGCGCGCGCTCGGCCGCGACGGCCAGCCCTTTGAGTTCGACGCCGAGGGCCTGGCCGCCGTGTGCGTGCAGCACGAGATGGATCACCTGTTGGGCAAGGTCTTCGTCGACTACCTGAGCCCGCTCAAGCGCGAACGCATCAAGACCAAGATGTTGAAGAAGACGCGCGACGAGCAGCCGCGCAAGCGCTGATGAGCAGCGATCCGCCCGTCCAGGATTCTGCGCCGCTGCGCGTCGCCTTTCCGCCCGGGCAGGAATTTGCGCCGCTGCGCGTCGCATTCCCGCCCGAGCAGGAATTTGCGCCGCTGCGCGTCGCATTCGCCGGAACGCCCGAATTCGCCTCGGTGGCGTTGGCCGCGATCCACGCCGCCGGCCACGCGGTGCCGCTGGTACTGACCCAGCCCGACCGGCCGGCCGGCCGCGGCATGAAGGTGACGCCGTCGCCGGTCAAGCAGCTGGCGCTGGAGCTCGGCGTGCCGGTGGCGCAGCCGCGCAGCCTGCGGCTGGACGGCAAGTACCCGGACGAGGCCGCGGCGGGTCGCGCCGCGCTGGCGGGCGCGCGTCCGGACGTGCTGGTGGTCGCCGCCTACGGCCTGATCCTGCCGGAGTGGGTGCTCGCACTGCCGCGCCTGGGCTGCCTCAACATCCATGGCTCGCTGCTGCCGCGCTGGCGCGGCGCCGCGCCGATCCACCGCGCGATCGAGGCCGGCGACGCCGAGACCGGCATCACCATCATGCAGATGGACGCCGGCCTGGACACCGGCGACATGCTGCTGGTCGAACGCGAGCCGATCCTGTTCGACGACACCACCGGGGCGCTGCACGACCGCCTGGCCGCGCTCGGCGCGCGCCTGGTGGTGCAGGCGCTGGCCGACGCCGGCGCCGGGCGCCTGCGGCCGGTGCGCCAGCCGGAGGCGGGCGTCACCTACGCCCACAAGATCGCCAAGGCCGAGGCGGCGATCGACTGGCGGCTGCCGGCCGACGTCATCGAGCGCCGCGTGCGCGCCTTCGACCCGTTCCCGGGCGCCACCTTCCAGGCCCCCGGCGAGACGGTCAAGCTGTGGCGCGCGCAGGTCGAGCGCCTGGGCTTGGAGGCCGCGCCGGGCACCGTGATCGCCGTCGACGCCCAGCAGCTGGTCGTGGCCTGCGGCGACGGTGCCCTCGCGCTGCTCGACGTGCAGCGCCCGGGCGGCAAGCGCGGCCCGGTGGCCCACTGGCTGCAGGCCCAGCCGCTGGCGCGCGGCCTGTCGCTCGGCTGACCCGGCCCGCGCCGCGGCGGTTCACGCTCAAGCCCGGCGCGGGATGGCCGATAACGACGCATCAACCCGTCCTTGCCATGCCGCGTCGCCTCCTGTTCCTCCTCGCCCTCCTGTCCCCGCTCGCCGGCTGCGACCAGCTCGGGCTGGAAGCCGCGTCGGTGACGGCCGCGCGGGTCGAGGCCGACGGCAAGGCGGTGGGCGCCGCCTGTCGCCATGGCGGGCGGGCCATCGAGGACTGCTTCTCGCTCAACCGCAAGGTCGACAAGGCCGCCATCTACGCCGGCTGGCGCGAGATGGACGACTACATGCGCGAGAACAAGATCGAGGCCGTGCTGCCGTCGCTGGGCCCGGCCGGCAAGAAGACGGCCGAGGCCGACGACGGCGCGCCCGCGCCGACCGCCAAGGCCGACGGGGCCGACAAGCCGGCCAAGGGCGCCGCGGCCAAGGGCGACAAGCTCGCCCGCGCCGACAAGCCGGCCGCCGACAAGCCCGCCGAGAAGCCCGCCGAGCATTGAACGGCGCTTCGCGCCTCGCGAAGCGAATTCGGGCCGGCCCGTCACCCGTGCGGCCGCGTGCCGGCGGTGGCCATAAGACAATGGCGCGATGAGCTCGTCGCAGCCCTCGTGGCGCCATCCTGAATTCGTCCGTGGCGCGCGCGCCATGACCGGCATCTCGCTGGGCATCGGCGCCTGGGGCCTGGTGACCGGCGTGGCGATGGTCAAGGCCGGGCTGGGGGTGCCGCTCTCGATCGCGATGTCGCTGCTCGTGTTCGCCGGCAGCGCGCAGCTGGCCGCCCTGCCGCTGATCGCCCACGGCGCGCCGCTGTGGGTGATCTGGGCCACGGCCCTGTGCGTGAACCTGCGCTTCATCATCTTCAGCGCCGGCTGGCGGCCTTACTTCGCGCCGCTGCCGCGGCGCCAACGGCTCTGGATCACCTACTTCATGGCCGACCTCAACTACGTGGCGTTCATGCGGCGCTTCCCGAAGCCGGCCGCGATGTCCGACCAGCTGCCCTTCCTGTGGGGCGGCGTCGCGATGAACTGGACGGCGTGGCAGGCGATGTCGCTCGTCGGCATCGTGCTGGCCGACGTGATCCCCACCCGCTGGGGCCTGGGCTTCGCCGGCTCGCTGGCGCTGGTGGGCATCACCGGCACGCTGCTGGTCGACCGCGGCACCTGGATCGCCGCGGTCGTCGCCGCCTGCGCGGCGTTCGCGGCGTTCGCGTTGCCGTTCCACCTGAACATCGTCGTCGCGATCGCCGCGGCGATCGCCATCGGCGTGCTCGTCGACCATTTCACGCCGCCGGCCACGCCCGCGCACTCGGGGAGCGACGCCTGATGCCCGCCTGGCAGATCCTGGTGGCGATCGTCGGCCTCGCGGCGATCACCGTCCTCACCCGCGGCTTCTTCGTGATCCCCGAGCGCGAGGTGCCGATCCCGGCCTGGCTGCGCGAGGCGCTGCGCTACGCGCCGCTGGCGGCGCTCGTGGCCGTGCTGCTGCCCGAGATCGCGATGACCGACGACCACCTGATCGCCACCTGGCGCGACGCCCGGATCTACGCCACCGCCACGGGCGTGCTCGTGTTCTGCACCACGCGCCACCTGCTCGGGACGATACTCGCGGGTACGGCGGTGCTGCTGGCGCTGCGGCTGGGGCTCGGCTGGTAGGAAACCGGGAGCGGTTTCCGTCCCGCCCGTCAACTCTTCCTCTACTTTGTGACTGCGTGAATGCCATGAAAGTGATCCGTTTCTCCGACCTCGTCGCCGCCGGCCAGGTGGCCGCCAAGCGCGTGTTCATCCGCGCCGACCTCAACGTGCCGCAGGACGCCGCCGGCAACATCACCGAGGACACCCGCGTGCGCGCGTCGGTGCCCTGCATCCGCATGGCGCTGGACGCCGGCGCGGCCGTGATGGTCACCAGCCACCTGGGCCGCCCGACCGAGGGCGAGTTCAAGCCCGAGGACTCGCTCGCCCCGGTCGCGAAGCGCCTGTCCGAACTGCTCGGCCGCGACGTGCCGCTGGTGGCCGACTGGGTCGACGGCGTCACGGTGGCGCCGGGCAGCGTGGTGCTGCTCGAGAACTGCCGCGTCAACAAGGGCGAGAAGAAGAACAACCCCGAGCTGGCGAAGAAGATGGCCGGGCTGTGCGACATCTTCGTCAACGACGCGTTCGGCACCGCCCACCGCGCCGAGGGCACCACCTACGGCATCGCCGAGTACGCGCCCATCGCCTGCGCCGGCCCGCTGCTGGCCGCCGAGATCGACGCCATCACCCTGGCGCTGGCCCACCCGAAGCGCCCGCTGGTGGCCATCGTGGCCGGCAGCAAGGTCAGCACCAAGCTGACCATCCTGCAGGCGCTGTCGGCCAAGGTCGATGGCCTGATCGTGGGCGGCGGCATCGCCAACACCTTCATGCTCGCGGCCGGCCTGAAGATCGGCAAGAGCCTGGCCGAGCCCGACCTGGTGGGCGACGCCCGCGCGGTCATCGAGGCGATGAAGGCGCGCGGCGCGGCGGTGCCCATCCCCACCGACGTCGTCACCGCCAAGGCCTTCGCCGCCGACGCGCCGGCCACGGTCAAGTCCGCCGCCGACGTCGCCGACGACGACCTGATCCTGGACATCGGCCCGCAGACCGCGGCGCTGCTCGCCGCGCAGCTGAAGGCGGCCGGCACCATCGTCTGGAACGGCCCGGTGGGCGTGTTCGAGTTCGACGCGTTCTCGCACGGCACCGAGACGCTGGCACGCGCGATCGCCGCCAGCCCGGCGTTCAGCATCGCCGGCGGAGGCGACACCCTGGCTGCGATCGCCAAGTACGGCATCGAGAAGGACATCGGCTACATCTCGACCGGCGGCGGCGCGTTCCTGGAGATCCTCGAAGGCAAGACCCTGCCGGCGTTCGAGATCCTCGAAAGACGAGCCAACCAGTCGTAGCCTGCATTCGTTGCGCCACCCGCATGGCCACTCCAGCTCGAGGGAAGCTCGGATCACATCCGAGCCGAACCGAATGTCCCCTCGGGGGGCAGCGAGCCTCGGGCGAGCGTGGGGACGCACATGACGTAACGTCGATGTAACCCGCGGGGGCCGCGAAGGCACATAATTTCGTTCCCCCGTTACTTCCCCATAGAAGCGCCGACGCGCCCAGGAGACACCCCGTCATGACTCGCGGTACCAAGATCGTCGCCACCCTCGGCCCCGCCACCAGCGACCCGGAGGTGCTCGAACGCTTGATCCGCGCCGGCGTCGACGTGGTGCGCCTGAACTTCAGCCACGGCAAGGCGCAGGACCACATCGACCGCGCGAACATGGTGCGCGAGATCGCCGACCGCGTCGGCCGCACCGTCGCGCTGATGGCCGACCTGCAGGGCCCGAAGATCCGCGTCGGCAAGTTCGTCGACGGCAAGGTGCAGCTGGTCAAGGGCGCGCGCTTCGTGCTCGACGCCTCGCGCACCGAGCCGGGCGACATCGACGGCGTGGGCCTCGACTACAAGGAACTGCCGCGCGACGTGAAGCCCGGCGACACCCTGCTGCTCAACGACGGCCTGATCGTGCTGACCGTCGAGGAGGTCAAGGGCGACAAGGTGCACACGATCGTCAAGATCGAGGGCGAGCTGTCCAACAACAAGGGCATCAACAAGCAGGGCGGCGGCCTCACCGCGCCGGCGCTGACGGCCAAGGACATGGACGACATCCGCACGGCCATGAGCTTCCGCTGCGACTACCTCGCGGTCAGCTTCCCCAAGAATTCCACCGACATGGAGATGGCGCGCCAGCTCGCCAACGTGGCCGGCGAGGCGCAGCGCCACAAGCCGGCGATGATCGCCAAGATCGAGCGCACCGAGGCGATCCCCAACCTGGAGTCCATCCTCAAGGCCAGCGACGGCATCATGGTGGCGCGCGGCGACCTGGCGGTGGAAGTCGGCAACGCGTCGGTGCCGGCGCTGCAGAAGCGCATGATCCGCATGGCGCGCGAGATGGACAAGGTCGTCATCACCGCCACGCAGATGATGGAGAGCATGATCCTCGCGCCGGTGCCCACCCGTGCCGAAGTGAGCGACGTCGCCAATGCGGTGCTCGACGGCACCGACGCCGTGATGCTCAGCGCCGAGACCGCGGCCGGCAAGTACCCGATCGAGACCGTCGAGACGATGGCCGCGATCGCGCTGGAGGCCGAGCGCGCCGACGACGTGCAGTCGATCGAGGCGAGCTTCCTGAACAAGAAGTTCGGCCGCATCGACCAGTCCATCGCCATGGGCGCGCTGTTCACCGCGCAGCACCTGGGCTGCAAGGCCATCGTCGCGCTGACCGAGAGCGGCTCCACCGCGCTGTGGATCAGCCGCCAGCGCACCCAGGTGCCCATCTTCGCGCTTACCTCGCAGGCCACCTCGCTGCGCCGCATGGCGCTGTACCGCAACGTGACGCCGCTGATGATGTCCGCGTTCGACGACCGCGACACCGCGCTGGCCGAAGCCGAGCGCCTGCTGATCGCGCGCGGCGTGTTCCGCCCGGGCGATACCTACGCGATCACGTGCGGGGAGCCGATGGGCTATCCGGGCGGCACCAACATGCTCAAGATCTGCCGGGTGAGCTGAGGCTGCACCTCGGGCCGGCGCGCGTCGGCCGGCGGGCGCGGCCCGACAATGGGGGATCGAGAGGATCCGCCCCATGCTGAAGAACCTGCTGAATCGACTCCTGCCCGGCAAGCCGGAACCGGTCGCGCCGGCGCCCGCCGTCGCGGCCCCGCCGGACGACACCGTCGGCGCCGATGCCCTGATCGCCGAAGGCAATGCGCTGGAGGACGCCGGGCAACTGGCCCAGGCGGAGGTGCTCTATCGCCAGGCTGTCGCCAAGGCGCCGCGGCACGCCCGCGCGCACCTGAACCTGGGCATCGTGCTGGCGGCGCGTGAGGACGGTGACGGCGCGGCCGCGGCCTACGAGACGGTGCTGGCGCTCGATCCGCGCAACGCGTTCGGCAACTACAACTACGCGCGGCTGGCTTTCCTGCGCGGCGACCTCGCCAAGGCCGAGACGCTGGTCGCCGCGGCCTTGGACGCCAAGCCCGACTTCCATCAGGCGCTGGTCGTGCAATCCAACGTGCTCGACGCGCTGGGCCGGCGCGAGCCCGCCATCGCGGCGCTGCAGGCCGCGCTGCGCCTGCATCCGGACGACCCGGGGGCCTGGTACAACCTGGGCCTGATGCTCCAGAAGGCCGCGCGTCCCGACGAGGCGGAGGTCGCGGTCGGTCGCGCGCTGGCTGGCGAACCGGGCAATCCGGCGGCGCTGGAGCTGTCGATGCGCATCCTGCAGAACCACGGCCTGGCCGAAGAGGCGCTGGTGCCCCTGCGCAAGATCGTCGAGCTCGATCCGACGGCGTGGGTGCACCGGTCGTTCGAGCTGATGCTGACGAGTTTCGTCGACGGCGTCGCGGCGGACGCGCAGTTCCGTCGGCATGTGGAATTCGGGCGCGACCTGGAGGCCACGATCCCGGTACGCTTCGACCGCTATCGCGACAGCACCGATCCGGCGCGACGACTTCGCGTGGGCTATCTGTCGTGCGACCTGCAGTTGCACCCGGTGGCGCTCTTCCTCGCCCCCGTGCTCGAGCACCACGACCGCTCGCAGGTCGAGGTCTTCTGCTATTCCTCCGGGCCCAAGCAGGATGCCGATCCGATGACGGCGCGCCTGCGCAAGGCCACCGACCAGTGGCGCGAGGCCGCCGCGCTGTCGGACACCGAACTGGCCGATGCGATCCACGCCGATGGCATCGACGTGCTGGTCGACCTGGTGGGGCATACCGGTCAGCCGCGGCTCGGCGTCTTCTGCCAGCGCCCTGCGCCGGTCCAGGTCGGCTGGATCGGCTACCTCAACACGACGGGCCTGATGCGGATGGATTTCCGGCTCTGCGACGTGCGCACGGATCCGCCGGAGACCTCGCAGCCACTGCACACCGAACGGCTGGTGGCCATGCCCGAAAGCCAGTGGTGCTATCGACCGATGGGCGAGATCGACATCAACCCTGTCGCACCGTTCGAGCGCAATGGCTACCTGACGTTCGGGTCGTTCAATTCCGCGATCAAGATCACCCCCGCGACCTGCCGCCGTTGGGCGCAGATCCTGCTGCGGTTGCCGGACTCGCGACTGCTGATCGGCGACATCAAGTCCGAACGCAAGCGGGTGGCGATCCGGCACGAGATCACGAGCCTGGGCGTGGCCGAGGACCGCATCGAATTCCTGCCCCGGGTGCCGCTCGGGGAGTACCTGGACGGGTACAACCAGGTCGACATCTCGCTCGACACGTTCCCCTACGGCGGCGGCACCACCACCTTCGATTCGCTCTGGATGGGGGTGCCGGTGGTCGCGACGGTGGGGGAGACGCCGGTGTCGCGCAGCGCGGCCAGCATCCTCACGTACCTCGGGATGGGCGAATGGATCGCGCCCGCAGTGGAGGATGTCGTCGACCTGGCCGTCGCGAGGGCGTCCGACCGCCCGGCCCTGCTGGCCGCGCGGCGCGCATTGCGTCCGCGCATGGCGGCGTCGCCGTTGACCGACATCGCGCGATTCGCGCGCGACCTGGAGACGGTCTATCGCGACATGTGGCGCGCCAGGACCGCCTGACGACGCGCAGGCTCAGTGCACCGCGCCCTTGAGCAGCTTCTCGACCCGCTCGCTGGCCTTGGTAGGCTGCAGCGCCACTTCCGGATGGGCGTTCGCGTAGACCCGGAACACCTCGTCGATGAAGCTCGGGCCGACGTCGTCGACGCCCTCGAAATCGAGCTCCGCCGTGGCGAACAGTTCCAGGCGCGAGACCACCCAGCGCGCCTGGGCGCGCGAGTCCAGCGTCAGGCCGTTGTCGGTGAGCAGGCGCAGCGGCACCTGGGTGCGGCTGAAGTCCAGCGGCGCGTCCTCGGAGCCGAAGGCGCTGTAGGTGTCGGTGGGACGCACGGCGGAATCGAGCGCCAGGCTCACGAACACGGTGGTGCCGGTGCGGTTGAGCGGATGGCTGCGGAACTGCACCGATTCGCCGCGGTGGCGCCATTGCAGCACCTGGCCGTTGGACTGCAGGTTCATCGCGTCGACCATGCGCGCCACGAAGAACAGGCCGCGGCCGCCATGGCATTCGGGCTGGGTGGTCAGGCGGCCCTTGGCGATCTCCAGCGCGGCGCGCTGGGCGTCGGGCAGGTCGGCCTTGCGGGCCAGCTGGTTGAACACGCCCAGGCCGTTGTCGCCGATCAGGATGTGAAGGTGCGTGGGCGTCTGGCGCACGGACACGGTGACCTGGGTCGCCGCGGCGTGGTCGATTGCGTTGTTGAGCAGCTCGCCGAACACGTGCTGGGCCACGCGGGCGACGGCCGGGCTCAGCTGCAGCACCGGGTGCACGTCGCGCAGCCACGGGGTGTGCTCGTCGAGGCCGGCGATCGCGTACTCGGCGGTGACCTCGCGCTGCACGCCGGGCTTGAAGTGCGGGCGGGTGATGCCGGTGCGCTCCAGCCAGCCGTGGTCGACCAGGCGCCGCAGCTGCTTGGTCATCGTGCCGCGCGACACCGAGTGGCGCTTGGCCAGCATCGGGCCGAGGTCGGTCGGATGGGCCAGGGCGTCGGCGGTGATCGTGCGGGTCAGGGTCGAGAGTTCGAGGCGTGCCATCAAGGGTCTCCGGGCCGCGTCGGGACGGCGGCTCACTTCGGCAAAGTGTCCCGGACCTGAACCGCGCGAAGCCGCCGAACAAGGCCGGAAAACCGGCCGAGTTCCGCGCGCAGCCGCTCAGGCCGGCTTCGCGACCCCGGCCGCCTCGAACAGGGCGTCCTCCAGGGCGCGCACCGGCGCCTGGTCGTAGAACAGCGCATGGCGGCGGCGCGCGACCTCGCGCTCCATGTCCGCGTGCCAGGCCGGGTCTTCCACCAGGCGCAGCGCGATGTCGGCGAATCCCTGCACATCGGTGGCCACGAGTTCGTCCAGGCCCAGGTGGCGCAGCGGCCCGCTGGCCAGGCGGCCGCGCATGAACGGGCCCTCGAAGGCCACGACCGGCAGGTCGCATTCCAGCGCCTGCACCGCCGTGTTGAAGCCGGAAAAGCCGATGGTGTCCAGCAGCGCGGTGGCGCGCTTCATCAGGCCGAAGAAGCGGCCGCGGCTGAGCGTGGGGATCCAGGCGACGGTGCGGTCGTAGTCGACGCCCGCCTGGGCGAAGGCCCGGCGCATGCGCCGCTCGACCTGGTCCGACATCGCCGGGCGATGGCTGCGGAAGAAGACGAGGCGGCCGCGGCCCAGCGCCTGCAGGCGCGCGCCGATGCGCACCAGCGCGGCATCGCCCTGGGGCGTGTACTTGAACGGGGTGCCCGGACACAGCAGCAGCGGCTCGTCGGGGTCCAGGCCCAGCGAGCCGAAGTCGGGCGCCACCGCCTCCGCCAGCAAGGGCTGCAGGCAAACGCCCAGGTGCGGCAGCGCCACCAGCCGCTCCGAGTAGTGCCCGGCGCTGTCGGCGTGCTCCAGCGCCTGCGCGGAGATGAACAGGTCGATCGTCGGCAGGCCGGTGGTCGACGGGTGGCCCCAGGCCGCGGCCTGCACCGGCGCCAGGCGCAGCGCGGCCAGGCGGGCGGTGAGCGGGTGCATGCCGATCTCGGGGTAGATCAGCACGTCGAGGCGGGCGTCGGCGATCGCCTGCGTCCAGGCCGACAACGTCGTGGGCGCGTCGACGAAGGCGGCGGCCTCGCGGCGCGCGCGCGCGGTCTCGTCGTCGCTGGCGCGCTCCAGCTTGAACACCGTCAGCTCGATGCGCTTGGGGTCGAAGTGGCGCACCCAGCCCTGGGTGATCGCGTTCCACACCGAGTGGTCGCGCACGTGCGAGGTGGCGATGCCCACGCGCAGCTTGCGTGCGCCGGGCGCGTCCGCGCGCGCGGCGTCGACGCGCGGCGCCTCGATGCCGCTGGCCATCAGGCGCACGGCGGTGCGGCCGTAGGGCGCCAGCAGCGGGCGCACGTCGACCGGGTGGTAGGCCAGGTAGAACGGCTGCGCGGTGCCCACCGCCGGCGCGGCGGCCGCGGCGCGGGCCGGCGTCAGCCAGGCGTCGAGCTCGGCCACCGCGCGCGTGAACGCGCGCCGCGAGGCCTCCATCTGGGCTTCGTCGTCGTAGACCGGGCGCAGGTGCGACATCGCCAGCGAGAAGCGTGCGCGGGCGTTCTGCGCATCGAGTTCGACGGCGCGCGCGAACTGCCGCGTCGCCTCGGGCGCGTCGCCGCTGGCGAACAGGGCGTTGCCGTAGCCCAGGAACATCGCCGAATCCGGGCAGGCGCCCGGGGCGGCCAGTGCGCGGCGGTAGAGCTCGACGGCTTCCTCCGTGCGCCCCTGGGCGAACACGGCCGAGGCCTGCATCGCCAGCGCGGTGCCGCTGTCGACCGGGCCCCGGGACAGGGCCTGACCGTGCGACAACGCCTCGTCGCTGCACCCGGCGTCCACCAGGGCGCCCACCAGTGCCTCGTGCGCAGCCGTCAGGGCCGGGTCGAGCTGCACCGCCTTGCGAAGGTGCTCGATGGCCGCGGCGACGTCGCCCTGCTCGCGCAGGAACACGCCGAAGTTGTGCTGCGCCAGCGCGCTGGCCGGCGCCAGCTGCGCGCCGGCGGCGAACGCCGCGCGGGCGTCGGCCAGCCGGCCCAGGGCCGCCAGCGCCTGGCCGCGGGCGCCCTGTGCGGAGGCGTCCGGCGCGAGAGCCAGCGACGCGTCGGCGGCCTCCAGCGCGCGCCGCGGGTTGCCGGCCATCTGGCTGGCGATGGCCAGGTGCAGCCAGGTGCGGGCGTCGTTCGGGCGCGTCTTCGCGCCGGCCTCGAAGACGGCGACGGCACCGCGGCCGTCGCCGGTGTCCAGCAGCGAGGCGCCCAGCAGGTCGGCGATCTCGGTGGACCGGGCGTTGCCGGCCCAGGCGCGCCGCAGCGGCGCCACCGATTCGGCGACGCGGCCGAGCTGGCGCAGCACGTTGCCCAGGTTGGACTGCGCGTCGACGAACGCGGGCTGCGCCTTGACGGCGCGCTCGAAGTGCTCGCGCGCCTCGTCCAGCCGGCGCGCGCGCAGCAGCGCCGTGCCCAGGTTGTTCAGCGCCGCCGGGTCGCGCGGCTTGGCGAGCAACGCCTCGCCGATCAACCGTTCCGCCGTGCCCAGGTCGCCGCGCTGCAGCGCGATCACGCCCAGCAGGTGGGTGGCGTCGAACTGGCCCGGCGCGCCCTGCAGTACCTGGCGGTACAGCGCCGCGGCCTCGTCGAGCCGGCCGCCCTGGTGATGGGCGACGGCCTGGTTCAGCAGGGCGGCGGCGGGCGACGGCGTCTTCGGGCGCGGCGGGGGCATCAGACCTCGCGCTGCGAATTGGCGGCGGCCACCACCGTGGCCAGCGCGTAGGCGAACTCGTCGACGAACGCGCTCGGGTACTTCGCCTCGCGCAGGGCCCACTTCATGCGGTTGGCGATGCGGGCCTTCTGGTACAGGTTGGGCTTCTCGCGCTGCACGAAGGCCTGCGCATGGCGCAGCAGCTGGTCGTGCGACTTGGCGAGCTGGTCCTTGGCCTTGGTCGTGGCCGCGCCGGTGCCTTCGAGCTTGGCGGGCGGCACGCGCTTGACCAGGTCGGCGACCTCGGCGTCGATGAACGCATCGACCTTCTGTGTGTTGAACCAGGAAAAGACCATCGGAAACCCGTCGTTTCAATTGCGGAAGCAGGGCCGATTATGCGGTCCCGTACCTGACTCGATAAAATGGGCAAGTTACGACGCGGTTACATCACCGCGCCGCCTGAATTCGTGGCACCGTTCGAGCGTGCCGGAACGCCATTCGCAACATCCTTCAAAGGACCTTCCATGCCCGTCGTTTCCATGCGCCAACTGCTGGACCACGCTGCCGAGAACGGCTACGGTATCCCCGCCTTCAACGTCAACAACCTCGAGCAGGTGCAGGCGGTGATGTCGGCGGCCGCCGAAGTCGGCGCGCCGGTGATCCTGCAGGCCTCGGCCGGTGCCCGCAAGTACGCCGGCGAGCCCTTCATCAAGCACCTGATCCAGGCCGCCACCGAAAGCTGGCCGTCCATCCCGCTGGTGATGCACCAGGATCACGGCCAGAGCCCCGACGTCTGCCGCGGCGCCATCGATCTCGGCTTCAGCTCGGTGATGATGGACGGCTCGCTGCAGGCCGACGGCAAGACCATCGCCAGCTACGACTACAACGTCGACGTCACCCGCAACGTGGTCGACATGGCCCACCGGCTGGGCGTCACCGTCGAGGGCGAACTGGGCTGCCTCGGCTCGCTCGAGACGATGAAGGGCGACAAGGAGGACGGCCACGGCACCGAGGCCACGATGACGATGGACCAGCTGCTGACCGACCCCGAGCAGGCCGCCGACTTCGTCAAGCGCACGCAGCTCGACGCGCTGGCCATCGCCATCGGCACCAGCCACGGCGCCTACAAGTTCACGCGCAAGCCCACGGGCGACATCCTGGCCATCGGCCGCATCAAGGAAATCCACAAGCGCATTCCCAACACCCACCTGGTGATGCACGGCTCGTCGTCGGTGCCGCAGGACCTGCTGGCCATCATCCGCCAGTACGGCGGCAACATGAAGGAGACCTACGGCGTGCCGGTCGAGGAGATCCAGGAAGCCATCAAGCACGGCGTGCGCAAGATCAACATCGACACCGACGTGCGCCTGGCCATGACCGCCGCGATCCGCAAGTACCTGTTCGAGAACCCGGACAAGTTCGACCCGCGCGACTACCTGAAGCCGGCGCGCGAGGCGGCCAGGCAGATCTGCCGCCAGCGCTACATGGAGTTCGGCTGCGAGGGCCAGGCCGCGAAGATCAAGACCGACACGCTGCAGGTGGTGGCCGCCAAGTACGCCAGCGGCGAACTCGCGCAGACCGTGGTGTGAATCCCCGGGGCCGCGCCCGCGCCGCAAGGGCGAGCGGCGGCGTCGGGGAAGCGGCCGCCGCTGCGGCGTGGGCTGGCCCGCACAGGCACAATATGGTTTTCGCTGATTCCCGCCCGCCCACGCCATGACCGCCGCGCTCCTGACCACGTCCATCCACTCCCTGCCGCTGCTCGCGCGCGGCAAGGTGCGCGACAACTACGCCGTCGGCGACGACCGCATCCTGATGGTGGCCACCGACCGCCTCTCGGCGTTCGACGTCATCCTCGGCGAGCCGATTCCCGGCAAGGGCGCGCTGCTGACGCAGATGGCGCTGTTCTGGTTCGACAAGCTCGAGGGCATCGTCCCCAACCACCTCACCGGCCAGGCGCCGGAGTCCGTGGTGCAGCCCGACGAGGTGGGGCAGGTGCTCGAGCGCTCGATGCTGGTCAAACGCCTGAAGCCGCTGCCCATCGAGGCGGTGGTGCGCGGCTACCTCGCCGGCTCCGGCTGGAAGGAGTACCAGGAGAGCGGGTCGGTGTGCGGCGTCGAGCTGCCGGCCGGCCTGAAGAACGCGTCGCGCCTGCCCGAGCCCATCTTCACGCCCGCCACCAAGGCCGAGGCCGGCGAGCACGACGAGAACATCTCGTTCAAGGTGGCCTCGGCGATGATCGGCAACGAGCTCGCCAACCAGGTGCGCGACGCCTCGATCGCGTTGTACAAGCGCGCCGCCGAATACGCCCTGACCAAGGGCATCATCATTGCCGACACCAAGTTCGAGTTCGGCCTCGACGACCAGGGCACGCTGACGCTGATGGACGAGGTGCTCACGCCCGACTCCTCGCGCTACTGGCCCGTCGAAGGCTACGTCGAGGGGCAGAACCCGCCCAGCTTCGACAAGCAGTTCGTGCGCGACTGGCTCGAGTCGGTGCGCATCGACGGCCAGCCGTGGAACAAGAAGGCGCCGGCCCCGGCGATGCCTGCCGAGGTGGGACTGCGCACGGCGGCCAAGTACCGCGAGGCGTTCGAACGCCTGGCCGGCTGAGCATCGCCATCCCCATGTCCCGCCTGATCGAACGACTCGACGCGCAGATCGCCCAGGCCGAACAGGTCTTCGAGCGCGAGTGCCTCAAGTCGCGCCGCGCGTCCGTGCTGGCGCGCCACGGCCAGTTCGCCGAGGCCCGGTTCGCGCTGGCGGGACTGCGCTCGCAGAGCCAGCGGCTGCGCAACCCGGTTCTGACCACCTGGGTCGCCTTCGTCGAGGGCCTGATCGAGCACTGTGAATCGCTCGCCCCCAGCGCGCGGGCCAAGTTCCAGCGCGCCCACGAGCTCGCCAGCACGGCCGGCGACGCCGACCTGCACGCCCTGTGCGCGGCCTGGCTGGCGATGGCCGACCTCAACGCCAGCGACATCGCGGCCACCGTCGCGCACGCGAAGGAGGCGATGCGCGTGGCGCCGGCCGACAGCCATGCCGCGCGGGCCCGCGCGGCGATGGTGGTGGCCAGCGCCTGGCGGGTGGCTGGCGACGACGACCACGCCATCCCCTGGTACAAGGTGGCCCGCCAGCACGCGGCCACCGAGGGCGACGTGTCGCTGGTGAGCGTCCTGCTGCACAACATGGCGGCCTTCCAGGCCGATCGCATCAGCCTGGACGGCGCGTTCGACTGCGCCGACCTCGCCAAGGCGCAGCGGGTGCTGCTCGAGGCCGAATCCACCGGCAACTACGACGCCAGCGTCGGCAACGGCCAACTGATGGCCGAGGTGCCGCTGCTGCGCGCCCAGCTGATGACGGTGCTCGGCCAGTACGACGCCGCCATCGCGCTGATCGACGCCCAGCTGCCGCGCGCCCGGTCCGAGGGCCAGGTGCACCGCGAGGCGCGCTTCCTGGCCGACGCCGTGTTCGGCGAGGTGAAGCTGGGCCGGCTCGACGAGGCCGTCAAGCGGCTGCGGGCGATCAACGCGGTGCTGCCGCTGATGACCGAGCACGACGACATCGCCGCCGCGCACGCCCGCCTGGCCGTGGCCACGCGCGCGCTTGGGCGGGCCGAGCAGGCGGACGCGCACGCCGCGCAGGCCGAGGCTGCGCTGGAGCGCCACCGCGCCGAGCAACGCCGCTGGGCCGAGGCCCTCGCGGCGGTCGACTTCAGCTGAGCACGGTCATGCTCAGGCGGCGGCGGTACTGGTCGACCACCGGATCCGCGCCGACGGCCGCGGAGTGGCCCGTCAGCTCCAGCCGGGGCTTGTCCGCCGCGGCCTTGTCGGCGGCCGGCTTGGGCGCCGGCTTCGTCATCAGCTCGAGGATGCCCACGTAGACCTTGCGCGCCAACTGGTCGTGCCACGACTTGTCGCGCATCAGGATCTCCAGCAGCTCGTCCAGGGCCTGCGTGAACGCGCCGGCGGCGAAGAACGACTGTGCCAGCTCGAAGCGGGCGTCGAAATCGCGCTTGTTGGCGGCGATCGCGGCGGCCAGCTCGGCGTTCGGGCGCGCCGTGGCGGCCTTCTCGCAGGCGTCCAGCCAATGGCCGATGGCGTCGAAGCGGGCGTTGGGCAACACGCGCTGGGCCACCGGCTGGTAGGCCTGGCGGGCCTGGAGCAGCAGTTCGGGCGCGCTGCGGCTGGTCTCGATCAGCAGGCGCAGGTAGTCGAAGCGGGCCGTCTCGTTGGCCGGGTCGATCGCCACCGCCTCCTGCAGCTTGGCCAGCGCGGAGTCGGTGTCGCCCTCGGCCAGCAGCGCCTCGGCGGCCTGCGCGTCGTGCTCGGCGGCGAATTCGTCGGCGCCCGGCACGTGCTTGTCGAGGAAGGCGCGGATCTCGCCCTCGGGGATCGCGCCGACGAAGCCGTCGACCGGCTGGCCCTGGTGGAACATCACGCAGAACGGGATCGAGCGCACGCCGAAGGCCTGGCTCAGCTGGCCGGCGATCTCGGGCTGTTCGTCGCTGTTGAGCTTGGCGAGCTTGAAGCGGCCCTCGTAGGCGAGTTCGAGCTTTTCCAGCAGCGGGCCCAGCGCCTTGCAGGGGCCGCACCAGGGCGCCCAGATGTCCAGGAGAATGGGCTGCGCCATCGAATCCTGCAGCAGGTCGTTCTCGAAATTCTGGAGGGTGATGTCTATCATGTTCGGCTCTGCCTGTGCCCCCGGCTAAAATCGTCGTTTTACCGGGAGTGATCTTGAATAGTGCCTCGCCCGTAGTCGGCGTCGTCATGGGGTCGGCCAGCGACTGGGAGACGATGAAGGCGGCTGCCGACATTCTCGCCGAGTTCGCCATTCCCTTCGAGGCGCGCGTCGTCTCCGCCCATCGCATGCCCGACGACATGTTCGCGTACGCCGAGGGCGCCGTCGCCCGTGGGCTCCAGGCCATCATCGCCGGCGCCGGCGGCGCCGCGCACCTGCCGGGCATGCTGGCCGCCAAGACGGTGGTGCCGGTGCTGGGCGTGCCGGTGGCCAGCCGCCACCTGAGCGGCGTCGATTCGCTGCACTCCATCGTCCAGATGCCCAAGGGCATTCCCGTGGCCACGTTCGCCATCGGTGCCGCCGGCGCGGCCAACGCGGCGCTGTTCGCCGTGGCCATGCTCGCCAGCCGCGACGACGCGCTGCGCGCCCGGCTCGAGGCCTTCCGCGCCCGGCAGACCGAGGCGGCGCGCGCCATGACCCAGGAGCTCAAGTGAGCGGGCCCGCCACGCGACGCAGGCTGCCCCCCGGCGCCACGCTGGGCGTGCTCGGCGGCGGCCAGCTCGGGCGCATGTTCCTGCACGCGGCGCAGACGCTGGGCTTCGACACGCTGGTGCTCGACCCCGATCCGCACAGCCCGGCCGGCACCACGGCCCACTACCAGCTGTGCGCGGGCTACGACGACGAGCGCGCGCTGGCCGAGATGGCCGGCCGCTGCGACGCCGTCACCACCGAATTCGAGAACGTCCCCGCCCCGTCGCTGGCGTCGCTGGCGCAGGATATCCCGGTCGCACCCGGCGCCGCCGCCGTGGCGGTCTGCCAGGATCGCGCCGCCGAGAAGGCGCACTTCGAGCGCGCCGGCGTGCCGTGCGCGCCCTACGCCGTCATCGAGACCACCGAGCAGCTCGCGGCCGTGGCCGACGACCTGCTGCCGGGCATCCTGAAAACCGCGCGCCTGGGCTACGACGGCAAGGGCCAGGTCGCGGTGGCCGACCGCGCCGCGCTGGCCGCCGCGTGGCTGCAGCTGCGCCAGGTGCCCTGCGTGCTCGAGAAGCGCCTGCCGCTGAAGTACGAGCTGAGCATCATCGTGGCGCGGGGCGCCGACGGCACGCGGGTGCACCTGCCGGTGCAGCAGAACCTGCACCGGTCGGGCATCCTCGCGCTGACCACGGTGCCGGCGCCCGACGTGACGCAGTCGCAGTCCGACCAGGCCATCGCGCGCGCCACGGCCATCGCCGAGTCCATGGCCTATGTCGGCGTGCTGTGCGTCGAGTTCTTCGTGCTGGAGGACGGCGCGCTGGTGGCCAACGAGATGGCGCCGCGTCCGCACAACTCCGGCCACTACAGCATCGACGCCTGCGACCTGTCGCAGTTCGAGCTGCAGGTGCGCACGCTGGCCGGCCTGCCGCTGGTCACGCCGCGCCAGCACTCGCCGTGCGAGATGGTCAACCTGCTGGGCGACCTGTGGTTCACCAGCGGCCACGAGCGCGAGCCCGACTGGGGCGCGCTGCTGGCCCTGCCGGGCATGCACCTGCACCTGTACGGCAAGAAGCAGGCGCGCGCCGGCCGCAAGATGGGCCACCTCACCGTCACGGCGGCCACGCCCGCGCTCGCGCGCGAACGCGCCAACGCGGCCGCCGCGGTGCTGGGCCTGCAGGGATTCTGATGGCCCTGGCGAACGGCGACGACACGGTGGCCCTGCAGCGCGCCGCGGCCGAACTGGCCGCGGGCGAGCTGGTGGCCTTCCCTACCGAGACCGTCTACGGCCTGGGCGCGCGTGCCGACGACGACGAGGCCGTCGCGAGGATCTTCGCTGCCAAGGGCCGGCCCGCCGACCATCCGCTGATCGTCCATGTGAGCGACGTCGCTGCGGCGCGCGCGTTCGCGGCCGAGTGGCCGGCAGCGGCCCAGAAGCTGGTCGACGCCTTCTGGCCGGGCCCGCTGACGGTGATCGTGCCGCGCCGTTCGGGCATGGGCACCGCCGCGGCGGCCGGCCAGACCAGCATCGGCCTGCGCTGCCCGGCGCATCCCGTGGCCCGCGCGCTGCTCGACGCCGCGGCCGCGCTGGGCGTGGCCGGCGTCGCCGGCCCGAGCGCCAACCGCTTCGGCCGCATCAGCCCGACGACCGCCGCGCACGTGTTCGAGGAGTTCGGCGACGCGTTCACCATCGTCGACGGCGGTGCCTGCGAGGCGGGCATCGAGTCGGCCATCGTCGACTGCAGCCGCGGCGCGCCGGCGCTGCTGCGGCCGGGGGTGCTGGACCGCGAACGGCTGGAGGCCGTGCTCGGTCACCCGCTGCGCGAGGCGGGCGCCGATGCGCCGCGCGCGTCGGGCACGCTGGAGGCGCACTACGCGCCGCGCGCCAAGGTACGCCTGATGCCTGCCGACCAGCTGCGCACGGCGCTGGGCGTGCTCGCGAAAACAAGCGTTAACCCGGTCGCTGTATATTTCCGCACCGTCACGCCCGGGCGCACGGTGCGCGCCTACCGCGCGATGCCGGACGATCCGATCGCCGCGGCGCGCGAACTTTTTTCCGCGCTGCGTGAACTCGACAGCACCGGCGCCACTCTGATCTGGGTCGAGACCCCCCCCGACGCTCCGGCGTGGGAGGGCGTGCGCGACCGCTTGCAGCGCGCGGCCGCTGCCTAGACATCCAACTCCGGCCTGCCCGCCAGCGGCCGGAATCCAGCCGATTCCAACAGGGAGAACGAATGCCTTTCCAACAATACCTGGTCCGCGTCGCCAAGCGAGCGGCGTCAGGCATGGCCGCGCTCGGCGCACTGGCCGCGCTCGCCTCGTGCGGCGGCGGCACCTACCAGGCCACGACCTTCGTCCCCGCGCGCATCCTGACCTTCGGCGACGAGAGCAGCCGCTTCGAAGGCGCGCAGGGCCTCAAGTACAGCATCAACGGCATCTCGTCGGCCACGCTGCAGCTCGACTGCACGCAGCTGCCCATCTGGAACCAGGCGCTCGCCAACTCGTACTCGCTGGTCTACGCCGACTGCAACGTGAATGCCGCGTTCGAGACCGACGCGGTGGACCTGACCAAGGTCGGCGCCACGGTGGACGACGTCGTGCAGAAGGTGGCGGCGTTCCAGGCCGGCGACACGTTCAACGGCAACGACATCGTCACGATCTGGGTCGGCATGCACGACGTGCTCAACGAATACCAGGCCAACGGCACCGGCGACGAGACCGTGCTGCTCGAGGACATGAAGGCCCAGGGCACGACCCTGGCCAACACCGTCAACGCGATCGCGGCCGCCGGCGCCAAGGTGATCCTGCTGACGATCCCCGACATGAGCTATACCCCCTTTGCGTTTACGGAATCGCAGCGGGGGGACTTCGACCGCATCAAGCTGCTGTCGGACATGAGCACGCAGTTCAATCTCGGCCTGCGCAGCAACATCGTCAACGACGGCAGCAAGATCGGCCTCGTGCTGGTCGACGACCTGGTGCGCAACGCGACGCGCAGCCCCAGCTCGTACGGCCTGGTCCAACTGCCCAACCAGACCTACGGCTGCCTCGACACCGCGCCGCTGCCCACCTGCACCACCGACACGCTGCGCAACGACCCGTTGACGGGCCAGCCTGCCACGTCCGCCTTCATGTGGGCCGACGCCACGCACCTGGGCTACACGCTGCAGTCGCAGATCGGCAGCCAGGCCGTCAGCCGCGCGCACTCCAACCCGTTCTGACGGGAGACTCCGCGCCGACTTGCGCGATTCGTCGCGCCCTGTGGCCCTCGCACGACGCAACCGTCATGCGAGGGCTTTCTCCTGTTCCCACGGGGCCGTGGTCGACATAACGTCGCCGCTTCACCAAGGCGCGCATTTGTTGTGTTGTTTGCGCGGCGCCGACAGGGTTAGTCCCCGAGGCCCGCGACACCCCGCTTGCGTATAGTTTGAGCAAATCGAACGACCGTTCGATTAATTGTTTTTGTCTCTTCGTTTGGCGAGGTGCACATGAAGAAGTTCCAAATCCTGACCACGGCCGTTGCGGCCCTGGCCTTCCTGGCTGGCTGCGGCGGCAACGAGGCCGGCGACCAGTCGCCGCGCTTCGCCTTCACCCAGATGGTCAATTTCGGCGACAGCCTGAGCGACGTCGGCAGCTACGCCGTCGGCGCGGTCGCCCTGCAAGGCGGCGGCTATTTCTCGATCAACGGTGCGGGCGCCACGGGCCTGCTCAACACGAACTGGACCGAGTTCCTGGCCGCCCAGCTGCAACTGGCCAAGCCGTGCGCGGCCGAGACCGGCCTGAACACCATCCAGGCGATCGTCAACGTGCCGCCCGTCCCCGCGGTGTTCCACGACACCGGCGCGACGGCGTGCCTGAACTACGCCCAGGGCGGCGCCCGCGTGACCAATCCTGTCGGTCCGGGCAACGCCTTGCTCGTCACCGCCGGCGTTCCGTCCACCTACGGCAACGCGCTGGGCGCCTTGACCGTGCCGGTGCATGACCAGATCCAGAACTACCTGACGCATGTCTCGGCGACGTTCTCGCCGTCCGCGCTCGTCACCGTGCTCGCGGGCGCCAACGACGTGTTCATCAACATCGCCACCGTCGAGGCGCAGATCGCCGGCGGCGTGCCCGCCGCCACGGCCATCGGCGGCGCGGTGACCGCGATGACCACGGCGGCGGACCAGCTGGCCGCGGACATCAACACCAACATCCTGGGCAAGGGCGCCACCCACGTGGTCGTCATCAACGTGCCCGACATCAGCGTGACGCCCAGCGCCATCGCGTCGGGGGCCTCGGGCCAGGCGCTGACCAAGCAGCTGGTGCAGGCCTACAACGACGAGCTCGCCGCGAAGCTGACGCCCAGCGCCTCGCTGCTGTACATCGACTCGTTCAAGGCGATCGAGGACGAAGTGGCGAACCCGGCGCAGTACGGCCTGTCGAACGTGGACACGGCGGCCTGCACGTCGAGCAGCTCGCTGGTGTGCACGAAGGCGACGCTGATCGCCGCGGTCACGCCGACCCCGCTGACCAACCCGGCCACTGCCGCCAACACGTACCTGTTCGCGGACTCCGTCCACCCGACCCCCTATGGCTATCGCCTGCTTGCCGAGCTCGTCGGCGAGCAGCTGGCCATCAAGGGCTGGCTGTAAGCCGGCGCTCGAGACTCACGCAAGGACACATTCATGAAGAAGCAATCCATTGCCTACGCTCTCGTCGCCGCAGCCGCCGTGTGCGGCACGGGCGCAGCGCAAGCCCAGGTCGCCGGTGACATCATGGTCAAGGTGGGCTGGAACAAGATCATGCCCAAGGTCAAGAGCGACGACCTCACGGCGCCGTCGCTGCCGGGCTCCAAGATCGACATCAAGTCCGCCAGCGCGCTGTTCTTCACCGCGACGTACATGATCACCGACGACATCTCGGTGGAGGCGCTGGGCGGCCTGCCCTACAAGCACGACATCGTCGGCGCGGGCGCCGTGGCCGGCGTCGGCAAGATCGGCAGCGTCCACCAGATCTCGCCCACGGTGCTGCTGCAGTACCGCTTCCTGGCCCCCGACGCGCCGTTCCGCCCGTACATCGGCGCCGGCCCGACCTTCGCGAAGTTCTACGGCACCAAGGGCTCGGCCGCGCTGACGGCGGTCACGAACCCGGGCGGCCCGCCCACCACCATCGGCGGCGACACCGAATGGGGCGGCACCGTGCAGGTCGGCGGCAACTTCAAGATCGACAAGCACTGGTTCATCGACGCCGCCGTGCTCAAGACCTTCATCAGCACCAAGGCGACGCTGTCGACCGGCCAGACCACGTCGGCCAAGCTGAACCCGGTGGCCGTCAACGCGTCGATCGGCTACACGTTCTGAACGCCGGCTGAGACGCCGGTCCACGCGCCGCCCGCCCACCGCAAGGTGCGCGGGCGGCGTCGCGTCAGGGCGTGCCGGACGGGTGCGCCGGATCGTGCGCGACCCAGGCGATCGTCGCGTCCAGGGCCGCACGCGCGGCGCCGGCGTTCGGGTCGTTGACCACCGCCACCAGGATGTAGCGGCGGCCGCTGTCGGCCAGCACGTACCCGGCCACGGCCAGCACTTCGCGCATCGAACCCGTCTTCAGGTGCGCGCGGCCGGCCGGCGCGGTGCTCCTGCGCAGCGTGCCGTCCACGCCGACGATGGGCAGCGAGCTCAGCAGCTCGGGCATCGTCGGGCTGGCCCAGTCGGATTGCAGCAGCTGTCCCAGCATGCGCGCGCTGATGCGCGTCTCGCGCGCGAGGCCCGAGCCGTTGACCACGACGACGCCGTCGGCGGCCGCGCCCAGGCGCTGGTGCAACCATTGCGTGAGCGTGGCGCGGGCCTGCTCCGGGCTCGCGGCGGAGGCGGACGGGGCGGGCGCCGGCGCCGCGTTGGCGGCCAGCGTCAGGAACAGCTGCTCGGCCATCGTGTTGTTGCTGTACTTGTTGATGTCGCGCAGGATCTGCGCGAGTTGTGGCGACTCGAACGTGAAGGCCGGCACGGCGCCTTCGGGCAGCGTGCCGTCGCGCACCTGGCCCGCCAGCCGGCCGCCGGCCTCGCGCCACAGCGCGCCCACCAACCGGCGCTCGTAGCTCGCCGGATCCGGGTACGCCAGCGGCCAGCTGCGCGGGCCGCAGCTGGCCGGATAGGCGCCGGCGAAACGCCAGCGCGCGGGGTCGTCGGCGGCCAGTCGCAGCGCGCCGCGCCAGTCGTCGCACGGGCCCTTGGCCAGCGGCACCCGGGCCGCGATCGCCAGGCCCGCGAGCGGCGGCTGCGCCGTGACGCGGGCCACGCCTGCGGACGGGTCGGGATGGAAGCTCAGCGTGACGGCGCGGAAGTTCATCAGCAACGCGTCGGGCAGCACGTTGTAAGGCTCGGACGGGGCGTTGTCGAAATCGGCCGGCGAACGCGTGGCGGCGGCGAACGCGCTGCGGTCCAGCACGATGTCGCCGCGGATGTCGCGCACGCCCGCGTCGCGCAACTGGCGCAGCAGCAGCCACACGCGCTCCATCACCAGGCTGGGATCGCCGCCGCCGACGATCGCCACCGAGCCGTCGAGCACGCCGTTGCGCACGGGGCCGGTGAGGTAGACCCCTGTCTTCCAGGTCCAGGCGGGGCCCAGCCTGTCCAGCGCCGCGCTGGTGGTCACGAGCTTGAAGACCGAGGCCGGGTTGACGCCGAAGTCGGGGTTCCAGCCCCAGGACGGCGTGGCCGCGTCCACCGGCTGCACCCACAGCGCGAGGGCGCTCGCGGGCACGTGCGCGTTGTCCAGCGCCGTGGCGATGGCCGGCGGCAGCGTCCAGGGGGGTGCGGACGCGGGCGCCGGGCGGGCGGGATCGGCGAGCGCACCGGCCAGCAGGGCGAGGGCGGCGAGCCGGAACTTCGAGGCGGTGGCGTGCGGCATGGCGGGGTTCGGGCAGGGGCGGACGATGATCGCACGGCTACACTCTTTGCCATGTCCCGGACGATCTCCCTTTCCCGTCGCGACGCCGCCCCGGCGCCGCACCTCGCGCTCGCCTTCGTCCGGGCCGGGACGCGCGCGTGAGGCTGCTGGCCATCGACAGCGCCACCGAACGGCTGGCGCTCGCCGCCATCGACGACGGCCGTGCGCCGGGCGCGGCGCCCACGCGCGCGGGCTGCCGCATCGAGGCCCTGGACCTGGTCGGCGGCGCCGCCGCGTCCGCGCAGGCGCTGCCGATGCTCATGGCGCTGCTGCAGCGCCTGGGCTGGACCTTCGCCGACCTCGACGCGATCGCGTTCGGCCGCGGCCCCGGCGGCTTCACCGGCCTGCGCACCGCCTGCGCCGTCGCCCAGGGCCTGGCGTACGGGCAGGACGTGCCCGTGGTGCCGGTCGACAGCCTGGCCATCGTCGCCGAGGACGCCGCCCGCGCGGCCGGCCTGGCCGCGGGTTCCGTGGTGTGGGTGGCGATGGACGCGCGCATGGACGAGATCTACGCGGGCTGCTACCGCGACGCCGGCGACGCCGGCTGGCACGCGTTGGTCGCGCCGGCGCTGACCACGCCGGACGCATTGCACGCGCGCTGGCAGGACGCGCCGCCGGCCTTCGTCGCCGGCTCGGCGCTCGACGCATTCGGCGAGCGCCTGCGCACCGGCGCCGCGCGCCGCGCGCCCACCGAGCACGGCCGCGCCGCGGCCCTGGGCTGGCTGGCCGCGGCCGGCTTCGCGCGCGGCGACGGCGTGCCGGCCGACCAGGCCCTGCCGGTCTACCTGCGCGACAAGGTCGCCCAGACCACGGCTGAACGCGAGGCCGCGAAGGCCCTGCGCGACGCGGCGGCGGGAGCGCGGGAATGAGCGCAGGAACGGCCGCTCCGAAAGGCGCTCCCACCGCAGTCCACAGGACGGAGGTTGCAACATGAGCGCCGTCCGCTCCGAGATCGCGCCCCGCGGCGACGCCGCCCCGACCCTGCGGCCGGTCACCATCGAGCTGCTCGACGCCGTGCTCGCCATCGAGGTGCAGGCCTACACCTTCCCGTGGACGCGCGGCAACTTCATCGACTCGCTCGCGGCCGGCTACCTGGCGCGCGCGCTGGTGGCCGCCGACGGCGAACTCGTCGGCTACTTCGTGGCGATGCCCGGCTTCGAGGAGATGCACCTGCTCAACGTGACCGTGGCGGCGCGCCACCAGGGGCAGGGCCATGCGCGCCGCCTGCTGGCCGAGCTCTACGCGCTGAGCACCAGCTTCGCCGCGAAGGCGGTGTGGCTGGAGGTGCGCGAGAGCAATGCGCGGGCGCGCGCCCTGTACGAGCGCGAGGGCTTCGCCGAGGCCGGACGCCGGCGCGACTACTACCCCGCGCCCGCCGGCCAGCGCGAGGACGCCATCCTGATGACCCGGCAGGTCGACACCCGGGACGAGGCATGAGCTGGAGCGAACGCCAACGCCGCATGCTGGCCGCGATGGGCGTGCGGCTGTGGTCGCCCGCGCCGGCGGCCGTGCCGCCCGTCGCCGCTGTCGCCGCCGCGCCGACTGCCGCCGTCGCCGAGGACGTGGCCGCGACGCCGCCCGCGCCCGTCGCGCGCCCGTCCGTGCCCGAGTCCGCGGCCGCGGACTCGGCCGTGCGCCCGCCCGCGGCGCCGC
>CAYQMX010000012.1:0-188174 GCA_964418745.1 uncultured Vitreoscilla sp.
ACGCCCGGCCGCTCCGAAGGGCGCTCGCACCGCAGGCCGCAGGCCGGAGGTTGCCCCATGAGCGCCGCTGCGCGGGCCGGCGCGCCGCCGACCGTCGCCCCGGCGGCCGCCGACGCGCCCGCGTTCCATGCGGCGCTCGGTCGCGCGGCCATCGTGTCGCTGTACGACGAACTGGCGCTGGCGCCCAAGCCGGGACTGGTCTCGTTCGCCGACTCGGGCAGCCACGACGACATGGACGCCGCCACCTTCCTGCGCAGCCTGTTCGCGCTGCGGCACTTCTTCCCGAACGCGGCGGCGCAGGGCGCCCGCAGCGCGGCGTTCGCGCCGCTGGAGGCGCTGGGCATCGCCGCGGAGGCCCGCATGCTGCGGGCCACCGGCGGCGTCAACACGCATCGCGGCGCGATCTTCACGCTGGGGCTGCTGTGCGCCGCCGCGGGCGCCGCGCGCGTCGCCGGGCTCGCCTGCACCGGGCCGACGCTGCGCGCCACGTTGCGGGCGCGCTGGGGCGATGCGCTGGGCGTGCGCGCGCAGCGCCTGTCCGACTCGCACGGCGCACGTGCGGCGCGCGCGCATGGGCTGCGCAGCGCGGCCGACGAGGCGGCCGCCGGCCTGCCGACGCTGTTCGAGCACGTGCTGCCGGCCCTGCGCGCCGCGCGCCGCGCCGGCGCCGACGATCGCGGCGCGAAGCTGCAGGCGCTGTTCACCGCGATGGCCGAGGCCGACGACACCAACCTCGTCCACCGCGGCGGCCTGCGCGGCCTGCTCGACGCGAAGGCGCTGGCGCGCGCGTTCCTGGCCGACGGCGGCGGCGTGGCCGCCGATGCGCCCGCGCGCGCCGCGCAAATCCATGCGCAGTTCGTCCGCCGCCGGCTGTCGCCCGGCGGCGCGGCCGACCTGCTGGCGGCCGCGTGCTGGGTCGAGCGCGTCGAGCGGCTGCACGGCGACGGGCCGCGATGAGCGTCGCACTGCTGTTTCCCGGGCAGGGCACGCAGCACGCGGCGATGCTGCCGTGGCTGGCGGACTGCGCGGCGGCGCGGCCGGTGCTGGCCCGGCTGGCCGCGACACTCGGCGACGGCTGGCAGGCGCGGGTTTCCGACGCCGGCTGGTCGCAGGCCAATGCGGTGGCACAGTCGCTCGTCACCGGCACGAGCATCGCGGCCTGGGCGGCCGTGGCGGCCGGACTGCCGCGGGTGGTGGCGGTGGCCGGCTACAGCGTCGGCGAGCTCGCGGCCTGCGTGGCGTCGGGAATGCTGGACGCCGACGACGCGATGACGCTGGCGGTGCGTCGCGCCGCGGCCATGGATGCCTGCGCCGCCGACGGCGCGTCCGGGCTGCTGGGGCTGTCCGACGTCGACCCGCGCGAGGTCGACGCGGCCTGCGCACGTTGGGGCCTCGAGATCGCCATCCGCACCGGCGCGCGCCGCTGCATCGTCGGCGGGCCGGCCGGCGCGCTCGCCGAGGCGGCGGCGCAGCTGGCGGCCAGCGGCGCGAAGACCACGCCGCTGGGCGTGCGCGTGGCCTCGCACACGCGCGCGATGCGCGCGGCCGTGCCCGTGCTGGCGCAGGCGCTCGCCGGCGTGCCCTGGCGCGCGCCGCGCGTGGCGTGGGTGGCCGGCATCACGGGCACGGTGCTGCGCGAGCCGGCTGCAGTGGCCGACGCGCTGGCGCGGCAGGTGGCGACCACCGTGCTTTGGGACGCGTGCATGGACACCGTGGCCGAGCGCCGGCCAGACGTCGTGCTGGAGGTCGGCCCGGGCACCACGCTCGCCCGGCTCTGGCGCGAGCGCCACCCGGCCATCGCGGTGCGTTCCTGCGACGAGTTCGCCGGCGTGGACGACGTGCTGGCGTGGGTGGCCGACGAATCCCGCCGCTGAGTCCGGCCCGGGGTGTCGCGCCATGCTGGCTGCGGTATCCGGTCGATGCCGCGCCGGCGCGTTCGACATCCCGGCAGGTCGACCGGCGGCCGTTCGGCGCTAAGCTCGCCGGACTTGCACTTCGCATCGAGAGCCGTCCATGAGTCCTCCGCCGCCCGCGCCGCCCGCGCCGCCCCCGATCCCGCCGACCCGTTCCGGCGTCGGCGGACTGGTCAACGGCGCGGTCGCCCTGGGGCTGCTCTATTTTGGCCGCGAGGTGCTGGTGCCGATCACGCTGGCCGTGCTCCTGAGCCTGCTGCTCGCGCCGCTGGTGCGCACGCTGCGCCGGCTGCTGCGTTCGCACGTGGCCGCCGTGCTGGGGGCCGTGTTCGTGTCCACGATCCTCGTCGGCGGCATCGCCGCGGCGATCGTTGCGCAGGCGGTCGCGATCGCGGGCAGCCTGCCGCAGTACGAGTCGACCATCCGCGACAAGATCCGCACCGTGCAGGACGTGACGCTGGGCCGCATGGAACTGATGCAGGGCGAGGCGGGCCGCATGTTCGGCCGCCTCGGCGAGGCGACGGTCGCCGCCTCGGCGCCCGCGCGGGCGCGCGCGCTGCCGCAGGGCCCGACGCTGACGGACTCGGGCGCGGTGCCGGTGGAGATCCGCCCGCGCGCGCAGACGCCGCTGGAGGTGATGTCGCACCTGTTCTCGTCGATCTGGGAGCCGCTGGGCCGCGCGAGCATCGTGCTGGTCGTGATGGTGTTCGTGCTGCTCGAGCACGAATCGCTGCGCGACCGCTTCATCCGGCTGCTGGGCGGTTCGGACCTGCGCCGCACGACCCAGGCGTTCAACGACGCCGGCGCGCGCCTGTCGCGGTTCTTCGTCTCGCAACTGGCAGTCAACGTCGGCGTCGGTGTGGCGGTCTGGGTGGGGCTGCTGGCGGTCGGGCTGCCGCACGGGATGCTGTGGGCGGTGCTCACCGCGCTGATGCGCTTCGTCCCCTACGTGGGCGTGTTCGCCGCAGCCGGCAGCGCGGCGCTGATGGCGGCCGCGGTCGATCCGGGCTGGACGCTGATGTTCGGCACGCTGGGCCTGTTCGCCGCCGTCGAGCTGCTCGCCTCGCAGGTGGTCGAGCCGCAGCTGTACGGCCACAGCACGGGACTGTCGCCGCTGTCGGTGGTGGTGGCGGCCATCTTCTGGAGCTGGATCTGGGGCCCTGTCGGCCTGCTGCTGTCGACGCCGCTGACCTTGTGCCTGGTGGTGGCCGGACGCCACCTCAGTGGCCTGAACTTCCTCGACGTGCTGTTGGGCGACACGCCGGCGCTGTCGATGTCCGAGCGCTTCTACCAGCGCGCGATGTCCGGCGACGCCGAGGAGATCGTCGCGGCCGCGCGCACCTACCTCAAGCGGCGCTCCTTCGCCCGCTACTGCGACAAGATCCTGGTGCCGGCGCTCCAGCTGGCCGGCGCCGACCTGGGCAAGCACAGCATCACGGCGCAGCAGCAGGCGACGGTCAAGAGCACGGTCGCCCGCGTCATCGAGGCGCTCGGCCCCGACGCGACCCGGCCGTCTTTGCGCAGCCGGCGCGGGTCGGTGCTCGACGACACCAGCATCGGGGTGCACCTGCGCCACCAGCGCGAGCGGGTGGCCGGCCAGTGGCAGGGTCCCATCGTGGTCGCCCCGGGCTCGGTCGTGCTGTGCGTGGGGCTCGGGTCGATGCGCGACGACCTCGTCACCGAGCTGCTGGTGCGCGTGCTGCGGGCGCAGGACATCGATGCGCGCCACATCTCGTTCGACGACCTCGGGCACGGGCCGCCGCCCGGGGCGAGCGCCGGCGGCGTCGCGATGCTGTTCGTCGTCTGCGGGGCGCCGCCGCAGGAATGGGCCCGCGCCGCGGCCGCGCTGCCGGCGCTGCGCCAGCGCTTCGCCGACGCGGCCTTCGTGGGGCTGCTGCCCGAGGGCGAGTTCGCGGCGGCCGACGAGGCGCTGGACGGGGTCGTGCGCTCGTTCGAGGACGCCGCCGCCGAGGCGGGCGCGCGCATGGCCAACCGCCCCCCCGCCTGAGCCCTTCAGCCGCGCCCGCGCCGCAGGCCGACGCCCAGGAGGGCCAGTGCGATGCCGATGCCGGCCAGGTGGACGAGCGGCACCGCGGCGCCGACGGCCGCGGCGTCCAGCCAGCACAGGCCCTGCGAGGTGGCGTAGGCCACGACCAGGAAGACGAGCTCGAACGGCCGGCTGCTGCGCGCGAGCAGGGCCGACGCCAGTCCCCACAGCGCGATCGAGCTGCCCAGCACGAGGGCCGAGGCGGCCATGGCCGGGTTCGCGAACGCCTCGTGCAGGCAGCCCGGCGCGGCCGCCACGCCGGCCAGGCCGACCAGCAGCGCGCCGCGCGCCAGCAGCAGTCGTCGCTGCGCCCCGGGTGCGGTCGCCACCAGTTCCAGCGTGCGGTGCTCGGTGTCGCGCAGCGCGGTGCGCGAGAACACGTCGAGCAGCAGGGTCCAGCCGGCCAGCATGGCCAGCGCCACCGCCTGGCGGGGCCCGAACAGCTGCACGGCCCACAGCGGCGGCCACGCCGCCCACCACCACAGCGGCCGCGTGCGCAGGACGACGAACGCCTCGGCGGCCACCAGCACGCCCAGCGGCGTGCGGCCCAGCGGCGCGAGCAGGCGCCGCAGCCAGCGCAGCGCCCGTGGCGACGGCGGCCCGCTCGCGGCGGCCGCGCCTGCGGACGCGGCCGCGCGGTCGAGCCAGGGCGCCGCGACCAGCACACCGGCCAGCGCGGCCACCAGCCACGGCAGGCGCCCCCACAGCGCGCCGGCCGACACTTCCCAGGTCGCCCAGCGAAAGCGCACGATGGGCGCACTGGCGGCGCCGCAACCGACGCAGATGCCGTCGTGCGCGGTGGCCAGCGGAACCTGGCGCGCGATCTGGTGATCGATGGACCACTGCATCAGCTTGAGCGCCGGCAGGTCGCTGCTCCAGGGCTGGACGGCGGCCGTGCCGGCGACTTGGCGGTGGTGGGCGACCTCGATGGCGCCGGTCGTCAGCACCGCCATCCAGACGAAGAAGAACACGACGTTGCCCGCGGTGCGCCGCAGCACCGGGACGACGTCGAACCAGACGGCCAGCGTGGCGCTCATGGCGAGCGTGGGCAACGCGATGAACAGGCTGGGCTTGACGAGCTCCCACAGGTCGATGTGCCGGTCCTCGGCACGCACCCACTGGGCCACGAGGCCGACGAGCAGCGAGGCGCCCAGCAGCGCGCCCATCACGACCAGGTGCGCGCCCCATTTCGCGAGCAGGTAGGAGCCGCGCCGCATCGAGGTCGAGGCCAGCAGTTGCCAGACGCGCGTCTCGAAGTCGCGCTGCACGGTGCCGCGCACCAGGTAGAAGCCGACCAGGCCCCACAGCAGCGACAGCATCGCCAGCACCATGCCGATCCACGCGCTCGAGTAGTCGCCGCGATGGTGGTCGCCGATCGCCACGACCAGGTAGCCGGCGTCGGCGGGCGGCAGGCACCACCAGGTGGACAGCGCGATCGCCAGCGCGACCACCCGGAAACGGGTGCTGCGCGTGCGCTGGCGCAGGTCGGCCGCCATCAGCGCGGCGACCAGCCTGGCCGTGTGCGCGAGGCCGCGCGGGCGGGCGCCGTCGCGCGAGGCGGCCGGCGACAGGGGCAGCGTGGCGCCCATGTCAGGCCACCGCGACCGGTGCCGCCGCGGTGCGCGCCAGCAGGTCGGTGTAGGCGTCCTCCAGGCTGGGCTCGGCCGCCAGCGCGTCGGCCGCCGGCGGGTGCGTCCCGAGCACGCGCAACTGCACGTCCGCCCCGCGGTGCATCGACTGGCTGACCACGAAGCGCTGGCGCGCGGCGGCCAGTTGCGACGGTGCGATCGTCCAGTCCCACGCACGGCCGCGTGCGCCGGCTACCAGCGCCTGCGGCGTGCCGTCGAAGACGATGCGTCCGCCCTGCAGCACGACGAGCGCGGCGGCGCTCGCCTCGACATCGGAGACGATGTGCGTCGACAGCAGCACCAGCCGCTCGCCGGCGAGCTCGGTCAGCAGGTGCCGGAAGCGCAGGCGTTCGGCCGGATCGAGCCCGACGGTGGGCTCGTCGACCACCAGCAGCCGGGGATCGTTGAGCAGCGCCTGGGCGATGCCCACGCGCTGGCGCATCCCGCCGGAATAGCTCGCCAGCGGGCGCTCGGCCACGTCGAGCAGGCCGACGCGGGCCAGGCACTCGTCCACGCGTGCCGCCGTGGCGCGCGGCGGCACGCCCTTGACCGCCGCCAGGAAGGCGAGGAACTCGCGCGCCGACAGCGCCGGATAGACGCCGAAGTCCTGCGGCAGGTAGCCCAGCGTGGCGCGCAACGCATCGGGTTGGCGCGCGATGTCCGTGCCGCGCCACAGGATGCGGCCGCTGCACGGACGCGCCAGCGTGGCCAGCATGCGCATCAGCGTCGACTTGCCGGCGCCGTTGGGCCCCAGCAGGCCGACGATGCCCGGCCGCAGCGCCAGGTCGAGCGAGCGATTGACCGCCGGGCCGCGGCCGTAGGCGAAGGACACGCCGTGGAGCTCGAGCCAGGCAGGCGGACAGGGAGAGGTCATGGGCGGCAGGCTCGGTCGATGGCGATGGCCGCATGGTCGACGCACGGACGCGGGCCCGGCCAGCGCCTTGCGACGGGGTGCACGGCCGGGCAGACAGGCCCGCGCCGGCCCCGACGGACCGTGCGGCGCGCCGGCATCCGTCCGGTGTGCAAAACCACCGGTCATTGGCCATCTGAAGGGTCGGGCCCGCTGGCGGCCGGCGTGCCAAACAGGCGATACTGAAGCGAAGCATCTTCCGCACCCCCCGCTGCCCTGGCGCAGCGCCGGAGCCTCCCGAATGTCCGCACGCAAATCCGGCCCGATCGACTACAACTCCCTGCCCGACATCCTGCGCCCCCTGGCCGAACGCAGCGAGATCCGCCGCTTTCGCAAGGGCTCGCTGGTCCTCGACGAGGGCGACCGCGGCGACGCGCTGCTGATCATCCTGGCGGGCGAGCTCCGCGCCTTCACCGGCAGCGACACCGGCCGCCACGTCACCTACGGCCTGTACGGCCCCGGCGACTACCTGGGCGAGATGGGGCTGGACGGCGGCGCCCGCATGGCCAGCGTCGAGGCCCTGTCCGACACCACCTGTGCGTACGTCGAGCGCGCCACGCTGCAGCAATACATCGGCGAGCGGCCGCAGTTCGCCTTCGAGCTCATCGCCAAGGTGATCCAGCGCGCCCGCGTGGCCACGCTGGCCGCCAGCCAGTACGCGCTCAACGACGCCTACGGCCGCCTCAAGCGCTGGCTCGACGCCGTGGCCCAGGCCCAGTTCGACGGCACGCGCCTCGTGCGCGAGCCGCTCGCCGAGATCGACCTGCCGCAGCGCCTGGGCTGTTCGCCGGAGATGGCCGGCAGCATCCTGCGCGACCTCGAGCACGCCGCCATCATCTCGCTGGAAGACGGCCGCCTGCGCATCCTGCGCGAGCTACCCTCGCACTGGTAGGGCGGCGTCAGCTCAGGAAGAGCTTGTAGACCGGATTGGCGGTCTCCTCGACCCAGGGGAAGGCCAGCGTCGCCAGGAAGGTGGCCAGCGCCTTGTCGTCCTTCGCGGGCACCACCAGGCCCACCAGGATGCGGCCGTAGTCGGCGCCCTGGTTGCGGTAGTGGAACAGCGTGATGTTCCAGTCCGGATGCATCGAGCTCAGGAAGCGCATCAGCGCGCCCGGGCGTTCCGGGAACTCGAAGCGGAACAGGCGTTCGCCGCGGGCGAGGTCGCTGCGCCCGCCCACCATGTGGCGCACGTGCTCCTTGGCCAGTTCGTCGCCGGTGAGGTTGGCGGTGGGGAAGCCGTGGCGCTCGAAGTGGCGCGCGATCTTCTCCGCCTCGTCGCGCTTGGAGATCGAGATGCCGACGAACACGTGCGCCTCGCTGGCGTCGGAGATGCGGTAGTTGAACTCCGTGACCTGGCGCGGCGCGCTGCCCGGCGGGCCGATCAGCTCGCAGAAGCGGCGGAAGCTGCCGCGCTCCTCGGGCACCGTGACGGCGTAGAGCGCCTCGCGCTGCTCGCCGAACTCGGCGCGCTCGGCGACGAAGCGCAGGCGGTCGAAGTTCATGTTCGCGCCGCAGGTGATGGCCACGAAGGTGCGGCCCTTGAGCTTGTGCTTCTCGACGTACTGCTTGATCGCCGCGACGCCCAGCGCGCCGGCGGGCTCGAGGATGCTGCGCGTGTCCTGGAACACGTCCTTGATCGCGGCGCAGGCGGCGTCGGTGTCCACCGTCATGTACTCGTCGACCAGCGCGCGCGTGATGCGGAAGGTCTCGGCGCCCACCAGCTTGACCGCGGTGCCGTCGGAGAACAGGCCGACGTCGCCCAGCGTCACGCGGCGGCCCTTCCGGACCGACTGGATCATCGCGTCGGAGTCCTGCGCCTGCACGCCGATCACCTTGATCTCGGGGCGCAGCGCCTTGATGTAGGCCGCGACGCCGGAGATCAGGCCGCCGCCGCCGATGGCCACGAAGACGGCGTCGATCGGGCCCTGGTGCTGGCGCAGGATCTCCATCGCGACGGTGCCCTGGCCGGCGATCACGTCGGGATCGTCGAACGGGTGGACGAAGGTCAGGCCCTGCTCCTTCTCGACCTGCAGCGCGTGGCCGTAGGCGTCGGAGTAGCTGTCGCCGTGCAGCAGCACCTCGCCGCCGAGCGCATGCACCGCGTCGACCTTGAGCCTGGGCGTGGTCACCGGCATCACGATCACGGCGCGCACGCCCAGGCGCCGCGCGCTCAGGGCGACGCCTTGCGCGTGGTTGCCGGCCGAGGCGCAGATGACGCCGCGCTGCAGCGCCGCGGGCGCCAGGTTGATCATCTTGTTGTAGGCCCCGCGCAGCTTGAAGCTGAACACCGATTGCGTGTCCTCGCGCTTGAGCAGCACGTGGTTGCCCAGGCGGCGCGACAGGTTGCGCGCCGGCTCGAGCGGGGTCTCCACCGCGACGTCGTAGACGCGCGCCGTCAGGATCTTGCGCAGGTAGGCGCCGGCGATGGCCTGGGCGCTGCGCGACAGCGCCGCCGCGGGAGCCTGCGTCGCGATGCCGGAGGCCGGACCCGTGTCGGCTGCGGAAACGGGGTCACGCGGGGGGCGTGCGGCGGCCATCGGGGTTCCAGTTCGCGGTAGGGCAGAGCCGCAAGATCATACGGCCCCGGCCCGGCACAGGCTTCTCGATGCGACAACGAACGTGACGCTGGACGCGAAAGGCCGGCACAAAAGAAAAGGCCCAAAGCTTCACAGCTTCGGGCCCGAATCCACCAGTTTTGAGGAGGTGGAGGAGACAACTTGCGGTCGTTGCGGCAGGGGAGAAAGCGTTCTTTCCAGAGGCCTGCCGCAGCGACAATGGAGCCAGTCTAGCTCAGGGGTTGTTGCACCGCAATATATCTTCGCTGCCCTCTGTAGGGAGGCCCCCCAAATGTTCCTGCGCGGTGCGAAAAGCACGGTCGTGCACCAAATTGGTAAGAAATTTGCGATGCCGTGAGGCGTCCAGGGCGATGGCAGCGTTGCACAATCGACACGGTTTCTCGAATTCCGGACACGACACCATGCAATGCACGATCAACTGGCTGCCCGAAACGGGCATGGCCTTCTCGGCCGAGACTGGCAGCGGCCACCTCCTGACGATGGACGGCGCGCCCGATGGTGGCGGGCGCAACCTCGCGCCGCGCCCGATGGAGACGCTGCTGGCCGGTGCCGGCGGCTGCACGGCCTACGACGTGGTGCTGATCCTCAAGCGCGGCCGCCACGACGTGACCGGTTGCCAGGTCAAGGCCACCGCGGAACGCGCCGAGCAGGATCCGAAGGTGTTCACGAAGCTGCACCTGCACTTCGTCGTCAGCGGACGCGCGCTGTCGGCCGTCGCCGTCGAACGCGCGATCGCGCTGTCGCACGAGAAGTACTGTTCCGCCACGGTGATGCTGGGCAAGACGGCCGAAGTCACCACCAGCTTCGACGTCGTCGAGGCCTGAGGTCCGGGCGCGTCGTTCAGATGTAGTGGGCGGTGCCCGTCATCACCCGCGCAGCCAGCCCCATCGCGCCGCGCACCGGCGCCGGCAGGTCGACGCCGCCGGATTGCTGTGCCGCCGCGGCGTGCCGGGCCTCGTCGATGCGCATCTGGTCGACGATGGCGCGCGAGGCCAGGTCGTCGGCGGGCAGGCGTTCCAGGTGGCCTTGCAGGTGGTGCTCCACCTGGTGCTCGGTCTCGACGACGAACCCCAGGCTCACGCGATCGCCCAGCCGACCCGCGGCCAGCCCGATCAGGAACGCGCCGCCGTACCAGAGCGGATTGAGCAGGCTCGGCCGGGCGCCGAGCTGGGCCAGCCGTTCCTCGGTCCACGCGAGATGGTCGACCTCCTCGCGTGCCGCCTGGGCCATGCTCGCCTTCAGGTCGGCATTGCGGGTCGCCAGGCCCTGGGCCTGGTAGAGCGCCTGGGCGCAGACCTCGCCGACATGGTTCACGCGCATCAGCGCGCCGGACAGGCGCTTGTCCTGCGGGCTCAATTCGGCAGGCGCATGCGCCGCCGCGCGGGGCACGGGGGTCGCGCGCTCGGCGCGGCTGCCGCCGGACAGCGTTCGCAGGGCTGCTTCGGCCCCGCACAGCCAGCGATCGACGAGACTGAGTTCCATGGCGAAACGATAACCGATCGCCGACCCGGGACCGGGCGCGCGGGGCGATGGCCTCGCCATGGCGTGACGTTGTGTGAGGACAACAGGCCTTCGCGATTTAGGCCGTGATCCTTTGCAAGCGACTGGCCCCTCTGGTGCAATAGACGCAGCTTCCGATGAGGTTGCGGTTCTTGCGGTGAAACGCGCCCAGCCGCGCCGCGACCGGAATCTCTTTTAACCCTAGGAGATATTCGCAATGAAAAAGTCGCTGCTCGCTCTCGCAGTGCTGACCGCCATCACTGGCGCCGCATCCGCCCAATCGTCCGTCACCCTTTATGGCAAGGTCGATCTTGGCCTGGTGCTCGATAGCGGCAACGCGCAAGGCAAGTCGATCCGTGTCTCGTCCGGCGTGACCGGCGGCTCGCGCGTCGGCTTCAAGGGCGTCGAAGACCTCGGCGGCGGCATGAAGGCCGCCTTCCAGCTCGAAACCGGCTACTGCGCCGACAGCAACGCCACCGCCAACGCCGCCAACACGGCTGCCAACGGTGCCGGCGCTGCGTTCTGCACCGGCGGTGGCTTCATGGGCCGCCAGGCGCACGGTGACCTGACCGGCTCCTTCGGTGCCATCAGCGCCGGCCGCCAGTACAGCCTGGGCTTCAACAACCTGAGCACGATCGATCCGTTCGGCACGGGCTACGCCGGCCAGGTCAACAACATCGTCGATCCGTCGGGTGTCCGCCTGAACAACTCGGCCACGTACTCCACGCCGAACATCTCCGGCTTCACGGGTTCGGCTGAAGTCTCGTTCGGCGAGACCACCGGCAACTGGCAAGCCAACCGCGAAACCGGCGCCGGCATCACCTATGCCTCGGGCCCGGCCTACGTCGGCTTCACGTTCTATGACCTGGGCAACGCGACCGGCAACGGCGCTGCCAAGAAGAACTTCCTGTTCGGCGGCACCTACGACTTCGGCGTGGTCAAGCTCCACGCGCTGGCGCAAAAGACCACCGGCCCGTCCACGCTCGACGTGCTCGACCTGATGGGCGGCGTGACCGTGCCGATCGCCGGCGGCAACCTGCTGGCCTCGTACATCCGTCACAACGACCGTACGCTGACCAACAAGGACGCCAACCAGATCGGCGTGGGCTACAACTACCCGCTGTCGAAGCGCACCGCGGTCTACACCTCGTTCGCCCGCATCCAGAACCAGCACGGCGCCACCTTCACGGTCGGCAACGCGACGGAAGCCGGCACGGGCAACAAGTCGTTCGACTTCGGCGTCGTCCACAACTTCTGATCGCTTCCCGGCCTCGGCCGGGTCGACCTTCAGCGCTCCGTCTCGCACGGGGCCCCATCAAGGCTCGTCTTCGGACGGGCCTTTTTCATTGGCGCGCCGACGGCGCGACAAACATCGGCGCGGGGCGCCGCCGCGGCGGCGCGACGGCATTTCCCGGGTATTCTTGCCCACGATGCTGTCGTACCTCCTTCGCAGACTCGCCCAGGCCGTGCTCGTGATGCTGGTCGTCGGGATGGGAGCGTTCTCGCTGTTCCAGTACGCCGGCGATCCGGTGAGCAACATGCTGGGCCAGGACGCCTCGCCGGCGCAGCGCGCGCAACTCCACGCCGAGCTCGGTCTCGACAGGGCCGCCCCGATCCAGTTCGCCCGCTTCGTCGGCCGCGCGCTCGGCGGCGATTTCGGGCTGAGCCTGCGCCAGGGCCGCGAGGTGTCGGCGCTGCTGGCAGAACGGCTGCCCGCGACGCTGGAACTGTCGGTGGTTGCGGCGACGATCGCGACCGTGCTCGGCATACCCCTTGGTGTATATGCCGCACTGCGTCGGCGCCACTGGGACGCCAAGCTGACGATGGCCGTCTCGCTGCTGGGCGTGTCGCTGCCCACCTTCCTGATCGGCATCGTGCTGATCGAGGTCTTCTCGGTGCTGCTCGGCTGGCTTCCCAGCTTCGGGCGCGGCGCCACGGTGCAGCTGGGCGGCTGGAGCACCGGCTTGCTGAGCGTCGACGGCTGGCGCCACATCGTGCTGCCGGCCGCCACCCTGGCCGTCTACCAACTGGCCCTCGCGATGCGGCTGGTGCGCGCCGAGATGCTCGAGGCCCTGCGTTCCGACTACGTGAAGTTCGCCCGCGCGCGCGGGCTCCCGGATCGCGTCGTCCACTTCGGCCACGCGCTGCGCAACGCGCTGATGCCGGTGCTCACGATCTCCGGCCTGCAGCTCGGTGGCCTGATCGCGTTCTCCGTCATCACCGAGACCGTGTTCGCCTGGCCCGGCATGGGCAGCCTGTTCATCCAGGCGGTGCAATTCCCCGACGGGCCGGTGCTGGCGGCCTACCTGTGCCTGATCGCGCTGCTGTTCGTGGCCATCAACCTGGTCGTCGACCTGCTGTATGCGGTGGTCGACCCGCGCCTGCGGGTGCGGGATGCGGGCGTCGGAGTCCGCCGATGACCTTGCCGACCCCGGGCGCGGCGACTTCGCCGCGCGCGCGCTGGCGGCGCCTGGTCGCCAGCGACCTGTGGCACGACTTCACCCGTTCGCCGCTGCCGATGCTGGCCGCGGCGATCGCCCTGCTGTGCCTGGGCGGGGCGCTGTTCGCGCCCTGGCTCGCGCCGCACGACCCGTTCGATCTCGCGCGGCTGGACCTGGCCGATTCGCACCTGCCGCCGGCCTGGCTGGCGGACGGGCGCGCCACCTATGTTCTGGGCACCGACGACCAGGGCCGCGACATCCTGTCGGCGCTGCTGTACGGCGCCCGCATCTCGCTGACGGTCGGCCTGTGCTCGGTGGGCCTGTCGGTGCTGATGGGCGTGACGGCGGGACTGCTGGCGGGCTTCCTCGGCGGCGTGGTCGACGCGCTGCTGATGCGGCTGTGCGACGTGATGCTGTCGTTCCCGCCCATCCTGGTGGCGCTCTTCATCGACGGTGTCGGCCGGCTGCTCTTCCCGCAGGCGCGCGACCTGCTGGCGTTCGCGGTGCTGATCCTGGCGCTGACGCTCACCGATTGGGTCCGCTACGCGCGCATGGTGCGCGCCGCGACGCTCGTCGAGCGCCACAAGGAATACGTGCAGGCGGCGCGGCTGGTCGGCGTGTCGACGTGGCGCCTGTTGCGCAGGCACGTGCTGCCCAACGTGCTCGGCCCGGTGCTGGTGCTGGCCACGATCCAGGTCGGCCAGGCCATCGTCACCGAGGCCACGCTGTCCTTCCTCGGCGTGGGCGTGCCACCCACGAACCCGTCGCTGGGCACCCTGATCCGCGTCGGCAACGACTTCCTGTACGCGGGCGAGTGGTGGATCACGCTCTTTCCGGGCATCGCGCTGGTGCTGATCGCCATGAGCGTGAACCTGCTCGGCGACTGGCTGCGCGACGCGTTGAACCCGAGGCTGCGGTGACCGGGCCGCTGCTGGAAGTGCGCGACCTGTGCGTCGAGTTCCCGACCCGGCACGGCGCGTTGCGTGCGCTCGACGGCGTGTCGTTCGACATCGCTCCCGGCGAGATCCTGGGCATCGTCGGCGAGTCGGGGGCCGGCAAGTCGCTCGCGGGGGCCGCCATCGTCGGCCTGCTCGAGCCCCCGGGCCGGGTCTGCGGCGGCCGGATCCTGTTCGACGGCCAGCGCATCGACGACCTGCCGCCCGCGGCGATGCGACGCCTGCGCGGCAAGCAGATCGGCGCCATCTTCCAGGACCCGCTGACGGCGCTGGACCCGCTCTACAGCATCGGCCACCAGCTGGTCGAGACGCTGCGCACGCACCTGCCGCTGGACGCCGCGCAGGCGCGCGAACGGGCCATCGAGCTGCTGCGCCGGGCCGGCCTGCCGGCCGCCGAGGCGCGCCTGGGGCAGTACCCGCACGAGTTCTCGGGCGGCATGCGCCAGCGGGTGGTGATCGCGCTGGCACTGGCCGGCGAGCCGCGGCTGATCATCGCCGACGAGCCGACCACGGCGCTCGACGTGGCCGTGCAGGCGCAGGTCATCCAACTGCTGCGCGGGCTGACCCAGGAGAGCGGCGCGTCGGTGATGCTGATCACGCACGACATGGGCGTGATCGCCGAGACCTGCGATCGCGTGGCGGTGATGTACGCCGGGCGCGTCGTCGAGGTCGGCCCGGTCGAGGCGGTGATCCACCATCCGGCCCACCCCTACACGGCCGCGCTGATGGCCTCGGTGCCGACGCTCGCCGATGCCGGCGGGCGGCTGGCGCAGATCGAGGGCGCCCTGCCGCGCCCGGACGAGATCCCGGCCGGTTGCGCGTTCCACCCGCGCTGCCCGAAGGCGAGCCAGCGCTGCGGCCAGGAGCGCCCCGAGCTGGCGCTGGTGCTGCGCACGCGCGCGGCCTGCTGGTGGCCGATGGTCGAGGGGCCCGCTGCATGAGCGCCGGTCCGGCCGCCCCGAAAGGCGCACGCACCGCGGCCCGCAGGGCGGTGGTTGCCCTATGAGCGCCCGCGACGCAGCGGACGGAGCGGGCCGCGCCGACGCCGGCACGGCCTGGGTGGAGGCGCGCGGGCTGGGCCGGACGTTCACGTTGGACACGCCGTGGACGGATCGCCTGCTGCGCCGCACCGGCGCGCGGCAGGTGCACGCGGTCGACGACGTGAGTTTCACGATCGCGCGCGGGCGGACGCTCGCGCTGGTGGGCGAGTCGGGCTGCGGCAAGAGCACGCTGGCCCGCCTGATGGTGGGGCTGGACGTGCCCACCCGCGGCAGTGCATGGCTGGCCGGCGCCGACGTTCGCGCGACCCTGGGGGGCGCCCCCGACGCGGCGCGCGCCATGCGCCGACGCATGCAGATGATCTTCCAGGACCCCTTCGCCAGCCTCAACCCGCGCTGGCGCATCGGCGACATCGTGGCCGAGCCGCTGCTGGAGCAGGGCCTGATCCTGCCTGCGCAGGCCGCCGAGCGCGTGGCCGCGCTGCTCGCGGCGGTGGGGCTGCGGGGCGCCGACGTGCGCAGGTTCCCGCACCAGTTCTCGGGCGGCCAGCGCCAGCGCATCTCCATCGCGCGCGCGATCTCCACGCGCCCGGAGTTCCTGGTCTGCGACGAACCGACGTCGTCGCTCGACGTCTCGGTGCAGGCGCAGGTGCTCAACCTGATGGTGGACCTGCAGCGCGAACGCGCGCTCACCTGCCTGTTCATCTCGCACAACCTGGTGGTGGTGCGCTACGTGGCCGACGACGTCGGCGTGATGTACCTCGGCCGCCTGGTGGAGTTGGCGCCCAAGCCGGAGATCTTCCACGCCCCGCGCCATCCCTACACGCGCATGCTGCTGGCCGCGGTGCCCGATCCGCGCGCGCGCGAGCGGCCGCGCGCGCCGGTGATCGGCGAGATGCCCGATCCGCTCGCGCCGCCGGCGGGTTGCGCCTTCCACCCGCGCTGCCCGCACGCGAACGCGCGCTGCCGGGACGAGCGGCCGGCGCTGTTGCCCTCAGGGGCCGTGCAGGTGGCCTGCCACGCGGTGGAGGAAGGCCGGCTCTGAGACGCTCAGCGGGCGGCTGGCGGGAGGGCCGGCGCGCTGGCAGCCGGCGCCGCCACGGCGGGCGCGCTGGACGCCGACGCCGCCGGCCGGGCGGCGACGCCGGCCTGCGCCGGCAGGTACAGCGGCCCCTTCTGGCCGCAGGCCGCCAGCACGAGCGCCAGCGCGCACGCGCCCAAGACTGCGCCGCGCGCAGGGCGGAGGCGCACCGCTAAACTCGAACCCTGGCATTCATTCATCCGACGGATTCTATCGACCATGTCGACACCGACCTTGCAGGACACCGAGTACCAGGCCGCCGCCGAGCGCCTGCTGGCCGCCATCGAGCGCCAGTGCGACGACTGGCTGCAGCAGGGCGTCATCGACATCGATTCCAGCCGCTCCGGCGGCCTGGTGGAGCTCGCGTTCCCCGACGGCAGCAAGATCGTCGTCAACAAGCAGCCGCCGCTGCACGAGATCTGGCTGGCCGCGCGCAACGGCGGCTTCCATTTCAGGCTCGTCGACCAGGCCTGGCGCGACACCCGCGACGGCGTCGATTTCTTCGTCCGCCTGTCGGACGAGGCCAGCCGTCAGGGCGGCCAGCCGCTGCGCTTCGCCGGCGCCTGAGCCCGGGCTTGGCCACCGTCCTCGTCCCGCTGCCGCGGGTCGACTTCGATCCGACCACGACCGCATGGTGGCGCGCGCCGCTCGCCTGGACGGCGATCGCCGACGGGCTGGCCGCGAACCGCTCCGACGCGCTGCTGCTGCCCGGCGGCCACGCGCCGGGCATGCGCGACTATCTCGAGTCGCCGCTTCTGCAGGCGGCGGTCGCCATCTTCTTCGAGCGCGACCTGCCGGTGGCGGCGTTACGTTCGCCGCTTGACTTCCTGGCCGGACCGCCCTGCTGCGCGATTCCGACCGCCTGCGGCACGTCGGCTTCACGGTGCGCGACGGCCGCCACCTGTCGGCGCGCTGGCCGGGCGACGCGCACCGGTTCGCGCACGAGTTCGCGGGCCTGCACGGGCCCGCGGCCGGCTGACCGGCGCCTCAGTTGCCGGTCTTGAACAGGTCGAGGATGCTCTTCTTCTCGTCGTCGGTGGTCTGCTGCGGCGTCTTGTCGTCCAGGCCCAGGCCGCTGACGCCGGCCGCGGGGCCGAACTCGTCGTAGTACCACTCGCCGTTGACGCTCATCACGCCCTCGGGCGGCACCAGCGGCTCCTGCGGCACGTCCTTCAGCGCGGTCTGCATGAACTCGATCCATACCGGCAGCGCGAGCCCGCCGCCGGTCTCGCGGTCGCCCAGCTTGCGCGGCGTGTCGTAGCCGATCCAGACCACCGCGGCCAGCGACGGCTGGAAGCCGCAGAACCAGGCGTCCATCGAATCGTTGGTGGTGCCGGTCTTGCCGTAGAGGTCGGGGCGCTTGAGCACTGCCTGCGCGCGGGCGGCCGTGCCGATGCGGGTGACGGAGTTGAGCAGCGACTCGATCATGAACGCGTTGCGCGGCTCGATCGCCCGCATCGAGTCGTTGAACGGCCGCGGCGCCTCCTCGTGCAGCACCTTGCCGCGCGCATCGGTCACCTTGGTGATGAGCATCGGATTGACCCGGTAGCCGCCGGTGGCGAACACGCCGTAGGCGGTCGACATCTGGATCGGCGTGACCGAGCCGGAGCCCAGCGCCATCGTCAGGTAGGGCGGATGCTTCTCGGGGTCGAAGCCGAAGCGCGAGATCCACTGCTGCGCGTAGGCCGGGCCCACCGACTGCAGGATGCGGATCGACACCATGTTCTTGGACTTGGCCAGCGCGTTGCGCAGCGTCATCGGCCCTTCGAACTTGCCGTCGTAGTTCTTCGGCTCCCAGGGCTGGCTGCCGGTGGTGCCGGCGTCGAAGAACAGCGGGGCGTCGTTGACCACCGTCGACGGGGTGAAACCCTTCTCGATGGCGCTCGAGTAGATGAAGGGCTTGAAGCTGGAGCCAGGCTGGCGCCAGGCCTGGACCACGTGGTTGAACTTGTTCTTGCCGTAGTCGAAGCCGCCCACCAGCGCGCGGATGGCGCCCGTGGCCGGCTCGGTGGCGACGAAGGCGCCCTCGACCTCGGGCTGCTGGGTCAGCGTCCAGTCGCCCTTGTCGGTCTTCATCGCCCGCACGATGGCGCCGGGGCGGATCTGCACCTTCGGGTCGGCCTTGGGCGACAGGCCCGAGGTGACGGGCTTCAGGCCGTCGCCGGTCACCGTCACCGTGTCGCCCGACTGCAGCACGATCAGCACCTTCTTCGGCGAGGCCTCCAGCACGACGGCGGCCTTCAGGTCGTCGTTGTCGGGATGGTCGGCCAGCGCCTCGGCGATGCGCGCGTCGACGGCCTTCGGGTCGGCCGGCAGGTCGACGTAGCCTTCCGGGCCCCTGAATTGCTGCCGACGCTCGAAGTCCATGATCCCGCGCCGCAAGGCGTGGTACGCCGACAACTGGTCGGTGGAATCGACCGTCAGCGTGACGTTGAGTCCGCGCGTGTAGGCCTCGTCGCCGTACTGCGCGAAGACGAGCTGGCGGGCCATCTCGGCCACGTACTCGGCATGGATCGGCGACTCGCTGGGCGCCCGGTATGTCAGTACCTGGGTGTGCGCAGCCTTGCGCTCGTCCTCCGTGATGAAACCGTTCTCGAACATCCGGTCGATGATGTACTGCTGGCGTTGGCGGGCGCGCCGCGGGTTGGCGATCGGGTTGTAGCTGGAGGGCGCCTTGGGCAGGCCGGCCAGCATCGCCGCCTCGCCGATGGTGATGTCCTTCAGGGGTTTGCCGAAATAGATTTCGCTGGCCGAGGCGAAGCCGTAGGCGCGCTGGCCCAGATAAATCTGGTTCATGTACAGCTCCAGAATCTGGTCCTTGCTCAATTGCGCCTCGATCTTGAGCGCCAGCAGAATCTCGTAGAGCTTGCGGGTAAACGTCTTTTCGGTGGACAGATAGAAGTTGCGGGCCACCTGCATCGTGATGGTGGAGGCGCCCTGGCTGCGCGCTTCGCCCACATTGGCCATCCCGGCGCGGATCACGCCGAGGTAGTCGACGCCGCCATGGTGGTAGAAACGAGCATCCTCGATCGCGAGTACGGCGTCGCGCATCACCTTGGGGATCTGCGCGATCGGGACGAACTGGCGCCGTTCCTCCCCATATTCCCCGAGCAGCACGCCGTCAGAAGAAAAAACCCGTAACGGTAATTTCGGACGGTAATCGGTCAGCGCGCTCAGTTCGGGCATGTTGGGATACGCGACCGCGAGTCCGATGGCTGCGCAGATTGCAACACCGAGTAACAAGGCCAACAGGCCGCCGCCAATTGTCAAAACCACGCGAAGCAGGGTCCGCGAAGCCCGCGCCGTCCAGTGCGCGGCAGGGGCGCGGCGGGGCGTCGGGGACGGAAGTTTCGCGGGCGTGCTGTCTGGATCGCTCATGAATGTGGGCCGGGATGTAAGCGTCGATTATAGAAACCGACAAGTCTCGCTTAAGCTGGCCCCGATGGGGTCGAAGTCCAGCAAATCGCGGATATGCGTTCGTCCTTCAGTTTCCACCATGCCTTATGGTGACCAAATGCCTCGAAAATGCGGGCATTCCCGCACACTAACTTTGTTTTCCTGTCGTTGTTGCTGATAGGATTGCCGCAAAATATCAACCCGGCGCTCTCATTCGAGCGCTGTCGGAGCATGTCCTCGTGTCATTTCTCGATCGCATTTTCGGCCGAACGCATCCACCCATGATCGGGCTGGATGTCAGCTCGTCCAGCGCCAAGCTGGTGGAGCTGGGCCAAACCCCTTCGGGGGACCTGGTACTCGAGCGTTTCGCGAGCGAGCCGTTCGAGAAGGGCTGGATCGCGGACGGCCAGATCGAGAAATTCGACGAGGTCGCCGACGCGGTGCGCCGCCTGGTCGCCAAGAGCGGCGCCAAGACCCGGGACGTGGTCATGGCCATGCCGCAGTCGGCGGTGATCACCAAGCGTATCGTGCTGCCCGCCGGGCTGCGCGAGGCCGAGATGGAGATCCAGGTCGAGTCCGAGGCCCACCAGTACATCCCGTTCTCGCTGGACGAGGTCAGCCTCGACTTCTGCGTGATCGGCCCGAGTCAGAGCTCGACCGGAGACGTCGACGTGCTGATCGCCGCCTCGCGCAAGGATCGCGTGCAGGATCGCCAGGGCCTGGCCGAAGCCGCCGGCCTGAAGCCGGTCGTGCTCGACATCGAATCCCACGCGTCGCGCCTGGCCATGGGCCGCGTCATCTCCAGCCTGCCCGAGCAGGGCAAGGACATGCTGGTCGCGCTGTTCGAGATCGGCGCCGACACCGCCGGGCTGAAGGTGCTGCGCGGCGACGAGATGCTCTACGACCGCGACCAGACCTTCGGCGGCGCCCAGCTCACGCAGCTGATCTCGCGCCAGTACGGCTTCTCGTTCGAGGAAGCCGAGCAGAAGAAGCTGGCCGGCGACCTGCCGGAAGACTTCGAATCCACGCTGCTGATGCCGTTCGTCGACAGCCTGGCCCACGAGATCGGCCGCGCGCTGCAGTACTTCTTCACCAGCACGCCGCACCACAAGGTCGACTACGTGATGCTGGCCGGCGGCACCGCGTCGCTGGCGGGCCTGCGCGAGCGGGTCAAGGAAGTCACCGGCTTCGCGTGCCGCGTCGTCAATCCGTTCGAGAACATGAAATTGGGGAGCGCCGTGCGCGAAGGCAAGCTGCGGCGCGAAGCGCCCTCGTACCTGACCGCTTGCGGGCTGGCGATGCGGAGGTTCGTGCAGTGATTCTGATCAACCTGTTGCCGCACCGCGAAGCGCGGCGCCAGCAACGCAAACAGGCGTTCTTCGCCGGCATCGGCATTGCGGTGTTCGTCGGTGCGGCCCTCGTGCTCGTCTGGCATACCTTCGTGCAGACGCAGATCGACACCCAGGAAGAGCACAACCAGTTCCTGACCAGCGAGATCAAGCGGCTGGACGCGCAGATTTCCGACGTCGCGACCCTGAAGGCCGAGATCGAGGCCCTGAAGGCGCGCCAGAAGGCGGTCGAAGACCTGCAGGCCGACCGCAACATGCCGGTCTACCTCCTCAATGAACTCGTCAAGCAGACGCCCGAAGGCGTCTACCTGACCAGCGTCAAGCAGGGCGGCCAGCAGGTCTCGATCACCGGCGTGGCGCAGACCAACGAGCGCATCTCCGAATTCCTGCGCAACGCCTCCAGCAATTCGCCGTGGCTCGAGAAGCCCGTCCTGGTCGAGATCCGCGCGCAGTCGATGCAGGTCGCGGGCAGCAAGGACCAGCGCCGGATGTTCGGATTCGTCATGGGCGTGACCCTCAAGCGTCCGCCTGCTCCAGGCGCCGCCGCGGGCGGCGCCAGTGCGCCGGCCTCTGGCGCGGCCGTTGCGGCACCGGCTTCGGCCGCTTCTACGGCGACGAGGTAAGCATGGCTACTCAGGCAAAAGACCGAAGCGCGGATTTCCTCGCCGCGATGCGCGGCGGACTCGGACAGTTCCGCGATCTCAACCCCAACCAGCCGGGCCAGTGGCCGCTGCTGCCGCGCCTGACCGTGTGGGCGATGATCGCGATCCTCGTCGTCGTCGCGGGCTGGTTCGTGTGGCTCAGCGCCCAGGCCGACGACCTCCAGGCCGCGCGCGACAAGGAACCCAAGCTGCGCAGCGAATACAAGGTCAAGCTGGCCCAGGCCATCAACCTCGACGCGCTCAAGAAGCAGAAGGAAGAAGTCCAGACCTACGTCACGCAGCTCGAGAAGCAGCTGCCGGGCAAGGCCGAGATGGACGCCCTGCTGACCGACATCAACCAGGCCGGCGTCGGCCGGGGCCTGGTGATCGACCAGTTCATCCCGGGCCAGACCGAGACCAAGGAATACTACGCCGAGCTGCCGATCGCCATCCGCGTGACCGGACGCTTCCACGACATCGGCGCGTTCGCGGCTGACATCGCGGCGCTGTCGCGCATCGTGACGCTGCACAACCTGTCGATCGGCCCCGATCCGAAGTCGACCGGCGGCGGCCTGTCGATGGAAGCGACGGCGCGAACCTATCGCTACCTGGATTCCGCCGAAGTCGTCGAAGCGCGCAAGTCCGGTGGCGGCGGCAAGGACAAGAAATGAACCGTCTTCTCTGCATCACGGCGGGAGCGCTGATGTTGTCGGCCCTGGGCGCGTGCACCGCCGACAACGAGGAGCTGATCCAGTGGATGGAGCAGCAGCACAAGGAAATCAAGCCGAACATCGCGCCGATCTATCCGCCCAAGAAGTTCGATCCGCAGGCCTACCTGGGCGTGACCGGGGTCGAGCCCTTCGGCACGCAGAAGCTGATCCCGGTGGGTGGGCAGGCGAACGCGAAGTCGAGCGCGCTGCTGGCGGCCGCCAAGGCGCACGCGACGCAGGAGCTCGAGTCGTATCCGCTCGACAGCATGTCCATGGTCGGCTCGCTGCAGCAAGGCGGCAAGACGCATGCGCTGGTCATGGTGGAGAGCCGCCTGCACGACGTGAAGGTGGGCGACTGGATCGGACAGAACTACGGCCAGATCACGGCGATCTCGGACGCGCAGATTACCTTGCGGGAAACCGTGCAAGACCCCACGGGTGAATGGATAGAGCGCGCCAGCACCCTCCAGATTCAGGAGAAGGCGCGATGAACAGCAGTCAGGAGAATCGGTATATGCGGAGTTGGACCGCGGGAGCAGCGCTCGTTCTGGCGCTGGGTTTGGCGTTGCCGATGTCGTCGTGGGCCGAGCCCAGGATCACTTCGGTCACCGGTTTGCAGCAGGGCGGCACGGACGTCGTCCGCGTCGAGCTCAGCGAGGCGCTGACGGCCGTGCCGGCCGGCTTCGCCGTCCAGGCGCCGCCGCGCGTGGCGATCGACCTGCCGGGCGTGACCAATTCGTCGGGCAAGTCGACCATCGAGGTCAACCAGGGCAACGTGCGCTCGGTGAGCCTGGCCAGTTCCGGCGACCGTACCCGCCTGGTGCTGAACCTGAAGGTGCCGTCCAGCTATCACGCCGAGATCCAGGGCAAGTCGCTCCTCATCTCGCTCGATACAGGTGCGGCCCCCGCCGCGACGGCCGCCGCCGCGCCGACTGCCGCCGACTCGCATTTCGCCAGCAGCCAGAACTCCGACGTCCTCGACCTGCGCGACATCGACTTCCGCCGCGGTTCCGACGGTGCCGGCCGCGTGGTCGTCAACCTTGCCAGCACGCAGGTCGGCGTCGACCTGAAGCAGCAGGGCAAGGACCTGGTCATCGATTTCCTGCGCTCTTCGGTTCCGGCGCGCCTGCGTCGCCGCCTGGACGTCACCGACTTCGGCACCCCGGTGCAGTCGATCACGACCACGCAGGCCGGTGACCATGTGCACATGGTCGTCACGCCCTCGGGCACCTGGGAACACAGCGCCTACCAGACCGACAACCAGTTCGTGCTCGAAGTGCGCCCGGCGCGCACCGACCCGAACAAGCTGGTGGCCGGCCCCGGCTACACCGGCCAGCGCCTGTCGCTGAACTTCCAGAGCATCGAGATCCGCGCCCTGCTGCAGATCATCGCCGACTTCAGCGACTTCAACGTCGTCACCAGCGACTCCGTCACCGGCACGGTCACGCTGCGCCTGAAGGACGTCCCCTGGGATCAGGCACTCGACATCATCCTGCAGAGCAAGGGCCTGGACAAGCGTCGCTCCGGCAACGTGCTGCTGATCGCCCCCAAGGACGAACTGGCCGCCAAGGAACAGGTCGACCTCGAGGCGAAGAAGAAGATCACCGACCTGGAACCGATGCGCATGCAGGCGTTCCAGCTGAACTACACGAAGGCGATCGAAGTGGCCAACGGCCTGACCGGTACCGGCGGTTCCGGCGGCGGCGGCGGCACGCGCCTGCTGTCGACGCGCGGCTCGGTGATCGCGGAGTCGCGCACCAACCAGCTGTTCGTCACCGACATCCCCTCGAAGCTCGAGGAAATCCAGGCCCTGATCGCCCGCATCGACATCGCCTCGCGCCAGGTGATGATCGAGGCGCGCATCGTCGAGGCCAGCGACAACTTCGGCCGCGCGCTGGGCGTCAAGCTGGGCTCGTCGTCGTCGAATGCGTTCCACCTCGGCGGCAGCCAGTACGCGTCGGTGGGCGGCAATTACGAAGCCGTCGGCTACCAGACCGGCCAGGTCGCCGGCACCGCGCCGTACACCGACACCCAGTTCATCAACTTCCCCGCGCAGGCCGGCATCGTCAGCTCCACCGCGACCGCCGCGACGGTGGCCCTGTCGCTGTTCAGCGCCAGCGCCAGCCGCTTCCTGAACCTGGAACTGTCGGCGCTCGAAGAAGACGGCTCGGGCCGCATCATCTCCAGCCCGCGCGTCATCACGGCCGACCAGGTGCAGGCCGTGGTCGAGGCCGGCGAGGAACTGCCTTACCAGCAGGCCACCTCCAGCGGCGCGACCTCGGTGGCGTTCCAGAAGGCGCAGATCCGACTGCAGGTCACGCCGCAGATCACGCCGGAAGGCAACGTGATCCTGGATGTGGACGTCAACAAGGACAGCGTGGGTCGCAGCACCAGCGCCGGCTTCGCGATCGACACCAAGCACGTGCGGACGACCGCGCTGGTGGAAAATGGCGGCACCGTCGTGCTCGGCGGCCTGTTCCAGCAGATCGAGAAAGACGTGACCGACAAGATCCCGTTCCTGGGCGACATTCCTTACCTGGGCAACCTGTTCAAGAACACGTCCAAGCTGCAGACGCGCACCGAACTGCTGATCTTCATCACGCCGCGCATCATCAGCGACCGTTCGGCCGCTCATTGAGGTCATGAAAATGAAATTCCGGGGAATCCAACAATTGAAGGCGCTCTTCGCGGCTGCCGCGATGGGCGTCGTCCTTGCTGGCTGCAGCGCGGGTGGCAAGGGCACCGAGACGTCGACGACGACGACGGCGTCCACGCTGAGCGTGGCCACCGACAAGAGCACGATCACCAGCACGGGCTCCGACACGGCCACCATCACGGTCACGGCGCTCGATGCCAACAACAACGTCGTGGCTGCGGCCCCGATCAGCATCAAGCCGGACAGCGGGGTGCTCACGGCGTCGGCCACCAGCACCAACAGCGCGGGCGTCCTGACGGCCACCCTGGCCATCGGCAGCGACCACTCCAACCGCACGATCAACGTCGTCGTGACCTCGGGCTCGATCAGGAAGACCCTGGCGATCGACGTCAAGGGCGCCACCCTCAGCGCGACCGTCGGCTCGACGCCGTCGGGCGCCGCGGCGACGATCCAGTACAGCCTGGTCGATGCCGCCAGCGTGGCCATCGCCAACGCCGCGATCACCGTCAGCCTGCCGGGCCAGGCCGATGTCGTCGGCACCACCGACGCCAACGGCAAGTACGCCTACGCCTACACGATGCCCAGCGCCAGCACGACCGTCACCGCGACGGCGGCGGGCGTGACGACGACCAGCACCGTGACCCCGACCAACGGCACGACCGTGGTTCCGGATGCCGGCACCGTGACCTCGCCGTCGCTGTCGGCGAATCCGGCGAGCGTGTCGACCGGCCACCAGGTGGAACTGCGCGCCCTGTTCATCGGCGCGAACAATGCACCGATCCAGAACGTGCGTGTGCGTTTCCAGATGGTCGATTCCAACAGCATCGGCGGCACGCTGTCCTCCGACTCCACCGACGGGCTCACGCACAACGTGGTCTACAGCGATGCCAACGGCGTCGCGCGCACCACCTACACCGCCGGCACGCGCGGTGGCGTGATCATTCCCAAGGCCTGCTGGAGCAGCAGCGATTTCGCGAACACGCAATGCCCGAACGCGGTCACTGCGTCCTCGGTGACGGTCGTCGCCAGTGGCGTCAGCCTCGCGATCCTGACGAACGGCATCCTCGGCCAGGACGACACGAAGAACATCTACTCGATGAGCCTCGTGGTCCAGGTGGTCGATGCGTCGAACCAGCCGATCACCGGTTCGACGGTCGTTGGTTCAATCGACATTCCCCGTTTCTACCGGGGCAACTACGGCGTCAGCGGTGGCAAGTGGGCGCCGGGCGTCTACAACGACAACACGCTGACGACGGTAGTCGCCGGCCGCCAGTCCTGCGACAACGAGGACGTCAACCGCAACAACGTCATGGAGAGTGCGGAAGACGTCAATGGCAGCGGGGCGCTGGAGCCTTTCAAGGCCAGCGTCACGATCGCTCCCACGACCACCGGCAGCAACGTGACCGATTCCTTCGGCAAGGCGTACTTCACGCTGCAGTACGGCGAGAACTATGCGAGCTGGGAAGACGTCGTGCTGACCTTCACGACCACGGTCGAGGGCACGGAAGGCCACGCCAGCTACCCCACGGGCCTGCCGGTTCCGGCGTCGACCTTGTCCGCCGTCACGGTGGACCCGCCGTTCAAGATCAGCCCGTACAACGTGATCAAGGACGGCCTGCCCGTGCCTTGGCTGGTCGGCACGACGGCGGTGACCAATCCTGGCGTGATCTACCCGACGATCGCCACGTTCAACCTGTGCAATCCGCAACAGTGATCTAGGGGACGTCACCGTTCAAGCAATCATCCTGGTAGGGATGCCCGGTTGTGGGAAATCCACGATCGGGCGACAACTGGCGCGCATGCGCCAGTTGCCATTTCTGGATTCGGATCACGAGATCGAGCGCTTCCTCGGTTGTTCCATCCGGGAATTCTTCGACCGCGAAGGCGAGCCTGCGTTTCGCGACATCGAGGAGCGCGTGATCGGCGAGATCCTGGGCGCGCCGGTGGAACGCGTCGTCGCGACCGGTGGGGGCAGCGTGCTGCGGCCCGCCAACCGTGCGGCGATGAAGGCCCACGCGGTGGTCGTGTACCTGCACACCCAGCCTGAAGACCTGGCGCGCCGCCTCAGTCGCGACACGCAGCGCCCGTTGCTGCAGGTGGCCGACCCGCGCCAGCGCCTGCGCGACCTGTATGCGGCGCGCGACGCCCTCTATCGCGAGGTGGCCGACATCGTCGTCGATACGGCCCACAAGTCGGCCGCGATGCTGGTCAACCTGATCTCGATGCAACTCGACATGCGCGGCCAACCGCGCCAGGACGCAGAATAGCGGTCGATGCCGACCTCTTCCTCACTTCCCTCCGCTGCGCCTGCGCACGTCCAGATCGACCTGGGCGACCGCAGCTACCCCATCCTGATCGGCGGCAACCTGCTGGCCGATCCCCGGACCTGGGCCCCCCAGGCCAACCCCAAGGCGCTCGCCCTCGTCGTCACCAACACCACGGTGGCGCCGCTGTACGCGGACGTCCTCGTCCGGGCGTTGGCGCCGCACTTCGCGCGCGTGTGCACGCTGGCGCTGCCCGACGGCGAGGCGCACAAGGACCTGGCCCACCTCGACCTGATCTTCGACGAACTGCTGGGCCAGGAGGCCGACCGCCGCACCGTGCTTTACGCGCTCGGCGGCGGGGTCGTCGGCGACATGACCGGCTTCGCGGCGGCCTGCTACATGCGGGGCGTGCCCTTCGTGCAGGTGCCCACCACCTTGCTCGCCCAGGTGGATTCGTCGGTGGGCGGCAAGACGGCTGTCAACCACCGGCTCGGCAAGAACATGATCGGCGCGTTCTACCAGCCGCAGCAGGTCGTGTGCGACCTGGCCGTGCTGGACACGCTGCCCGAGCGCGAGATGTCGGCCGGACTGGCCGAGGTGATCAAGTACGGCGCCAGCATCGACATCGACTTCCTGGGCTGGCTCGAGCGCCACGTCGACGCCTTGCGTGCGCGCGATCGCGCCGCGCTCGTGCACGCGGTGCAGCGCTGCTGCGAGATCAAGGCGCAGGTGGTCGGCGCCGACGAGAAGGAAGCCGGCCTGCGCGAGATCCTCAACTTCGGCCACACCTTCGGCCACGCGATCGAGGCCGGCATGGGCTACGGCGCCTGGCTGCACGGCGAGGCGGTGGGCTGCGGCATGGTCATGGCCACCGAGCTGTCCGCGCGCCTGGGGCTGGTGCCGACGGGCTTCGCGCGCCGCGTCGAGGCACTCGTCGCCCGCGCCGGCCTGCCGGTGCGCGGCCCGGCGGGGCTCGACCCGCGGCGCTACCTGGAACTGATGCGCGTGGACAAGAAGGCGCAGGGCGGCGACATCCGCTTCGTCCTGCTGGACGGCGAAGGCCACGCCACGGTGCGGGCCGCGCCGGAGGGCGTCGTCGCCGACGTCATCGCGGCGCTCACCGCGTCCGCCTGAACCGCTTGCTCGACGTGATCGCAAGCCCGCGCGTCGACCGCCCGCCCTATGCCAGCGACCCGGCGCACTCGCGCGGCCGCCGGCGCCCCGAGCCCGCCGCGCCGACGCGCACCGACTTCCAGCGCGACCGCGACCGCATCGTCCACAGCACCGCGTTTCGCCGTCTCGTCTACAAGACCCAGGTCTTCCTCAACCACGAGGGCGACTTGTTCCGCACCCGGCTGACGCACTCGCTGGAGGTGGCCCAGCTCGGCCGCTCAGTGGCGCGCACCATGGGCCTGGACGAGGATCTGGTGGAGGCCATCGCGCTGGCCCACGACCTCGGCCATACGCCGTTCGGCCATGCCGGCCAGGACGCGCTGGACGACTGCATGCGCGGACACGGCGGCTTCGAGCACAACCTGCAGAGCCTGCGCGTGGTCGACGAGCTTGAGCTGCGCTACCCCGAGTTCGACGGCCTGAACCTGACGCTCGAGACCCGCGAGGGCATCCTCAAGCGCGTCACGCTCGAACAGGCGCGGGCGCTCGAGGCGGTCGAGCCCGGCGGCGTGGGCCACCGCTTCGTGGCCGGCCAGCAGCCCGGCCTGGAGGCGCAGCTGACCAACCTCGCCGACGAGATCGCCTACAACACGCACGACGTCGACGACGGTATCCGCTCGGGCCTGCTCGACCACGCGCAACTGGCCGAGGTGCCCTTGTACGCGCGCCTGCGCGACGAGGCGCTGGACGCGCATCCGCGCCTGCGCACGCTGCCCGTGCGCAGGCTGGTGCACGAGACGCTGCGCCGCATGCTGTCGGAGATGATCTACGACCTCATCGCGACCAGCAAGGCCGCGATCGACGCGGCGGCGCCGACCAGCCCGCAGGCGGTGCGCGAGCTGCCGCTGCTGATGCGGTTCGGCTCGACGATGCGCCACGAGAGCAGCGAGTTGAAGCGCTTCCTGTTCGCCAACCTCTATCGCCACCCGGCGGTGACGGCCACCACCGACCGCGCTCGCGACGTGGTGCGCGTGCTGTTCGCGACCTACCTCGACCGACCGGCCGAGATGAGCGAGGAGTTCCAGCAGGCCGTCGATCGCCCGCGCGCGGTGGCCGACTACATCGCCGGCATGACCGACCGCTTCGCGCTGAAGGAGCACCAGCGGCTGACCGGCGAGCAGCTGTTCGGCGATTCCTGGGCGTCGCTGGGCCGCACGCCAGCCTGAAACCGAGGGTTCGTCAGGGCTTGCAGACAATAGGGGTCAGCTAAACTGGGCCCCATGGCCCGCCTGACCCGCCTTTCGTTGCCCGGACTGCCGCATCACCTGATGCAGATCGGGAACAACCGCCAGCCGATCTTCGTCGACGACGAGGATCGCCAGGCCTGGTGCGCACACCTGCGCGAGGCCAGCCTGGTGGCGCGGGTCGACATCCACGCCTACGTGCTGATGGCCAACCACGTCCACCTGCTGGCCACGCCGCGCGACAGCGCCGACGGCCTCAGCACGATGATGCAGTCGCTCGGCCGGCGCTACGTCGCCGCCTTCAACCGGCGCCATGCGCGATCGGGCACGTTGTGGGAAGGCCGGTTCCGGGCCGCGCTGGTCGACCCCGAGGATTCGCTGCTCGCCTGCATGCGCTACATCGACACCCACCCGCAGCGCAGCGCCCTGGTGGCCGACGCCGCCGAATACCCCTGGTCCAGCTGCGCCCACCACCTGGGTCGGCGCCGCGATCCGCTCATCGTCGACCATGCCCGGTACTGGGCGCTGGGCAACACGCCGTTCGAGCGCGAGTGGGCCTTTCGCGGCTACCTGGACGAAGGCGTGAGCCTGCGCGAGGCGCAGGCCATCTCGCAGGCGACGCGGCGCGGCTGGCCGATCGCCGGCGTCGAAGGGCAGCGCCGCCTGGCCGCCCTGCTGGGGCGCGACATCGTGCCGCGGCCACGCGGGCGTCCACGCCGGGTCGACGCCCCGGCGCCCTGAACGGGCGAAGCCGGCCGCCGCGGCCACTTGGCCCGGGCGACAGGCTGGCACCTGCCTGGGGGCCATCGGGCGCTCCAAATACCCGACCTGTCCACTCGGCGAGTACGAGCGCGCCGCCGCGGCGACGCGCACGCGCGCCCCGGCCCACAGGGCCCGACGCGCTGACTCGCATCGAATTCACCACCCCGGTGCAGGCGTGCAGGTATTTGCCCAACGATAAGACTATGGCCCTATTAAAAACCGCACCACGAGAAAGCAGCCGGCATTACTGAACCCGACCCCATTTCAATGGAATTGCCCACGGGCGGAGCCTGGTTTAGTCTTCGGGTTTTCCAGCGCCGAAAAGGAATCGCCATGAGCATGGCCGACCAACCCACCTCGATGACCGACATCGCCGCAGCCGCCGCGGGCGGGTTGTACGACCCCACGCGCGAGCACGACGCCTGCGGTGTCGGCTTCGTGGCGCACATCAAGGGCCAGCGCGCGCACTCCATCGTCGCCCAGGGTCTGAAGATCCTCGAGAACCTCGACCACCGGGGCGCGGTCGGCGCGGACAAGCTGATGGGCGACGGCGCCGGCATCCTGATCCAGATCCCTGACGAATACTTCCGCGCCGAGATGGCCGCCGCCGGCGTCGACCTGCCGCCGCCGGGCGAATACGGCGTCGGCCAGATCTTCCTGCCCAAGGAACACGCGTCGCGCCTGGCCTGCGAGCAGGAGCTCGAGCGCGCGGTCAAGGCCGAAGGCCAGGTCCTGCTGGGCTGGCGCGACGTGCCGGTCGACCGCGAGATGCCGATGTCGCCCACGGTGCGCGCCAAGGAGCCGGTGCTGCGCCAGATCTTCATCGGCCGGGGCGCCGACGTGATCGTCCCCGACGCGCTGGAGCGCAAGCTGTACGTGATCCGCAAGACGGCCTCGGCCGCCATCCAGGCGCTCAAGCTCACGCACAGCCGCGAGTACTACGTGCCCAGCATGAGCTGCCGCACCATCATCTACAAGGGCCTGCTGCTGGCCGACCAGGTGGGCAAGTACTACAAGGACCTGGCCGACCCGCGCGTGGTCTCGGCGCTCGCGCTCGTGCACCAGCGCTTCTCCACCAACACCTTCCCGGAATGGCCGCTGGCCCACCCGTACCGCATGGTGGCGCACAACGGCGAGATCAACACAGTCAAGGGCAACTTCAACTGGATGCGCGCCCGCGAGGGCGTGATGAAGTCGCCGGTCCTGGCCGACGACCTGCAGAAGCTCTACCCGATCAGCTTCGAGGGCCAGTCCGACACCGCCACGTTCGACAACACGCTCGAACTGCTGACGATGGCCGGCTACCCGCTCGCCCATGCCGCGATGATGATGATCCCCGAGGCCTGGGAGCAGCACGCCGTGATGGAAGTGCGCCGGCGCGCCTTCTACGAATACCACGCCGCCATGATGGAGCCGTGGGACGGCCCCGCCGCCATGGTGTTCACCGACGGCAAGCAGATCGGCGCCACGCTGGACCGCAACGGCCTGCGTCCGGCGCGCTACATCGTCACCGACGACGACCTGGTGGTGATGGCGTCGGAGTCGGGCGTGCTCGACATCCCGCAGAACAAGATCATCAAGAAGTGGCGCCTGCAGCCGGGCAAGATGTTCCTGATCGACTTCGAGCAGGGCCGCATCGTCGACGACGAGGAACTGAAGAACCAGTTCGCGTCGGCCAAGCCGTATCGCCAGTGGATCGACAACGTGCGCGTCAAGCTCGACGAGATCCCGGTCGTCGCCGAGCCGGCGGGCGGCGCGGCCGCCGCCGCGGCCCTGCTGGACCGCCAGCAGGCCTTCGGCTACACGCAGGAAGACGTCAAGTTCCTGCTCAGCCCGATGGCCGTGCTTGGCGAAGAGGCCACCGGTTCGATGGGCAACGACTCGCCCCTGGCCGTGCTCAGCGACAAGAACAAGCCGCTCTACAACTACTTCAAGCAGCTGTTCGCCCAGGTCACGAACCCGCCGATCGACCCGATCCGCGAGGCGATCGTGATGTCGCTGAACTCGTTCATCGGCCCCAAGCCCAACCTGCTCGACATCAACGCGGTCAACCCGCAGATGCGCCTGGAGGTGTCGCAGCCGGTGCTCGACTTCGACGACATGGCGCGCTTGCGCGCCATCGAGAAGCACACCTTCGGCAAGTTCAAGCCGCACGAGATCGACATCGTCTACCCGATCGCCTGGGGCCGCGAAGGCGTCGAGGCCAAGCTGGCGTCGCTGTGCGCGGAAGCGGTCGACGCGATCCGCGGCGGCCACAACATCCTGATCATCACCGACCGCCGCGTCGGTCGCGATTCGGTGGCCATCCCCGCGCTGCTGGCACTGTCGGCCATCCACCAGCACCTGGTGCGCGAGGGCCTGCGCACCACCGCCGGTCTGGTGGTCGAGACGGGCTCGGCGCGCGAGGTGCACCACTTCGCCGTGCTGGCCGGCTACGGCGCCGAAGCCGTGCATCCGTACCTCGCGCTGGAGACGCTGGGCGCGCTGCACTCCGAGCTGCCGGGCGAGCTGTCGGCCGACAAGGCCACGTACAACTACATCAAGGCGGTGGGCAAGGGCCTGTCCAAGATCATGTCCAAGATGGGCGTCAGCACGTACATGTCGTACTGCGGCGCGCAGCTGTTCGAGGCCATCGGCCTGGACGCGGGCGTGGTGGCCAAGTACTTCCGCGGCACCGCATCGCAGGTCGGCGGCATGGGCGTGTTCGAGATCGCCGAGGAGGCGCTGCGCATGCATCGCGCCGCCTTCGGAGACGACCCGGTGCTGGCCGAGATGCTGGACGCCGGCGGCGAATACGCCTGGCGCGCGCGCGGCGAGGAGCACATGTGGACGCCGGACGCGATCGCCAAGCTGCAGCACAGCACGCGCTCGAACAAGTTCGACACCTACAAGGAATACGCGCAGATCATCAACGACCAGAGCAAGCGCCACATGACGCTGCGCGGCCTGTTCGAGTTCAAGATCGACCCGAGCAAGGCCATCCCGCTGGAGGAAGTCGAGCCGGCGGCCGAGATCGTCAAGCGCTTCGCCACCGGCGCGATGTCGCTGGGCTCGATCTCCACCGAAGCGCACTCCACGCTGGCGATCGCCATGAACCGCATCGGCGGCAAGAGCAACACCGGCGAGGGCGGCGAGGATCCGGCGCGCTACCGCAACGAGCTCAAGGGCATCCCGATCAAGCAGGGCACCAAGGTGTCCGAGGTGCTGGGCGAAGGCATCATGGTGGCCGACTTCGAGCTCAACGCCGGCGACAGCCTGCGCAGCAAGATCAAGCAGGTGGCCTCGGGCCGCTTCGGCGTCACCACCGAGTACCTGGTCTCGGCCGACCAGATCCAGATCAAGATGGCCCAGGGCGCCAAGCCGGGTGAGGGCGGCCAGCTGCCGGGCGGCAAGGTGTCCGAGTACATCGGCAAGCTGCGCTACTCGGTGCCGGGCGTCGGCCTGATCTCGCCGCCGCCGCACCACGACATCTATTCCATCGAGGACCTGGCGCAGCTGATCCACGACCTGAAGAACGCCAACCCGCGCGCCGGCATCAGCGTCAAGCTGGTCTCGGAAGTCGGCGTGGGCACCATCGCCGCCGGCGTCACGAAGTGCAAGGCCGACCACCTGGTCATCGCCGGCCATGACGGCGGCACCGGCGCCTCGCCGTGGTCGTCGATCAAGCATGCCGGCACGCCCTGGGAGCTGGGCCTGGCCGAGACGCAGCAGACGCTTGTCCTCAACCAGCTGCGCGGCCGCGTGCGTGTGCAGGCCGACGGCCAGATGAAGACCGGCCGCGACGTGGTGATCGGCGCGCTGCTGGGCGCCGACGAGTTCGGCTTCGCGACCGCACCGCTGGTGGTCGAGGGCTGCATCATGATGCGCAAGTGCCACCTCAACACCTGCCCGGTGGGCGTGGCCACGCAGGATCCGGTGCTGCGCAAGAAGTTCGCCGGCCGTCCCGAGCACGTCGTCAACTTCTTCTTCTTCATCGCCGAGGAAGCGCGCCAGATCATGGCGCAGCTGGGCATCCGCAAGTTCGACGACCTGATCGGCCGCAGCGAGTTCCTCGATACCCGCAAGGGCATCGCCCACTGGAAGGCCTGCGGCCTCGACTTCTCGAAGGTCTTCCACCAGCCGGCGATGCCGGCCAACGTCTCGCGCCTGCACAACGACGTGCAGGACCACGGCCTGGACAAGGCCCTGGACCGCAAGCTGATCGAGCGCTCGCGCCCGGCCATCGAGCGCGGCGAGAAGGTGCAGTTCATGGAGGATGCGCGCAACCTCAACCGCTCGGTGGGCGCGATGCTCTCGGGCGAGCTGATCCGCCAGCGTCCGGAAGGCCTGCCTGACCACACGTTGTTCATCCAGATGGAAGGCACCGGCGGCCAGAGCTTCGGCGCGTTCCTGGCGCAAGGCATCACGCTGTACCTGATCGGCGACTCCAACGACTACACCGGCAAGGGCCTGTCGGGCGGTCGCGTGGTCATCCGTCCGAGCATCGAGTTCCGCGGCGACGCCACCAAGAACATCATCGCCGGCAACACGGCGCTGTACGGCGCCACCAGCGGCGAGGCCTACTTCCGTGGCGTCGCCGGCGAACGCTTCGCGGTGCGCCTGTCGGGCGCCTCGGCGGTCGTCGAAGGCACCGGCGACCACGGCTGCGAGTACATGACCGGCGGCACGGTGGTCGTGCTCGGCAAGACGGGGCGCAACTTCGCGGCCGGCATGTCGGGCGGCGTCGCCTACGTCTACGACGAGGACGGCAAGTTCGCCGAGCGCTGCAACACGGCGATGGTCAGCCTCGACAGGATCCTCTCCGCCGACGAGCAGGCCAAGTCCATCGAGCGTTCGGTCTGGCACAAGGGCGAGACCGACGAGGCGCTGCTGCGCCAGATGATCGAGGCGCACCACAAGTGGACGGGCAGCCTGCGGGCGCGCGAGATCCTGGACCACTGGGCCGATTCGCGGGCCCGCTTCGTCAAGGTGTTCCCGAACGAGTACAAGCGCGCGCTCGGCGAGATCCACGCGAAGACCGAGACCGGCGCGACCATCGCCAAGGCCAAGACCGGCAAGGACGGCGCCAAGGCGCAGGTCATCCCCGCCAAGTAGGTTCTCGCCAAGCATCAGAACGTGCACGCCGCCCGAACGCGGGCGGCGCACCGCCAACAGCATCAGGAACAGATCATGGGAAAAGTCACCGGCTTCATGGAGTACGAGCGCCTCGAGGAGGGCTACGCGCCCGTGCCGCAGCGCCTGAAGAACTACAAGGAATTCGTCATCGGCCTGAAGTCGGACGAGGCCAAGGTGCAGGCCGCCCGCTGCATGGACTGCGGCACGCCGTTCTGCAACAACGGCTGTCCGGTCAACAACATCATTCCGGACTTCAACGACCTGGTCTACACGGCGCATTGGAAGCAGGCGGCCACGGTGCTGCATTCCACGAACAACTTCCCCGAGTTCACCGGCCGCATCTGCCCGGCCCCGTGCGAGGCGGCCTGCGTGCTCAACGTCAACGACGACGCGGTGGGCATCAAGTCCATCGAACACGCGATCGTCGACCGCGCGTGGGAAGAGGGCTGGATCGTGCCGCAGAAGCCCGCGCAGCGCACCGGGCGCAAGGTGGCCGTCGTCGGCTCCGGCCCCGCCGGCCTGGCCGCCGCGCAGCAACTGGCGCGCGCCGGCCATGACGTGACCGTGTTCGAGAAGAACGACCGCGTCGGCGGCCTGCTGCGCTACGGCATCCCGGACTTCAAGATGGAGAAGTCGCACATCGACCGCCGCATCGCGCAGATGGAGGCCGAGGGCGTCACGTTCCGCACCGGCGTCGTCGTCGGCGACTGGCCCAAGGGCGCGAAGATCGCCAACTTCAGCAAGGAGGCGATCGCCGCCGAGCAGCTGAAGGCCGAGTTCGACGCGGTGCTGCTGGCGGCCGGCGCGGAGGTCTCGCGCGACCTGCCGGTGCCCGGCCGCGACCTCGACGGCGTGCACTTCGCCATGGAATTCCTGCCGCAGCAGAACAAGGTCAACGCCGGCGACAAGGTCAAGGGCCAGACCCTGGCCACCGGCAAGAACGTGATCGTCATCGGCGGGGGAGACACCGGCAGCGACTGCGTCGGCACCAGCAACCGCCACGGCGCGAAGAGCGTCACGCAGTTCGAGCTGCTGCCGATGCCGCCCGAGCAGGAGAACAAGCCGCTGGTGTGGCCGTACTGGCCCACGAAGCTGCGCACCTCGTCGTCGCACGAGGAGGGCTGCACGCGCGAATTCGCCATCGCCACCAAGGAGTTCCTGGGCGACAAGGGCAAGCTGACCGGCCTGAAGACGGTCCACATCGAATTCAAGGACGGCCGCCTGAGCGAGGTGCCCGGCACGGAGAAGGTCTGGCCGGCCGAGCTGGTGCTGCTGGCCATGGGCTTCACCAACCCGATGGCGCAACTGCTGCAGTCGTTCGGCGTCGACGCCGACGCGCGCGGCAACGCCAAGGCCGGCGTCGACGAGCGCACCGGCTACAAGACCAGCGCCGACAAGGTGTGGGCCGCCGGCGACGTGCGCCGCGGCCAGTCGCTGGTGGTGTGGGCGATCCGCGAAGGCCGCCAGGCGGCGCGCGCGATCGACCTGGCGCTGATGGGCGCCACGACGCTGCCGCGCTGACAACCGGCCGCCCGTCCCGCGGGAGCGGGCCGGGCCCGGGCGCCGCCCGCCGTCCGTTGTTGTTCGGATGCGACGCCTTGCCGCGATTCGTCGGCTTGGGGGGTTCGTTCGTCGGTTCCGGGCAAGGGCTCTGAGGTTCGCACACAATGCCGCACCGGGAATTCCCGTATCCTGTCGGGTTCTGAAAGGACCCTGACAGCTCGGGTCCGGTCCACGTGCCCCTCACTCTTGAAGCGCCGCCTCGAAAGCGGCCCCAAGCCGGCTTGAACTCCGATTCCTTCATCCAGATCGACCACGTCACGTTCGGGTACGACGCGAGCCGTACGATCCTGAACGACGTGTCGATGCAATTCGCGCGCGGCAAGGTCACGGCCATCCTCGGCGGCTCCGGTTGCGGCAAGACCACGCTGCTGCGCCTGATCGGCGGCGTCTACAAGCCGCAGAAGGGCCGGGTGATCTTCGACGGCGCCGAGATCGACACCCGCGACCGCGACCAGCTCTACGCGATCCGCCGCCGCCTGGGCATGCTGTTCCAGTTCGGCGCGCTGTTCACCGACCTCAGCGTCTACGAGAACGTGGCATTCCCGCTGCGCGAGCACATGGACCTGAGCGAGACGATGATCCGCGACATCGTGCTGATGAAGCTCAACGCCGTCGGCCTGCGCGGCGCGGCGCAGCTGCGCATCTCCGAGGTCTCGGGCGGCATGGCGCGCCGCATCGCGCTCGCGCGCGCGGTCGCGCTGGACCCCGAGGTGATCATGTACGACGAACCGTTCGCCGGGCTCGATCCGATCTCGATGGGCGTGACCGCCAACCTGATCCGGCGCCTGAACGACACCACCGGGGCCACGTCGCTGATGGTCTCGCACGACGTGCAGGAATGCTTCGCGATCGCCGACTACGCCTACCTGATGATGCCCGGCGGCATCGTCGTGGCGCACGGCCGGCCCGAGGAGCTCAACGAGTCCACCGATCCGCAGGTGCGCCAGTTCATCCGCGGCGAGCCCGACGGCCCGATCAAGTTCCACTACCCGGCGCCCCCGTTCGCCGAGGCGCTGGGGCTGCCGCAATGATCGCGTTCGTCAATGCCCTCGGCCAGGCCACGCTGCGCACGTTCACCGCGCTCGGCCACGCGGCCTATTTCTTCGTCGACCTGGTGCGCTACACGCCGTCGTCGCTGCGCCGCTTCGGCCTCGTCGTCGACCAGATCTACGCCATCGGCTACCGCTCGCTGACCATCATCCTGGCCTCCGGCTTCGCCGTCGGCTGCGTGCTGGCGCTGCAGATGTACTACGCGCTGGTGCCGTTCGGCGCCGCCGAGTCGCTGGGCCTGGTGGTCAACCTGTCGCTGGTGCGCGAGCTCGGCCCGGTGGTCACGGCGCTGCTGTTCGCCGGCCGCGCCGGCACCGCGCTCACTGCCGAGATCGGCCTGATGAAGGCGGGCGAGCAGCTGTCGGCGATGGAACTGATGGCCGTCGATCCGCGCAGCCGCGTTCTGGCGCCGCGCTTCCTCGCCGGCATCGTCTCGATGCCCATTCTCGCCATCCTGTATTCGGCCATCGGTATCCTCGGCGCCTGGCTGATCGCGGTCGAGCTGATCGGCGTGGACCCGGCCAACTTCTGGTCGATCATGCAGTCCAAGGTCGACATCACGCGCGATGTCGGCAACGGCATCGTCAAGTCCTTCGTGTTCGGCGTGATCTGCACCGGGGTCGCCCTGTACCAGGGCTATGAAACGCAGGCGACGCCCGAGGGCGTGGCCTATGCAACCACGCGCACGGTAGTGTTCTCCTCGCTGGCCGTGCTGGCGATGGACTTCATCCTCACGGCAATGATGTTTTCGACGTCGTGAGCGACGTCAAGGGATTGAATCGGATCTGACATGGCAAAGAAAAGCACGGAAACGCTGGTGGGAGTGTTCGTCTTGCTGGGCATCATCGGCCTGGCCTTCCTGGCATTGAAGGCGGCCAACCTGGCCAGCTTCAGCGCCTCGAAGACCTACACGGTACGCGCCCGCTTCGACAACATCGGCGGCCTGAAGAAGAATGCGCCGGTGCGCAGCGCCGGCGTGTCCGTCGGCCAGGTGACGTCGATCACGCTCGACAAGAACACCTACCAGGGCCTGGTGGTGATGAAGATCAACGAGAGCGTCCAGTTCCCGGTCGACTCGTCGGCCAAGATCCTCACCGCCGGCCTGCTGGGCGACCAGTACGTGGGCATCGAGCCGGGCTCCGACGACAAGAACCTGGCCAACGGCGACCTGATCAAGCAGACCCAGTCCGCCGTGGTGCTCGAGAACCTGATCGGCCAGCTGATCTTCAACAAGGCCGCCGACGCCGGCTCCAGCAGCACGCCGGCGCCCGCGCCGGGCGCGTCGCTTGCTCCAGCACCGGCTGCCGCGTCCGCGGCGGTCTCGGGGTCCCGGAAATGACATTCACCGCCCTGGCGCGCGCCCTGCCGCGAGCCGTCGCCGCGCTCCTGCTGGCCGCCGTCGCCGGCTGCGCGACGACGGGGGGCGTCGACCGCCACACCGCCGGCCCCAAGGATCCGTACGAGAGCGTCAACCGCAAGGTCTTCGCGTTCAACGACACGCTGGACGAGTACGCGCTCAAGCCTGCCGCCAAGGCCTACAACGCGGTCGTCCCGTCGCCGGTGCGCACCGGCGTGCACAACTTCTTCGGCAACTTCTCGGATGCCTGGTCGGCGGTCAACAACCTGCTGCAGGGCAAGCCGGTCGACGCCGGCACGATGACGCTGCGCGTGCTCACCAACACCACCATCGGCATCGCCGGCCTGTTCGACCCGGCCAGCCGCCTCGGCCTGGATCGCAAGCCCGAGGACTTCGGCCTGACCCTGGGGCACTGGGGCCTGAAGCCCGGGCCGTACCTGGTGCTGCCGCTGTTCGGCTCGTCCGACATCCGCGACGCCGTGGCCCTGCCCGCCGACACCTACGTCTCGCCGGCGCTGCTCGCGTCGGGCAAGTACTGGAAGGAACTGGGCATCGACGCGGTCGGGGTGATCGACACCCGCGCCGGCCTGCTGGGCGCCAGCCAGATGCTCGACGAACTGGCATTCGACCGCTACACCTTCATGCGCGACGCCTACGTCACGCGTCGCCGCAGCCTCGTCTACGACGGCGACCCGCCGCCGCTGCCCGAGGACGACGACGCCGACGAGCCGAAGTCGGCCCCCGCCCCGGCGGGCGGCGCCAGCGCGCCGGCGCCGGCCGCGTCGGTCGCTTCGGCCGACGGCACGGCCAGCGTGACCGCCGTGCCCGCCCGGCCGGCTGACCCGGCGTCGCAACCGGCGTCCGCGCCATCGCCGCTGCCCGGCGGCGTGCAGCCCGCGCCGGTGCCCGCGTCGGCACCCACCTTACCGGTGCCCCGGAGCGGCCCGGCGCCCGTGCCCCCGCCGCCGGCCTCCGCCGCGCACGGCTGAGCGCGGCGCACCGCAGGCGACAATGACGCCGCCGTCGCGCGCCACGTTTCTTTGCATGTCGTCGCTGTGAACCGGTTTCGGCGACGGGCGTTATAGATGGGAGCGAACTTCCGCTCGAAAGGACAAGAATGTTTCAACGCACGATTTCCTCGCTGATCCTCGCCACGGCCACGCTGGGCGCCACCGCCGCGTTCGCCCAGACCGCGCCCGACGTGCTCATCAAGCAGGTCGCCGGCGAGGTCATCGACTCGGTCAAGAACGACAAGGCCATCCAGGGCGGCGACATCTCGCGCATCCAGGGCCTGGTCGACGCCCAGGTGATGCCGCACGTCGACTTCCAGCGCATGACGGCCGCCGTCGTGGGCAAGGCCTGGAAGACCGCCACGCCCGAGCAGCAGGCCAAGCTGCAGGCCGAGTTCAAGACGCTGCTGATCCGCACTTACGCCGGCGCGCTGACCAAGGTCAACCCGCAGACCTCGATCGAGCTCAAGCCCACGCGCTCCTCGCCGGACGATCCGGACGTCACCATCCGCACCCTCATCAAGGGCACCGGCGGCGACCCGGTGCAGCTCGACTACCGCCTGGAGAAGCTGCCGGCCGAGTGGAAGATCTTCGACGTCAACGTCCTCGGCGTGTGGCTGGTCGACCAGTACAAGAGCAGCTTCGCGCAGCAGATCGCCGCCTCGGGCATCGACGGGCTGATCAACGCGCTGGTCGCGAAGAACAAGGCCCCGGCCGCGGCGAAGTGATGGCGACCGACGGCGTGATGACGGCGCTGCCGCCCAGCCTGACGCTGCGCGACGCGCCCACGGTGCTCGAGACGCTGCGCCAGGCCTTCGCCGCCGACGGCGGCGATGTCTGGCGCATCGACGCCGCGCCGGTGACCCAGCTCGACACCTCGGCGCTGGCCGTGCTGCTCGAATGCTCGCGCATGGCAGCGGGCGCGAAGCGCAAGCTGCAGATCGTCAACCCGCCGGTGCGCATGAGCGACCTCGCGCACCTGTACGGCGTGGACGAGATGCTGGGCATCGAGGCGGGCGACTTCCCGCCCGTGCGGCTGCCGGAGCGAGCGCACGTGGTGGTCACGCCGGGCTTGCCGGCGTCCCGCTGAACCGCCCGTCGCCCCGAACAAGACCCGCCGCCAGCGGGTCTTTTCAATCCGGCGCGGCGTAGCGCCGCGCGCGCAGGTTGCGCTTGATCTCCTGCAGCGTCGGCCGCAGTCCCTGGCCCAGGCGCAGCGCGACGCCGGTGGTCAGGATGTCGATGATCATCAGGTGCAGCATGCGCGACACCATCGGGCTGTAGCGGTCGAAGTCCTCGGGGTGGTCGGCGGCCAGCAGGATCTGCGAGTTGGCCTGCGTCAGCTGCGCGAGCGGCGAGGCGCTGGCGGTGATGACGATCAGCGTCGCGCCCTTCCTGCGGGCGATGTCGGCCACGTCGATCAGGTCGCGGCTGCGGCCCGAGTTGCTGATGATGACGGCGCAGTCGCCCGGGCCCAGCATCGTGGCGCTCATCACCTGCACGTGGCCGTCGCTGGTGGCCGAGGTGTTGACGCCGAGGCGGAAGAACTTGTGCTGCGCGTCCTGCGCGACGATGCCGGAGTTGCCGACCCCGTAGAACTCGATGCGCTTCTTGTCGATGCCCGCCTGCGTCAGCGCGGCGATCGCGCGCTCGAACGCATGCCCCGCCGCGTTGTTGCGGTACTTCAGCATCGCGCTGACGGCGTTGTCGATCACCTTGACGATCAGCTCGCCCGGGCCGTCGTCCTCGTCGACCGAGCGATGCACGAAAGGCACGCCCTCGTTGACCGTGCCGGCCAGCTTCAGCTTGAAGTCGGCCAGGCCGTCGTAGCCCACGCTGCGACAGAAGCGCACCACCGTCGGCTTGGACACGTGCGATCGCTCCGCGAGCTCGCCCACCGGCGTCGAAGCGAAGCCGCGCGGGTCGCTCAGCACGAGCTTGGCCACGCGTTGCTCGGCGGGCGGCAGCGCGGGGATGGAGGCGCGGACGCGCTCCAGCATCGTCATGCGGCATTGCTCCGTCGAATGGCGGGCGCAAGCGCGCGGCCGCCGCGCGCGGCCGCTCCGCAGCAAGGCCGCGGCCCCCTTGGGCGGCTGAGCGGCGGACGAAAGCAGTCCGGGGGGCCGATTTCGGCCAGCGAAGCGTCGCGCCGACGGCGCGGCGTAGCCGTACTCGGCGAAGCGGGGGCAGTCATTCTTCTTCCGCCCAGGCGAAGCCGTCGCGCGCGATCAGCGAGCTGGCGGCCGCGGGGCCCCAGCTGCCGGCGGCATACGAACGCGGCCCCTCGGTGTCGGCGGCCCAGGCGTCCAGGATCGGGCCGACCCAGCGCCAGGCCTGTTCCTGCTCGTCACTGCGCACGAACAGGTTCAGGCGGCCGGCGATCGCGTCCAGCAGCAGGCGTTCGTAGGCGCCGACGCGGTCGGTCGGGAAGGCCTTGTCGAAGTCCAGGTCCAGCGACACGGTGCCCAGCTGCTCGGTGGCGCCGCCGGTGTGCAGGCCGCCCTTGGCCGCCTGCAGCTGCAGCTCCAGGCCGTCCTCGGGCTGCAGCTTGATGATGAGCTGGTTGGCGCGGTTGGGGCCGCCGAAGATCGGGTGCGGCACGTGGCGGAAGTTGATGACGATCTGCGCGTCGCGCGCCGCCAGCCGCTTGCCGGTGCGGATGTAGAACGGCACGCCGGCCCAGCGCCAGTTCTGCACCTCGGTGCGCAGCGCCAGGAAGGTCTCGGTGTGGCTCCCGGCGGGCACCTTGACCTCCTCGAGGTAGCCCGGAACCGCCTTGCCGTCGATGTTGCCGGCGCGGTACTGGCCGCGGATCACGTCGCGCGCGACGCTCTCGCGCGTGAACGGCTTGAGCGAGCGCAGCACCTTCAGTTTCTCGTCGCGGATCGCGTCGGCGTCGCTGGTGGCCGGCGGCTCCATCGCGATCATGGTCAGCAGCTGCAGCGCGTGGTTCTGCACCATGTCGCGCAGCGTGCCGGTGCGGTCGTAGAAGTCGCCCCGCGTGCCCACGCCCAGCGATTCGGCCAGCGTGATCTGGATGTTGGCGATGCTCTCCCGGCGCCACAGCGGCTCGAACAGCGCGTTGCCGAAGCGCAGCGCCATCAGGTTCTGCACCGACGGCTTGCCCAGGTAGTGGTCGATGCGGAACGCCTGCTTCTCGGTGAACACCGACTTGACGACCCGGTTGATCTCCTGCGCGCTGGCCAGGTCGTGGCCCAGCGGCTTCTCGAGCACCACGCGCACGTGCGGGCCGTTGAGACCGGCCGCGCCCAGTTGCTCGCAGATCTGCGGGAACAGGTGCGGGCTGGTGGCCAGGTACAGCACGGCCGTGTCGGCGCCGCGCTCGTCGATCCATTCCTTCAGGCCCTGGTAGTCGTCCGGCCGCGACAGGTCCATGCGGCGGTAGTGCAGCAGCTCGGCGAAGCGCGCGAACTCCTCGTCGCTCGGCCGTTTCGAGCTCTCGACCTCGACGAAGCGCTCCTTGATGAAGGCACGATATTCGCCGTCGGTACGCTCGTCGCGCGCCACGGCCAGGATGCGGCCGCCTTCGGGCAGCTTGCCGTGCCGGAACGCCTGGAACAGCGCGGGCATCAGCTTTCTCCAGGTCAGGTCGCCGGTGCCGCCGAAGAATACGAGATCGAATGACATGATGTTTCTTGTGGTGCAGGATGAACACCCGGCGGCGTCGCGCGATGACCGGGGACTTGTCTCGGAACAGTGGTGGTGTAACTTTGTTTCAGGAATAATGATGCCGAAGTTTCTTCCCGCGGTCAAATCCGCCACCCGCTTCTCATTCAGGGGATGACATGAACCAGCTCGACCAGCTCAAGGCCTTCACCATCGTGGTGGCCGACACCGGCAACTTCCGCCAGATGGCCCAGTTCGCGCCGCGCGACGCCACCACCAACCCGTCGCTGATCCTCAAGGCGGTGCAGCAGGCCGACTACGCGCCGCTGCTGGCCGACACCGTGGCGGCGCACCCGGGCAAGCCGCTCGCGGACGTGGTCGACCAGGTGCTGGTGCGCTTCGGCCTCGAGATCCTGAAGGTGGTGCCGGGCCGCGTCAGCACCGAGGTCGACGCGCGCCTGTCGTTCGACACCCGCGCCACCGTCGAGCGCGCCCGCGGCATCATCGCGCTGTACGAGGCGGCGGGCATCGTGCGCGACCGCGTGCTCATCAAGATCGCCTCCACCTGGGAGGGCATCGCCGCCGCGCGCGAGCTCGAGGCCGACGGCATCCACTGCAACCTGACGCTGCTGTTCGGCTTCTGCCAGGCCGTGGCCTGCGGCGACGGCGGCATCACGCTGATCTCGCCCTTCGTCGGCCGCATCTACGACTGGTACAAGAAGCAGGCCGGCGCCAAGTGGGACGAGGCCGCGCAGGCCGGCGCCAACGACCCAGGCGTGCAGTCGGTCACCCGCATCTTCAACTACTACAAGAAGTTCGGCATCGCCACCGAGGTGATGGGTGCGAGCTTCCGCAACGTGGGCCAGATCCAGGCGCTCGCCGGCTCCGACCTGCTCACCATCAGCCCCGAGCTGCTGGGCGCGCTGCAGGCCGATTCGGCCCCGCTGGCGCGCGCGCTCGACGCCGACGCCGCTCGCGCGCTGCCGCTGCAGCGCGTGCATTTCGACGAATCGGCGTTCCGCTTCGCGCTCAACGAGGACGCGATGGCCACCGAGAAGCTGGCCGAGGGCATCCGTGCGTTCGCCGCCGATTCCGTCAAGCTCGATGCGCTGATCGAGGCCGCGCGATGAACGGGCCGCGCTGCGACCGGACGACGGCCTGGACGGCCCTGAACGCCCACTTCGAGGCTGGCGGCCGGCAGTTCGACCTGCGCGCCGCCTTCGCCGCCGACGCCGAGCGCTTCGAGCGTTTCGGCATCCAGGCCCCGGAAGTCTTCGCCGACCTGTCCAAGAACCGCTGGGACGCCAGCACCCGCGCGCTGCTGACCGGCCTGGTCGCCGAGTGCGGCCTGGAGGCGCGGCGCGATGCGATGTTCGCCGGCGAGCCCATCAACGTCACCGAAGGTCGCGCGGTGCTGCACACGGCGCTGCGCGCCCCGGCCGGCGCGAAGTCGCTGGGCGTGGTCACCGATGCCGCCATCGCCGAGGTGCACGCGGTGCTGGGGCCGCTGCTGGACTACGCGGAACAGGTGCGTGCGCAGGCCGGCACCGGGTTCACCGACGTGCTCAACATCGGCATCGGCGGCTCCGACCTCGGGCCGCAGATGGCCGTGATCGCGCTGCAGGAGTTCGTGCATCCGAAGCTGCGCTTCCATTTCGTCTCCAACGTCGACGGCCACGACATCGCCCCGGTGCTCGAGCGCCTGGATCCGAAGACCACGCTGGTGATCGTCGCGTCCAAGACCTTCACGACGCAGGAGACGCTGGCCAACGCGAACGTGGCCCGCGACTGGTTCCTGGCCAATGGCGGCACCGACGTCGCCGCGCATTTCGTCGGCGTGACCACCAACATCGAGGCCGCGTCGAAGTTCGGCATCGCCACCACCTTCGGCTTCTGGGACTGGGTCGGCGGGCGCTACTCGATGTGGAGCGCGATCGGCCTGTCCGTGGCGATCGCCATCGGCGCCGACGGCTTCCGCGAGTTCCTCGCCGGCGCGCACGCGATGGACGAGCACTTCCGCACCGCGCCGCTGGCCCACAACCTGCCGGTGCAACTCGCGCTGATCGACGTCTGGTACCGCAACTTCCACGGCTTCACCAGCCGCAGCGTCGCGCCCTACCACCAGGGCCTGAAGCGGCTGCCGGCCTACCTGCAGCAGCTCGAGATGGAGTCCAACGGCAAGCGCGTCGACCTCGACGGCCACGCGGTGCCCTTCGCCACCAGCCCGGTCGTCTGGGGCGAGCCCGGCACCAACGGCCAGCACGCGTACTTCCAGATGCTGCACCAGGGCACGGACGTCGTGCCGGTGGAGTTCATCGCCATCAAGAACCCGGCCCGGGGCCATGTCGGCGCCTATGCCGACCTGCACGCCAAGCTGCTGGCCAACTGCCTGGCGCAGTCGCAGGCGCTGATGCTGGGCAAGACCGCCGCCGAGGCGGCGCTGGAGTCGCCGCCGACCGCCTCGCGCACGATCGCCCGCGAGGTGATCGCCGAGCACCGCGCGTTCCCGGGCAACCGCCCGAGCACGACGCTGGTGCTGGACGCGCTCACGCCGCGCTCGCTGGGCGCGCTGGTCGCGCTGTACGAGCACCGCGTGTTCTGCAGCGGCGCGCTGTGGGGCATCAACAGCTTCGACCAGTGGGGCGTCGAGCTCGGCAAGGCCTTGTGCAACGCGTTGCTGCCGCGCTTTTCCAGCGGTGCCACCGACGGGCTGGACGGCTCGACGGCCGGGCTGCTGGCCCGGCTGCTGGCGAAATGAGCGCGCGCCCGGCCGCTCCGAAGCGCGCTCGCGCCGCAGTCCGCAGGACGGAGGTTGCCCAATGAGACCCGGCGACGCCGGCCGCGCGCTCGTCTTCGACTTCGGCCGCGTGCTCTTTCGCTGGCGCCCGGAGGCGCTGGTCGAGGGCGTGCTGCCGCACCGCGCGACCGACGCGGCGGCGACGCGCCACTGGGTCGGCCAGATCTTCCAGGCCTACGGCGGCGACTGGGGCGACTTCGACCGCGGCGTGGTCGAGCCGGGCGACCTGGTGCGCCGCGTGGCCGCGCGCACCGGACTCGATGAGTCCGAGGTGGCCGCGATCGTCGAGGCGTGCCCGCAGGAACTGCAGCCGCTGCCCGACACCGTCGCCTGGCTGCGCCGCCTGCACGCGCAGGGGCGTCCGCTGCACTACCTGTCGAACATGCCCGAGCCGTTCGCCGCGCATTTCGAGCGCACGCACGACTTCATGGCGCTGTTCGAGTCCGGCGTGTTCTCGTCGCGGGTGCGCCTGATCAAGCCGGATCCGGCGATCTTCGACCACGCGGCCCGGGTCTTCGGGCGGCCACCGGCGCAACTGCTGTTCCTCGACGACCACCTGCCCAACGTCGCCGCCGCGCGGCAGGCGGGCTGGCAGGCCGTGCACTTCGTCGATGCGGCGCAGGCGGAGTCCGAGGTGCGCGCGCTCGGCTGGTAGCTGTCGCGCGGCGTCCACGCACGGCGCCCACGCGGGCCCGGGACGGCGTAATCTCCGGGAGACGCGGTGGGCCGCGTCCGGGAGCGATGCGCGTGCGCATGGCTGGGAGACCGGACGACGGCAGGCCGCGGGCCCGCAAGACGGGCCGTCATCCGCCAGGGAATACCAAAAAATGTCAAAGATCCTCGTCGTGGACGACCTCCGCGACAGCGCCGACAGTCTGGCGCTGCTGTTCGACGCGCTCGGGCACCAGACCATGACGTCCTACGACGGCCACGGGGCGGTCGCCGCCGCGCAGGCCTTCGGCCCGGACATCGTGTTCCTCGACATCAACATGCCGATCCTCGATGGCTACGACGCCGCCCGCGCGCTGCACGACCTGCGCCCCGACGCGCCGCCGGTGCTGGTCGCGCTGACCGCGGTGGCCGGGCCCGACGTCAAGCGCCGCGCCGACGCCGCCGGCTTCGACTTCTACATCACGAAGCCGGCCGACTTCAACCTGCTGATCACCATCGTCGACGACCTGTCGCGCCGGCGCGAGAACCGGGCGCACTAGGCCTGGCCGCGTCGCCGCGCCCGGGCGCGGCGCCACTGGCGGTCGGTGCCGAACCCGGCCAGTTCCACCGCCTGCGCGGTGGGCAGCCCGCGCGCGATCGCCTGTTCGGCCAGCCCGCCGCGGATGCGCTCGACGTATTCGCGCGGCGAGACGCCCGCGTGATCCTTGAACAGGCGGGCGAGGTGGCGCGGCGTCACGTGGGCGACGGCGGCCAGCGCCGGCACGTCCCAGTCGTGGCCGGGATGCTCGCAGACGGCGTTCTGCACCCGGTGCACGGCCGGATGCAGGTGGTTGCGCCCGCCCAGCAGCGGCGAGCGCTGCGGGTCGTCGGCGCCGCGGCGCTGGAACACCACCATGGTCTCGGCCACCGCCGCGGCCACCGCGTCGCCACAGGCGTCGCCGATGCAGTGCAGCGCCAGGTCGATGCCGGCCGTGATGCCGGCGCTGGACCACACGGGCCCGTCGACGACGAACACCCGGTTCGCGCACACCTGCGCCTGCGGGGCGAGCGCGGCCAGGGCCTCGAGATGCTCGTGGTGCGTCGTCACCTGGCGTCGTCCCAGCAGGCCGGCGTCGGCGGCCAGCAGCGTGCCGACGCACACGGTCAGCAGGCGGTGCGGCGGCTGGCCCGGCGGCGGCGCGGCGAGCGCCGGTGCGACCACCGTCGTCAGCCAGTGGCGCGCGCCCAGCCAGCCGTTGCGCTGCAGCGTGGGCAGCGTGTCCTTCAGGCCCGGGCGCCCGGGCAGCAGCACCCAGGCCCCGGGCGGCAGCGTCGCCGGCAACGGCTCCAGGCCGGCCAGTTGCAACCCGACCGAGGTCGCCGCCTCGGGCTGCGCGCTGACGAACCGCAGCGCGAAGGCTGCCGGTCGTCCGCGTGCGGCGAGTTGCTGGTTGGCGAGCCGGAACGCCTCGGCGGGGCCGGCGAGGTCGAGCAGCAGCGTCTCCGGCAGCACCAGGAACAGGATCTCGACCATGGCGGCGGCGTCGCTCAGCGGGCGCGGGCGAGCGCCTCGGCGACGGTGGCCAGCGTGGCGAAGCGGTCCACCAGCACGGTCTCGGTGCGCTCGCGGATCTCGGCGGCGGTGAGCGTCTTGCCGGCCGGCGTGCGCATGTCGAAGGTGAGCGTGGCGTCGCCGACGAAGTCGACCTCCCAGCCTGCGTCGCTCGCGTGGCGCGTGGTGGTCTCGCAGCACTGCTCGGTGCGGATGCCGGCGACGATCACGCGCCGGATGCCGTTCTCCACCAGCCAGGTCGCCAGCGGCGTGCCCACCAGTGCGCTGTGGCGGTGCTTCTCGATCGTCAGCGCGGCCTCGAACGGCGCCAGGCCGGCCAGCGGGCGGATGAACGGGCTGCCGTGCGCGAACGGGTTGTCGGCCGACTGCGGGCCGTCGGTGTGGAACACGCGCACGATCGGGATGCCGCGCGCCTGGGCGCCGTCGACCAGCGCGTTGACCTGCGCGAGGAACACGTCGGCGCCGGTTTGAGACCAGTAGGGGCGTTGCGGGAAGGATTCCTGGACGTCGATCAGAAGCAAGGCGGTCTGCATGGAGTTCTCCTGGGGGTTGATGGCTGAATCTTGCCCCCTGGGCGGAATTCTCGCAGCGCCGCCATGCGACCTGTTGCGGACGTTTCAGGACATCATTGCCTCCAGCCGGCCATGCCGTCGATCGCGTGCACGACGGCCTCGCGCGCCTGCGCCGCCACGGCGGCCTGCCAGGCCGGGGTGGGGGTGTAGAAGGCGTGGCGCATGGCGGTCCGGGCGGTCTCCACGTGCACGTCGTGCGGCAGGCGCCGCCGCGCCACCCAGTGGTCGTAGCGCAGCGCCTGCAGCACGATGTCCTGCGGCTGGGTGCCGAACTCGAGCGTGATGCCGGCGTAGGCGGCCTGGCCGCACTCGTCGTAGACGGCGTGCCACAGGTTGCCGTGCAGCTCGGCCGATGTCGACGAACCGTCCTCCGTGAACGTGACGCGGTGGCCCCACCAGGCCTTGGCCCGGTGCTTGGCCGTGTCGTCGTCGCGGCAGGCGAAGATGCGCTCGCCGACGCCGCTCTCGCCCAGGCCGGTGTGGATGTCGATCCAGCCGAGCTGGCGACACGCCGAGGCGTGCTGGCGCAGCACCATGCGCAGCCTCTGCTGGCTCCAGGTGGGCGCCGCGCCGCCATAGAACAGGCCGTCGGGGTGCCGGTACTGGCCGCCCGAGACGGCGCTCTGCAGCGCCGCCATGCCGTGGGACGCCCCGTACGCCATCAGCGCGCGCTCGTTGTCGGCATCGGGCGGCCACCGTTCGGGCAACAGGCAGGCCGCCAGCTGGTCATAGCCCGGGTTGCCCGGCGGCGGGCGGCCGAAGTCGATGAAGTTGCGGTTGAGGTCGACACCCTCGTGCGTCACGCGGCGGCCGAACGAGAAGCCCCAGGGGTTGAGCGCATGGATGAACAGCAGCGCGACGCCGGCCTGGCGCGCACGCTCGCGCAAGGTCGCGTCGCGCAGCATCGCCACCTGCGCGCCCGAACCGGCATGGCCCTCGACGCCGTGGCAGCCGCTGGAGACGATCAGCAGCGCGTCGGCGTCGTCGGCGCCGAGGCGGGCCACGTCCATCGCCAGCGCTTCCAGCTCGACGCCGCGCAACGGCTCCGGATGGGACTCGAGCCGCGTGCCGGTTGCCGCCGCCAGGAACTTGGCGCGGGCCTCGGCGTAGGTGTCGGAAAACGCGGCCGGCTGGGTGGTCATGAGGAAACCTCCGTCCTGCGGACTGCGGTGCGAGCGCCCTTCGGAGCGGCCGTGCGTGCGCTCATGAGGAAACCTCCGTCCTTGCGGACTGCGGTGCGAGCGCCCTTCGGAGCGGCCGTGCGTGCGCTCATGTGCTCTCTCCCTGGGCTGGACGGCGCCCGACCGGCGAACGACGCGCGGGCGTCAGGCGCGTTGAGCGAACCATTTGTCGACCAGCCGTATCCACAGCGTGCCGCCGAGCGGGATCAGGTCGTCGTTGAAGTCGTAGTGCGGGTTGTGCAACGTGCAGGGGCCCAGGTTGTGGGCGGCCGCGGCGCCGCCGCTGTCGTCGTCGGCGCGGTCGCTGTAGGCCAGGCGGTGGCGGCCGTCGCCGTTGCCGATGACGAAGTAGGCGCCGGGGCGCTCGAGCAGGAAGTAGCTGAAGTCCTCGGCGGTCATCGACGGCTCGAAGGCCAGCGTGTTCTCGGTGCCGACGGTCTCGCGCATGACGTCGGCCACGAAGGCGGCCTCGACGGCGTGGTTGACCGTGGGCGGGTAGTTGCGGTGGAAGCGGAAGTCCACCGTGGCGCCGAACGCGGCGCCGGTGTGGCGGGCGATCTCGCGCATGCGCTGCTCGATCAGCTCCAGCACCGGCAGAGTGAAGGTGCGCACCGTGCCTTCGATCACGCAGGAATCGGGCACGACGTTGGTGGCCTCGCCTGCGTGGATCGTGGTCACCGAGATGACGCCCGTGTCGGTGGGCTTCTTGTTGCGCGTGATGATGGTCTGGAACGCCTGCACCATCTGGCAGGCGATCGGCACCGGATCGATGCTCAGGTGCGGCAGCGCGGCGTGCGATCCGCGGCCGCGGATGGTGATGAAGAACTCGTTGCTCGACGCCATGCACGGGCCGGGGCACACCGCGAACTGGCCCACCGCCAGGCCGGGCCAGTTGTGCATGCCGAACACGGCGTCCATCGGGAACTCGGCGAACAGTCCGTCCTTGATCATTTCCCGGGCGCCGCCGCCGCCTTCCTCGGCGGGCTGGAACAGCAGGTAGACGATGCCGTCGAAATCGCGGTGGCGGGCCAGGTGCTGCGCCGCGGCGAGCAGCATCGCGGTGTGGCCGTCGTGGCCGCAGGCGTGCATGCGGCCCGGGTTGCGGCTGGTGTGCGCGAAGGTGTTGGACTCGGACATCGGCAGGGCGTCCATGTCGGCACGCAACCCGACCGCGCCGCCGGTGCGGCCCTTGCGGCCCTCGATGATGCCGACGACGCCGGTCTTGCCCAGCCCGCGGCGGATCGGGATACCCCATTCGGTGAGCCTGGCCGCCACCAGATCGCTGGTGCGCTGTTCCTGGTAGCACAGCTCGGGATGGGCGTGGATCTCCCGTCGCAGGGCGGTGATGGCGGCCGCGTCGGCCAGCAGGGATTCGATGACGTTCATGGGCAGTCCGGACAGGCAGGCAGTTCGGGCCATCTTAAGCCTGACGCCGCCCGTCCGGCAGCCCCCCGGCGAGTGTCCTTGGCAACTGTCGGGCACGCGCTTTGTGACATCATTTCGGCATGACAGTGAACCTCGTCGAAATCGTCCCCGCCGACGCCCCGCGCACCGTCCAGGCCGCCTGCCCGCACGATTGCCCCGACACCTGCGCGATGCGGGTCACGGTGCAGGGCGACCAGGTCGTCCGCCTGCAGGGCGACCCCGACCACCCGACCACCAACGGCGCGCTGTGCACGAAGGTATCGCGCTACGCCGAACGCACCGAGCACCCCGAGCGCGTGCTGGTGCCGCTCAGGCGGGTCGGGCCCAAGGGCCGGGGCGAGTTCGTCGAGGTGTCGTGGGACGAGGCGCTGGACGACATCGCCGCGCGCCTGGGCGCGATCGCCGCCCGCGACGCCGAGGCCATCGTGCCCTACAGCTACGCCGGCACGATGGGTTTCGTGCAGGGCGAGGGCATGGCCGCGCGCTTCTTCAACCGGCTCGGCGCGTCGCGCCTGGACCGCACCATCTGCTCCAACGCCGGCGGCGACGCGCTGGCCGCCACCTACGGCGCCAAGGTGGGCATGCACGTCGAGCACTACGCAGAGAGCCGGCTGATCGTCATCTGGGGCAGCAACTCGATCGCCTCCAACCTGCACTTCTGGCCCATCGCGCTGGCCGCCAAGCGCGCCGGCGCCACGCTGGTGTGCATCGACCCCCGGCGCACCGAGACGGCCGAGAAGTGCCACCTCCACCTGGCGCTGACGCCGGGCAGCGACGGCGCGCTGGCGCTGGCGGTGATGCACGAGCTGGTCGTCAACGACTGGCTGGACCACGACTACATCGCCCGCCACGTCGACGGCTGGGCCGGCCTGCGCGAGCGCGCCCTGCAGTGGCCGCCGGAGCGCGCCGCCGTCGAATGCGGCCTCGCGCCGGAACAGATCCGCGAGTTCGCCCGCCTTTACGCCACGACGCGGCCGGCCGCGATCCGCCTGAACTACGGCATGCAGCGCGTGCGCGGCGGCGGCAACGCCACGCGGCTGATCGCGCTGCTGCCGTGCCTGGTGGGCGCCTGGCGGCACCGCGCCGGCGGCCTGCTGCTGTCGTCGTCGGGCTGGCTCAAGGCGTTCCGCAACCCCGCGTTCGAGCATCCCGAGCTGCTGGCCGGCCGCAGCCCGCGCACCGTCAACATGAGCACCATCGGCGACGACCTGCTGCGCTCGACCGGCGAGACGATGCCCGATGGTCGCCCGTTCGGTCCGCGGATCGAGGCGCTGGTCGTCTACAACAGCAACCCGGTGGCGGTGGCGCCGCAGTCGAGGCAGGTGGCCGCGGGCTTCCGCCGCGAGGACCTGTTCACCGTCGTGCTGGAGCACTTCCTCACCGACACCGCCGACCACGCCGACTACGTGCTGCCGGCCACCACGCAGCTGGAGCATTGGGACGTGCACGGCAGCTACGGCCACACCTCCGTGGTCGTCAACGAGCCGGCGCTGACGCCGCGCGGCCAGTCGCGCTCCAACGCCGCGATCTTCCGTGCCCTGGCGCAGCGCATGGGCTACACCGAGCCGTGCTTCGCCGACGACGACCTCGCGCTGGCGCGCCAGGCCCTGAACGGCCCGGTGCCGTTCGAGCAGCTGCGCGCGGTGGGCTGGGCGCTGCTGCCCCTGCCCGAGGCGCCGTTCGCCGACGGCGGCTTCCCGACGCCCAACGGCCGCGCGCAATGCGACGTGCCGGGGCTGGGCCTGCCCGACTACCTGCCGCCGTACGAGAGCGTGCGCAGCGCGCCCGAGCTCGCGCGTCGTTTCCCGCTGGCCATGATCTCGCCGCCGGCACGCAACTTCCTCAATTCCACGTTCGTCAACGTCCGGAGCCTGCGTGCGATCGAGCAGGAACCGGTGCTCGAGATCCGCGCCGAGGACGCCGCCGCCCGCGGCATCGCCAGCGGCGACGAGGTGCGCGTGTTCAACGACCGCGGCGAGTACCGCTGCGTCGCGCGCGTGACCGAGCGCGCGCGACCCGGCGTCGTGAACGGCCTGGGGGTGTGGTGGCGCAAGTACGGCCTGGACGGCACCAACGTCAACGAGCTGACCCACCAGCGCCTGACCGACATGGGCCGCGCGCCGTCGTTCTACGACTGCCTGGTCGAGGTCGAGCGCGCGGAAGCGGCGTGACGCGGCGGCTCTGGCCGAGACGGCGCGCGGCGCGCTGGGGCCTGGCCAGCGGCCTGGGTTTGGCCGGCCTGGTGCTGGCGATGCTGGGCACGCTGTGCGCCACGTCGGGCTGTTCGTCCATCGGCTACCTGGGCCAGTCGGCCTCCGGCCACCTGCACCTGCTGGCCGCGGCGCGTCCGGTCAAGGACGCCATCGCCGACCCCGCCACCCCCGAGCCGCTGCGCCAGCGCCTGGCGCTGACCCAGCGCATGCGCGACTTCGCCGTCGCCGAGCTCAAGCTGCCCGACAACGGCAGCTACCGGGCCTACGCCGACCTCCAGCGCGGCGCCGCGGTCTGGAACGTGGTGGCGGCGCCCGAACTCTCGCTCAAGCTCGAGACCTGGTGCTTTCCCGTCGTCGGCTGCATCGGCTATCGCGGCTACTACGACCTGGCCGGCGCCGAGGCCGCGGCGGCGCCGCTGCGCGACCAGGGTTTCGAGGTGGATGTCTACGCGGTGCCCGCGTACTCGACGCTGGGCTGGATGAACTGGATCGGCGGCGACCCGCTGCTCAACACCTTCGTGCAATGGCCCGAAGGCGAGCTGGCGCGCCTGATCTTCCACGAGCTGGCCCACCAGGTGGCCTACGCGCCCGGCGACACGACCTTCAACGAGTCCTTCGCCACGGCGGTCGAGCGCATCGGCAGCGAGCGCTGGCTGGCGGCCAACGCCAACGCCGAGGTGCGCGCGCAGCAGGCGCTGACCGAGGCGCGGCGGCACGACTTCCACGTGCTGGTGCGCGCCTGGCGCGCCCGGCTCGACGCGCTCTACCGCGGCGACCTGCCCGAGGCGCAGAAGCGCCAGCGCAAGGCGGAACTCTACGCCGGCATGCGCGCCGACTACGAGGCGCTCAAGCGCGACCGCTGGCTGGGCTACGCGGGCTACGACCGCTGGTTCGCCAAGGCCAACAACGCGGCGCTGGGCACCCAGGCGGCCTACGACGACCAGGTGGGCGCGTTCGAGCGCCTGTTCGCGGCCGAGGGCGGCGATTTCGCGCGCTTCTATGCCGAGGTCCGGCGGCTGGCGGCGCTGCCCAGGCCGGCGCGCGAGCTCGCGCTGGCGCCGTACCGCGACTCGCCGCCGGACGCGCCGGCGGGCGCGCCCGCAACACCGGCGTCGGCCGCGGCGGTTTCTGGCTGAGAATCCGTGCCGAGGAGACGACAACCATGGCCGACCTGAACCTGCACCGAGATCACACCCTGGGCCTGGCCCGCGCGCGCAAGGTGGCGCTCAAATGGGCCGAACACGTCGAGGCCAAGCTCGAGATGGAATGCACGCTGATCGAGGGCGACTACAGCGACGTGCTGGAATTCACCCGCACCGGCGTGCAGGGCCGCATGATCGTCGCCGCCGACCACTTCGACCTGGAGGCCAAGCTGGGCTTCCTGCTGCGCCCGTTCCTCGGCACGATCGAGGCCGAGGTGTCGCGCCAGCTCGACGAGGCCCTGGCCAAGGAGCAGGCGAAGCCGGCCCGGCCGGCCGCCAAGGCCGCCGCGAAGAAGAAGTGAGTTACTTGAGGTCTTCGATCAGGTCGATGTAGGCCTGCTTGGCCTCGTCGGCAGCCTGGCCCTTGAGCTCGTTCCAGGCGTCCCACTTCGCGCGGCCGACCATGTCGGTGAAGCCCGGGCGCTTGCCGTCGACGTCGCCGGCGGTGGCCTGCTTGTACAGCGCGTAGATCTTCAGCATCGTCATGTTGTCCGGGCGCTCGGGCAGGTTCTTGCTGTCGGCGACGGCTTGCTCGAATTGTTCGTTCAAAGTGCTCATGGCAGTGTTCCGCTGTGGGTGAAAGTCTGGCTTGACGGGGCGGATGTTAAACACCAATCTCGCTGGCCGGATGAAGAGAGTGCCGGGACGACACTCTAGTTCAGAAAAACAAGCACTGGAGCCGAATTGAGCGCAAACGTGGAACGCATGTCCAGGGTCGACACGGCCTGGCTGCGCATGGATACCGAGTCCAACCTGATGATGATCGTCGGGGTCTGGATGATCGAACCGCGGCTGTCTATGGCCGAATTGCGCGAGCGCGTGGAGACCGCGCTGTTGAAGTACGGCCGCTTCCGCCAGAAGGTGGTCGAGGACGCGCTGGGCGCGCACTGGGTCGATGACGACCACTTCGACATCGCCGCGCACGTCGTGCCCGAGCGGCTGGAGCTGGCCCGCGGCCAGTTGCCGCTGGACGCGCTCAAGAGCCTGGTCGGCGACCTCACCACGCAGCCGCTGAACCCGAGCCGTCCGCTCTGGCAGTTCCACCTGTTCGAGGACTTCGAGACCGGCCGCTCCGCGCTCGTCGCCCGCATCCACCACTGCATCGCCGATGGCATCGCGCTGATCTCGGTGATGCTGTCCATCACCGACGGCGGCAAGGCGCCGCCCGCGCGCCGCCCGCCCGACGAGGCCGACGAGGGCGAGCACGACTGGATCGCTGACTACCTGATCAAGCCGGCCGCCGATCTCGCGGTCAAGGCGATCGGCGTCTACGGCGCCGGGCTGGGCAAGGGCGTCGAGATGATGGCCGACCCCACCGCGCCGTTGTCCGGTAGCCTGGAGATGGCGCGCATCGGCGCGCAGGTGGTCAGCGACGTGGCCGCGATGGCGCTGATGCCCGACGACTCGCCCACCAGCCTGAAGGGCAAGGCCACGCCCGGCAAGCGCGTCGCCTGGGGCGAGCCGCTGCCGCTGTGGGAGGTCAAGGCGGTCGGCCAGGCGCTGGGCGCCTCGATCAACGACGTGCTGCTGGCCAGCGTGGCCGGCGCCATCGGCAGCTACCTGCGCGACAAGGGCGAGGATCCGGCGGGCAAGGAGATCCGCGCCATGGTACCGGTCAACCTGCGCCCGCTCGAGCATGCCTGGCAGCTGGGCAACCGCTTCGGCCTGGTGCCGCTGGTGCTGCCCATCGGCATCGACAATCCGATCGACCGCCTCGCGGCCGTGCGCGCGCGCATGAACGAGTTGAAGGGCGGCTACCAGCCGCTGCTCGCGTTCGCGCTGCTGGCGGTGGCCGGCGTGCTGATCAAGCCGATGCAGCACGCGCTGCTGAACCTGTTCGCCAGGAAGGCCACCGCGGTGATGACCAACGTGCCGGGCCCCGCCGACCCGCTCAAGCTGTGCGGCCGCACGCTGCGACAGGTCATGTTCTGGGTGCCGGCCTCGGGCGACATCGGTCTGGGCGTCAGCATCCTCAGCTACGGCGGCGGCGTGCAGTTCGGGCTGATCTCCGACGCGCGCATGTGCCCGGATCCGGACGAGATCGTCAAGCGATTCCGTCCGGAGTTCGACAAGCTGCTGTGGCTCGCGCTGATGCTGCCCTGGGAGCGCGACTGACCGCGGGCCTCAGGGCACTGGCACGAAGTGGCCGTAGACGCCCACGATCGAGCCGGCCGAGCCCGAGGTCGGGCCCAGCAGCGCGATCGTCACGGTGCTGTTGGGGTCGGCGTAGATGCGCACCGGCGCGCTGATCGAGAACACCTGCTGGCCCAGCACCACGCCGTTGGGGAACACCGGCAGGTGCGATTCCACCTCGGCGCCGTTGAGGTAGGTGGCCACGTCGAACAGCACGGTGCCGCCCACGGCGCAGCCGATGTCGGCCGAGATGTAGTCGATCACCAGACGCACGCCGGCCGGCACGGTGAACGTGCCGCTGCCGAAGCCGCCGTTGAGGACGATGTCCAGGCGTTGCGAGAACGGTGCGAGGTCGTCGTAGCCGGCGGTGACGGCCGCCTTGGGCAGCGTGGCGGCGGACGACGCGGTGGCGACAAGGCAGGCTGCCAGGGCGACAGCGAGGACGGCGGGACGACGGAAGACGCGACGTTGCATGGAAGAACCCCCAGGTCATGTTGGATGCCCGGCAGGCGCGGGCGGCAGGTGCGCGCCCTGGCGTCGGGGCCGGGGCGGTGCACCTCGCAGCATGCGACGGGCACCGCCGGCGCGTCCAGACGCGTCCGTGGGGGGAGGGGGCGTTCGAACGTGGGGGGGCTCGTCGGATCCCCCGGGCCGCTCACTCGTCTTCGAGTTCGGCCTTGGCCATCTCCACGTCCAGGCGCTCCATCGCGTCGAGCGCCTTGCTCGCGGCGGCCTCGGCATAGAGCTTCTCGGCCTCCTTCATGCGCTTGTCGCCCTCGAGCATCACCAGTCCGTTGGCGTACTCGACCCGACCGATCGCCGAGTCGGGGTTCAGCGCCAGCGCTTCCTTGAACATCTTCAGGCCGGTGGCGGTGTCCGCGCCCTGGGTCTTGCCCAGCAGGCGGCCGACCTTGTCGATCACCTCGGCGTGGAAGGCGCCGAGCGCGATGTGGGCGTCGGCGTGCCTGGGGGCCAGCGCGATCGTGGTCTCCAGCGCGGTCTTGACCTTGCTGCCCAGGCCCTGGGTGAGCGCCTTGGCCACGCTGATGCCCTGGCTGTAGCGGCCCAGCGCGTAGGCCATCCAGTAGTGGGCGTTGGCGAGCTTGGGGCTGGCCTTGGCCTGCGCCTCGGCGCGCTCGGCGATCTCGAGGAACATCGCGAGCTTGGTCTTCTCGCTGGTCTCGAGGTAGTTGGCGTAGATGGACTGCGCCTTGTTGGCCACCACCAGGCCGGCGTCGCCCAGCTTCAGGCCGGCCTCGTGCGCCTTCTGGAACTGGCCGGCGTGGAACAGCGCCCAGGCGGCCAGCACCGCCTCGTCCTTGGGCAGGGGCTCCGCGTCGCCCTTGTGCAGGCGCGCCCAGTGCTTCTTCAGCGCGGCCGGGTCGTAGGTGTAGTCGGCGGCGTCATAGGGGAAGGCGGTCCATTTGGCCATGGCGTTGTCTCGTCGGGTTGCTGTTGTGGAAATCGGGGCGTGTTCAGGACTTGTAGGCGCCGGCCAGCGCCTGCAGGTGCTCGCGCGCCGCCGGCTCCAGGTAGGGGGTCAGCAGGCTCAGCACGTGCCACGCGCCGCGGGCCAGCGTGGCCCCGGACTGCTCGGGCTCGAGCGCCTTGCGCGGGTCGCGCACGTATTCGTAGCTGAGCCAGTAGGTGAGCACCACCACCATCGAGGTGGCCACCGACGGCAGGTCCCGCCGGTCCAGGCGCACGGCGCTGTTGCGGTTCAGGCCGTCGAGCACGGCCTCGACCGCGCGCGACTTGTTCTTCAGCACGAACTGGAAGTGCGTCTCCAGGCGGCGGTTCTTCGACAGCAGGTCGTTCAGGTCGCGGTAGAGGAAGCGGTACTGCCAGATCAGCTCGAACATCATGTGGAAGAACAGCCAGGCGTCCTCCACGTTGGACACGTTGTCGGCGGCCTGCAGCAGCTCGTTCAACGCCTTCTCGTAGCGGTCGAACAGGGCGTTGATCAGTTCGTCCTTGGCCGGGTAGTGGTAGTACAGGTTGCCCGGGCTGATGTGCAGCTCCGCCGAGATCAGCGTGGTCGACACGTTCGGTTCGCCGAAACGGTTGAACAGGTCGAGCGTGACTTCGAGGATGCGTTCGGCGGTGCGTCGGGGCTTCTTGGCTTCCATTGGATCTTGTTCTTCTTCAGTTCTTGCAATCTAGCACCGCTGCGCGGCAATGCACAGATTGGCATCCCCCGTGTTGTAGAGGCACTTCTCGACAACTTCCTACAATCCCGGCCCTATGTCCGCGATTTCATTCCAGCAGGTCGAGAAGGTCTATGCCGGCGGCGTGCGCGCCCTGGACGGCGTCTCGTTCGACGTCCAGCCCGGGGAGTTCTTCGGCTTGCTGGGCCCCAACGGCGCCGGCAAGACGTCGCTGATCAGCATCCTGGCCGGCCTGGCGCGCGCCACCCGCGGCAAGGTCGCGGTGATGGGCCACGACGTGGTCGACGACTACGCCGCCGCCCGCAGGTCGCTGGGCATCGTGCCGCAGGAGCTGGTCTTCGACCCGTTCTTCTCGGTGCGCGAGACGCTGCGCATCCAGAGCGGCTACTTCGGCGTGCGCCAAAACGACGCCTGGATCGACGAGCTGCTGGCCAGCCTGGGCCTGGCCGACAAGGCCGACGCCAACATGCGCCAGCTCTCGGGCGGCATGAAACGCCGCGTGCTCGTGGCCCAGGCCCTGGTGCACCGGCCGCCGGTGATCGTGCTGGACGAGCCCACCGCGGGCGTCGACGTCGAGCTGCGCCAGACCCTGTGGCAGTTCATCGCCCGCCTGAACCGCGCGGGCCACACCGTGCTGCTGACCACCCATTACCTGGAGGAGGCCGAGGCGCTGTGCCAGCGCATCGCGATGCTCAAGCAGGGCCGGGTGGTGGCGCTGCAGCGCACCTCCGATCTGCTGGCCGGCACCGCCACCACCATGCTGCGCTTCAAGACCGACCACGCGCTGCCGGCCGCCCTCGCGGAACGCGCGCGGGTGACCGGGCGCTTCGCGCAGGTGAGCGCGCGCGACGCGGCCGACGTCGAATCTGTGCTGGCGCAGCTGCGCGAGGCCGGCGTGCCGGTGGAGGACCTGGAGATCGGCCGCTCGGACCTGGAAGACGTCTTCCTCGACATCATGACGGCCGAGGCCACGCGATGAGCGCAAGATTGGTTCTCTCCGGTGCGCGGCCGCTGTTCCGCAAGGAGGTGCTGCGCTTCTGGAAGGTGGCGTTCCAGACCGTCGCCGCCCCGGTGCTCACGGCGGTGATGTACCTGCTGATCTTCGGCCACGTGCTGGAGAACCGCGTGCACGTCTACGACAACGTCGGCTACACGCAGTTCCTGATCCCCGGGCTGGTGATGATGAGCGTGCTGCAGAACGCGTTCGCCAACAGCTCCTCGTCGCTGATCCAGAGCAAGATCACCGGCAACCTCGTGTTCCTGCTGGTGACCCCGCTGTCGCCGGCGGCCTGGTTCCTGGCCTACGTCGGCGCCGCCATCGTGCGCGGCCTGGTGGTGGGCCTGGGCGTGATGCTGGTGACCGCGTGGTTCGCGCCGCCGGGGCTGGCCGCGCTGCCGTGGATCCTCGCGTTCGGCCTGCTGGGCGCCGCGATGATGGGCACGCTGGGCCTGATCGCCGGGCTGTGGGCCGAGAAGTTCGACCAGCTCGCCGCCTTCCAGAACTTCATCATCATGCCGATGACGTTCCTCTCGGGCGTCTTCTACTCGGTGCATTCGCTGCCGCCGGTGTGGCACCTGGTGAGTCGGCTGAACCCGTTCTTCTACATGATCGACGGCTTCCGCCACGGCTTCTTCGGTGTCAGCGACGTCTCGCCGTGGCTCAGCCTGGCGGTGGTCGGCACCAGCTTCGTCGCGGTGGCGGCCCTCGCGCTGGCGTTGCTGCGCAGCGGCTACAAGCTGAGACACTGAGCCCCCACGCTCCTCCTGTCGGAAAGCATTCGGCTTGCAGGCCGAATGCCGTTCCGGCGGGGCTTTGCTGCGCAAGTCCTCTGCCGCCTCCACTCCCCCGAGGGGGAGCTCGGTTGGGCGCGGATGTGATCCTCGCTTCCCGAGGCCTTGAATATCTCTTCCGTCCACGGATTTGCGAACCCGGCGATAATCGCGCAGACATGACCGATCCCACGCCCCAAGACGTCCAGCGCTACATCGCCGACGGACTCGCCTGCGATCACCTCGAGGTGGAGGGCGATGGCCGGCATTTCTTCGCCACCATCGTGTCGACGGAGTTCGAAGGCCTGATCCGCATCCGCCGCCACCAGCGCGTGTACGCGGCGCTGGGTGAGCGCATGCATGCGCAGATCCACGCGCTGTCGATGAAGACGCTGACGCCGGCCGAGTGGGCCAGCCAGCGCGCCCTCGGCAGCGACACCGCCCACTCTTCCCATTGACGCTCCGGCGCGGCTGCGCCGCGGGTGAGGCGGCGCGCCGGTCGCGTCGACTGCCCGCCCCGCCGCCGGCCTGGTCGCGTCGAGCCGCCTTCCGCCCGTTCCTCCCGCACGCCCTTCTGCACGATTCACCATCCCGAGCCCATCGATGGACAAACTCCTGATCCGCGGCGGCCGCCGCCTCAACGGCGAAGTGGCGATCTCCGGCGCCAAGAACGCCGCGCTGCCCGAGCTGTGCGCCACGCTGCTGGTGGCCGGCCCGGTGACGCTGCACAACGTGCCCAAGCTGCAGGACGTGGCCACCGCGCTGAAGCTGATCCGCAACATGGGCGTGGCCGTGAACTGGGGCGCCGAGACCGAAGGCGGCCGGCTCGACGAGGTGACCATCGACGCCAGCGCGCTCAACACGCCCGAGGCGCCCTACGAACTGGTCAAGACGATGCGCGCCAGCATCATGGTGCTGGGCCCGCTGCTGGCCCGCTTCGGCGAGGCGACGGTGTCGCTGCCCGGCGGCTGCGCCATCGGCTCGCGCCCGGTCGACCAGCACATCAAGGGGCTGCAGGCGATGGGCGCCGACATCCGCGTCGAGCACGGCTACATCCTGGCCAGGGCGACCCGCCTGAAGGGCGCGCGCATCACCACCGACATGGTCACGGTCACCGGCACCGAGAACCTGCTGATGGCCGCCACCCTCGCCGAAGGCGAGACCATCCTCGAGAACGCCGCCCAGGAGCCGGAGATCCCCGACCTGGCCGAGCTGCTGATCGCCATGGGCGCGAAGATCGAGGGCCACGGCACCAGCCGCATCCGCATCCAGGGCGTCGACAGGCTGCATGCGCCGGCGCGGCCGCACCGCATCGTGCCCGACCGCATCGAGTGCGGCACCTTCCTGTGCGCCGTGGCGGCGGCCGGCGGCGACGTGATCCTGCGCAACGCCGAGGCGCGCCATCTCGAGGCGGTGATCGAGAAGCTGCGCGAGGCGGGCGTCGCCATCGAGGCCGGCGACGGCTTCATCCGCGTGCAGTCGCCGGCGCCCGGCGTCGGCCGGCTCAGGTCGGTGAGCTTCCGCACCAGCGAGTACCCGGCCTTCCCGACCGACATGCAGGCCCAGTTCATGGCCATCGACTGCATCGCCGAAGGCACCGCGACGATCGCCGAGACGATCTTCGAGAACCGCTTCATGCACGTCAACGAGCTGGTGCGCCTGGGCGCGAAGATCGAGGTCGACGGCAAGCTGGCGGTGGTCACCGGCACGGAGCGCCTGTCGGGCGCCACCGTGATGGCCACCGACCTGCGCGCCTCGGCCAGCCTGGTGATCGCCGGCCTGGTGGCCGACGGCCAGACCATCGTCGAGCGCATCTACCACCTCGACCGCGGGTACGACCGCATGGAAGCCAAGCTCCAGAAGCTGGGCGCCGACATCGAGAGGGTCAAGTAATGCTCACGCTCGCACTTTCCAAGGGCCGCATCTTCGAGGAGACGCTCCCGCTGCTGGCCGCCGCCGGCATTGTCGTCACCGAGGATCCGGAGAAGACCCGCAAGCTGATCCTGGCCACCAACCACCCCGACGTGCGCGTCGTGCTGGTGCGCGCCACCGACGTGCCCACCTACGTGCAGCACGGCGGCGCCGATCTCGGCGTGGCCGGCAAGGACGTGCTGATCGAGCACGCCGCCGAGAACGAAGGCGCCGGCGGGCTGTACCAGCCGCTGGACCTGCAGATCGCCAGGTGCCGCATGAGCGTGGCCACGCGCGCCGACTTCGACTACGAGGCCGCCGTCAAGCAGGGCTCGCGCATCCGCGTGGCCACCAAGTACACCGCCGTCGCGCGCCAGCATTTCGCCGACAAGGGCGTGCACGTCGACCTGATCAAGCTGTACGGCTCGATGGAGCTGGCGCCGCTGACGGGCCTGGCCGACGCGATCGTCGACCTCGTCTCCACCGGCTCCACGCTGAAGGCCAACAAGCTGGTCGAGGTCGAACGCATCATGGACATCTCGTCGCGCCTGGTCGTCAACCAGGCCGCGCTGAAGTTGAAGCGCGAACGCATTCGCGCGCTGATCGCCGCCTTCGCCGGCGCGATGAAGCAGACCGCCTGACCCTCCAACACGCCGACCGCCATGTCCGTCCAGATCCGCCAGCTCGACACCTCCGCCGCCGATTTCGAAGCCGAATTCGCCAAGCTGCGCCACTGGTCGGAAGCGGCGGACCACGCGATCGAAGAACGCGTCGCCGCGATCCTGGCCGACGTCAAGGCGCGCGGCGACGCCGCGGTGCTGGAGTACACGGCGCGCTTCGACGGCCTGGACGCCCCCAGCGTCGCCGCGCTGGAGCTGACCCGCGCCGAGCTCAAGGCCGCGTTCGACGCCATCACGCCGGCACAGCGCGACGCGCTCGAGTCCGCCGCGCGCCGCGTGCGCAGCTACCACGAGCGCCAGCTGCAGGCCTGCGGCCTGAGCTGGCAGTACCGCGACGAGGACGGCACGCTGCTGGGCCAGAAGGTGACGCCGCTGGACCGCGTGGGCATCTACGTGCCGGGCGGCAAGGCGGCCTACCCGTCCAGCGTGCTGATGAACGCGCTGCCGGCCCACGTGGCCGGCGTCGGCGAGATCGTGATGGTGGTGCCCACCCCCCAGGGCGAGCGCAACGCGCTGGTGCTGGCCGCGGCCTACGTGGCGGGCGTGCACCGGGCGTTCACCGTCGGAGGCGCGCAGGCCGTGGGCGCGCTGGCCTACGGCACGGCCACCATTCCCGCGGTCGACAAGGTCACCGGCCCCGGCAACGCCTACGTGGCCAGCGCCAAGCGCCGCGTCTTCGGCCAGGTGGGCATCGACATGATCGCCGGCCCCAGCGAGATCCTGGTGCTGGCCGACGGCTCGACCCCGGCCGACTGGGTGGCGATGGACCTGTTCAGCCAGGCCGAGCACGACGAGCTGGCGCAGAGCATCCTGCTGTGCCCCGACGCCGCCTACCTGGACCAGGTGCGCGCGTCCATCGACCGGCTGATCGGCGAGATGCCGCGCGAGGCGGTGATCCGCACCTCGCTGAAGGACCGCGGCGCGCTGATCCGCACCCGCTCCATGGAAGAGGCCTGCGAGATCGCCAACCGCATCGCCCCCGAGCACCTGGAGGTGAGCAGCGAGGCGCCCGAGCAGTGGGAGCCGCTGCTGCGCCACGCCGGGGCCATCTTCCTGGGCGCGTACACCAGCGAGAGCCTGGGCGACTACTGCGCCGGCCCGAACCACGTCCTGCCGACCTCCGGTACCGCGCGCTTCTCGTCCCCGCTGGGCGTCTACGACTTCCAGAAGCGCAGCAGCATCATCCAGGTAAGCGAAGCGGGCGCCCACATCCTTGGTCCGATCGCAGCCGAGTTGGCGTATGGCGAAGGGCTGCAGGGACACGCGCGGGCGGCGGAGATGCGACTGTCGCCCAAGGCCTGACGAGACCCTTGACACGAAGTTCGTGTAGCACGAAACTAGTGGAACACGAAGTTCGTGTCCACCAAGCCTCGCGATGAAGAACGTCACCGTCACCATGGAAGACCAGGTCGCCGACTGGGCGCGGATGGAAGCCGCCCGTCGCAACACCAGCGTCTCGCGCCTGATCGGTGAACTGCTGGCGGAGAAGATGCGGCACGACGACTCCTACGAGCGCGCGATGCGCGAGGCGCTCGAGTTCAAGAGCTTCGGCCGCTCCGACGGCGCGCCCTTCGAGCGCGGATCCAGCCGATGAGCGCCGTGCTGCCTGCGGTCGCCCGCGTCTTCGTCGACACCGGCGTGCTGCTGCACGCGATCGACGACCACGACGCGGATCGCCGCGACCGCGCGCGTGCCTGGCTCACCAACTGCTGGACGGCCCGCTGCGGGCGCACCAGCGTCCAGGTGCTGTCCGAGTTCTACGCGCACGCCCGACGACACTTCCCCACCGCGATCTCCGCCGGCGACGCGCGCGCCCTCGTGCGCCGCTACCAGCACTGGAAGCCCTGGGTCGTCGACCACGCGACGATCGAGACGGCCTGGGCCTTCGAGAGCCGCCATGAACTGGCGTACGCGGACGCACTGATCCTCGCCGCCGCGCAGCAGCAGGAGTGCCGCTTCATCGCGTCCGACCGCTGGGTGCACGGGCGCCAGTTCGAATCCGTGACGGTCGTCGACCCGTTCTCCACCGCCTTCGACCTCCTCGGAGCCACCGCATGACGTCCTTGTCCCAGCGCATGTCCCGCTTCCTTCGCGCCGACGTCCAGGGCATGCACGGCTACGCCGTCCAGCCCAGCGCCGGCTTCGTGAAGGTGGACACGATGGAGAACCCGTTCCGCCTGCCGGCCGAATTGCGCCGCGCGCTGGGGGAACGGCTGGCCGAGGTCGCCCTCAACCGCTACCCGGCCGAGCGCGGCGACGTGCTGCGCGCCGAGCTCGCCCGCCACGCCGACATGCCCGAAGGCTGCGACATCATGCTGGGCAACGGCTCCGACGAGCTGATCAGCCTGCTGACGCTGGCCGCCGACGTGCCCGGCAACGTCGTCATGGCGCCGCTGCCCGGCTTCGTGATGTACGAGATGTCGGCGAAGCTGCAGGGCCTGCGCTTCGTCGGCGTGCCGCTGACGCCCGACTTCGAGCTCGACGGGCCGGCCATGCTGGCCGCGGTGCGCGCCCACCAGCCCGCGCTGCTGTACATCGCCTACCCGAACAACCCGACCGCCAACCTCTGGAACGACGACGTCATCGACGCGATCATCGAGGCCGCGCCCGGCCTGGTGGTGATCGACGAGGCCTACCAGCCGTTCGCCGCGCGCGACTCGCTGGCGCGCCTGCGCCGCCACGAGCACGTGCTGCTGATGCGCACGATGAGCAAGTTCGGCCTGGCCGGGGTGCGCATCGGCTACCTGATGGGCCGCCGGGCGCTGATCGCCGAGATCGACAAGCTGCGCCCGCCGTTCAACGTGAGCGTGCTCAATTGCGAGGCGGCGCTGTTCGCGCTCGAACACGTCGATGAATATGCGAAACAGGCCGCGACGATCCGCGCCGAACGTGAGAAGCTGTCGAGCGGGATCGCGGCGCTGCCCGGAGCGCACCCGTTTCCGAGCGAGGCCAACATGATCCTCGTGCGCGTGCCCGACGCCCGGCGCGTGTTCGAGGGCATGCGCGCACGCGGCGTGCTGATCAAGAACGTCTCCGGGCTGCATCCGCTGCTGGCCGACTGCCTGCGCATCACCGTCGGCACTCCCGAAGAGAATCCGCTGACCCTGGCCGCGCTGCGCGGCGCCCTCGAAGAGTTCACGTCATGACCGCACCCCGCATCGCCACCGTCCAGCGCGACACCAAGGAAACGCAGATCCGCGTCAGCGTCAACCTCGACGGCACCGGCGCGTCCAAGCTCGACACCGGCATCGGCTTCTTCGACCACATGCTCGACCAGATCGCCCGCCACGGCCTGATCGACCTCGACATCCACGCCGTGGGCGACCTGCACATCGACGGCCACCATACCGTCGAGGACGTGGGCATCACCCTCGGCCAGGCGGTGGCGCAGGCCGTGGGCGACAAGAAGGGCCTGACCCGATACGGCCACGCGTATGTGCCCCTGGACGAGGCGCTGTCGCGGGTGGTGATCGACTTCTCCGGCCGCCCGGGCCTGTTCATGGATGTCGCCTTCAAGGCCGGCATGATCGGCGCGTTCGACACCCAGCTCGCCTTCGAGTTCTTCCAGGGCTTCTCGAACCACGCCGGCGTGTCGCTGCACATCGACAACCTGAAGGGCCACAACGCCCACCACCAGGCCGAGACCATCTTCAAGGCCTTCGGCCGGGCGTTGCGCATGGGCCTGGCGCTGGATCCGCGCTCGCTGGGGGTCATTCCGTCGACGAAGGGGTCGCTGTGAGACCGGCCGCGGCGCAGGGCCGCCCCAAGCAAGGCCGGCTCCCCAGGGGGGACAGGTCGATGTACCCGTCGACCAAGGGGCTGTCATGAGCACCGTCGCGGTCGTCGACTACGGCATGGGCAACCTGCGCTCGGTGTCGCAGGCGGTGCTCAAGGCGGCCGAGGGCAGTGCCGTGAAGGTGGTCGTCACGCACCGGGCCGAGGAGGTGTTCGCGGCCGACCGCATCGTGCTGCCCGGCCAGGGCGCGATCCGCGACTGCATGCGCGAGCTGCGCGACTCCGGCATGCTCGACGCGGTGCTCGACGCCGCCGCCCGCAAGCCGCTGCTGGGCGTGTGCGTGGGCATGCAGATGCTGCTGGGCCACAGCGAGGAGCAGGACACCCCGGGCCTGGGCCTGATCCCCGGCGAGGTGCGGCGCTTCCGCCTCGAGGGCCGGCTGCAGGGCGACGGCAGCCGCTACAAGGTGCCGCAGATGGGCTGGAACCGCGTCCGCCAGGAATTCGCGCACCCGTTGTGGGCCGGCATCCCCGACGACAGCTGGTTCTACTTCGTGCACAGCTTCCATGCCGCGCCGTCGGAGGTCCGCCACAGCGCGGGCACCACCGAGTACGGCGACCGCTTTACCTCTGCGGTGACGCGGGATAATATTTTCGCGACCCAGTTCCACCCCGAGAAGAGCGCGGACCTCGGTCTCGCGCTCTACCGCAACTTCCTGCACTGGATGCCCTGACGGGCCCGCGCCATGCTGCTGATTCCCGCGATCGATCTCAAGGACGGTCACTGCGTTCGACTCGAACAAGGTGACATGTCGGTTTCCACCAGCTTCGGAGACGACCCCGCCGCCATGGCCCGACGCTGGCTGGACGCCGGCGCGCGGCGCCTGCACCTGGTCGACCTGAACGGCGCCTTCGCCGGCAAGCCGATCAACGAATCGGCCGTCAAGTCCATCATCAAGGAGATCGGCGGCGAGATCCCCATCCAGCTGGGCGGCGGCATCCGCGACCTCGACACCATCGAGCGCTACCTCGACGACGGCCTGAGCTACATCATCATCGGCACCGCCGCGGTCAAGAGCCCGGGCTTCCTGAAGGACGCCTGCACCGCGTTCGGCGGCCACATCATCGTCGGCCTGGACGCCAAGGACGGCAAGGTGGCCACCGACGGCTGGAGCAAGCTCACCGGCCACGAGGTGGTGGACCTGGCGCTGAAGTTCCAGGACTACGGCGTCGAGGGCGTGATCTACACCGACATCGGCCGCGACGGCATGCTCACCGGCATCAACGTCGATGCCACCGTCAAGCTCGCCCAGGCGCTCACCATTCCCGTGTTCGCCTCCGGCGGGCTGGCCGGCATCGCCGACATCGAGAAGCTGTGCGCCGTCGAGGACGAGGGCGTCGAGGGCGTGATCTGCGGCCGCTCCATCTACACCGGCGCGCTCGACTTCGCCCAGGCGCAGGCGCGCGCCGACGAGCTGTTCACCGGCTAAACCTCACCCTGGCGGGCCTCGCGCCCCAGCCCGAACCCATGCTCGCCAAACGAATCATTCCATGCCTCGACGTGACCGGCGGTCGCGTCGTCAAGGGCGTCAACTTCGTCGAACTGCGCGACGCCGGCGACCCGGTGGAGATCGCCGCGCGCTACAACGAGCAGGGCGCCGACGAGCTCACGTTCCTCGACATCACCGCCACCAGCGACGCGCGCGACATGATCCTGCACATCGTCGAGGCGGTCGCCTCGCAGGTGTTCATCCCGCTGACGGTGGGCGGCGGCGTGCGCGCGGTGGCCGACGTGCGGCGCCTGCTCAACGCCGGGGCCGACAAGGTGAGCTTCAACTCGGCCGCGGTGGCCAACCCGCAGGTCATCAGCGACGCGTCCGACAAGTACGGCGCGCAGTGCATCGTGGTGGCGATCGACGCCAAGCGCCGCAGCCCCGAGGACGCCGCCGCGCGCGGCGCCGGCTGGGACGTCTTCACCCACGGCGGCCGCCAGAACACCGGGCTCGACGCCGTCGCCTGGGCGCGCGAGATGGTGGCGCGCGGCGCCGGCGAGATCCTGCTCACCAGCATGGACCGCGACGGCACCCGCGCCGGCTTCGACCTCGAGCTCACCCGCGCGGTGGCCGATGCCGTCAGCGTGCCGGTGATCGCCTCCGGCGGCGTCGGAACGCTCGATCACCTGGCCGACGGCATCCAGCTGGGCGGCGCCGACGCGGTGCTGGCCGCCAGCATCTTCCACTACGGCGACCACACGGTGGGCGAGGCCAAGGCCGTGATGGCGGCGCGCGGCATCCCGGTGCGCCTCTGAACGTCGTGCGCCGGCCCGCCATGCCCGCCCGGCAGCGTCCGGACGCGTCTCGACCCTGCCGCGCCATGCGGGCGGCCGGGCTGCGACAATCCGGCCTCACCCCGAGAAAGCTGCCGTGAAGAACCCGACCCGTCCCGCGCGACCGAAATCGCCGCAGGGACCGCGCGCGATGCGCGACGCCTACGTCCCCGGCGCACCCGACCCCTGGGACGACGACGCCGCGCCCGTGCGCAGCACGCGCGCCGCCCGCGCCGCCCGTGCGGCGGCGGCCGCCGCGGCGCCGGCGGAGCCCACGCCCGCGCAGAAGCTCGCGCAGAAGCGCGAACGCCGCGCCGCCGTCAACGCGGCGCACGAGATCCGCATCATCGGCGGCCAGTGGCGCCGCAGCCTGCTGCCGGTGCCCGACCTGCCCGGCCTGCGCCCCACGCCCGACCGCGTGCGCGAGACGCTGTTCAACTGGCTGGGCCAGGACCTGGCCGGCTGGAGCGTGCTCGACGCGTTCGCCGGCACCGGCGTGCTGGGCTTCGAGGCCGCGTCGCGCGGCGCCACCACGGTGCAGATGCTGGAGCGCGAGACGAAGCTGGTCGCCGGACTGACGGCGACCAAGGCCCGGCTGGGCGCCGCCGCCGTCGCCATCACGCAGGCCGACGCGATGGCCTGGATGAAGCGCGCCCCGGCGCAGTTCGACCTGGTCTTCCTCGACCCGCCGTTCGACGCCAACCTGTTCGAGTCGGCGCTGGCCGCGTCGCTGCACTGCGTCGTGCCGCAGGGCTGGATCTACCTCGAGGCGCCGGCGCCGTTCGACGCCGCGTCGCTGGCCGAGCGCGGCCTCGAGCTGTACCGGCACGCGCGCGCCGGCGCGGTGCACGCGCACCTCATCCGCAAGACCTAGCAGACCTCCGCCACTTCGCCCAATCCGCGGCGGGCGCGGCTGTGGAATGATCGCAGCCGGCCGTTCTCGCCGCCTGCCTCGCAAGGTACGCCATGTCCAAGTCGTCACTGACCGCCGTCTACCCCGGAACCTTCGACCCGATGACCCTCGGGCACCAGGACCTGACCCGGCGGGCGAGCAACCTGTTCCCGCGCCTGATCCTGGCGGTGGCGGCCGGGCACCACAAGCGCACGATGTTCTCGATCGCCGAGCGCCTGGAGATCGCCAAGGAGCTCGCGGCCCCGTACAAGAACGTCGAGGTGGTGGCCTTTCGCGGCCTGCTGCGCGACTTCGTGGTGGAGAACGGCGGCAAGGTGGTGGTGCGCGGCCTGCGCGCGGTCAGCGACTTCGAGTACGAGTTCCAGATGGCTGGCATGAACCGCCAGCTGATGCCCGACGTCGAGACGCTGTTCCTCACCCCGTCCGACCAGTACCAGTTCATCAGCGGCACCTTCGTGCGCGAGATTGCCTCCCTTGGCGGTGATGTTTCCAAGTTCGTGGCACCCTTGGTGCTTTCCAAGCTCAAGGATCGCATTTCGCAGCCGCGCGAAGTCGAGTAACCCATGGCCCTGATGATCACGGACGAGTGCATCAACTGCGACGTCTGCGAACCCGAATGCCCCAACGAGGCGATCTCGATGGGCGCCGACTACTACGTGATCGCGCCGGACAAGTGCACCGAATGCGTGGGCCACTTCGACAGCCCGCAGTGCGTGCAGGTGTGCCCGGTGGAGTGCATTCCGGTCAATCCGGCGCATGTCGAGACGCCCGACCAGCTGATGACCAAGTACCGGGCGCTGCTGGGCCTGGACGCCGTGGCGGCGCCCGTGGCCGTGCCGGTGGGGCCGGCGGTGCAGGCTGCCGCGCCCGGGCCGATGCGCGCCTGACCGGCGCGCGGCGGCGCCCTCAGCTCGACTTGCCCCGGGCGCCGCCCGTCGCCTTCTTGCCCACCGCGTGTCGCGGCCGGGGCTTCTTCGGCACGCAGGCGATGGCGGCGGTCTCGACGCAAGCCGTGGTCGCGGTGCCCGGACGTCCCTTGACCGGCGCCGACGCCGCGGCCTCGCGCTCGCGCTCGCGCCGGCCGGCCTCGAACCAGGCCGCCAGCCGCTGGTCGCGCGCGGCGAGGTCGACGGCCTGGCGGCGTTGCGCGTCGGTGCGCGCGTCGGCCACGTCGATGGCGCGGGCCGCGCCCTGCGCGCACGGCCGGGCCGCGTAGCTGTCGCCGCAGCGCCAGACCGTGCGGGCCGGCGGCAGCGCGTCCGGCACGGTGGCGGCCGCGGGCGCCAGGATCTGCGCGGTGGACGGCGTGGACGCCGCGCGCGGCGGGCGCGGGGTGCGGGCCTGCGCGGCATCGGCCAGCAGGGTGCCGGCGCACAGCAGCGCGGCGAACCCGGCGGGCATCCCCGCGCGGCGGGCGTCGGCGGGGCGGGCGGTATGGAAGCGGTGGGGGGTGGGGATCGTCACTCGGCGGGCTCCTGCGTGCCGGCCGCGGCCGGCCCCGCAGGGCTCGCAGGGTGGGACGGCGACGGCGTGGCCGCCGGCACCTTGGACATCAGCGCGTTGAGCAGCGGATTGAGCTGCGGCGGGCGTGGCGGCTTGGGGCGTGGCGGCTTGGCGTGGATCTTCATCATCGCCTTGTCCATGTCACCTGCCAGCAGCAGGTCCAGCGCTTTCAGGCTGTCGTCGACATTCGCCTCGATTGCCGTGCGTTCGGCGGCCGGCGGCTTGCGCAGCACGTAGGCAGCGACCTCGTTGCGATCGCCCGGATGGCCGATGCCCAGGCGCAGGCGCCAGAAGTCGCCGGTGCCCAGCTGCGCCTGGATGTCCTTCAGCCCGTTGTGGCCGCCGTTGCCGCCACCCTTCTTGAGCTTCATCTGCCCGGGCGGGATGTCGAGCTCGTCGTGCACCACCAGGATCTCGTCGGGCAGGATCTTGAAGAAGCGCGCCAGCGGCGCCACCGCCTTGCCCGACAGGTTCATGTAGGTGAGGGGCTGCTGCAGCCACACCGGGCCGTCGGGGCGGTTCACGCGCGCGACGAAGCCGTGGTACTTCGGGTCGTGCGCCAGGTGGCCGCCGAGCTGGCGCGCGGCGCGCTCCACCCACCAGAAGCCGGCGTTGTGGCGCGTGTCCTCGTATTCCGCCCCGGGGTTGCCGAGGCCGACGATCAATCGAATCATCGGCCGATTATCCGTGGATGGCGGGCGAGTCGTCGGTCCAGACCAGCGAGGCGATCTTCCAGTCGCGCTCGGTGCGCACGAACTGCAGCGACTTGGTGCCGGCGCCGGCGAAGGGCACGCCGTCGAGCGTGCCGCGCTTGGCGTAGCGCAGCCAGCGCTGGGCGATCGCGCCGTGGAGCTCGGTGCGCGATTCGGTCTCGTGCTCCTCGAAGTCGCGCAAGCGGCCGCCGGCCAGCAGCTCGGCGCGCGGCGCGATGAAGCCGTGCAGGTCGGTGGTGGTGACCGTGCCCAGCGCGTCGGCCACGCGCACGGTGGCATCCAGCATGAAGTAGTGTGGCAGCGCGGGCAGCGTCGGGATGGCGCCGTCGCGGTTGGTGAACGCCGCCAGGAAGCGCTGCGTCAGCGCGTCGACCTGCGCGCGGTCGTCGCCGCGGTGGGGGCGCGGCGACTTGAACAGCCAGGTCTCGCGCTCCTCGCCCACCAGGCGCGTGATGCCGGCGTCGTGCAGGCCGACCTGGCGCAGCACGGCCGCCGAGCCGGCGTTGGCCGGGCCGGTGATGCCCCAGACCTCGGGCAGGCCCAGCACGTCGAGCGCGTAGCGCACGCAGGCGGCCGCGGCTTCGCGCGCGTAGCCCTGGCCGCGGAACGCGGGCATCAGCGCGTAGCCGACATCGGCCTCCATCAGGGTGTCGCGCTTGATGAGGCCGCACATGCCCACCAGCACGTCGTCGGACTTGCGTTCGACGGCCCAGAAGCCGAAGCCCAGCCGGCCGTAGGTGGCCGTGTGGCGCGTCGCGATCCAGGCGAGCGCCTGGCGCCGGGTGCGCACGTTGCGCTCGCCGATGTTGGCCAGCCAGCCGGGGTCGTTGAGCAGCGCGAGCAGGAAGTCGGCGTCGGTGGGGGTGGCGGTGAACCAGCGCAGGCGCAGGCGGTCGGTCTCGAGGATCAGCATCGTGCCATTCTCACGGCTGCAGCAGCGCCGCGCGCGCGCCGACGATCAGCGCCTGGCCGATCTGCTCCATCAGGCCGGAGCGTGCGATGGGCGCGCCGGCCTCGGCGGGCGCGTCGATGCCGGTGCCCAGCTTCCACTGGTGCCAGTACAGCGCGACGTCGATCGTCACCTCGGGCCGGATCGCCACCAGCGCGCCGGTGTCCAGATGCGCGCGGGCGAGCAGCTCGGGGATGACGGCGACGCCCCAGCCCATCACCGCGGCGCGCGCGCCGGCCTCGCTGGACGGCACGTAGCGCTCCTTCAGGCGGGGGTCGCGCACGCCCATCGCGCGCGCCACCCATTGCGCCTGCATGTCGTCCTTGCGGTTGAAGACGATGAACGGCAGCTTGGCGAAGTTGGCCTCGTTGAGGCCGGCGGGCATCGCCAGCGCCATGAAGGCCGGGCTGGCGACGGCGATGTAGCGCATCAGGCCCAGCGGCTGGCAGGTGCAGCCGCGCAGCGCCATGGCCACGGTCGAGACGCAGCCCAGCACCTCGCCTTCGCGCAGGCGGTCGTGCGTGAAGTCCTGGTCGTCGACGATCAGCTCCAGGCCGTAGCCCTCGCGCTGGCCGGCGTGCACCAGCGCGTCGAGCGCGCCCAGCACCCAGGTGGCCAGGCTGTCGGCGTTGATCGCGATCGGCAGCCGCTCCTCGCGCATCTGGGTGGCGCCCAGCTCGCGCGCGGCGTCGGCGCGCAGCGCCTGCAACTGGCGGGCGTAGCGCAGCAGCACCTTGCCGGGCTCGGTCATGCGCAGCGGGCGCGAGCGCACCACCAGCAGCTGGCCCACCTGCGTCTCGAGGGCGCGCAGCCGCTGCGACACGGCCGATTGCGTGATCGACAGCAACTGCGCCGCGCGCTCGAAGCTGCCGGCCTCGGCCAGCGCGGCCAGGGACTCGAGCGCGGCGGGATCGAGCAGGTTCATAAGTGTCGCTACTGTAATCGCAGTAATTGCGATGCAGCTTCACACTTTCCCGGGGTCGACCTACGCTGGATTTTTTCCAGATACCCGCAACGGAGACATCCCATGAAGATCGGCGTTCCGAAGGAAATCAAGAACCACGAATACCGCGTCGGGCTGACCCCCGCCAGCGTGCGCGAGTTCGTCGCCCACGGGCACTCGGTGATGGTGCAGGCGGGGGCCGGCGCCGCGATCGGCCTGGACGACGCGCAGTACCGCGCCGCCGGCGCCACGCTGCTCGACACCGCGCAGGAGGTGTTCGCGCGCGCCGACATGATCGTCAAGGTCAAGGAACCGCAGCCGCAGGAGTGCGCGATGCTGCGCCCGGGCCAGCTGCTCTACACCTACCTGCACCTGGCCCCGGATCCCGACCAGACGGCCGCGCTGGTGAAGTCCGGCGCGGTCTGCGTGGCCTACGAGACGATCACCGGCGCCAGCGGCGGCCTGCCGCTGCTCGCGCCGATGAGCGAGGTGGCCGGGCGCATGTCCATCCAGGCCGGCGCGGCGCACCTCGAAAAGAGCAAGGGCGGCATGGGCGTGCTGCTGGGCGGCGTGCCGGGCGTGGCGCCGGGCCACGTGGTCATCCTGGGCGGGGGCGTGGTGGGCACGCACGCGCTGCAGTGCGCGGTGGGCGCCGGCGCGCGCGTGACCGTGCTGGACAAGAACGTCGACCGCCTGCGCCAGCTCGATCTCGTGTTCGGCAACCGGATCACGACGCTGTACTCGAACGCAGCAGCCGTCGAAGAGTCGGTGCTCGAGGCCGACCTGGTGGTCGGCGGCGTGCTGATCCCCGGCGCGGCCGCGCCCAAGCTGGTCACGCGCGAGATGATCTCGCGCATGCGCAAGGGCGCGGTGGTCGTCGACGTCGCGATCGACCAGGGCGGCTGCTTCGAGACCTCGCACGCCACCACGCACGCCGAGCCCACCTACGTGGTCGACGGCGTGGTGCACTACTGCGTGGCCAACATGCCGGGCGCCGTGGCGCGCACGTCCACCTTCGCGCTGAACAACGCCACCATCGGCCCCGGCCTCGCGCTGGCCGACCTCGGCTGGCAGGCGGCCATGCGCGGCAATCCGCACCTGAAGGCCGGCCTGAACGTGGCGCACGGCAAGGTCACGTTCGAAGCCGTGGCGCAGGCGCTGGGCTACGACTTCACGTCGCCGAACGCCTTGCTCGACTGAAGCGCGGTCGCTGGCGGCATTCGAGGGCCTCGAGTGCCGCCAGATAAAATCGACCGGATATGTCCCGTCTCGCCGTCCTGCCCCAGTACTTCTATCCCAAGCGCCTGCTGACCCTCTACGCGGGCTTCATGGCGCGCAACGAGTGGGGCTGGTACACCACGCGACTGATCCGCAATTTCGTCCGCGACTACAAGGTCGACATGGACGAAGCGGTCGAGCCGGACCCGGCCGCGTACCGGAGCTTCAACGACTTCTTCACGCGCGCGCTCAAGCCGGGCATGCGGCCGATCGCCGACGCCGACCTGATCTGCCCGGTCGACGGCGCGATCAGCCAGTTCGGTCGGATCGACGAGCACCGCATCTTCCAGGCCAAGGGCCACGACTACACCACGCAGGCGCTGCTGGGTGGCGACACCGCGCTGGCCGCGCCGTTCGTCGACGGCAGCTTCGCCACGATCTACCTGAGCCCGAAGGACTACCACCGCATCCACATGCCGTGCGACGGCCGCCTGCTGCGCATGATCCACGTGCCGGGCGACCTGTTCTCGGTCAATCCGGTCACCGCGCAGGGCGTGCCGGGGCTGTGGGCGCGCAACGAGCGGGTGGTCTGCCTGTTCGAGGGGCCGCGCGGCCCCTGGACGCTGGTCCTGGTGGGCGCCACCATCGTCGGCAGCATGCAGACGGTCTGGCATGGGGTGGTCAACGCGACGCGTCCCGGCAGGATCCGCGAATGGCGCTACGACGACCAGGCCATCGTGCTGAAGAAGGGCGACGAGATGGGCCGCTTCCTGCTCGGCTCCACCGTGATCATGACCTTCCCGAAGGGTGACCTCGCCTTCAACCCGGCCTGGACGCCGGCGCGCCCCGTCCGCCTGGGCGAGGCGATGGCGAACTACCGCGCCTGAGCGGCCGCCGCGGCGCAGCCCGGCCGGAAACGAAAAAGCCCCGCCGAAGCGGGGCTCTCCAGAGAAACCTCGACGCGGCCGTCGCCGCGCAAGATCACTTCTTCTTGGCGGCGGCGGCCGGGGCGGCAGCGGCGCCAGCGGCCGGCTTGGCCGGGGCGGCCTTGCCGCCCTTGCCCTTGGCGGGTGCGGCAGCAGCCTTCTCGGCGGCAGCGGCGTCTTCGGCGGCGTCGACGGCCTCGACACGCGGCTCGGCGACCGAGACGACCACCGGGTTCTGCGTGCCGTGCTTGACGGCCTTGATGCCGGCCGGGAACTTCAGGTCGGACACGTGCAGCGACTTGCCCTTGACCAGGCCGCTCAGGTCGACGCTGATGAATTCCGGCAGCTGGGTGGCCAGGCATTCGACTTCGACTTCGGTGGCGACGTGGTTGACGACGCAGGCGTCGGTCTTGACGGCCGGCGACGTTTCCTCGCCCGTGAAGTGCAGCGGCACCTTCTTGCGCAGGCGCGTGTTGGCGTCGACGCGCTGGAAGTCGATGTGCTGGACGATCTGCTTGTACGCGTGCATCTGGAAGTCGCGCAGCAGGACCTGCGCGACCTTGCCGCCCAGGTCCATCTCGAGGACGGACGAGTGGAAGGCTTCCTTCTTCAGGGCGAAGTAGAGAGCGTTGTGATCGAGCTCGATCATCTGCGGCTCGCCGGCGCCGTAGACGATGCCGGGAACCTTGCCGGACAGACGCAGGCGGCGGCTCGCTCCGGTCCCCTGCAGGCTGCGCTCATAAGCGGTGAACTTCATTTTGAAAACTCCAAGTTGGGCCCCGCGACCAGGCGCCCGGTAAAGACGATCCAGCCACCGCTTCTCCGCTCGTGGGCGGACGGCCGAAGGATCGGGAAATGCGGCTCAGAAGTTGTTGTTCTGTTCCGCAAAGAGGGAGGTGACCGATTCGCCGTCGGAGATGCGGCGGATGGTCTCGGCGAACAGGAAGGCCACCGACAGCTGGCGGATCTTCTTGCAGGCCTTGCCGGCGTCGGACAACGGCAGCGTGTTGGTGATCACGACCTCGTCGAGCGCCGAATTCTTGATGCGTTCGACGGCCGGGCCGGAGAACACCGGGTGCGTGCAGTAGGCGTAGACGCTCTTGGCGCCGCGATCCTTGAGCACCTCGGCGGCCTTCACGAGCGTGCCGGCGGTGTCGATCATGTCGTCCATGATCACGCAGTTGCGGCCGTCGATGTCGCCGATGACGTGCATCACTTCGGAGACGTTGGCCTTCGGACGGCGCTTGTCGATGATGGCCAGGTCGCAGCCGAGCTGCTTGGCCAGTGCGCGGGCGCGCACCACGCCGCCGACGTCGGGCGACACCACCACGAGGTCCTGGTAGTTCTTCGACTTGACGTCGGTCAGCAGCACCGGCGACGCGTAGATGTTGTCCACGGGGATGTCGAAGAAGCCCTGGATCTGGTCGGCGTGCAGGTCCATCGTGAGCAGGCGCTCGACGCCCACGGTCTGCAGCAGGTTGGCCACGACCTTGGCGCTGATGGGCACGCGCGTGGAACGCGAGCGGCGATCCTGGCGGGCGTAGCCGAAGTACGGGATCACGGCGGTGATGCGGCGCGCGCTGGCGCGCTTCAACGCATCGACCATGATCAGCAGTTCCATCACGTTCTCGTTCGTCGGCGCCCCGGTGGACTGGATGACGAAGACGTCGCGGGCACGCACGTTCTGGTGGATCTCGACGTCGCATTCGCCGTCGGAGAAGCGGCCGACCTTCGCCTTGCCGAGCTCGGTGCCGAGCTGGGTGGCGATTTCCTGCGCCAGCACAGGATTCGCGTTGCCTGTGAACAGGACCGTGTTGAACAGCACGTCGGAGACTCCGTGAGGGCGGGGTGCGCAGCGAGACCGGGATGCCGGCCCTTGCGACCGGCCTTTCGAACCTCGTCCTTATCCGGGAATACCGTCAAGGCCGGGCAGGGACATTTGGCAGGGGAAGAAGGATTCGAACCTTCGCATGTCGGAATCAAAATCCGATGCCTTAACCAACTTGGCGACTCCCCTACACAGGACCCGGCCGTGAAGCCGAACCCGTCAACTCTTCCTCAGTCGGCCCAGGCCCGCAACGGGTGATGGGCGAGACTGCGACACATCCGGCCCGTCCAGCCCCGGGGCAGTTCACCCTCGGGCCACGACACACCTTCCGCATCGACTCTTGCGAACACCGCACTGCCCGAACCGGTCATCCGGCTGTTGCCGAACCGGCTTTCCAGCCATTGTGCGACCTGCTCGATGGGCGGGCACAAGGCCTGGGCCACCGGTTGGAGATCGTTCCGGCCGAAAGCCGATATTCCGGCTTCGGACTCTGCATTCATGTGTGCAAGAGAGCCTACTAGTGTAGCAGGCTCTGTATCGCGTGCCAAGTCCGGATGAGAAAAGATGCCCGCGGTTCCCAGGCTTTCTACGGGCTTCACGACCGCATATCGGTGCGGCGCCCAGCCGATGGGGGTCAACTTCTCGCCGATGCCCTCGACGAAGGCGTTGTCGCCGCCGACGAAGAACGGCACGTCCGCGCCCAGCGGCGTGGCCAGCGCCAGCAGCCGCGCGCGCGGCCAGTGCAGGTTCCACAGCCGGTTGAGCGCCAGCAGCACGGTGGCGGCGTCGGAGCTGCCGCCGCCCATGCCGGCGCCCCAGGGCACCGACTTCAGCACCGAGATGTCGGCGCCGTACGTGCAGCCGCTGGCCTGCTGCAGCGCCCGCGCGGCGCGCAGGCTCAGGTCGTCGGCGGGCAGCGCGGGCCCGAGGTCGTGGCGGCGCAGCAGGCCGTCGTCGCGGCGCTCGACGTGGAGGGTGTCGGCCCAGTCGACCAGGATGAAGACGGACTGCAGCAGGTGGTAGCCGTCAGCGCGCCGGCCCGTGATGTGCAGGAACAGGTTGAGCTTGGCCGGCGCGGGCAGGTCGTAGAAGGCTTTGACGGCCATGGCGGGACGAAGGAGGTCAGGAGGCGGAGGCGGCCGATGCCGCGGGCTCGGCGGCGTCGAGCTTGACGCGCACGTGCAGGGCCGGCGCCGGCAGCGCGCGTTGCGCATCGATCAGCCGGTTGTCCGCCAGTTGCGAGAGGTCGACGTGCCAGCCGAGCTGGTCGAAGGTGGGGGCGGCCGTGCCGCTGGTCACCGGGGCGTCCGGCCACGGCCGGCCGGACAGCCAGTCGAACATCGCCGCCAGCGGCAGCTGGTCGCCGATCGCGCGCTGCATCATGTCCTCCAGCGTCGCGTAATGCGTGGTGGCGCCGTCGGCCTCGAGCTCGATGCGCGACGGGCTGCCCTGGAGGCCCACGGGATGCGACCAGCGCGCGCGCGCCACCGTCGTGCCGATCGGGCTGGTGAGGATCAGCTGGCCGCTGGAGGCGTTGCCGCTGAGCTCGAACTGGCCGCTGACCGAGCGGGCGGGCGCATCGGGCACCGCGTCGGTGCGCACGGCCAGTCGGCCCGTGTAGACGTGGCCCGGCAGCGGCGGCGGGCGGGTGGCGCAGGCCTGCAGCAGGGCCAGCGCCAGCACGCCGGCGCCGCGGAGCCACCACCTCACGGGGCGACCTTCAGCCGGTTCATCGTCTGCTTGAGCACCTCGTTGCCGGCGTCGAGCTTGTGCGCGTCGCGCAGCACGCGCGCCGCCTCGTCGTGCTTGCCGTCGGCCCACAACGCCTCGCCCAGGTGGGCGGCGATCTCGGTGTCCTTGCGCGAGGAGTAGGCCTGGGCCAGCAGCGTGGCGGCGGCGTCGAAATGCCCCATCCGGTATTCGACCCAGCCCAGGCTGTCGACGATGAACGGGTCGGCCGGCGACAGCTCGTGGGCCTGGCGCACCATCGACAGCGCCTCGTCCAGGCGCAGGTTGCGGTCCGCCAGCGAGTAGCCCAGCGCGTTGAGCGCCTGCGAGTTGTCGGGCTGCAGCACCAGGATGCGGCGCAGCAGGCGCTCCATCTCGTCGAGGCGGTTCAGGCGCTCGTCGACCATGGCCTCCTGGTAGACGAGCTCGACGTCGTCGGGCGTCTCGGCGTTGGCCTTGGCGAGCACGTCGCGCGCCTCGGCCAGCTTCTTCTCGTCGAGCAGCAGCTGCACCTCGGTCAGCAGCTTGTAGCGCTGTTCGGCCGGCGTGGACGCGTTGGCGGCGCGCACCAGCTTCAGCGCCTCGGCCAGCTTGCCCTGGCGCGCCAGCAGCCCCGCGCGCAGCGCGACCACCTGCAGGTCGGTCTCGCGGGGGTCGACCTGCGCGAGCCAGCGGCCCGCGGCCGCGTCGTCGTGGCGCTGCTCGGCGGCGCGGGCCAGCAGCAACTGGATGTGGGCCAGGCGCACCGGGCTGGTGTCGGCCCCGGGCGGCGACGCTGCATCGGGGCCGTCATCCTCGTCGGCGGTGCCGTTCGCGGCGGCGACCGCCTTGCGGGCCGCGGCGTTCTCGGCGGCCTGCTCGCTGGCCAGCGTCAAGGCATGCCGGAGGTCGGCGTCGGCGGCGACGGGGTCGCGCAGCTCGAGGTCGATCTCGCCCAGCGCCAGCCACAGCTGCGCCTGGTTCGGGCGGTCCTTGACGGCCAGGCGCAGCTGCTCGGCGGCATCGGTCAGGCGCTGCTGCGTGGCCAGCACGCTGGCGAAGGCCTGGCGGACCACCGGCTCGGTGTCCGGCTGGGCCAGGTAGCGCCGCACCAGGGCCTCGGCCCCGGCGATGAGCTCGGTCGACGGCGCGGTGCCGGGCAGCGGCGCCGATGGCGCGACCACGCTCGCGGCCGCGCCGGGCGCCAGGGCCGACTTGCGGGCCGGCGTGCCGTCGGTGGCGCCGTTCATCACGTCGAGAGCCAGCAGCACCGGCTGCAGTGCCTTCACGTCCTGCGCCTGGGCCTGGCCGGCCAGGTCCAGCGCGAACAGCGGCTGGCCCTGGTTCAGGCGGATGCGGCCGAGCGCGACGTGGGCGGCGACGCGCGTGTCCGGCGCGTCCATGTAGGGCTGCAGCAGCAGCCGGAACTGTTCGGCGGCCGCCGTCTTGTCCTTGGCGCGTTGCTGCGCGCGCGGCAGGCTGAAGATCAGCGCCACGCGTTCGGCAGGCGGGCTCATGGCCAGCAACTGGCGCAGCGGCTCGGCGGTCTCGGGCACGCGGTCGAACTCGAGCAGCAGCTGGATCTCGGTGCGCAGCGCCTCGGTCGAGCGCGGCATCGCCTGGCGCCAGCTGCGCGTGATGGTCAGCGCCTTGTCGCCCGCGCCGGCCTCGATGGCGATCTGCAGCGCGCGCCGATACAGCGCGTCGTCCCTCTTGTGGCGGGCCGCCTCCAGCATCAGCTCGATGGCGTCGGCGGGCTGGTTTTCCCGCAACGCGAACTCCGCCAGCAACAACTGGTACAACAGCGGGCCGTCGAGATACGAGTTGTCGACGGGCGGCGGCGCCGGCGGTGCCACGGTGGGCACCGAGGCGGGCCCGGCCGGCGGCAGGGCGGCGTTCTTCTGCTGCGCCCAGGCGAGCGTGGGCAGGAGGAGGGCCATGCCCAGGCCGAGCAGGGCATGGCGGGCCGATCGCGCCACGCGCGCCACGGCCTCGTGCTTGCTCCGCCCCAAGCCTTGTGTTTGACTCATCGTCGCTCCATATCAGTCCATTCTAGGCCCCGAGAAATCCAGATGCCCGAGTTGCCAGAGGTCGAAGTGACGCGCCGCAGTGTTGCGGACGGATTGCTGGGCGCGCGGGTGCTGGACGTGCAGATGGGCCTGCCGTTGCGCTGGCCGCTGGGCCACGAGCCGCAGGCGCTCGTGGGCGTCGAATGCGGCGCGATGACGCGGCGCGGCAAGTACCTGTGGCTGCCGCTCTCGCGCGGCGGCGCGCACGCCCGGTCGCCGGGCTTGCCGCGGACCGCGGCGCCGGTCGAACCGTCCGGCGGGCTGCTGATCCACCTGGGCATGTCGGGCGCGCTCGCGTTCGGGCCGGCGCCGGCCGAGCGCGGGCCGTACGACCACTTCCGCCTGCTCACCGACCGCGGCTGCCTGTGGCTGACCGACCCGCGGCGCTTCGGCGCCGTCGTCTGGTCGGCGGGGCTCGACGCCGATCCGGCGCGCAAGCTGCTGGCGGTGCTGGGCCCCGAGCCGTTCGATCCGGCGCTGGACGAGGTCGGATTCCACGCCGGGCTGCAGGCGCGCCGCGCGCCGGTGAAGACGGCGCTGCTGTCGGGCGAACTAGTGGTGGGCGCCGGCAACATCTACGCCTGCGAGGCCCTGCACCTGGCGCGCATCGATCCCCGTACGCCGTCCAACCGCATCAGCCGGCCGCGCGCGGCGCGGCTGCTGGCGGCGGTGCGCCAGGTGCTGCGCCGCGCGATCGAGGCCGGCGGCACCACGCTGAAGGACTTCAGCGCCAACGGCGCAGCCGGTCATTACCAGGAACAGGCGCAGGTCTACGGGCGCGCCGGCGCGCCCTGCAATACCTGCGGGACGGTGGTGCGCCGAATCGTCCAGGGCCAGCGCGCGACCTTTTTCTGCGGGGTTTGCCAGAAGCGCTAGGGATACTGCCGGCGCGGGTGCCGCGATACTCGAGACCGGTGAGTATTTGGCGAGTCTGTATCCGGAGGTTTCCAGGCTGGGCACAGCGGTGCGGTGCGGCCGATCCGGTGGCGTCCGCGATGCGACATACTTCGCATTTGGCCGGGTTATCCGGCGATTGCATTCCGGCAATCGCGCTACGATTCGGCGGCCAACTGGTCAATATATGAACCAGAAGCGGATTCCGCCGTCACCGGCGCCGACCATCGAGCGCGACGCATAAAGAGCTTGGGAATGACGAAAGATCAATCGCTGGTACCCGCCCTGGATGCCCTGGCCAATTGGCGCCAGTCGCTGGCGCGCGAACTGTCGGGTCTGACGCGGTTCTTCACCAGCAACGACCTGCTGTCGGTGCCGTCGGCCGAGATCGCCGAATCGCTGCGCCAGCGCGTGCTGGCCGACAAGCTCGTCGTCGCCTTCGTCGCCGAGTTCTCGCGCGGCAAGTCCGAACTGATCAACGCCATCTTCTTCGCCGACACCGGCCGCCGCATCCTGCCCGCATCCCCCGGCCGCACCACGATGTGCCCGGTCGAGCTCGCCTGGGACGAGCGCGAGCCGCCGATGCTGGACCTGCTGCCCATCGACACCCGTCGCGAGGGACTGTCGCTGACCGAACTGCGCGCCTCGCGCGAAGGCTGGAAGCGCGTGCCGCTGGACCCGTCCAACCCGGACGCCCTGGCCGCCGCGCTGGCCGAGGTCACCCACACCCGCAAGGTGACCCCCGACGTCGCCCGCGAACTGGGCCTGTGGTCCGACACCGACCCCGAGGACAATCCGCCGCTGGACGAGGACGGCCATGTCGAGGTGCCGGCCTGGCGCCACGCGATGATCAACTACCCCCACCCGCTGCTCGCGCGCGGGCTGGTGGTGCTCGACACTCCGGGCCTGAACGCGATCGGCACCGAGCCCGAGCTGACGCTGGGCCTGCTGCCCGGCGCGCATGCCGCGCTGTTCCTGCTGGGCGCCGACGCCGGCGTGACCAAGTCGGACCTGTCGGTGTGGAACGAACACCTGGGCGGCCAGTCCATGGCCTGCTTCGTCGTGCTCAACAAGGTCGACATGCTGGCCGACCCGCTGCTCACCGACGAGCAGAACGAGGCGCTGGTGCAGAAGCAGTGCGAGGTCACCGCGCAGACGCTGCAGATGCCGCGCGACCGGGTGTTCCCGGTCTCGGCACGCCTTGCGCTGCATGCGCGCCTGAACGACAACGCCGCCGACCTGGCCAAGAGCCGGCTGCCGCAGCTGGAAGAGGCGCTCACCAACGAGCTGCTGCCCGCGCGCCAGCAGGTGCTCACCCATGCCGTGGTGCAGGGCGTGGAGGCGCTGCGCGCCCAGGTCAACGCGCGCCTGCGCGACCAGCGCCGCCAGAATTCCGAACAACTGCTGGAGCTGCGCGGCCTGCGCGGCAAGAGCGGCGCCCGCGTGCGCCACCTGCTCGACCGCGTGCAGGAAGACGCCGCGGAGTTCGAGCGCTGCGTCACCCGCCTGACCGCGCTGCGCGCGGTGCAGACGCGCCTGCTGCGCGACACCCAGAACCAGCTCTCCAGCGAGCGCATCCGCGCCGAGGTCAAGGAACTGCAGTCGGCGCTGAACTCCGGCTGGTTGCACCTGGGCGCGCGCCAGGCTTTCCTGGGCATGTGCGACAAGCTGCGCCACGCGCTGTCCGATTCCGAGGTCACCACGGCCGAGGCGCGCGAGATGCTGCAGGGCACCTTCCGCCAGCTCAACGCCGAGTTCGGCTTCTCGCTGTCGATCGCGCTGCCGCCCGAGCTGGCGAGCCATCGCGAGGACCTGGCGGCCATCGAGCGCGGCTACAACCGCTACTTCGGCCTCAGCGAGACGCTGCGCATGGCGTCGTCGGCGTTCAAGGAGCGCTTCGTGCGCATGCTCGTGTCCAAGCTGCGCGTCGTCTTCGAGACCGCCGCGCGCGACATCGAGCTGTGGCACCAGGCCGCCAGCGCGCAGATGGAGGCGCAGCTGCGCGACCGTCGCCGCAGCTTCCGCAAGCGTCGCGAGTCGCTCGAGCGCATCCAGCAGGCCGCCGGCGACCTGGAAGAACGCGTGGTCGACGTCGAGTCGCAATCGGCGCGCATCGAGGCGCTGATCACCGACGTGGCGCTGCGCTGCGAGACGCTCGCCGTCATTGCTCGCCGCGGCCCCACGGGCATCGAGTCCGAGCACTTCGAGATCCCGTTCGACGCCACGGCCAGCGCCGCGGTCTGAGACGCTGCGAACCCGCCGGCCGTCGGCCTTGCCGCGGCGAGGCATGATCCGGCATGGATCTCTTTCCCGCAGACGCCGTCCGCCCTCCGTTCATCGCCCGCGAGGCGGCCGCGCAGTGGCACGCGCTGCCGTTCGCCGAGCGCCTGGTCGCCTGGCAGCGCGCCCATGGCCGCGCGGGCCTGCCGTGGCAGCTCACCCGCGACCCGTACCGCGTGTGGCTGTCCGAGATCATGCTGCAGCAGACCCAGGTCACCACGGTGCTGGGCTACTACGAGCGCTTCCTCCAGCGCTTTCCCGACGTCGTCGCGCTGGCGGCCGCGCCGGCCGAGGACGTGCTCGCGCTGTGGAGCGGCCTGGGCTACTACGCCCGCGCCCGCAACCTGCATCGCTGCGCGCAGGTAGTCGTCGCCGAGCACGGCGGCGTGTTTCCGCGCAGCGCGCAGCAGCTCGCCGAGCTGCCCGGCATCGGCCGCTCCACCGCCGCCGCGATTGCCGCGTTCTGCTTCGGCGAGCGCGTGGCCATCCTCGACGGCAACGTCAAGCGGGTGCTCACGCGCGTGCTCGCCTACGAGGGCGACATCGCGCAGGCCGCGGCCGAGAAGGCGTTGTGGGCGATCGCCACGCAGATGCTGCCGGACGCGCCGGCCGGCGAGCCGCTGCACGCCGCGATGGCCACCTACACGCAGGGGCTGATGGATCTCGGTGCCACCGTCTGCACGATCCGCAGGCCGGCCTGCGACGCCTGCCCGGCCTGGGCGACGTGCCAGGCGCGCGCCGTCGGCACGCCCGAGAAGTTCCCGGTCAAGGCCCGCAAGCTGAAGCGCGGCAAGCGCGCCGCCGTCCTGCTGTGGCTGCAGCACGGGCGCCGCGTGTGGCTGGTGCGGCGCGCCGACACCGGCGTGTGGGCGCAGCTGTGGTCGCTGCCGGAGTTCGACACCGCCATCGCGTTGGAGCGCGCGGTCGAGCCCTGGCCCGGCATGCTGGAATGGATGGCGCCATTCAAGCACGTGCTGACCCACTTCGACTGGATGCTGCAGCCGCTGAAGCTGCAGTGGCACGGCGCCGTGTCACCCGCGCAGCAGCGCGAGATCGAGCGGCTGGGCGCGGTCAACGTGGCCGGTGCGGGCATCGAGGAGCCCGGCGAAGCCGACGTGCACGGCGACGTCGTGCCGGTGGAAGACGAGGCCGACACCAGCGTGCCGACGGAGGCCGGCGAAGGGCGCTGGTTCGCGCGCGCCGACCTCGCCGGCGTGGGCATTCCGTCGCCGATCCGCAAGCTGCTGGAGGCTGCGTTGCCGGACTGACGCCGGCGGCCCTGCGCGCTTCAGAGCGGCAGCGACATCGTCCGCTCCAGCCCGACGCGCCCGGTGCGGCGCTCGCCCGTCTCGATCCAGCCGGCCTTCTCGTAGGCGCGGATGCCGGCGGCGTTGTCGTCGTCCACGCGCAGCATGAGCCGTGCCGTCTGCGGCCAGTGCAAGGCGACCCAGCGCGCGAGAGCGGTCAACGCGGACGAGCCGACGCCGCGGCCTTGGTGGCGGATGTCGACCCGCAGCCCAGCGACGACCGCGGCGTCGGCGTCCACCCAGTCGGGCGCCGAGTCTCTGCGCTTGAGGACGACCCAGCCGACGATCTCGTGGCCGACGCGAATGGCGAGGCCGGCCACCTGGGCCGGGTCGCTCGCCTCGCAGGCGGCGACGCTGCGTGCGACCGTGCCCGCGTATTCGACCTGCGCCGCGCTGATCTCGAGCGCCAGCACCGCGGCGCGCTCGGCGTGCCCCAGCGCGCGCCAGTCCAGCAAGCGGATGTCCGGTTCGCTCGCGGCCGTCATGCGCCGTCGGAGGTATCCAGTTCGCGGTGGCGCAACAGCGTGGTCACCGTCGGCGCGAAGCGCTGCGCCAGCGTCTCGGCCATGAACACCGAGCGGTGCTGGCCGCCGGTGCAGCCGATGGCCACCGTGAGGTAGCTGCGCTGGTCGTCCTCGAAATTGGGCAGCCAGCGGCGCAGGAAGGTCTCGATCTGGCCGAGCATCTCCATGACTTCGGGCTGCTCGCTGAGGTAGGTAGCCACCGGCTCGTCGCGGCCGGTGAGCGGGCGCAGCTCGCGCAGGTAGTACGGATTGGGCAGCACGCGCACGTCATAGACCATGTCGGCGTCGAGCGGCACGCCGCGCTTGAAGGCGAACGACTCGAAGACCAGCGACAGCTGGCTGGCGTGGGCGCCCACCAGGTCGCGCATCCAGCGGCGCAGCTGCACCGGGCGCAGCTGGCTGGTGTCGAGGATGGTGGAGCGCACGCGGATCGTGGCGAGCAGCTCGCGCTCGAGCTCGATGGCCTCCATCAGCGCGCGATGCGTGAGCACGCCCAGGTGGTCCTTGGACAGCGGGTGCGGCCGGCGCGTTTCCGAGAAGCGGCGCACCAGGGTGTCGGTGCTGGCGTCGAGGAACACGGGACGCACCTTGACGCCCTCGTTCATGAGCCTTTCCAGCAGCGGCACCAGGCGCGGCAGCGAGCCGGCGGTGCGCACGTCGACGGCCACCGCCACGCGGCGCACGGTGCGTTCGTTTTCCAGGCGCAGGAACTCGGGCAGCAGCTCGGGGGGCAGGTTGTCGACGCAGAAGAAGCCGGCGTCCTCCAGCGCATGCAGCGCGACGGACTTGCCGGAGCCGGAGATGCCGGTGACCAGCACGATCTCGCGCGTGCCTTCCGGGGTGGGATGCGCCTCGCGTGCTGCCCTCGCTGCGGGCCCTGCGGGCGCCGCGGCGCCGGGCGCGGGGGTGTCGGAAGCCGAAGTCATGCTGCCTCCTCGATGCGGTCGGGGGTCATCCGCGCGCTCCCGGGCGTGCGCGCGGCGACGGCGCGGCGGGGGCCGCGGGCGAGGCTGCGGCGTCGAGCGTGACGGCCTGCGCGATCAGTTCCTGCGCGTGGGCGAGGCTGGTGCCGGAGCTGCGCTCGCCGCCCAGCATGCGGGCCACCTCGGCCACGCGGGCTTCGCCCGCCAGCGGCGTGACCTGGCTGGTGGTGCTGCCGCCGACGCTGCGCTTGGCGACGACGAAATGATGGTCGCCGCAGGCGGCGACCTGCGGCAGGTGGGTGACGGCCATCACCTGCACGTGCCGGCCCAGGCGTTTCATCAGGCGGCCCACCGAGTCGGCCACGGTGCCGCCGACGCCGGCGTCGATCTCGTCGAAGATGAGCGTGCCGACGCCCGAGGACGCCGGCTGCGCCGCGCCGGCGTTGCCCGCGTCGCCCGCCGACGACTGCGCCGCGGTGACCGCGATGGCCAGCGCCAGCCGCGACAGCTCGCCGCCCGAGGCCACCTTGGCCAGCGGGCGCGGCGTGCTGCCGGCATGGCCGGCGACGAGGAACTCCACGGTCTCGGCGCCGTAGGACTGCGGCGCGTCCTGCGCCACCAGTGCGACGTCGAAGCGGCCCCCGGCCATGCCCAGCTGCTGCATCGCCTCGGTGATGCGGCCGGCCATCAGCGGCGCCGCGGCTGCGCGGCGGGCGCTCACCCGCTTCGCCTCGGTGCGCCAGCGCGCCAGGGCGTCGTCGACCTTCTTCTGCAGCCCGGCCAGGTCGGCCGCGGCGTCGAGCGCGGCCAGCGCGGCCTTCCACTCGCCCCACAGCGCGGGAAGGTCTTCCGGCGAACGGCGGAAGCGGCGCGCCAGGCCCATCCAGGCGGACATTCGATCGTCCAGCTCGGACAGACGGCGCGGATCGAGGTCGGCGCGGTTGAGGTAGCTGGCCAGGCTGTGCGCCGCGTCCTGCAGCTGCAGCTCCGCGCCGTCGAGCGCCTCGATGACCGGCGCCAGCGCGGCGTCGTAGTCGGCCACCTCGCGCAGCGCGGCGGCGGCACGCGCCACCAGCCGCAGCGTGTTGAGCTCGCCCTCGGAGACGTCCTCCAGCGCCTGCTGCGTGGCCGTCATCAGCGCCTGCGCGTGCGACAGCCGGCCGTGCTCGGCGGAGAGCGATTGCCACTCGTCGGCGGACGGCGACAGGCGCTCGACCTCGGCCAGCTGCCACGCGAGGCGTTCGCGTTCGGTGTCGAGCTCGCCCTGGCGCGCGCGCGCGCCGGACAACGCCGCCGTGGCCTGGGCCCAGGCGGCGTGGGCGACAGCCACCGGGGCGGCGTCGATGCCGGCCTGCTCGTCGAGCAGCGCGCGCACCGCAGCCGGCCGCGTGAGGCTTTGCCAGGCGTGCTGGCCGTGGATGTCGATCAGGTGGTCGGCCACCTCGCGCAACTGGGTGAGCGTGGCCGCGCTGCCGTTGACGAACGCGCGGCTCCGGCCCTGCGCATCGACCACCCGGCGCAGCAGCAGCGTCTCGTCGACGGCGAAGCCGGCCTCGTCGAGCCAGCCGGCCAGCGAGGCCGGGGAATCGAACTCGGCGGCGATCTCGCTGCGCGCGCAGCCCTCGCGCACCACGCCGCCCTCGGCGCGTGCGCCGAGCGCCAGCTGCAGGGCGTCGATCAGGATGGACTTGCCGGCGCCCGTCTCGCCGGTGAGCACGGAGAAGCCGGCCCCGAACTCGAGTTCGAGGGCGTCGACGATGACGAAATCCTTCAGCGACAGGCGGCGCAGCATGGTCGGAGCGAGCAGTGGACGTTGCGGGTGGAGGGGAGCGCCGCGGTGGTGGCCGGTCGCAGCGCGCCGCGGATGATGCCGGCCCCGGGGCTCATGGGACGAGCCTCCGCCTGGCGGCTGCGGTGCGAGCGCTCTTCGGAGCGGCCGGGCGCGCGATCACTGGACGAGCCTCCGCCTGGCGGCTGCGGTGCGAGCGCTCTTCGGAGCGGCCGGGCGCGCGATCACTGGACGAGCCTCCGCCTGGCGGCTGCGGTGCGAGCGCTCTTCGGAGCGGCCGGGCGCGCGCTCATGCCGTGAGCCTGCGAGACGACGGGCCGGCGGCGACGCATGTCAGGCCGTGCCTTCGTGCCAGTGCAGCTTGTTGCGCAGCGTGGCGTAGTAGCTCCAGCCACGCGGGTGCAGGAAGCGCGCCTTGTGGGCCGAGCGCTGCATGCGCACGACGTCGCCGGCCAGCATGCTGGCCAGGCCGTGCATGTCGAAATTGGCGCTGGCCTCCTTGCCGTTGACCAGTTCCAGCCGCACCTCCTGGTCGTCCGGCAGCACGATGGGCCGGTTGGACAAGGTGTGCGAGGCGATGGGCACCATCGTCCAGCCGCCGATGTCCGGATGGAGGATGGGGCCGCCGGCCGACAGCGCGTAGGCGGTGGAGCCGGTGGGCGAGGCCACGATCACGCCGTCGGAGCGGATGTTGGCCACCAGGTCGGCGCCCACCGACACGCGGATCTCGATCATGCTGGAGCTGCTGCTGCGCACCACCACGTCGTTCAGGGCGAAGCCCTGGAAGATCTGCTCGCCGTCGCGCCAGACGCCGCCTTCGATCATCGGCCGGCTCTCGGCCTCGTAGTCGCCGCGGATCATGGGCGCGAGCGCGTCGCGCCAGCTGGTGGAGGCGATGTCGGTGATGAAGCCCAGCCGGCCCTGGTTGATTCCGATCAGCGGAATGCCGTGGCGCGCCAGCTCGCGGCCGATGCCCAGCATGGTGCCGTCGCCGCCCACCACCACCGCGAGGTCGCACACCTGGGCGAGCTCGTCGATGCGCATCGCGCCGAAATCGTTCCAGTCGCTGTTCATCGCCGTGTCATGATCGACCGACACCTCGACGCCGCCGCGCACCAGGAACTGGGCGATGTCCTCCAGGATCGGACGCACGCCCTGGGACTGGTACTTGCCGAAGAGCGCCACGTGACGGAAGGGGGTCGACATGCGATGAATTACACCACAGCACCCTCGCGCGGGGCGCGCCGTCCACCCCCGGTAAACGGTCGGTTTCGCGCCGGGTCGGCGGGCGGCCGGCGGACCGGGCGCTCCCGGGCAGGTTTCACGCCGCGCCGCCGCGCGAACCGCGCCCCGGCGCGCTTTCCTTCCTCTTCTCCGTACAATCGATCCCATGCTCGACGAGCGCGCCAAGACACTCCTGAAGACCCTGGTCGAACGCTACATCGCCGACGGCCAGCCGGTGGGCTCGCGCACGCTCTCGCGCGCCTCGGGCCTGGAGCTGTCGCCGGCCACCATCCGCAACGTGATGGCCGACCTGGAAGAGCTGGGCCTGATCGTCAGCCCGCACACCTCGGCCGGCCGGGTGCCCACGCCGCGCGGCTACCGCGTGTTCGTCGACACCATGCTCACCGTGCGCCCGGTCGACGACGAGACCACCCTGTCGCAGCTGCTGGGCGACATGGGCGGCGCGCGCGAACTGCAGCCCGACCAGCCGCAGCGCGTCATCGCGCAGGCCGCCTCGATGCTGTCCAACCTGTCGAGCTTCGTGGGCGTCATCACCGCGCCGCGCAAGGCCAGCGTGTTCCGCCACATCGAATTCCTGCGCCTGGGCGAGCGCCGCGTGCTGGTGATCCTCGTGGCCCCCGACGGCGACGTACAGAACCGCGTCATCATCACCGCGGCCGACCACACCCAGGCGCAGCTGATCGAGGCCACGAACTTCCTCAACGCGCACTACGCCGGCCTGTCCATCGACGACGTGCGCGAACGCCTGAAGACCGAGGTGGAGGCGCTGAGCGCCGACATCGCCGCGCTGATGCGCGCCGCGGTGCAGGCCGGCAGCGACGCCATCGCCGAGAGCGAGGAGCAGGTGGTGGTCTCGGGCGAGCGCAACCTGCTGGGCGTGCAGGATCTCCATCACGACATGCGCGGCCTGCGCGACATGTTCGACGTCTTCGAGCAGAAGACCCAGCTGATGCGCCTGCTCGAAGGCTCCAGCCGCGCCGAGGGCGTGCGCATCTTCATCGGCGGCGAGAGCCGCGTGGTGCCGTTCGAGGCGCTGTCGGTGGTGTCGTCGCCGTACGAGGTCGACGGCCGGGTGGTGGGCACGCTGGGCGTCATCGGCCCCACCCGCATGCCCTACGACCGCATGATCCAGATCGTCGACATCACGGCCAAGCTGGTGGGCAACGCGCTGTCGCAGCGCTGAGGCGGCCGACGGCGTCGAAGCCGCGGGTCGATCCCCGCGCGCCTCAGAACAAGGAGCCGATCATCTTGATGGGCGACGAGCCGGTGAGCATCGCCACGCCCGCCGCGGCCCCGGCCACCGTGGTGGCGTCGCCTGCCACGGCCTGCGAGACCTCGCTGACGTCGTGCGCGATCGCCACCGGCAGGTCGACCGCCACCGCGTGCACCGCCGAGGCCGTGCCCTGGGCCACCGCCTGCACGCCGTCGATGGCGGCGTGGACGCCGCTGGACAGCAGGTGGAGTCCGCCGGCCACCGCATGCTCCACGCCGATCGCCGCATCGGCGGCCATCTCGAACGGAAACGCGATCGCGTCCTCGACGCCATGCACCACGGCCAGGCCGCCGCCGGCCAGCGCCTGCATCGCGCGCTCGCTGAACGACACCGTCGCGCTGGCGGCGTCACCCACCGCCGTGCCGACCTCGGCCACGCCGGCGGCGATCCTGCCCGGCACCTCCTCGATCGCACGCAGGACGCCACCGCCCGTGGAGCCCGAATTGAGGGCTGCGTAGGGCGAGCCCGTCGGGGAGCCGGTGGACAGGGACATCGATGCCAATCTCCAAATGTGTCAACCATGCTAAACGGCGGCGGGATCCGGCAAGCGGCGAACAGACCCGGAAACAAGGCCGAAATCCTTGGCGCTCCCCCGGCGTGCCGCCCGACCGTGCGATCCGCATCCGTACAATCGCCCGCTCGTGGGCCGTTAGCTCAGCTGGTTAGAGCAGAGGACTCATAATCCTTTGGTCGTTGGTTCAAGTCCAACACGGCCTACCAAGTATTCATGCGGGTTTGCGGGGCGTTTTGTCGCTTTGCACCAGTTTTGGCCGCGTGGCCACGTTTAAGTAGAAACGCGCGCGGCCAAACCGAAGTAGAAGTCTTGGGTCAGAGTCTCCGAATGGTTGCGTTGCGTGTCATGCCGAACGCCGGTTGGGGCGCCGCAAGTCGAGGGGCAGTGCCCTGCTGCCCAGGCGATCCTTGCGAGAGCTTGCCGTGGCGAGAGCCCAGGCGGCGATGAACACCTTGTTGTTCCGCTTCTCGCCGAGGCGCTTGGCGAGTGCGCGCCTAGTGATGAAGACTCCCGCGCTGCGCATGTCCTTGGCTTCGGCGATCAGCCGGTCGGCGATCGCCTTCGCCTTCTCCTTGCCATCCCTCTCGACGGCGGCGGCATGCGCGGCGTCAAGCAAGTCCGCCAAGTCCGAGGCTTTCGAGCGTAACAGCTTGTAGTCGACCTCATGCCGACTACAGAACTGGCTGAAGGAACACGGCATAGCGCGTTTGCGCTCGTCCTTGAGAAGCTTGATCAGTTCAGGCCAGTCCTCAGCGGTACGGCGCTTTGGGGCATGCGTCCTAGACCAAGTCGCGCTGGTGCTGCAGGTCTCTTCCTCGAGCCTCTTGGGAACCAGGAGGCTGGTCAACGGGAGGCCTGCAGTCACAGCGACCCTGACGTAGACGTCGAATGAGCAGCGCTTGCGTGCCAAGAGCCTTGAGGCGGTGCCCTTGGAAATGTTGGCCCTTTCGACAAATCCGTTGAAGCCGGAGCGCATTCCCGTGCCCTTCGTCAGATTGAGGACCTGTCGAAAGTCTGGAGCTTCCAGCTGAGTACCCCACAGTCCCGTGTGCAGTTGAAGCAGCAGATCGCCGACTAGTTTAGCGACGAGCAATTGAACCGGCGTTGCATGCTCCGCGTTCAACGCAACTCCCCTGGTCTCGTGGAACAGAGGAGCTTTGCACTTCGGGCAGTTGAGAAACGGAAAGCGGATCTCACTCTCCCAGAGCGTCGAGATCCTCGTGTGGCAGCTTTGGCAGCGCGTCCTCAGCAGCACGGTGTGTACCGGACAAGCTTCGACACATCCGATGGACCACAAAAGTGGAAGATAGTTCTTCCGCTCCCCGAGTGACGCCAACTTGATGCATACCGGGCACCAGGCCAGATGCATTCGCATGGTGCCGCAGGTGGACACGTACGGTGCGAGTGCCGAGAGCCCGAGTCGCGCGGCGAGCGGCTGCCCGGTCAGCTCGGACAGCCGATTGACGAAAGTTCTCGCTCTTTCGGTGGGACTGTCAGGCATTGTGGGACAGGGTTCCACGTCGTCTGCATACTCAGGCAGTTGCTGATTCATAAAAAATCGCATCTGGCGTGGGGACACGTCGTGGTCGGTGCGCACACGCTCCAAGTACGACGACCCAGACTCGACGAACGCTGTGCCGTAGCCGTGCACATCCAACTTGCTCAGTTGTGCACGTGGCAGCTCGGCTCGAGCGCGATTGATCGCTTCGAGCATCATGTCAGGACACCGTGTCGCGCACGCCAGTGCGCTCAAACGGCTTGCTCTTCTTTGCCTGCTTGGCGCGCCTTGCACTCGGGCCAGGTTGAGCATCTGTGGGAACGTAGTCAAGACCCTTCAGGATGGCTTTCTCGAGTTCCGCATCGGGGCCGTCGCGGTCTTCCCCCCTCGTGCGTTCGGAAGCCAACACTTCCCGGTTGATAGTGGCGAGCGCGCGCCTTCCCAACCTGGTCTTGATCAGGTCTTCCATGGTGATTTGATTTCTATTCGCGCGGAGCGAGTGCATGTAGGCGCGGCCAAGCCAGTCCTTGAGGACGCCTGGGCAGCCGATGCTTCCGACGTGGTAGAACCTAATGTTCTTCGCAACAGCGGGATACGTCGGCTTAGATGGCATCGCTTTGAACATGGCGTTAGCGGCGCTAGCGAACTCGTTGCGTTCCGACTGCACGGTGTACCGGTAACGGTCGAGTCGGATCACTTGAGTCCTTCGAGCGAGCTGGCCGCTGTGCTCAAGGTATTCAGGCAGGTCGTGCGTGCCCACCAAAATCAGCTTAGCATTCGATTTTTGCGCGTTGGATTTTAGTACGTCCAGACGATCACCAGGCTTTGCTCGCCCCTTTCCGCGAACGACGTGTTGCGCCTCGTCGATGATGGCGCGCTCCGTCTTTACGGCTTTCATGACGCTTTCGAGTTGTTCGCGCATCTGGGCTTCGGCTGGAGTCTCGCCTTCGTGCACCTTGAGAGCCTGTCGCCCGTCGCGACGCATCGATCGGATGTTGGCGAAGGGATCCTGCAGCGACTGGAGCAAGTCGCGATAGAGGCGTGACCAATCGATGTCCAAGTCGCCGCTGGCGTCGGCTTGTGCGAATGCGAGAGGCTGCAGCGAAGGGTCGGCCAGCATGTCGGCCCGACGGCTCTCGTAGTAGTCGCTGGCATATTCCTCAATGATCGTGGACTTGCCGACCCCCGTTGGGCCGGCGAGAACGATCAGGGAGACCTCTTCCGAAGTCTGCGACGCGAACTCGAGGTCTTCTTTTGCCTTTACCTGCATGGTCAGCTTGACGCGCTTCTTGCTGTAGGCATCTCCCAGTTCCTTGATTTCCTTGGTGTCCATGTGAGGCTCCTTTGTTGGCGCGGCGATGAAGCGCCGCGCCTGGGTTCAGTAGGTTTCCAGCTCGACGATCTCGACGGCGTCGCCGCCGCTATCGGCCGGACTCGGGCCTTCGGTCGCCATCTCCGAGGTATCGCCGTCGTCGTCGCCGTTTCGCTGCGGCTTGCGTGCGTTGTTGCTTTGGGCTTGTGCGGGCGCTGCACTGCCTTGTGTCGGCGCCTCAGGCTCGGAAGAGTCGGTCGCGCCTCCTTTCGCCTGCAATGCAGCCTGGGCTTCAAGCGCGCGCTTGCGCGCAAGAAGGGCAGTCTCTTGCTCGTGAACGCTGGAGATAAAGCGAGCGATCCGGGTGTCGGAAAGCCGATCCTTCTCAGCATTGCTCCTGCGCTGGCGCAGTTCTTCGCAGAGTTGCTCGAGTTCGGATTGCGTGTAGCCTTTGAGAAGTCGATCGAATTTCGACTTCAGGCGCACCCAGTAGCCGTCGACGAAGCCCCAGACCGTTGACAGATCGAAGGGCTCGAATCGAACCGCGATGTCCGTTCCGACCAGCGGGTACAGGACGTCGGCGTTGAAGTAAAAATAGTTCACCTTCACGCCGTTGAGCGTCACGCGGGCGGTGCCCTTTTCCACCAACGGGCACGACATGATGAGAAAGCGCTGGTCGCAGGGAATCCGACGGACGTCCCTCTTGCCCATCACCTTTTCGTTGCTCTCAAACGCAGCCCTCGGCGTCGTAGCGATGCCAGTGTGCGTCGTGCAGTCGTACTCCTCGAAAAGGAACCGCTCCAGGACTGGGTGGAGAGCTGGAAGCGTCCAAATTGCGCGCTCTTCAGGGGAGACCTCCGCTGACATCGAGCGGACGTCTTTCGTCAATTGCGTGTTGCCCCGCAGGTTGTAGAAGAACGCGGTGTTCGCCGTCCCGAACATCCGCTCCATTTGCGCGCCCCAGCGCGCGTGTCCGGCCGGTCGATAAACCAGGTTGATCCGGTAAAAGCCGCAGAACACCTGGAACCATTTGGAGCGGAACTCCTTGCCGCCATCGACGATGATGAGCGAAGGGAGACGACCGTGACGACGCACACAGTCACGAAGCACCATCATGACGGAGCGTGCGCTCGGTGCTTCGTAGCTGAGCGCCATCGAAACGCAGCGACGACTGAAATGATCGATGGCGAGCGTCAGCCACGGGCGCCCCAGATTTTCCGTCCCGCCAGAGAAGATGCACTCCAGGTCAATCTGCGTGTGATCGATGTGGACGCGCTCGAAGATGCGGATCGGCTCGGGATGGGCCGGGTTGCTGCTACGGCGGCCGGCGGCGTAGGCTGCTTTGCGCCCCTTGCTTCTCAGCGTCTCGTAGTAGCGGTTCTTGCGGAGCGAATCTTTGGCGAACTTGGCAAACCAGGAATAGCTTGGGGGCGGCAGCCCCATTTCCTCGCATGCCAGAACGATGAGCTTGTGGATGTTGAGGAGCTTGGGATTCGTCGCTTTCGCGAGTTCCTCCTCGCGCACCTTGATGACGAGGTTCAGTACGTCTTCGGCCATACGACGTTGGCGCGTCCCAGACCTGCCATAGCCCGGAATCAGTCCGACGAAGCCATTGCCCGTGGCCGTCTCGGCGTCGCGGTAGAGCTTGAGATGGCGCCTGTGAGTCCGTCCTGGATTGCGCTTGGTGCCGCTGAGGTACGGAGAGATGCCGTTGAGGGCCTTCAGCGCCCGCTCAAGATCGTCAGGCGGAGTGCGCAGCAGAAGCTCGGTGGCGTCGCCCAGGCGCGCTTCGGCGAGCGCCGCGGCTCCGTCCAGCAACTGCACGACCCCATTATCGAGCAACTCCTTGAACTTGCCGATGTCGTGGGTGACGTAGTCGCCGTCGCGCAGCAGAGCGACGGTCTCCAGACCGACATGCTTCACTTGGCACTCGACACCGTCCCAAAGGATGAACTGGTTTTCCTTGGGAAGATCGACGCTGGCGGCCTTCCAGGCCGACGCGGTAGAGATTGCTGCCTGCGACGCGTGATGTGCGTCTGCCAGCGCCTTGTTGGCGAACAGGCGTGCGGTGTGCTGCAGTTGCAGATCGCAGCGACCGAGATCGATGTAGACGCTGCTGCGCGTGATGGCGTGGAACACGTCGTCGATCGTGCACTTCAGACGAAGCTCTTGGAGCACCTCCGTGATGGTGATCACGCCACGCTCCAGGGCCAGGTCGGCAATCGACTGGCAGCGCTCGAGTTGCGACTCTTCGGTTGCCGGATGAGCGTAGTAGTCAGCCAGCACCGAGTTGTTGGCCAGTCGCGTCGTGTGGATCGAGGACTCAGTCCACACCTCATGTCGCATCCCCATTGCAGCAGCGCTGACCTCTGCCGAAGGGCAGATCCAGATGCATCCTGAACGCTGGTAGATGCCGGTGTCCTTTTGCTTCTCGAGGTAGTCCAGTGGGACGATATCGGCGAGAACGACCTCGTTTTTTCGCACCACCATGACCTCGGGCCGCTGCCCGTACGCGCGCTTGCGCTTGCTTGCCGTGTTCTCCCGCTTTAAGGGAAGCGCAGGCTCGCAGTAAAAGATGACGCTGTCGTCGTGCTCCAGCGTGTCCATCACCGCCATACCCAGGAAGCGATGTGGGGCTGTCAGCGTCACGCCCATGCTCACGGACGCGTACCGCCCAGACGACGCTCTTGCGGTTCCATTCGGAGGTGATTTCACCGCCTCGGCGATGTAGTTCCGACCAAGGGCGGTCAGGCCAGGTTGGCCCTCCAGCGCCTCGTTGAGAGCTCTCAACGCTGCCGAGCGAACTTTCCCCTTTTGTGCGGGGCCAGTGTCACACTCGGTCGTGTCGAAGTAGGCGAGTTCTTCTTGCTCCATGATGATCTCCACATTGCTGTTTGCGAGGCCCAACAGCGCCACTGAGTTGGCATGGCGTGGCACGTCATGACATGCAGTGGAATGTGCAATGCTAAGAAGTGGTGCGTCTTGCGAAAACCGCGTTGACGCACCTGCTCACTGGAGCTACATTGAGTACATCAGGGGTCCAAGTCTGATGCGCTACCAGTAAGTCCACTGCCCCCGAGTCACATCTGTGACTCGGGGGTTCTTGCTTGTACGGGTGCTGTTGAACTGAGTTGTTCGGCTCTTGGCCGATGGGGTCTCGTCGCGATGCCGTGTTGACTAGGTGCCGGACGAGCAATCTCCTCCCTTCTCGAGTCGCGTTGCGGGTGACTGCTGCTGGGCTACCCACATTTGGACATCCGCCGCGCGCCAACGGCGCTGGCGACCGATGCGGGAGCAAACAGGGCCGTCGCCTCGTTGGAGCATGCGTTCAAACGTGCGCAACGAGATCTTCAGGAGCGCGGCCACCTCGTGGGCCGTTAACAATTCGTCTATGTGCGATGTAGCCATGAATGACATGCTGCTTCAGGTAGAGGCACTCCATGGCATGTTGTGACACGCGACGTTTGTAACTAGCGTTTGACTAGCCTCATCCGCGGGTGGGTTGCCTGCGGGATGTGCTGAGCGTGCAGTGGGCCGCGTTGCTCCACACGGGAGCGGTACCGCTCTACCGAGCCGAAGGTTCCGTCTATCGCTGGAAATGGTTGGTAGAGATTAGCTCTCGCAGTTTCGCGACCTTGGGGCTTGAACTTCTTCGCAGCCACTTGGAGACCGTCGATGGACTTACGTTGAGGTGCTCGGCCACTGCGGTGAGCGAATGGCAGCGATGCTCGACTGCGGCTTGGATTGCCGCAGCAAGACGAGTCTCGAGGCCCAACTTGGAGTGCAGCTCTGCTGACGCGATCTTGTAGTCCTGGTCAAACGCGCTAAGCGCCGCCGTCCAAAGCTTCCACTCCCAGTGCACAGGCAACCACTGGCCTGGCTCGAGCCGTTGGCGTAGGAAATCGTCGATGCCGCAAATCGTCAAGGCCTCTGCGTCGAATCCGAGTCTCGCGACAATGGCGCTCCGTTGAATCAATTTAACTAGACGCTCAGCGATTTCCTGTTCTGCTGGCGACGTGACGCGCCATAGAACGCGGCCAATGTAGAGGCTCAGATCTTCGTCGGCATACTCGGTTTGCAAGAGCAGGTGCTTCTTGTCGGAATGTTTGTCTGGATGCTCCACACCCGAGAATCGTTGGGAAACTAGTCGCGCCAAGTCGGCCCTACGGTATTCGCGTTGCCGGACCCGCGGATCAACGCGCGCGTGACCCGAATGCGTGTGGTCGACGCACAGAGCTGAGCCGGGCAGGCTCCATCGATAGCACCACTTGCACTCTTGGACGGAGCGTAGACCGAAACACGCTGCGCCGAGAATCATCAATGAATCCATGTCGCTCTCGACAATTGCTTGATCGTTGCCGTTCGACTGCGACAGTGCTTCGTGAGCGACGCTGATCAAGTCCGGAGGCGACTGTGACCAGAAGGCGAAAGCCGGCTGACCTGGATGGCTTGCTGCTCCGCGTCGCTCTGAATACCTCGTTCCAATGCGGACAAGATCGCGCGGCGTGACCGCAGCGTCAAACCTATTAGCACCCTTCATGGCTATGAGTAGCCTGATGTAAGCCAGCTCAAGAAAGCGGTAGTACTCGCCCTGCGCCGCATTCGGCGCGATAAGTTTTGTTTGCGCCGAAATCGACTCGCGGACCTTGCGCTCTACGCCGGACAGGTGCTTGCGCGAGTTAGGCACTAGATCGTCTTGCGACACACCTAGTCGTCGTCGCAACGCGCCAATCCGTCCATCGGGCACTGTTTCGCTCGCCAAAAGCAATCGGTTGGAACTATGCCGGTGCCCGGCACCAGCAAGAAGCAAGGCATCAAGCAGCGCTAGGAGGCCATCTGCCGCCAGCGTCCGCTGCTGAGTTCCGACAATCTTGCATCGTGTCAACCAAGTTGGCAGGCGGTTCACAGAACTCCTTGCGCGACAACGGCGGTGGGCGAGTGGATGTTAGGGGATCCGCGCCCTTTGCTAGCTTGCCTTAGCGCTGAATCGAATGCAACAAGGCCAGGAAGCATGAGTCGCCAATCTCATCGCCTTCATCGCTTTGGCGATACCCACGACGTTGATCGCGGGTCACCACGGTATGAGGCAGCACATGCGCGGACAGCCAGCCGTCGTGGTCGATGCGGCGAAGTACCGGTGACCTCTGACGAAAGGTCGAAGCGGCCGCTCAGCGTGCCTTGGCGGCGACATGCGCACCGGGCCTACGGCAGCGGAGCCGGGACGGGCGCGTACTCGCTGGACGCGGCGCAGGACGGGCCTTGCCGGCGCAGCTCGGCTGCATTCTCAGCGAACCGACGTCTTACTTAAATAGACTGGCAGAAGCCTGTCGAAAGTCAGCTCGTCCCTTGTGTGCGATCCCGCCGCCGTGGTAGCCCTGGTCGTGCGCTTGGCTAACAGCCTGCCAGGTATCCAACCTTAGTAAGAGGCGCACGAGGGTGGACAGCTGTGGGACGTCATCAATAGAGTCCCCGCGGTGCGGTCGTCACAGTTGATCCAACGTTAGTTGCGCAGCTGACAGCGTTCACGTGCGCAGCGAATCGCGGCCGGCTGCTACTGCTGCGTTGCAGTCCTGGCAGATTGCAGCTGCAATGTCAGGGCTTCATCTGGGCGAGCCTCGGCAGGCATCCAGTCCCGAAGTCGGACTAGGTCTGATTTCATGGCTAACGCGGACGCAAGTCGTGTGCGAGGACTGCAAACAGCTTGCTGGGGGCATTGTTCAATTTCGTGAAGTTCGCTATGCGAACGACAATAAATAGAGTCATCGTGATAACTGTTCTTATCGCAATAGCGGCTTTCGGCGACGGAACTGGAAGTTCCAGAAAGCGGGCAGGGTGGGCGATGAGGCCATGGCGCCGATCGCCGGACCAGACGGACGCGGAGTCGAGCGGCTGAATCCGGTCCGGGATCGACGAATCCGAATTTCGAGTCTTTGCGAAGGACAGCTTCCAAATGAGCCCGACGGTCGGGCTCGCGGCGCCCGCGCACCTCTCCGACTAAGAAGGCAGTTGCGCCGACCCCCGCAGCAACTAAGGAACCTCTGCATAACCCAGGGCGGACCCTCGTTGCCTGAGCTGCGGTGAGTGGCGAAAATCGAGGCCATGAAGCAAATCAGTCTGGGACTCAACCTGTCGACCAAGAAGACACGTAAGCGCGAGTTTCTGGAGCAGATGGAGAAGGTCGTGCCGTGGGCCGTGCTGGTGCAGATCGTTGCACCGCACTACCCGAAGTCGAAGACCGGTCGACCGCCGTTCCCGATTGAGACGATGCTGCGAATTCACTACATGCAACAGTGGTTCGGGTTGAGCGACCCGGCGATGGAAGAATCGCTGCACGACATGCCGCTCTTACGCGAGTTCGCGAAGCTCGACGGCGTTTTGAATCGACTGCCCGACGAGACCACGATCCTGCGCTTCCGACACTTGCTCGAGAAGCACGACCTGGCGCCCGACATGCTGCGCGTGGTCAACGATCTGCTGCAGCACAAGGGCCTGCTGCTCAAGACTGGCACGGCGGTCGACGCCACGCTGATCTCGGCCCCGAGTTCAACGAAGAACAGCTCGGGTGAGCGCGACCCGGAGATGAAGCAGAGCAAGAAGGGAAATCAGTGGTACTTCGGCATGAAGGCCCACATCGGCGTCGATGCTGAATCGGGCCTGGTGCACACGGTTCGAGGGACGTCAGGCAACGTCAACGACGTCGTCGTGGCCAACAGCCTGCTGCACGGAGAAGAGAGCGTCGTGTTCGCCGACTCGGGGTACCGCGGCGCCCAAAAACGGCCTGACGCGAATCTCGGTGTGAGCTGGCAGATCGCGCGGCAACCAAGCTCGCGCAAGCCCTTTGAGAACAGCGGCAAGCTTGGGCAGATCATCGACGAGATCGAGCACCTGAAGGCCAGCGTTCGAGCGAAGGTCGAGCACGCGTTCCGTGTGATCAAGCGGCAGTTCGGGCATACGAAGGTGCGCAACCGAGGACTCGCCAAGAACACAGCCCAACTGCACACTCTGTTTGCGCTGACGAACCTGTGGATGGTTCGAAAGAAGTTGATGGCACTGGATGGAAAAGTGCGCCCGCTGCGCGCCAAAGCGGCGTGAAGCAGGGCCGAGAAGCTCTCCGCGGGGCATCAACCGGGCTGAAATAGAGCTGCAGCCGGCCAATCGACGCTCGAGCGAACGTCAGCATCGCGACGACGCACAGGATGGCGTGTTGTGCAGACCTTCCCTAAGCCCGCTCCTGCGAAGAAGTCAGTTGTCAAGGCTGCTCGCAAGAAGGCGCCGGCGAAGAAGGCCCCGGTGCGGACTCCGGCGCCTGCAGCGACCGAGGCTCCCGCAACGGCGAGCTGAGCACTCAAGCACCCCACTGAGCGCGCCCGAGGACTGGTGCGCACTGTCTGATGCAACGCATGTGCCGCGTCTTGGATCAGGACCGGCACCATCCAATTCTTCTCTGGCGCGCGTGGATCGAGTCAGCCTCGGTATGAGAGTCGCAACGTCGCATGTCCGCTGCCAAGTGCAGACGTTGGTGAATGACCGGTTTTGGGCAGCCGCACAAGATAGGATTCGAGCATGCAGAACCGTAGTCCATTTGAGCAACCGCAAGCATGCGTTGAAGGTTCGAATCCGTCGCTCGACACGCCGCTGATGCAGCATCACGCATCGATCGATCGAGCCACCAACCGACTTGGGCTCTTGAGGTACGTGGCGCGAGGCGTGATTGCTTGTTCGCTGGCGGTCGCCGGGATCGCGCACGCCGCAGCGCCGGCGAGCGATCCACTAGATAGGGCAGAGATTCTTGTCGGCAACTACTTTGGTGACAGCAGGCAACTGCGTGATGCGGCAGTCATCGTTGAGAAGTCGCTGGCACAAGCTCAATCCGCACGTGCCTATACGACTCCGCGGTCACGGCTTTCCAGCTTGTGGTGCAGTGATGGCCAACAGTCAGACAAGTGGTCTCCCACGCCCTCGCTTCCGGGTGTGTTCGGGAAGAAGTAGTGGGCAGATTCCTAGACTGGAGAGAGGTGAGCAGCCTTTTGGCTCTTCATACGTCGCTCGCTAGCCTCTCACCGCGCTCCTGAAGGCAGCCGAGAGCGCGGCAAGTGCGCTGCGCGACCGGCCAGGCTTGACCCTTGAGTGGAGGAGAACTGGCAAGCGCGGCAGATCGGGAAGTCCGAGTTTCGGTCCCACGTCAACCGCGCCGAAGGGAAGCATGCGCGGTGCCAGTGCAGCTACGCCTAGCCCAGCCATGACTGCCGCGGCGACTGCCGCAACGCCGCCACCTACAAAGATTTGTGTCCAGGGCACACTTGCCTCGTCGAGCAACTGCCCTGCCAACACGCGGACTCCACATGGCTCGGCCAGCGTGGCTATCCGCAATGGCTCGCCAGCGCGATGCTGCCAGTTCGGCGACGCGAACCAGCCGAACTTCTCTTCGGTCAGCACTTCCCCGTCGTTTCGCCCGACGTGCAAGCGCACGATTACCGCGTCAAGCTCTCGTCGGTCGAAGCTCTGGAGCAGGTCACCGGACGATCCGATTCGGATTTCGATGAGCAACTGCGGGTCTTGCGCGTTCATGCGCGCGATGAGTGCGGGGAGCTCCGGCCCGGCGACATGGTCACTGATGCCGATGGTCAGGCGCTGGCGAGCTCCTGCAAACATCGCTAGCGCGCGATCGTGTGCCTCGAGGAGTTCTCGGGCGTGCTCTAGGAAGGTTTCACCCTGCGCAGAGAGCTGCACGTAGCGGGGTGTCCTTTCGATGAGCCGGCATCCGAGCCGGTCTTCGAGTCGCTTGAGCTTCAAGCTGACCGCTGCCTGCGTTGTCTGCATGGCTTCGGCCGCGCGGGTGAAGCTGTCGAGTTCAGCGATGCGTATGAATGCTTCGACCGCATCCAGGTCGAGGGGGCGCTCTATCATATTCAAACGTTATTGCTGATATAAGAAGCAATATCATAACAATATAGATAGGATAAAGCCAAGTCAACACCGAAAGGAAACGCCATGCCGCTGCTTCACATCTCGATGCGCGTCGGAAAGCCGGAAACCTACAAGCAGGCGATCTTCGACGCCCTCTATGTGGCTATGCGTGAGACGTTCAACGTGCCCGAGGACGACCAGTTCATGACCATCACGGAGCATGACGCTGCAAGCTTTCGCTACAGCAAGTCCTATCTTGGGGTCGCACGGAGCGACGATCTCGTGTTCATCCAGATCACCGCGAACAATACGCGCACCGTAGAGCAGAAGAAGGCACTCTTCTGGAAGATCAGGGAACTGCTCGAGGAGAACCCGGGGATTCGACCCGAAGACGTGTTTGTGAGCATTGTCGAGGTCGTCAAAGAGAACTGGTCTCTCGGCAATGGGATCGCTCAATACGCCTGAGGTGGCTGGGTAGAGCGTCGCCGCAGGCATCGCATCGGATGACTGCTGCCCGTGTGAACCCGCGACAGGGCTCCGTGGATGGCTTGCCGGTGCGCGTTGAGGCAAGCCGGCATGGTTGGGCGCTAACCGCGCCGCCTCAGGCTTGACGAAGCGGGGAACTCTGGCCTGGCGTCCGCCTGTTGCCCGCATAGGTCTCCGAGTCAGAGCCCGGAGGAACAGCAGCGTCCGACAAGCCAATTGCTAGTGCCTAGCCGTCGCCACCCGAGACGCCTGTGAGCACCTTAGCTCAAGCCACGATCGTCCCGAAGTACCTCGCGAAATTGGAAGAAACGATGAGTAGAAAAGTAGTCCTCACCTGTGCGGTCACCGGAAACGCACCGTTCAATCGCAATCACCCGGCCATGCCGGTCACGCCCGTGCAGATCGCAGATGCGTGTCTCGAGGCCGCGCGCGCAGGCGCCTCCGTGGTGCACATTCATGTGCGAGATCCGAAGACGGGGGAGGGAAGTCGCGATCCCGTCCTGTACAAGGAGGTGGTGGACCGCGTCCGCGCGTTCGGCGAAGACATCATCATCAACCTGACCTGCGGACACGGGGCATTCTTCCTGCCGGACCCTGAGAATGAATCCCGGGGCCTGCCAGAGAGTGACGTTGCCTCCACGGCCGAGCGTGTGAAGCATCTTGAGCAATGCCTGCCTGAGATCGCCTCGTTGGACATCACGACCGGAAATCAAGTTGAGGGCACCCGAGACTACGTCTACTTGAACACGACCCGCACTCTGCGGCAGATGGCCAAGCGCTTCAGCGAGCTCAACATCAAGCCGGAGCTTGAGGCTTTTGGTGCTGGCGACATCGTGTTTGGCAACTCCTTGGTCCAGGAAGGGCTGATCTACGGACCGCCCCTGTTCCAGATGGTACTTGGCGTGAAGTGGGGCGCCCCTGCGACAACCGAGACGATGCTGTACCAGCGAGGGCTGCTTCCGCCTGGCGCCGTCTGGGCGGCGTTCGGTCTGGGAAGAGACCAGATGCCGATGGTCGCCCAGGCGGCAATCTTGGGCGGGAACGTGCGCGTCGGTCTGGAGGACAACCTCTACCTGTCGCGTGGAGTGTTCGCCACCAATGGTCAGCTCGTTGAGCGCGCCCGCTCAATTGTTGAGAACATCGGCATGAGCGTCGCGACTCCGGCGGAAGCCCGGACCATCTTGGGATTGATGGCGCCGCGCTGAGCGCTTGATGATGTGGGGGCAAATCTCGATTCGCCCTCTGCTCTGTCTGGGCGCTCAGAGTCCGTAACCGACCTGCGCAATATGCGTTCGACGGCCGCAGGTTCTTCGACGCAACGCGGTCGGCAGGGTGGGTGTTATCGCGGGCGTACGACGATGCTTCAATAGCCGGATAGCGGTTGCACATCGACGCGTCGTAGCGCCTGCCAGCACTTGGATCATGCGGGGCTTGACATAGGCGCCTCAACCAACGACACGACGGCTATGCATCTATTTCGCCGAGGCGCATTTGAACGGTATTGCGTTCAACGCTGTTGTCGATCTCGTCTCGACCAAGATTGCGTGCGACGGGATGGCGATTCGTATCGCCATAAAAGCGTTCGTCGCTCGAACTCGGACTCTCGTATTCCGTCGCGGTGGCGACTATGCGCTTGGTGCAGCGTTTTGATCATGCTGCTCCCTGTAGGTGCGCAGACCGCCGCCGACTGCCGCAGAGCCAGTCGGCGACGGCGAACTTCATCGCGCAGCGATCCCCTGCGCACCCGGCGGCAGGTTAGAGAGTGAGTTGATTGCAGTGAGCGACCCGTCATGCCCAACCTTGAAGCCCGACACGGTCCCGGGCAAGGATGCGTGGGCTCCCTGCGCGCTGCGCACATAGAGGAAGCGACTGTCCGCGGTCAGACCCAGATCAAGGGCTGCACCGTTGGTCGAAGCCGCGACCCCTTGAAGCAGCGACACGGAACCGTCTCGCGTCACCGACAGCGTGCTGATCGACTGCGTGCCTGCATTGCCCGTGAACGCATAGCGTCCGTTCGCGGTCGTCACGAGCCAGCAGGGTGCGGTCTGCCCGTTGAGCGACACCGCGCCGCTGACGGTCAGAAGCGAGCCGTCGCGACGGACCTTGTAGGAACTCACCGCACCAGAACCCGCATCGGCAACCACCAGGTTCTCGGATTGGGTCACCGAGAAGCCGAACGGTACGTTGCCCACGGACGCCGACGAGGAGGCAAGGGTCGCACGACCGTGCCCATCGACGCGGAACGTGTCGATCAGGTTCGTGCCCTTCTCCGTAACGACGAGGAAGTCGCCGTGGGCGGCGAAAGAAACCTCTCCCGGGCCCGCCGCCGTGCCGCCCGGCAACGCGATGGTGGAGTTCGGCAGCGGATTGAGATGTCGATGCGAGGCGTCGATGACAAAGCCGCTGATGTTCGGCGTGCCCCCCGCGTTCTGAACGTAGACGAGCCCCCCGCGCACCGCGACGCCGGTGGGTGTCACGCCGCCGGAGGGTACTCGATCCAGGAGCCGAAGCTCGTCGTCTTCGGCGCGGAAGAGCGAGATGTCGTTGCTGCCGGCGTTGACCACGATGAGCAGCCCGTCGTGATAGACCAGTGCACCTTGTGAGAAGAGCGGATCGATACCGGGAGCCCCATTGGGCGGCGGCGGCGTGATGGTGCCCAATCCCCCCGTGGCTACGCTGCCGGTGAAGCTCAACTCGCCGTTCTCATGCCGGGCGTAGACCCAGACGCTGTTGCCGGCAGCCTGGTTGGACAGGACATAGACCGCTCCGGGCTCTTCATCTGCCAAGGCTGGCCCTGCGGCCATGGCGGCCACTGCGCCCAGCGCCAGAGTCGTGAGTGATACAAGGCCGGGCGCGAAGCGCCGGCGCAAGAGGGCTTTCAACATGATCAGTTCTCGCTCATTGAGGATTCGGAATCCGCGCTCCCATCGAAGCGAACGCGATGCTTTCGATTCGACGGATCTCCTTGGAACCGACAAAATCGCGCCACGGCCACAGATGAACCAGGCCGCTCGACACTTAGTCGACGCTGCCTCCGGATCCTTACGACGGCATTGAATTGAGAACGGCGGACGCGCCAGATCGGGGCGCGCTACACGCCACCATCCGGCCGCACTCACTCTCGACGAGTTGCCTTATCCGGCAAGCGCCAGTGCCATGTGCTCTGAGAAGGCGCGCACCTTCGCTGCGCCTTGTCGATGTGGCGCGAAGAGGAGATGAATCGGTAGCGATTTGATCTCCCAGTCCGGCAGAAGGATCTGCACGTCGCCAGAGGCGAGTTCGTCCGTGAACATCCATGTCGGCGGGGCGGCAATGCCCATTCCGGACAGGACTGCCGCTCGCACGACTTCCGAGTTGTTGGTTTGCAATGGGCCGCTCACAGGCACTTTGACAACGGAGCCGTCAGCGCCGGCGAAACTCCAGACATTCCTCGTTCGTAGTTCGGTGTAGACGACGCACGGGTGGAGCAGGAGATCATCGGGGGTGAGCGGCAGTGACAAAGCAGTTGGCAGCGCGTCGATGTAGGTCCGGCTGGCCACGACGACGCCATGGCTGCTGCCCACGCGCCTCGCTACCAGGCTGCTGTCGGAAAGGTTGCCAATCCGAATCGCCACATCGATGCCTTGCTCAACCAGGTCGATGGTGTTGTCGTTCAGCTTGAAGTCGATCTTGAGGTCTGGGTGGGTCGCCAGAAATCGATTGATGTGCGGCTGCAGCACGCGCAACCCGAAGCCAACCGACGCCGCCACGCGCAGCCAGCCCCGCAACTGCTGCTGCCCGCGACGAACTAGCGCTTCGGCTTCGGCGACCTCGTCAACCAGTCGTCTCGCCTCTTCGAAATAGCGCTCGCCATCTTCGGTAAGCGCAAGCGAGCGAGTCGTGCGTGTCAGCAACTTTGCCCCCAGGTGACCCTCCAGCGCCGCGACCTGTTTGCTCACTGCGCTTTGGGTCGTGTTGCGCTCGCGCGCGACGGCCGAGAAGCCGCCGGCTTCGACCACTCGAACGAAGGTCTGCATGGCGACAAGGCGGTCCATTGTCCGATCCATTAATTCCTGAAGAGAATAAATGATAGTACAAATAGAAAACTAGTGATGCTGAGTGGAATTAAATAAAGTCGTGTCAGAACCAGCAACACTTCAAAGGACTCTCGTGATCAAGTTCTATTTCCACCCCTCGCCGAATCCTGCCAAGGTGGCGTTGTTCCTCGAAGAGAGCGGCCTTCCGTATGAGCTCGTGCCGGTTGATACCCACAAGGGCGAGCAGCACACACCGGCATACAGGGCGATCAATCCGAACGGAAAGACGCCCGCTCTGGTCGATGGCGACGTGACGGTCTTCGATAGCAACGCGATCCTGCTGTACCTCGCCGAAAAGACAGGCAAGTTTCAGCCGGCGAACACGCCCGAAGCTCGCGGGCAGATGTACTCGTGGCTGATGCTCCTGGCAACCGGCGTGGCGCCGATGACCGGGCAGTTCGCGCATTTCAAGTTCTTCGCGCCTGAACCCCTTCCGTACGCATTGAACCGTTTCGACTTCGAGGCTTGGCGTCACTGGAACCTCATCGACATCCGGCTGTCGGAGCACCGCTACATGCTCGGCGACGACTACACGGTGGTGGACATGGCGGTATGGGGTTGGGCGCGCGTCATCCCCTTCGTGCTGGGCGCGGAGGCTTTCGACAAGCTGCCACACGTCAAGCGCCTGCTCGACGAAATCAATGCGCGCCCGGCCGCACGACGAGCGGAAGACTTGAAGAGCCGCCAGATCTACAAGACCGAGTTCGATGCGGAGGCCTTGAAGGTACTGTTCCCGCAGAACGCACGCTTGGCGGCATGACCCACTCAGCCAGGGAGCATCGGGCCCGTTGCGCGCTGGGCATATGACCGCACGGCGTGCGCCCCGTTGTGCTCGCATCGAGCATTTGGATCGTGACGCCCCGATGTCTTCCGCTCTCGGCCGTCGCCACTCAGTTCTCGATGCGACAGACCGCGGCTCATACGCCAGTTCATGCAGTCTGTCTTCCGACGTCGCAGACCATCGCAACGCGCAGTCCAAATCATCCGACACCTACTAGGATCGCGTTTCCGAACAGGCAGTGATCGCGATCGAGCGCGGGTCACTGCGCATACCCACTGGATCCCATGAAAAAGCTGACCCTCCGCACGTTACCTTCACCATTGGTTGCACCCCTGCTGGGTTCAGCGATCTGCTTGGCGGCTACCCTGGCAGTTGGCACTCCCGTCAGCGCATACGGACAGGGTTCTCCTGCAGTCGACGCTGCCACGCAGAGGCATGGTTCGCACGATCATGTGCTTCCGTCCATGTTTCGCGAGGGCGACGTATTCATCAAGGTATCGGTCAACGGCCATCCGGCAGCGTGGATGAATCTCGATACGGGCACCACCGATTCGGTCATCGATTCGGAATACGCAAAGACAATCGGATTGAGACTGATCCAGAAGTCGGAGGGTATCGAAGGCTTCGGTGCGATGAAGACGCCCACCTTTACGACCGATACCATTCGCCTGAAGGTGGGACATGAACCGGAAGGCGAGATATTCTTCGAATCGATCAGGTTGGGCGGCATGGTCAGCCCCGATGGCGTGCAACTCGCCGGCTTGCTTGGGCACAGCTTTCTAGACAAGCATGTCGTCGTGATCGATTATAAAAAGCAGGAGGTCTACTTTGAGGATGCATCGCAGCCGAACGATCCCCGGGACGTCGCGATCACGCTTATCGAAGGTGTGCCCTGTGTAACGCTGAAGGTGGCGGGCCGGCCGGTCAGATCCTTGATCGACAGCGGTGGCTCCTACGGCGCGATCATCACCCCTGCGCAAGCCAAGGAACTCGGGATTGAAGGCCTCATGGACGATGCCAAGCTTGCGAGAACAATCGGGCATGGTGGCGATCAGCATGTCGTGGTCGGCAAGGCTCCGCGCTTTTCCATCGGTGAACTGGTGGTGGACAACCTGAGTGCTGCCTACACAGACTTCGGCACCGCTACCAACACGATTGGCGTCGGCATGTCACTTGGAAAGGTGTTTCTGAGAACGAACAAGGTGACCTTGAACTACAAGGCCAATACTGCGCGTTTCGAGCCATGAGCATCATCATCAGCGAGCGAGGGGGCGTGAACACCGCCCAAGAAGCGCATCAATCTGGCGGCGAGGACGCGGATTCAGTTCTGAGTTCCCATCCGGCGGCGGCTACACGAAATTCGTGCTGAGCAGCTGATCGACGAGTAGGTGGTTGCCTGCTCGCCCTGCAGGGCGACCAGGCCGGTCTGAGCGACATCTTCGCCGCCTCTCTCCAGGCCATCGCAGTCACTCCCGTAGCAGGCATCGCATGAGATGCGCAGCGAACAGAAATTGGCGGCTGCCCGGTCTGGCTCGAGTCGGTGCAGCGCAATTGATGCGAGCTGAAGAAGGTGGGAACGGAGTCAGTCCTCTTTCGCCTGGCGGCTTCATGACCGCGCCACGCGCCCTACACCGCGCTGACGCAGGTCGTGCCACCTCAGAGTGGCGCGCTGGGACGATCCCGTCCAACACCACCGGCTCGGTCTGATGGTTTCGTTGGACCTTCCAGCCCGTCTGTTCCTGAGACGATGCTGCTGCTTGCATGCTGGTGCTCTGGACGGGCGGCATCAAACTTCTGCGGACGGCCAACCAGCCCTGGGCGACCGCCGGCTCTGTGGCCGCCAATCTCAAAGTACGAACGGCTAACGGGACGACATTCGGGCAATCGTCTCGTGCGTGGCCAACTCGGCGATCGTCGCCGAGAATTCGACAGCTTTGACGCTCTCCTTGGAAACTGTGAAGCCCAGCTTCCGATGGAATGCCATCGACAGTCGATTCGTCTTGTAGACGTTGGACTTCAGGTCTGCGATGGCTTCGCGTGCGATGACGGATGAGAATTCTCGAATCAGCTCGCGAAAGACTGGCGCAGTGCGATGGTCAGGATGAATGCCAAACCCTAGGACGAACCAGGAATTCAGCGAGGTTGGCGCAAGCATGGCGTAGGCCACGAGCGCACCGTTTCTGCGTACCGTGCAAAGAGTGGAGGTTTGAAGAGAAGCGCGAAGCATTTCGACATGGCGCGAGGGCTCCAATACATCTCCCGCACGTTCGGTATGTTCGCTCAAAGTGAGCAGGTCGAGCGCGAGAATCTCATCTTCGGCCGGCGGATATTTTGGGTTCTTCTCCATGAGCTGCAGTCTACTGTCCGTGGCAGCGCACAGTCGTGAAGTCGATGAATGTCGAATGCAAGCTTCGCTGCCAGGAGATTGGCGGCCTGAGTGTCGCAGATGGTCGTTCCTTCGCGCTTGCTCAAAACAGCCGTCCGAGCGACCGGACGGGAGCCCTCGCGTCGCTCTTCCTGCCTGAAAGCTGCGCCCGTTCCAGCGAAGATGCGCGGATCTCCGCCGGCGTCCACAAGGGGCCGGCGCCGAGGTCAGTGAGCAATTGCCGCATTGCTGTCGTCTGAACTGACCGCGAACTTGCTGGTTGGAGTTCGTTCTGCACAGGCGATTGCTTCCATGCGCCGCGAGAGCTCGGATTGCCGGTCGCGCAGGAATTTCGACAACAATCGCGAGTAGTCCGGGCGCACCGCAAGCCGGATCGATTCGCGCCTTGAAAGCTGATCTCGCCACGCGCCGACCTTGTCCAGCCCGTCGAGGAACTTGAAGTCTTCAATGGTGTCGAACACATCGAAATACCGAAAGACCGGCCCGAACACCGCATCGACGATGCTGAACCGTTCGCCGGAGAAGTAGGGCCCTTCACCAAGGGCGGCCTCGAGTTGAACCAGACGCGAACGAATGTCGCCAGAGCGAGCGATCAGCGCCGCTGCATCTCGAGCGTTATAGAACGAACCAATCGCGTTCAGCATCGCTGACCCGAACTCCATCCATGAGCGGTGATGCGCTCGTTCGAGTGCTTGCTCGGGATGCATGCGGGGTGCCTGGGTATCGTCCAGGAATTCGCAGATGACAGCGGACTCGAAGATGACATCGTCTCCGACCTGGAGTACCGGCGTCTTTCCCAATGGCGATACCGCCAGGAACCAGTCGGGCTTGTTCTTCAGGTCCACGTCCCTGCGTTCGAATGGGATCCCCTTCTCCATCAAGACGATCGCAGCCCTTTGAACGTAGGGGCAAAGTGGGTGACTGATCAATGTGAGCGGTGCACTCATGATGCGCTCCTTGAAAAGACTGGCGTCAGGAATGTGGCACGACGCAATGCGAACGCGCCATCTCCAAGCAACCACACGGCAATTGACACGGCGATCAGGAACACCGGATATTCCCAGCCGCCGCCAGGGCTGGTGTGCACCCATCCATTCGCCCAGTGGACCGATGCAGCGACGACCATGATCGGCACCAACGCGATCGATGCCTGCCTTGCGTAGATTCCGAACACGAGAGCAAGTCCCCCGATCAGTTCAGCGGCAAAGACCGGGTAGGCCAGGAATCCGGCGATGCCGATGCTATCGAAATAGCGAGCCGTTCCCGGCAGGGTGAAAACGAACAACTTCAGGCTTGCATGTGCGACCCACATGATGCCCAGGCTCATCCGCATCAGGGTTGCTCCATATTGGGCGGTGCCAATGGCGTTCGATTGATTCATTGCGGTTCTCCATCAAGTTGTTGATGGAAGCAGTTTATGATTGCAAATGAGCATTGAACATAGGCAAAGTGGCAACCAATGAATGCACAAACGCAATACCGGCTGAACGCACTGGACCTCGAGATCGTCTTGTCGCTGGTGCGTGTCGGGAACCTTGCAGACGCCGGAGAGCGCTTGGGCGTTGACCCTTCAACCGTGTTTCGCTCCATCCAGCGCATCGAGCGTGGGCTCGGGCAACGCTTGTTCGAGCGCTCGCGGTCTGGGTACCAGGCCACGGAGCAGGCACTTGTCCTGGCCAGCCACGCCGAGCAGATCGAGGTGCAATTGGAGTCTGCGCGATCTGCAGCGCAGTTGGGTCCGGAGCAGGTGTCCGGATCGGTTCGGCTCACGACAACCGACACGATCCTTCACGGACTGATTGCACCGGCGATGAAGGAACTGAAGGCACTGCATCCGCTGCTCAGCTATGAACTGCACGCCGGCAACGAACTGGCGAGCTTGACGCGGCGAGACACCGACATTGCCGTGCGCGCTACCAAGCGACCGCCGCAGCATCTTGTCGGCAGGCACCTTGGCCCGATCCGCATGGCCCTCTACGCGGCCCGGCGCGGTACGAACCGCCTCGCGCAGGTCGAGGCTGGCGAGGTCGATTGGATTGCGCCGGACGATGCCCTTCCGGACCATCCCTCGGTATCGTGGCGAAAGAAGCACTTTCCGAAGGCGACACCGACCTACCGAGTCAACAGCATCCTGACGGTGCTGGAATTCGTTGCCCAAGGCCTGGGTGTCGGTCTGTTGCCCGTATTCCTCACGGAAGGGAGAAAGGACGTCTTCGCGTTGACGCCCGTACTCGATGAATGCCAGACCGAGCTGTGGCTGCTGACGCATCCCGAATCTCGCCACCTTCGGCGAGTGTCTACCGTTTTTGGGCATCTCGCTCAGAAGATGGCTTTGTCGTAGCGAGACATGTCGCAGTCGACAACGCCAACAGCATGCCCAACTGCGTCACGTAGCCGCGCCACTCAGAGTGGGAAACTGGGTTGGCGCCAACCCGTCAGGCGCCACCCGTCAAGGTCGCAGCAGGCGTTCAAGCCATGGCAGTTCGCTCATGCCTTGCGGGTACTCTTGCCGGCTGCGATCCACTTGACTGCCAACGTCATCAAGTAGGTCGAGGGCTCCGGCTCGTGGGCCAATGTCAGGTCGAATTGCCACAACCTGCCTTCATGGGTTCTCGCGAAGCTGCGGCGAGCACCCCCCTTATCGCGTCGTGGAATCCATGCTTCGTTCTGGATCGTGATGGCGCTGGCGTCCAGGAATTCGTCTGCGCCGCCGACGATCTGCAGATGCCCGCTAATTGCCCACCTCTTCGTATCGCCGCGGTCCGCGACCCGCTTCCACGAAGCACCGACCGGCAGCAAGGACGCGACATCCGGGATCTGCCTCCTGGCCAGCAAGCCAAAGCTGCCGCTGCCGTCGGGACGCCATTCGTATTCGATACCTCGCGCCACGTCCTCTGCTCGCAGTCGCCCCAGTTCGCGTTCGACCAGGTGCAGCGCACCGTCGATTCCTGCCGACAAACCGCCGGTCGTGATGATCCGCCCATTGTCTACATAGCGGCGGTCTGTCACGACACGTGCCTTGGGGAAGCGTCTGGCAAGAGCCTGTGTCGCACCCGCAATCGTTGTCGCCGACAACCCGTCGAGCAAGCCGGCCTCACCGAGAATGAACGCGCCAGTGCATACCGACATGAGAGCGCGCGCGCTCGAACCTTGCTGCCGCACCCAGGCCATTGCCCTTGGATTGCCCGTGACTGAGTCGACGCTCCCGCCCGGAATCAACAAGAAGTCGGCAACGGGAGCATGGTCGAGATCGTAGTCGGGCTGCATGTTGATGTCGAATGTAGACCGCACGTTGCCGGCAGTGGCGGCCACCGTGAAGATCTTTGCCCCCGCCTGGCCGAACACCTCCATTGGGCCGGCATAGTCGATGTCTTGCACGCCATCGAACACCAGTACTGCCACATGCAAGCGCGATTCCTTCACGAAAATCTTCGATGCCGCTACGGAAGGTACACCAGGAGGTTCGCTCCCTTGCTCGCTGCCGTCCGCAGCAGCACCTCGGGGATTCGTCGCCTCGATGAGGCCCATGGCGATGGATTCGGCCGCGCCGCCGCTGGCCGTCGTGGCCGAGCCAGTCGGATCGATGTCTGTCTGTGGGGGAAGTGTTGCGCCTTTCATCGAATGTGTCGCGGGCAGTTGGGTTGTCGAATGGCGCGGGTTCAATCCCCGGCCACGGAATGAATCGGAGGACGTGTGAGCACGCGAAGTGGAAGACCACGTCTTGGGATAGATCTCTCCCTGCCAGGCGTGGATTGATCAAGCTTGCGGGGGGGCTCGCCTCGCCTGTTCTAGATAGTGAGTTCTCGTCGCACCGGCTGCCCTTCGATCCTCGAGCAAGACACCGTGTAGAACAATGAGGGCGCTCTCCATGGCAGCAGCATCCGGATTGGCCAGCGCAACATGCGCCTGGGATGACGCGAACTGCAGTTCAATTCCTGCCTCGTCGATCAATCGAGCGGCCATGACGGCGAGCGTTTCGCGCAGGGAGGCCAGTGCGTGAGTCGCCCGCGGCGATGCGTTCCACAGGACGACAGGCTTGGACACGAACACACTGGTTGCCACCAGCCAGTCCAACGCGTTCTTCATGACGCCGCTCACCCCGTGTGCGTATTCCGGGCTGGCGATGAGGAGTGCGTCAGCGCTGGCGATGTCCCTGCGCAGGCGCGTGACGGGCGGTGGCTCTTGGGACTGCAGGTCAGGATTGAACAGCGGCAAGTCACCCAGGCTGCGATATACATGGACGTGCAGGCCGGATGGCGCGCAGCTGTCGGCCATCGTCAGCATCGCTGCATTGAGCGACGCCTCGCGCAAGCTGCCACACAGCGCCAGCACCTTCAGCGGCACTTCAGAATGAAATCGCTCTTTGTCGTGCACGTCAGCGGCGGCGATGGTACCGGGTGTCCCGAAATCCACAGAGTCACATCCTTTCGGTAATCGCCGGGCGAGCTCCATCGACCTGGCCCGGTCTAGTGGGCGTGCGTCCTGGATTCCGAGGCCAGCACGATGATGTAGCCCGTGCGCGTACCGCCGGAATATCCGTCATAGACAAATGGCAAGGCAAACCGATCCTTGTCTGCTGCTGCGGAAGTTCCAATGTCCGCATCCGATACGCCGGGTGCATAGAACATGTAGTGGGGAGGGAACAGAGTCCTGCTGATCGCCTCGGTATTCGGGTCGATGAGTACGTCTCCTCGGAGCATGTACGCGATGCCTGCTTTGTGAGGACTGGAATACCTTCCGGCGGCGAAGCCCGTGCCGATGTCCCGCTCGATCTCGCTTGCAGAGCGGCCCTTCGCAATCAGTTCTCCAACGCGCAACATGACCGGAAGAATCGTGGCACTTCCCTCGGCGTCCCAACAAGTAGGCCTTATCGCCTTTTCGCCTGACTGAAAGCCATCGCGATTGACGAGACACGTAAAGCCGTTGCTTCCAACCCTTGCGCGCCGATAGCCGTCAACTCCGAAAACGTACACCGTTGAATCAGCGCGCAGGTGCTCCGGACAAGAGCTCAGCGCGAGTTCAATCTCCGTGGCCTGCGAACTGAAGATCCATGGCCTTGCCGACAACTGCGTTTTCTGCTGATCCGCGGGAAGATCTTGCGCTCGGGACGAGGTGTGAACGGAGAATGCAGCCACGAGAAATGCAGTCAAGAAAATCCGATAGCTGTTCACGTTCCTGCTCCCTGAGTGGATGGTGTCGTCGCGCCGGATCCCTGGCCAAGTACTTCGAGACGGTACGGTCGAATGCTCTCGACACTTTTGACCGCGCCAGAACCTCGCGCCTCATCGAGAAGTTGTCGAATCACCTGTTCGGAGCGCTCGTATCGGCCGTCGCGCCAACCCAAGGGCGTCACCTTCCGGGTTGGCGCGCGAGCAGAAATCGACGCTGCCTCATCGGCAGTTACTTCTTCATCGCGTCCGGAGCCATCGCGTCCTTGGCCATCGCATCCTTGGCCATCGCATCCTTGGGGGCAGCGCCCTTCTTCATGGCGTCCTTGGACATCGCATCCTTCGACATGGCGTCCTTCTTCATTGCATCCTTGGCCATGGCGTCCGGCTTCTTCGCGTTCTTGGCCATGGCGTCGGGCTTGCCCATCGCGTCAGGCTTGGCCATCGCGTCGGGCTTGGCCATGGCGTCTGGCTTCGCCATCGCGTCTTCGGCAAATGCGTGAGCGGCGCCCAGAGACAGGCAAACGGAAAGGAGGGTCGCTGCAATCTTGTTCATGATGAATTCCTTGATGATCTGGTGAGTTGGGTTGATGGCAAAGGATGCCGATTTGTCAGAGCTGCTGAGTCGACTCAGCTGCCTCCGAACCAGTTGTAGCCCTGGTCTTCCCAGTAGCCACCGGGGTACGTGTTGGTCACGTAGATTGCCCGGATGTGTTTTGGATTCTTGTAGCCGAGCTTGGTGGGGATGCGCAGCTTCAGCGGGTAGCCATTTCTAGGCAGGAGTTCCTTCCCGTCGTACCTGAGCGAAAGGTTGGTCTGTGGGTGCAGGGCGGTCGCCATATCGATGCTGGTGAAATAGTCGTCAGAGCACTTGAATCCCACATATTTCGCGCTCATGTCGGCGCCGACGCGCTTCAGGAAATAGGCGAAGGGAACACCACTCCATTTGCCTACGGCGCTCCAACCTTCGATGCAGATATGCCTCGTGATCTGCTCCTGCTGCGGCATGGAACGTAGATCGTTCAGCGTCCACTTGCGCCTGTCGGCAACCAGCCCGGTGACCTCGAGACGCCAATCGTCACCGTCGATCTCCGGGACTTCGCTCTCGGCGTAGAACGCGTTGAACCGGAAGGGGCGCGCCACCATCGAATCGGGGTAGGTGGGGGCCAGCCGGGTCGGATCAAATAACAGACCTTGAGCGCGATCGTTGAAGCGTGAGATGCTCTCCAGTGCCGTATCGATGCTGCTTTCGTCCGAGAGCGTGCAACCGCTCAGAAGGGCGACACCACCAAGCGTCAAAGAACGCTGCAAGAAGGCGCGCCGCGACGGTTGCTCGATGCGACGGGAGACAATCTTCAACGCGTCCTTGAGCACGGCGTCACCGTTGACGGTTGTGATGATGGAGCGTTTGACGGGTTTCATTGGGGTCTCCTTCAGCGGCCTCGAACCATTGCGATCAGGGTTCTCGGAACAAGGGCCACCATCAGCACATGGCCCACCGTGAAGGCGACCAGCGTTGCCATGGCGTAGAAGTGAACAAGACGTGCGCCCTCGTAGCCGCCGAGCAGTTCCCGAAGAACATGAAACTGAACGGACTTCCAGAGCACGAGACCGGACAGGACAAGCAACGTCACGTCTGCAATGGCGACGAGGTAGGCGAGGCGCTGCAGGCTGTTGTATTGGCGAGGATCCGCATGCGAGAGTTGCCCCGACAGTGCCTTGCGCAGGTCGCGCCAGACACCGGCGGCGTCAAGAGGCAGGAACTTTCGCCTGAAGCGCCCGACCATCACATTCCAGGTCAAATAGATCAATCCGTTGGCGACGAGCAACCACATGGCTGCGAAGTGCCACTGCAATGCGCCCCCCAGCCACCCACCCAGCGTCACTTCATTCGGGAAACGCGTACCATAGATCGGTGAGGCGTTGTAGATCCGCCAGCCACTTGTCACCATCAGAACGACCGCAGTCGCGTTGAGCCAGTGCGTTGCTCGCAGCCACAGGGGATGGATGGACGCCTTTTGGCCTGGCTCCGCCCGTGCAACGTCTCCAACCGCAGAGGTTTGAGGCTCTGCAGGTTCAACGGTACTGGTGCTGATGCGTTCCATGCGGAGCTCCCTGGTGGATGAGCGAATGCAGGAGTGAAGTGACTCGCTGCGTTCGTGTTTCGCTGTGAAGGACTCTCGTCGAAGTAGGTCGACCTGAGAATCTCCCTGCGATTCAAGACACCATTCCGCTTGGAGGAACAGTCCTGCACGCGGGCCGGTCGGAGTCGGCTCGATGGATCGGGTTCTGAGGGTCACGGATCTCGCCCATTCGATGGCCTAGATATGAGCCGTTCCGATGCGCGAAACAGTCAATTTGGCTACGCACTGTTTCTCTTGACAGGGGAATCACGGATATTTCGAACTGTCGTTGCTGCGACGCGTTGATCCGCATGGGTTTCGCCCGCAGAAGGGATCCCGCCACGCTTGGGTCCGAGCGCCCTCCGAGAATTTGCCATGAGCCACTACGTTGATCCGATAGAGGTACCGCACCCAACCGGTGAGTTGTCTGGGGCGATGCTTGATGGTTGAATTTCGAGCGCTCAACGCCTTTGTTCGGGTCGTCGAACTGGGAAGTGTCTCGGCGGCAGCCCGAGACCGAGGCCTCTCCCAGCCGGCCATGAGTCGCCTGATCGGTGGGCTGGAGCGGTCGCTGGGAACGCGCCTGCTCGAACGGGGATACGACGGAATCCGTGTGACTCCAGAGGGCCGACTCTTCTACTCAGGAAGTCGAGAGTTGATCGAGGGCCTCGGGCAACTCGTGCACGGGGTCAAGCGGAACACAGAGCAAGCCGAAGGTCGCATCAGGGTCTCGGCCAGTGTTGCGATGTGCCTCTTGCACGCACGACGGTGGGTTCAGGAGTTCGTCGACGGCAATCCAGGCGTCGAAATCGAGCTCGATGCCAACGATCGGCGAGTGGATCTCGTTGACGGAGAGTTCGATGTCGCGCTTCGATTCGGCTCGGAGATGCCAAAGGATCAGATCGCGCGCAAGCTGGCAGGCTCCCCGCGTGTACTCGTAGCGGCGCCGGCCCTCTTGACCCGAAGCGGTGTTCCGGCCCATCCGACAGATCTGAGCGAGCTTCCCTTTGTGGGCTGGGCGACGGACTTCGAAGCCTCGCAAATCCGCTTGAGCGGGCCCACTGGAGAAGCGTTGATCAAGATGTTGCCGCGGCTCCACTTGAGTTGCGGGATCCTCGTGCGCGAGGCAGTTGCCGATGGCGCGGGATTTGGACAATTGCCGTTGTGGATCGTGGCCAGATTTCTGGAGGACGGGCGACTCGTGAGGCTGCTGCCTCACTGGCGCTGTCCTCACCAGGACCTGTATGCGGTCTATCCCTCTCGAAAATTCCTTCCGCAGCGCGTGAAACTGTTTCTGGACTTCCTGTCGCAACGCATCGAACAGGCCCATGGCTTCGAAGCCCATGCCTGGCGGGAGCGCGCGAAATCGCCGGACGCATAGGCGCTATGCGTCATCTGCATTGGCGGCAACATGAAGTTTGCCGAAGAATGGATCTGCGCTGCATCGCACCGTTGCAGGGAAGCTCACTCTTCGTACGGAGGATAGATCTGGCATGGATCTCAGCACAGCATTCTCGACCGGAGTTCAACGAGAGAGTTCCGAATTCTCGATACGATCGGCGTTGCACGACCTGCGCAACCATCTGCACGGGGTTGTTGGACTGATGAACCTGCTGTCACAGGGCGTACGGATGTCCGGTGATGCCGACACCCTTCAGGTGGCAATTCATTCGCTCGATCTCCTCAGTCAACAGGTCGACCGGCTGACAAGCTCGTATACCGGTAATCCGGTCACTCTGACCCCACATCGGCCCTGCCCCGAACGACTGACCCGCTCGCTAGGTGTTCTCTTCGCCGCATTCGCCGCAGCGCATGGCTCGACGATTTCAACCTGTGTTGAAGAGGAGCTGCCGCTCGTCGCGGTTGATCCGGTCAGCGTCAGCCGGCTTCTGACAAACCTGTTGATCAACGCCATCAAGCACGCCGCTGCAAGAAGCATCACCATCACGGCGTCTCGTCGAGATGATCTACGGGTTTGCATATCCATTCAGGATGACGGTAACGGGCTCACGTTTGCCGAGCGCGAGCGAATCGGCAGCGTTCTCCGTGGGGAATCACGCAACAGCGGCTATGCCAGGACAGGCATTGCCTCGTGCGTGGAAATGTCTCTCTCTTCAGGAATCGCACTTGAGCTCTGCCCTGACGACGGTTCCGGAGTGCGTTGGGATGTCCTGGTTCCAATGTGGTGCGAGGCCGAGCCGGAACCGGTGGTCTGCTCCCACGGCTTTTGCTAGAACGTCACCGGCTTCTCTGGGCAACGTACGGGGGGCTTGAGGTCTTGACTGGTGGACGTCATTGCTCGACGGACTGGACAGAAGGCAAGAAGAATTCTCGCCCAATGAACGTCCTGGCGTAGAAGTAGTTCTGGCGTGCCTTGCTGCTGAGCTCGTCCAAGTCCACGTGACCCATCGCGTCGCACGGGAACGCGAGAGCCCGACCTTGCTTGAAGAGTGAAGTGAACCGCAGCTCGTGATGCGGTTGTCCGAGTGGAAGTGTCAGTACGCTCATCGTGGGCTCCTTCTAGGCTGATCGTCAAGTTGATGTGTTGACCATCCTCGAAAGCAAGCTGAATTTCAATTACTGCTTCGGAGAAAGCACTATTGCGCCGTGAGGAACAGTGCCGTGTGTTGAGGGCGGTTGATGGTGGATTCTGCGGTTCGCACTGACTTGGAAGGGTATTGCGACGCCCTGCCTCTCACGAGAAGATGCTGTCTTTGAGAGTGCTGCCGAGGTGGGAGAACGTGTCCCAAGAATGGAGCGTTCATTGGCCGGATTGACATCCAGAAGTCGGGTCAGCGGTCAGGCGCGTTGTGTAGGGTCTCAGGCACCCAAGGTCCTATCGCTCCGACTGGCGAAAGGGTAAATTGACGACGAGGCTGGTTGTTCTTCCGCGTGCATTCGTCGACAGTTCGGTTGTGGCCGTCACATGCTGCGGCCTACGAGACACCACTTGCCATGATTCCTGCCCCCCTCATCGATCCCATAAGTGCAAACACCAGGTTGCCTTCGTTCGGTCGCGCTTTCAGGTCTCAACGAGGTGTATTGAACAATGGCGGTCGGGGCGGTGATGCCGCTGGGCGTTCAAAATGAGCCGTGCCTACTCCGATATCGCCTTTACGGCGGCGGTTCGTGCCGTTCAGTCCAGGATGGGTAGCCGATCCGTCTACGCGCCCTTGGATCGCTCCAACGACAGGCGTGACACGCTGACGGCTGACGAGGCCGATTTCATTCATGAACGGGATGGCTTCTACCAGGCTACCGTCGGAGAGTCGGGCTGGCCCTATGTCCAGTACCGAGGAGGTCCGGCCGGCTTCCTCAAGGTTCTGGATCCGAAGACGATCGGGTACGCTGATTTTCGCGGAAATGTCCAATACATCAGTGTCGGAAATCTACAAGGAAACGATCGAGTCTCGATCATCCTGATGGACTATGCGAACCAGCGGCGTCTGAAGATTCTGGGGCGCGTTCGCATCGTGGACGTCGACGACGACCCGACACTGATCGGACGCCTCGTGATGCCGGGATATAGCGCCCGTGTGGAACGAGCGATGGTCATCACGGTCGAAGGCTACGACTGGAACTGTCCGCAGCACATCACCCCTCGATTCACCCAGGTTGAAATCGAGAAGGAGATTGCTCCGCTGCGAGATGAGATCGAACGCCTGAAGATAGCAGTTGCGAGCGACGGCACGACCGCACGGGCGAATAGCCTTGGGGAAGGGCCGCTGAGGCTTCGCGTCACGGGCCTGCGCCAACTGACGCCTCGTGTGCGTGCCTATGAACTACGCACGGATGATGGCTCTGTATTGCCCGCGGTGGCAGCCGGCGCGCACATCGACGTGCCTGTCCGACTCGCTGACGGCAGGGCAACCACGCGACGATATTCCATCTCCTCCGACCCCGGTAGCCGGGACATGTACGAGATCGCGGTGCTCCGCGACGAGACGGGCGGCGGTGGCTCAGTATCTGTTCACGTGGACCTTCAACTGGGCATGACACTGAACTGTGGAATGCCAGGCAACGATTTCCCTCTGCATGACGATGAGCGACCTGCGATATTGATTGCAGGTGGGATCGGCATTACCCCGATCAAGGCCATGGCGCTGCAACTGAAGAGGGCAGGGCGCGCCGTTTCTCTCCACTATGCGGTTCGTTCTCGCGACCAGGCGCCTTTCCTGCCCCTCCTCGAGCATGTACTTGGCTCAGATATCACGGTCTACCCAGCCGACGAGGCCCAACGAATTTGTCCACGGGACGTCGTTCTGGCGGCGCAAGCAAACACAGTGTTCTACGTTTGCGGGCCGGAACGGCTGATCGAAGCCTTTCGTACGACTGCCAAGGAAGCAGGGATATCCGAAGAGCAAGTACTTTACGAGCGCTTCGTGACTTCCCATTGAAATGGGATGAACCGCCCCGTGACGGTAACTCTTCGGCGGAGTGGTAAACGCGTCGATGTCGCGGCGGAGCAGAGCATCCTTGAAGCGGTCGAGGCGGCGGGCGTGGCTACGATGTCCGGTTGCCGAATCGGAACCTGCGGGACCTGCCGGGTCAAAGTTGTCGGTGGCGAAGCTGAGCACCGCGATACGGTACTCACTGACGTCGAACGAGATGGCGGAAGGCTGATGTGTATTTGCGTGTCACGCGCAAACGGTGCTGAACTTACCCTTGATCTGTAGGATCCAGCAGGCTCGATGTGGGCGTCCTGCACCCCCTGCAGATGATCGCGATATCGAAGGCGTCGAACTGGTCGAACACCAGAGGGTCGAGTTAGGCAGTTGAACATGCATAGAAGCCATCCGCCCCTTCTCGTCGACTGGCCTACTGCGGCATAACCTTCGATTCAACAGGCCTCTGCCAAATGCAATTCAGCCGCGCCTTGGCGCACTTCGTCGCAAGGAAGTGCGTATCTTGCACCGAACTGCATACAGTCACTCACTGTTGTCTGCCAGACAGCTCACGTCACCGTCGCGATGTCGGGCGCCTGGATCGGGCGAAACACCGAATCGCATTCGCAATGCTTCAGTACTCATTGAACACCATGAAACCCAAGACGCACCGGCCCCTCGCGGGCCTCCTGTTGATCTGCGCGGTCTTTGCCGCCCAGGCCGCTAACGAGCAGCCGAATCTCAAGTCGACAGCAGAGAAGCCCGGCGGAATTGCCAAGACGACCTATGTCTGCCAAATGGCGAATCACCACCACATGTCTTCGAACGGGCCTGCCAAGGAGTACGACAAGCCCGGCATCTGTCCGGCTGACGGCACGGAACTAATCGCCAAGAACTCGCGCTTGCGCGTCGCCGTGCTGGTGTTCGAGGGTGTTCAGGACATCGACTATGCCGGCCCGATGGAGGTGTTCGGTCAGACCGGAGCCACCCTCTTCACGGTGGGCGCGACGACCGATGCCGTGCACTCCACCTACGGTGTCCAGATGCAGCCCGACTTCGACATCGACCACGCACCGGTCGCCGATGTGTTGTTGGTGCCCGGTGGCAATGTCGGTGTCGTGATGCGCGACCCCAAGGTGCTGGAATGGCTGCGTCAGCGCAACGGCGATACGGGCACCGTGCTGTCGGTGTGCACAGGCGCCTTCATTCTGGGCCAGGCCGGGTTGCTCGATGGCTTGTCGGCGAGCACCATAGCCGGGGCCAGCGATCAGCTCGCGAAGATGTTTCCCAAGGCCAAGGTCGTGACGGACCGTCGCTATGTCGACAACGGCAGGATCGTCACTACCGGTGGCTTGTCGGCCGGCCTTGATGGTGCACTGCATGTGGTTGAGCGTGAGCTGGGGCGGCTGCGTGCTGAAGACGTGGCGCGCGGCATCGAATACGAGTGGCGACCCGACGGCAAGGGTGGTTTCGGGCTTCTGGCAGGCAATCAGATTCCCGACCTTGGCCACTTCTTGCCAGAAGGTGCGTCGTGGGAGCGCTTCGAAGACCAGGGTGACACCAAGCGGTGGGTTGTACGAGGCCATCTAGGCACTGACATGAACGCGCAGACCTTCCTGAATTCGAGCGCGAAGCAGATCGCGGACGAAGCTTGGACCCTGGTCGCGGACCCCGACCAGATGCGTCGCAGTTTTGTCCGAACAAAGGACGGTCAGTCATGGAGATTCGATCTGTCACTGACCCCTGAAACAGCGACCTCGACCTATCAACTCACTCTTGCCGTTCAGCAGGTCATGGCTGACAGTCCATCGAGACCGGCCAAGTCCTAATCGTCACTGTCATCACGGCCGTGCCGGTGTGGCCCGGCCGCCCCTGGCAGGCCCCAAAACAGGAGCTGTGGCATCCCAAGCTTGCAGAACTTGCTGGAGGGTCAGCAGGTCATGCCGCAGCGCCGCAGAGTCTGGATTGTCCAGTGGCGCCGCATTGTCGGTCGACTTGATCAGCAAGCTCAGTCCGGCCTCGACCACTAGACGCGATGACATGCCGTTGAGTGTTTCGTGCAGGGCCGCCAGTGCATGGGTCGTGCGGGGTGAAGCGCTTCAAGTCATCACCGGTATGGCAATGGATACGCCCTTCGAGACCATCCCGTCCAAGGCATTCTTCATTGGACTGCTCACGCCGGGAGCGTACTCGGCGCTGGCAACGAGCAAGGCGTTGACGCCGGCGACGTCACGACGAAGATGCGCGACCGCGCCAGGTTCGCTCGTTTCGAGGTACGGGTTGAACAAGGGCAAGTCACCGAGACCAGGATAGACCGTGATGTGCAAGCCTGGAGGTGCGCAGTCCACGGCCATGGCTAACATGGCCTTGTTGGTCGACGCTTTGCGCAAGCTGCCAGGCAGGGCCAGTGCCGTGAGTGGTCTCATCGGGGGTCATGCTTGGCGAGCGCGGTGGCCAGGCGTTGATCAACCTTGGTGGTAGCGATACTCCTGGGTTCGACCGCCATAGCCGTAGGCGGTCGCCCTGACGTCCTGCACATAGATGTAGCTCTCTTCATGCAGGTCACCCAACAGACTGGCAAACGCCTCGAAGGCCTCGTGGATGTACTGCGCCTTCTCGGCCTTGCTGTTGGTCTCGTCGGTGATCTTGATGTCGAAGTAGATGCTGTTCTTGCGATGTTCTGTCAGGGACTTGCCGGCGACGATCCAATGTTCCGGATCCACATAGTCGATGGCGATCGAAGTGACCTTGGGGTCCTTGTGAAGTATCCGGGAGGTGAGATCGATCAGGATGTTGGAGATGTCACGCGTCATGGCTGGCGAGCCTTTGGCACTGACTTTGACGTTGAGTATGGGCACGGATGCTTCCTTTCTTTGCCGCAGTGGTGCGACGTGTCTACTTTAGGCACGTCCATGTGCGTTCTGAACTATCGCCACCTGCAAGGCACTGTTGCTGGACGTGAGCGTTGTGAGGGTGCCGGGCATGAGCCGGAATCCGTGCAAGCGTCAAGTCTGTCTCTCCGAATCGGGAACGATCGACAGGGGCCGTTATCGACTCCTTGGAGCCTGCGTTGTGTCCGATCAACTGCGTGCGAACCCTCCGCGCGGACGGCGCGCGATGGCGCGGCTGCCTTGCACCGTTGCGTAAGGCGCAAGAGATTCTTGCTTCAGGCTGCACTTCCGTTTTCGCTCGTGCCCGGCAACAGTGCGCCATGCCCGTCGAATCGACATCCGACATGCTTCACCCTGCCCAGGCCACCGCGGTCAGGGGCCACACTGGCCAAGTCTTTGCGTTGGGCCTGGCCCAGGTGCTGGCTTGGGGTTCGTCGACCTACCTGCCTGCCGCGGTGGTCGGCCCGGTTTGCGCCAGCCTGGGTGTGACACGCGGGACTTTTTTTGCGGCGTTCTCGTTGTCACTCGTGGTCATGGCGGCGGCCGGCCCCAAAGTCGGCCGCACCATAGACCGGCAGGGCGGTCGACAGGTGCTGCGCTTGTCAAATTTGGTTCTCGCGGGTGGCCTGGTGATGCTGTCACTGGCCAACGGTGTAGCCGGACTCTTCATCGCATGGTGCGCGATGGGCCTGGGCATGAGCCTGGGTCTGTACGACGCTGCCTTTGCAGCTCTGGTCCATCAGCACGGCCGATCAGCGAGCCGGTTGATCGTGGGCATCAGTCTGGTGGGTGGATTCGCCAGCACCGTTGCGTGGCCCTTGTCGGGCTGGATGGTCGAGCACTGGGGTTGGCGCAGCTGCTGCCAGGCATGGGCGGTGGCACACCTGTGCATCGGACTTTTTATACACGGGTACTTCGTCAGCAGCAGGCGAGCTGCTCAGGGCGGAGTGGTGCGGTCCGAAAGTGGCACGGTCAGCCAACCCCCAGCTCGGCCAGCCACCGACATGGCTTGGTTGCTGGTCTTCTCCGGTACCACGGCCTTTGTCACCTCGGCCATGGCGGTCCACCTGCCGGCCCTGTTGACAGCCACCGGATCCAGCATGAGTCAGGCTTTGCTGGCCGGCAGCCTGCTGGGCCCGGCGCAAGTGGCTGCCCGCCTGGCCGAGTTCGGTTTGTCACAGCGCTTCAAGGTGCACCCGTTGGCAACCGCGCGCACGGCCACTGTGCTCCATCCCTTGGCTTGCGTTGTACTCGGACTGGTGGGTTCCCTGCCCTTCGCAGGGGCCTGCTTTTCGGTTCTGCATGGTGCAGGCAACGGCATGGTGTCGGTGGCGCGTGGTGTTTTGCCGTTGGCGCTGTTCGGGCCGGGCGCCTATGGCGCCATCACCGGCAGGCTGGCGCTGGTCGGCAGGTCGATGCAAGCCCTGGCGCCCTTCACCTTCGCAATCGTCATGGAACATCGCGGTGCGGCGCAGGCCTTGTGGCTGTCCGGCGCGATGTCGGTGGCGGCGCTGGTCTCGCTGTTGCAACTGCGCCGGTGACACGCCAGTGGCAGGATCAGCCACCCCATGTGTCCCCATCGTTCTGTCGCAATGACAGGCTCGAGGTGAACAATAGCCGGCTGGGGCGGCATTCAGCGAGTGGCAATGCTGTAGAACCACGCGCGTTTGGAAAAGACCACCACATAGACTTGGTGATGATGGTGATTTACGTGTCGCTGAGTCGGTTCAATTGGGCGTCGAAGAAGCGGTTGAGTTCGCCTCCGGACAATGCGTCGGTGAATCCGTCAAAGCGTCCCTCTGTGGCCAGCAGCTGCGCCGCCCGTGCAAAGCCTCCCCAGGCCGATCGGGCCAACGCACCGCCTATGCTCACACGGCGCACACCGAGTTCTGCGATATCCGCGAGCGTGAGGTCGCTGGGCCAGCCGACCAACAGGTTCAGGGGCTTCGGCGCCACTGCGGCCACGGCGGCTGCGATTTGTTCACGGCTGCGCAGGCCTGGCGCGTAAAGGCAATCGGCGCCGGCATTGGCGTAGGCGCGCAGGCGCGTCAGGGTCTCGTCGAGGTCAGGCCGGCCGACCAGGAAGCATTCGGCGCGGCCCACCAGCAGAGTGTCGCCGCCGGTGCGGTCGATGGCATGGCGTGCAGCACACAGGCGTTCCACGGCATCGTCGATCGGGAAGAGAGGCTGGGTCGCATCCCCCGTGGCGTCTTCAATGGACAGGCCTGCGACACCGGCTTCGACCGCCAGGCCAACGCTTTCGGCCACGTCTGCCGGGCTGCTGCCGAAGCCGCTCTCGAAGTCGGCATTCAGCGGCAAATCGGTGGCCTCGGCGATCTCGTGAAGATGTGCCAGCACCTGATCGCGCGACAGCGCGTTGTCGGCCCGGCCCAACGACCAGGCCAGGCCCGCGCTGGTGCTGGCCAGGGCCTTGAAGCCCAGACCCTGCAGGTAGCGCGCACTGCCCACGTCCCAGGGGTTGGGAATCAGGAAGCAGCCTGACTCGTGCAGCTTGCGAAAGCTGCGGCGCTTGTCAGCGGTACTGGTTGTGCGGTTGGTCATGCGGGCTCCAGACAGACTTGGGGCGTGATCTTGTCCTACGCCAGTGGCCGTCAGTTCGGCATCGCCGGGTTGGCCTGCTCGCGTCAGGAGTTCGACCAGTGCGCCAGGGCAGGATCGATTGTTCTACGGGCTGGTTCTTGAACTGCTGCTGTCGGCATCCAGCGCTACATGATTCGTGCAGTACCAGAGACACGAATCGACGCGCCCATTTCGGATGATATTTCTGCTCTCAAGCGCGAACGAATGCCCATGTCCTCACCTTGCACGACCTCGATGTAGCCGCCGTGAGGCCAATTGATGTCGCGCAAGTAGCCCGCCAATGCGGCGGTACCTGCACCCGTTGCCGGGTCTTCATAGACACCCCCTGACGCAAACGGATTGCGTGTATGGAAGAGATTCGAGGTCTCGGCATAGGCAAGGACGATGGTGACCAGCCCGGCGGCCTGCATCAGTCTGCGACCTGCTGCAAGGTCGTAGCGCATGGCTGAAAGCGCCGTGCGTGTCCTGAGTCCCAATATCAAATGGTCCGCTCCGGCATGAGCGAGTGCAGCCGGGATGCGCGGGTCCATGTCACTTGGCGAATAGCCAAACAAGTCCAGGACTGCCGACACCAGACTGGGCGGCGCCGATTTGCTGTGTGTCGGGGGGGACTGCAATGCCGCCAAGAAGAGGTTGGATTCTTTTCGGCCTTCGACTGTGATCGCGGCTTGATTGAGGGTCAAGGCAAAGACCCCATTGCCACGACGAAGCGCCAACGCAGCGCCCAGGGCAATCGTTGCATGACCGCAAAATGGAACCTCTGATTCGGGTGAAAAGTAGCGCACACGCCAACCATCGCCCAGCGGAGCAGCAAATACGGTTTCCGAAAATCCAACCTCTGCCGCGATGCGCTGCATTTCCGTCTCGTCAGGCAAGAACTCGGCAATGAGCACACCAGCTGGGTTACCCCCTGAATCGCCGTCGGAAAATGCTGCAATTTTTTGGACTTGCACGGACTGCCTCGTTTGCAATGTTCTGGGTCGGACGGCAATGGCCATCCCTTGAATGCTGCCTACTTCATCTTAGCGAACGGAGGCCATTTGGTCGACGCGGCCCAGGGGTCGAGCTTGCGCATGATGGTTCCTGCTGTTGCCATGGCGGGCCAGTCCAGGAGGAACTTGCCTCTGGTGCCCGCCTCGCGTTCGCTGAACACCGAATTCTGCCTCAGGCGGACCGCTGAAGATGATCAACTGGCTTCGGCCTGGCGTCCTGTCCTGCCTGACGCACGATGGCTCTTCCACCGCGTCCCACCCAGGTACTTGTCCATCGACCCTGGACCAGACGCAGCAGGGTCAGCATGACGGCAGGTACGACGGCGAAGGCGACGAATCCCCACAGGTAGGTTCCGGTGTAACGCCTCGACTGCCCCATTGCATTCGGGATGAAGCCGCCTCCGAATGCACCGATCTCACCGATCATGGAGACAACCACCGCGGTGGTTGTCGGCCACCGCAACGGGACCAACTGAAACAGTGCACCGCTTCCCGTGCCGAGCAATATGAAGTACAGCGCGAGAAGAAGGGTGGTTGTCGCCAGTGATGCGCTGGCCAGCCCGCTCAGCACCAACGTCACCGAGACCAGCAGCAGCACGGCACTGAGAACATTGATGCCGCCGAAGCGGTCGGCGAACTGTCCTCCAACGACGCGCGCCACAGCGCTCATCAGCGTCGCCAGCATCGTCAGCTGACCGGCCTCGACTTTGGTCACCTTAAACTGGTCGTAGAAATAGGTCGGCAGGAAGCTTGCAACGCCAATGAAACCCCCGGCGGTCACGATGTAGATCGCGCTGAAAATCCAGCCGTCCTTCTCGAACAAGCAGCTCAGATGCGCCCGCAGGCTTTGACGCGATCGGTCTGGCGGCTCCTTCGCAACGGACCACATCACCGCCATCGGCAGCAGCATGGTCGCGGCGGCCAGACCATAGACCGCCTGCCATCCGAACCTCGCCGCGAGCGGCGGCGCAAACAGCACCGCGAGGACGGTACCGGAATTGCCAGCGCCTGCGATACCCATTGCCAGCCCCTTCAGGTGCGGCGGATACCAGCCACTTCCCAGGCTCAGCGCAACGCCGAAACTGGCTCCGGCGATTCCCAGCAGCCCCCCCATGGCCAGAACCTGGCCGTAGCTGTTGACGAATTTGCTGCCGTAACCGAGTACGAGCACGATCAAGCCCATCTCGACCATCGCCGCGCTCTTGCGACCGACGTACTGCGCGAGTACGCCGAGCGGAAAGCGAATCAGTGCTCCGGCCAAGATCGGCACGGAGATCATGAAGCCCTTCTGTGCAGGTGTCAGCGAAAACGACTCGCTGATGAAGGGCGCCATCGCACCATTCAGCACCCAGACTGCGAAGCAGAAATCGAAGTAGAGGAACGACGCCAGCAGCGTCGGCCAATGGCCTGTCCGGAGAAACGATCGAAAGTGAGGCATCTCGAACATCCAGACAAGGTGCGGAGCAAGCTCGATTGTGGGCGCAGCGAGGGGCGTTGTCGACGTGGTGATCGAACGCTTGGTCAGTGCAGGGTGGGGTTCGCGCGCAATCTTTCCACCACCAAGTCGATGAAGGTCCGTGCCTTTTTCGACCCGTGATTGCCTTCGCGGTGGACAACGTGCACGGGCAGCGCTGGAAGTTCGAACTCCTCGAGCACCATTTTGAGGCGTCCGTCGCGCAGGAACTCGGCCACCTGGTAGGACAGCAAGCGGGTGATTCCAAAGCCACCGAGCGCCGCGGTCAGCGCCGAATCGTTGCTGGTAGTGGTCATGCGCGGCTGCACCCTGATATTGCGGTTCTCGCCGTTCTCCGAAAGCCGCCAGTCCGTCGTGGGCGTCACCGCGCTGGCCGAGACGATGACGTGCGACTGCAAATCGGCGGGGGTCGACGGAACGCCGTGCTGTTCAAGGTAGCTTGGCGCGGCGCAAATGACTCTGCGCACCTTTCCCACGGCGGTCGCTTGCATCGACGAATCTGGCAGTTCGCCGATGCGAACGCCAACGTCGGCACCCTCGTCGAGCATGTTGACCACCCGATCCAGGAACCAGCACGTTGCAACGACTTCTGCGTTTCGCTGCAGATACTCGGTGACGATGGGGGCGACGAACTTGGCGCCAAACAGAACCGGCGCAGTGATGGTGAGGTGTCCTCGCGGCGTTGTCTGCATCCCGGTGACTGACTCGTCAGCCTCGGCGAGCTGGGAGAGGATGAGTCTGCAGTCTTCCGCGTAGCGCGCGCCGGGCTCCGTGACGCGAACGACCCGAGTGTTACGCGTCAGTAGCCGAACCCCGAGGTGGGTCTCCAGCTCGTTGATCGCTCGCGTGACGGCCGGAGGTGAAATGCCCAATTTGCGCGCGCCACCCGCGAAGCCATTGGCATCGACCACGGCGACGAAAACGGTTATCAGGTGCAGTCGGTCCAATGGGGATCCTGGTTGTCAGCGCGTGTGCTGCCGTGGCCACTGTGCAGCATCGAGGGGGATTGCGGAACCCCCTTGCGCAGCAACAGTGCATTCCGCGATGATGAATAGGGTCCTCGAGACGTGAAACCTCGGAGGTGCGTCCATTCGCGGCGCCTGCGGACTAGATCGCCGCGAGCTGAGGACGAAGTCGCTCGACAGCCAGGTCAATGAACGCGCGTGCCTTCAAGGACGCGTGGCGCCCTTCGCGGTGAAGAATGTGAACGGGCAGGGCGGGGGGTTCGAAGTCTTCGAGAACGGTCTTGAGCCGTCCCTCCCGCACGTGTCCTGCCACTTTGTAGGCGAGCACGTTGGTCAGTCCGAAGCCCGTCAATGCGGCAGCGATCGCTGTGTCGCTCGTGGTCGTGATCAGGCGGGGTTGGAGTTTGATCATGCCAGGCGCGCCCAGGCGGGAGATGCGCCACTCCGATGTCGACGTCACCCCACTGGCAGCGATGATGACGTGCTTTGCCAGGTCCTCGGGCGATCGGGGTTCTCCATGTTCTTCGAGATAGGCCGGCGTGGCGCAGACGCGCAGGCGCATGCGTCCAATGCGGATCGCCTGCATCGAAGAATCGGGAAGTTCACCGATCCGCACGCCCACGTCGACGCCTTCGTCAAGCATGTTGACCAGGCGGTCAACGAACCAGCACGAGGCGGTCACCTCGGGAAATCGGTCGAGGTATTCGGTCAGGACCGGGGTGACGTACATCGCGCCGAAGCCCGAGGGCGCCGTGATCGTGAGCCGGCCTCGGGGGGTGCTGTGCAGGCCGCTCGCTGACTCGTCGGCATCGTTCAGGTGCGCAAGGATGCCCCGGCAGTCCTCGGCATAGCGTTCCCCGGCCTCGGTGACCTTCACGATCCGCGTGGTACGGGTCAGGAGGCGCACGCCCAGATGCGTCTCGAGCTCGTTGATCGCACGCGTCACCGCCGGCGGCGACAAGTTCAACTTCCGGGCCGCCCCCGCGAAGCCTTGCGTATCCACCACGGCAACGAAGACGCTGATCAGATGAAGCTTGTCCAACTATTCCCCTCGACGGAACGGTGTGTTGACTTTCGCAGCGATTCTAACGGTGCGGTGTTTGAAAGACAGTGCATCCATTCGCTACGCAGGTGGCGAATCCAGGCAAATCCGGGCTCGTACCCCCACCTACAGGAGTTTCACATGTCGCGTCTCAGCATCCCCACCGTCGATCAGTCGCTCGAAGCCTCCAAGCCGCTGCTGGCTGCCGTGCAACAGCAGTTGGGCGTCGTCCCCAACCTGATGAAGCTGGTGGGCCACAGCCCCGCCGCACTCGAAGGCTACCTGTCGCTCAACGGGGCGCTCGCCAAGGGCAAGCTCGATGTGAAGCTTCGCGAGCGCCTCGCGCTGGCCGTGGCGGAGTTCAACGGGTGCGACTACTGCCTGTCAGCGCACGACTACCTCGGGCGCAATGTTGCCAAGCTGAGCCAGAGCGAGCTCGATGCCGCGCGCGACTTCCACTCTGAAGACGCCCATGCCGATGCGGCCCTGCGCTTCGCCCGTCAAGTCGCCGAATCGCACGGGCGCGTCTCGGACGCCGATCTGGTGACGCTTCGGGCCGCCGGGTTCGACGAGGCCGCCGTGATCGAGATCGTCGTGACGGTCGCGCTCAACGTGTTGACGAACTATGTCAACAACGTTGCGCAGACCGATATCGACTTCCCGAAGGTGAGCACCAAGCTCGCTGGCTGAACCGTCATCGACCAACCCCCTGATACAACCTTACAGGACACACCATGAAAAAGAACCTGGTCGCGCTGGCCATGGCCTGCATCGGAGGGTTGGCGAACGCACAAGGCTTTCCGAACCCGACCCCGATCACGGAAATCCAGCCGACGCCCGCGTCGATTGGCGCTGATGTACCGGCCACCTATTTTGGAACGGCTCCGTCGTCAGTGCAGAAGGAGCTGATCGGCCCCTACCAGTTGCTAAAGGCGGGAGTACTCGACCAGCAGGCTGGAACCATCACGTTGCCTCTTTACAAGGGCAAGCTCACCTCCGGTGAGTCGATCTGGTACGTGTTGACCGATACGACCGATGAGAAGAATGCTGAGGCCCTGGGTCTCAACTTCTCATCGAAGTTGGTCTATGCGGACGTTGGCCGCGGTGTTCGCAAGGCGTCGCAGCAATTGATCGGCGGTCAAACCGTCGTTGTGTTCGAGAGCGGCAAGGTCGATTTCGCGCCCGTACGTGCTGTCACGCCTGGTGCCGCGCCGAACTACTTCCCCCCGACCGCCGCCCAGCCAGGCTCCGTAGGTGATGCCAACTACAGCCCTTTGGCCAAGATCGGTGACTACATCTACAACGCTCCGATGCTCGCGTTCAACGCGACGGAAGCAACGCTCAACGCATTTTGTGATGGCAACGTCGACCATAGCGTGGTGCACGACAAGGTCATCGCAATCTGCCCGCGCGATGGCGTCGTCAAGCTGCAGCTGACGACGGGGTTCAGCTTCGACCGCCCTGTTCTTTACCTCAGCCTGGATGCCAACAACGCGATTCCGGCGGCTCTTGAAGGCGTGACCCTGGCACCCGGGCTCACGGACATCAAAGTCGGAGGCGACGACAGCGCCTTCAGCGCCGTCGAGCGGCTCTTCACGATCATCAACGGCCCGGTCAACGTCGAGGCGAACGTCGTCCATCCACAGCGTCAGGGATTGGACAGTGCACTTAAGGGCGATATCGGGGGGCCACTCAACGTACTCGGTGGGATTCCGACCATTGCCACCGACTACAGCCCCCTCTGGGACCTGAACATCGGTGAATGGACGCAGCACGCCATCGACAGCCACTACCGGTCGCGCGTGCGCGACGAGTTCAACGTGCTGGGTCTCGTGAGATCCGGCTGGATGACCGGCCCTGGCGGCAAGGCGTTCGGATCGAGCGGATTGATCGTGAATTGTCCGATCGTCTTCCGTTTCCTGTGAATCGAATCACATCAGAACATCCACCGAGAATCATCATGCGCCACTGCTTCATATTGACCGCCGTTTTCGCCGCCATGCTCTCCGCATGTGGCGGTGACAACCACACTTCCACCCCTGGTGCGACCACGCCCCCCCCCGATGTCAGCCCGGGCGGGGCCAGCGGCGACTTCACCAGCGGAATCGTCGCGATCAACAACCCGACCCCGATCACCGAAATCCAGCCCGCGCCGGCTTCGATCGGCTCGGATGTGCCAGCCACCTATTTCGGAACGGCACCATCGACCGTTCAGAAGGAATTGATCGGACCGTACCAGTTGCTCAAGGCCGGCACGCTGGATCAGGACGCGGGCACGCTCACCTTGCCGCTCTACAAGGGTCAACTGGCTAGCGGGGAGTCGGTCTGGTACATCCTGACCGATACCACGGATGAGCGAAATGCCGCTGCCCTGGGACTGAACTTCTCGGCCAAGCTCACCTATGCCGATGTGGGCAGGGGCGTGCGCAGGGCTTCTCAGCAACTCATTGGGGGCAAGACCGTTGTTGTGTTTGAGAGCGGCAAGGTTGATTTCTCGCCTTCCCATTCAGTCACACCTGGAGTGGCGCCGCGCTACTTCCCTCCGACCGCCGTCCAACCGGGTTCTGTGGGTGATGCGAACTACAGCCCGCTGGCGAAGATTGGAAACTACATCTACAACGCGCCGATGCTCGCGTTCAACGTCGACGACGATACGTTGAATGGGTACTGCGGCGGTGCCGTCGATCACTCTGTCGTGCACGACAAGGTGGTGTCAATTTGCCCGCGTGACGGTGTTGTCACGCTGGCGCTGACCAAAGGATTCAGTTTTGGCCGGCCAGTGCTTTACCTGAGTACCGATGCCAGCGACGCCTTGCCGGCGGCTCTCGAGGGGGCAACCTACGCACAGGCTCTGACCGACATCAAGGTCGGCGGCGACGACGGGGCCTTCAGCGCCGTGGAGCGGCTCTTCGCCATCGTCAACGGTCCGACCAATGACGTGAGTGGCGAGATCAATCCTCAGCGCCAGGGCTTCGACAGCGCACTGAAGGGTGATGGCGGACCGCTCAACGTGCTGGGAGGGATTCCAACAGTCGCCACCGACTACAGCCCGCTCTGGGACCTGAACGTTGGCGAGTGGACGCAGAGCGCGATCGACCACGACTACCGCTCGCGCGTGCGCGAGGAGTTCGAGGTGCTGGGCTACGTTCGAGCCGGACATTTGACTGCGCCTGGCGGCGCGCCGTTCGGTTCAAGCGGTCTGATCGTCAACTGCCCCATCGTGTTCCGGTTCCTGTAGTCCGCGAAGACCGGCCGAAGACTTGGTCCTGTTCGAAGACCGGTGACGCTCGGAGCGTCGGACCATGTTCCTCGCTGGTTGATCACGCGAATCGTGCCCCAAATGTTGGAGGTAGAGACCATGAAGCCCGTCGTCGAAGTCTGTACGGTGTTGGTCGCCATGGTCTCTTCTGTCGTGCTTGTCCTTCCTGCGCCGATTCGGGGCGCGACATGCAATACACGGTCAAGCGGCATGCTCGTCGATGCGGTATCGACTGCCTCCCTTGAGCGGCAGGAGCTTGATCAGTGCAAGGGTACGGGCGCGCTGACATCAGCAGCCATGCGAATCACGACTGTCCGCCAGGTTGCCGCTGGCGTCCCTGGATTGCCGAAGCGCTGAGCAGGAGCTTGAGATGCCCTCGATTGTCGAAGAGATTGTTCTGCACCGATCCATGCTGGTAAGCGTCGCGCGTCGACGACTGCACAATGATGCCTGGGCAGAAGATGCGGTATCCGAGACGTTGATGGCTGCGCTAGACAGGCCAAGTTCGTACTCTGGCCGGTCATCGGTACGGACTTGGCTGGTGGGTATTCTCAAGCACAAGGTCGCGGACCAGTTCCGCCGCCACTCCCGAGAAATCCATGGGGAAAGGTTCGAAGACGATCTCGATCATGGCGATCAGGACGACGTGGCTGGCGGTGGTGTATGCGAGTCCCGATCTGTGTCGTGCGACCCTGTTGAGAGCCTGATCCGCCGCCAGTTCGTGGAGCACCTGGCGCGCTGCATGAAGACGTTGCCACCACAGCAGGCTCGCGCGGTACTGCTTCGCGACTGCATGGAGGAGGGCACAGGCGACATCTGCGACGAACTGGGTATCACCGCAAACAACCTCGCCGTGACGCTGCATCGTGCGAGGGCGACGCTGCGTGCGTCATTGTGGATGCATGGCGTTGTGGTCGTCAAAGGCTTGAGTGCGGCTGAACATCGACCCCGCCGCGCGGCAATTTGAGCGCACATGACTTGAATTTCAAGGAGCAAACATGGAGCATCCCGTCGAAGTCGTTCGCCCGCCACTCCCCCCGTTTTCCAGCGACACCGCGACACTGAAGGTGCGCTTGGCCGAAGACGGATGGAACAGCCGCGATGCGGCGAGGGTTGCGTTGGCATACACCCCTGACTGTCGCTGGCGCAATCGAACCGAGTTTCCGGTCGGGCGCGGCCAGATCGTCGAACTGCTCGAGCGGAAGTGGGCCCGGGAGCTCGACTACCGGTTGATCAAGGAACTGTGGGCGTTCACCGGCAAGCGAATTGCGGTTCGCTTCGCCTACGAGTGGCGCGATATTGCTGGCGACTGGCACCGCTCGTACGGCAACGAGAACTGGGAGTTCGATGCCGCGGGCTTGATGGTCGTTCGGTACGCCAGCATCAACGACCGACCGATCGCTGTGGCGGATCGCCTGTTCCACTGGCCACTGGGTCGGCGACCGGACGATCATCCTGGCTTGAGTGACCTGGGCCTTTGATTCTGCTCGCGGAGAGTGGCCGCGGCGCGTGCTGCGTATTCGCGCAGGAACTAGAGTGCATCCATCGAGATGTCATCTGCGACGCCTCTCCCTCGCAGAGCACAGGCGGTCGGTTGTATCCAGCATCCATCGAGAGGCGATGTTGAGCTCCGGTGTGGGCGGTGCCATCAACAAGACATGACCGAGACGGCACTGGTGCTCGAACGTGGCGATCTTCGCTGGCGTGCAGCTTGCCTGCCAGAGAGAGTTTCCGGAAGACCGTCGAAGGCATTTGCGGGCGCAATCAAGAGCGTCGCGCTCGTCTGATTGGCGCGTTGGTGTCGCGGCGCCTGGTACGGATCAAGTAATGCACGCGCCGACGATGACGAGGTCAACGTCGCCTGGATGCAAAGCGCCAAAAATTGGTTGAGGCCTGCGTATGGCTGGTGTGCGGGTCGACCGTACGGGCCCCCTGCCAATCATCGTGTCGGACCTTTTCGTCGCAGAGCACTGAAGTTTTCCAGAGAAGCTCCGAGAGGTGCACACTTGACGATTTGAGCAACCGACGAGTTTCGATGCAGGAGCGCAGGGTCATGATCACGTTATGCGGATTCGGAGTCAGCAACTACTACAACAAGCTCAAGCTTGTATTGCTTGAAAAGGGGATTGCGTTCGATGAGCGCTTGGTCTACCCATGGGAGCGGGAAACCTTTCGGGAGTGCTCACCGCTCGGGAAGATTCCATTCATCGAGACGGAGCACGGTGGGCTGTCCGAGTCCCAGGTCATCCTCGAATACTTGGAGGAACGATTTCCGGGCACGCCGATGTATCCCGCAGATCCCTTTCAGCGAGCGAAGTGCCGGGAACTGATCCAGCATCTCGAGCTCAATTCAGAGTGGGTCGCCCGACGCCTCTACAAGGAGTCCTTCTTTGGTGGCTCCGTGTCAGAGGAAATCAAGCTGGACGTGAAGGAGCGCCTGGCGATCGGCCTGGCGGCTGTTGCACGCCTGTCCTCGTTCTCGCCGTTCATATTCGGGACGTCACTCACTGCCGCCGATTGCATCGCCTATGTGCACTTCCTCATGATCAAGCAATCGACCTTGACGATCTACGGCGAAGACATGCTTGATCGGTACTTTCCCATGTTGAACGACTACATGCGGCTCATGGACGCCCGCCCTCACATCCAGAGAATAATGAGAGACAGGGACTCCGCATTGACGGAGTTCGCGGCATTGAATGTCGCGTATGACGGGTAGACCGGGCGAGCTTAGCGAGTAGCCGGAATAGCCAGTCTTCGACGGGAGGAATCATCATGACGGCTTCTCGCACCGCCGAATGAGCCCGCAACCCCGGGGGTCGGGACGTTGGGGGGGCCATGCAATGAGGCGCTCGCATCAACCAGTTCGACGAGGCCTCAGGTCGTTCTCGCCGACGCCAACGAGACCGCGAACGTGATCCACATGCCCACCACGAGACCAAAGCCAGCCACGAATGCTGTCAGTCGGTGGTAGACCTTGTTGTAGGTGCAATGGATGACGCTATGAGCCGCGCGCAGTGCAACGAACAGCCAGCATCCCGAGATCAACCAGTCTGGCGTTCGACCGACGGCCAGCGCTATCGCCACGAGACAGTAGAAGAGAACGGGCACCTCGAAAAGGTTTCGGAAGTTGTCCGCTCGTCGGACATCCTCCAGTTTCGAGCCCATCGTGAATGTCGTGGAAGCAGATTGAGGCGGGATTCGCCTGGAACGCATTTCGCTGACGCGAGTGAACAGCATGAACACCCCAACGACCAGTGTCAGGATGACCATGGCGAGACATGAGCAGACAAGGTGAAGTGCATTGCTCTGCATTGACGAGATGTCCTTCCTGGCGATCTAAATGGATGCCTCAAGCCGGCCGCCAGCTAGAGAATTGACGAAGCCCCGCCGGCTCTCCCTGCGACTGCCAGCCAGCGCTCATCGCGGCGCCGACCGCGGTTTCGCCTTGACGATGCTGACGGACAGGTCATAGCCTTCAGCCACGTTCGCCTTCGCCAGCGACGCGGTCATCTTCCAGAGCTGACCGCCCTCGGTTCGGACAAATGTGCGCGACAGGCGCTTCTCGCCTGTTTGGCGCCAGTCCTCCTTCAAGGCGCCCTGGCTGAAGGACGCCAGGTAGGACTCGGGCGTCGAGTCGAAGCCGACGTGCGCTCGAGTTTCCCAGTGGTTCCCGTCACCACGCTCGGAAAACCTCTCCCAAGCCGAACCCTTCGGGACCACCGCGGGCCAGTGCGGCATCTTGTTGACCACCAGTTCGCCAAAACTGCCCTTGCGGTCTGGTACCCAGTCGTACTCCATGCCACGCGCCAGGTCGACAGCGTCGAAACGGCCGTACCAGCGATCGATGACGTGCAGGGCACCATCGATGCCCGCAGACAAGCCGGCCGTCGTGATGATCTTTCCGGTGTCCACGTACCGTCGGTTGCTGACGGCCTCTGTCATCCCGGGGAAGTTCTTCTTCAGGTTTTTGATCTGGTCGGCAAAGGTGGTTGCGGGCAGACCGTCCAGAAGACCGACCCGACCCAGAATGAAGGCGCCGGTACAGACGGACAGGACAATCTGGGACTCCTGAGCCTGCTTGACCACCCAGGCCCTGTTCTCGGAATCGCGAACAATTTCGTTGACGTTGCCACCAGGCACCAACAGGACGTCGGCCGGCGGTGCGTCTGCGAAGTCATAGTCGGGTGTGATCTTCAAGCCGAAGGTCGAAGTGCGCTCGGCCTTTGTCGGCGCTACGGTGAAGACGGTCGCCCCCGCCTGACCGAAGATTTCCATCGGCCCAGTGAAGTCGATGAGCTGCGCTCCTTCGAAGAGGAGTACCGCAACCCGAAGGCCCGAACCCTTCTTGATGCGTTCATCGTGGCCGCAGAAGCCGGGCGTTGCGAACACCACGCCGTCGGGATCGGCCGGGCAGACATAGCTGGGCTTGTCCTTCAAGGGGAGTGCGTTGCCGTTTGAGCTCTCGGCACCGTGGACTGCTGACGCAAGCAACGTCGCCGCGGTCGCAAAAATCGCGAGCGTCAGCGAGTGGAGTTTCCCGGTGGAAGACATGAATTCCTTCGATATTTCTACGATGCCCCATGGCCGATCTCGGCCCTGGGGACAACCTTGCGCCGTCAGGCACGCCACTCCTCTTGGATCTGGAGAGTGGCGCCGCTTCACCGCGATTGGCTCTTACATGCCGCTTGCGGCGGCCATCTTCTTGTTTCCGACGACCTTCTCGTCATAGAAGCGCTGCATTTGGCTCGAGATGTAGTCCAGGTGATCCTCGACCGCGAAGTGCCCCGCCTTCAGCCGGTGCATTTCGGCGTTGGGCAAGTCCGTGAGGAACGCCTCTCCGCCCGCCGGGGTGAAGAAGATGTCGGTCTGCCCCCAGAAGATCAGGGTCTTGGGCTGCTGGCTGCGCATGAAGGCCTGCCACTTCGGGTACAGCTCGACGTTGGTGCGGTAGTCGTAGAACAGGTTCAGGTTGACACGCACCGCGTTCGGGCGCTGCATGTAGGAGGCGTCCGATTCCCAGTTGTCGGGGCTGATCAGTGCGGGGTTCTCCGCGCCGTGCAGGTAGATGCCCTTGATGGCGTCCTTGGTCAGGAAGCCGGCCAGCGGCTTCTCCGTCTCCGGCGAGCGGTTCTTCCACAACGCGCCGCGAAAGCCATCCCAGGCCGGAGTGAAGCCGACCTCGTAGGCGTTGCTGTTCTGCACGATCAGCCAGTCGAGGGCCTTGGGGTTGCGCCCGACGATACGGAAGCCGACCGGGCCGCCGTAGTCCTGCACGTACAAGCCGTAGTGATCGAAGCCCTTCGCAGCCAGGAAGTGTTCGACGGTGTTGGAGATGCCTTCGAACGTGTAGTTGTAGGTGGCTGGATCCGGGATGTCGCTCTCGCCGAACCCAGGGTAGTCCGGCGCGATCACGTGGAATTTCCCTGCCAGCGAACGGATCAGCTCACGGTACTGGTGTGAGCCAGCGGGGAAACCATGCAGCAGGACGAGCTTGGGGCTCTTGTCATCGCCGGCTTCGCGATAGGCAATCTTCAGGCCGTCCACAGTGATGCTGCTGTAGGTGACAGTGACTGCGGAGGGCGCAGTCATGGTCATCCTGTCTGCCGCGGCGGCAGGCGCGCTGGCCAGGACGAGCGTGGCGGCGCAGAGCAGGGGGGCCGCGCAGAGCTGGCCGAAAGAGGAATGGATCGTCATGATGGTACTTTCAGATGTGGGTGCAGGGAGTTGTGTGCCGGTGCGCCTGGTGTCAGGTTGCCAGCCGTGCAGCGACCAGGGGAAAGTCGATTTCGGTCTGGGCAACGTTGTTGACGTAGTTGGTCAACACGTTCAGCGCCACCGTGACGACGATCTCGATCGAACTGGCCTCGTCGAACCCGGCGGCTCGCAGCGCGACGAGGTCAGCGTCGGAGACGCGACCGCGCAACTCGGTCACCCGGCGAGCGAAGCGCAGCGCGGCATCGGCTCGCGGATCTTCGGAATGGAAGTCGCGCGCGGCGTCGATCTCGCCACCACTGAGCTTGACCAAGTTGCGGCCCAGGTAGTCGTGCACGGACAGGCAGTAGTCGCAGCCGTTGTACTCCGCCACGGCCAACGCGATGCGCTCACGCAGCTTTGCGTCGAGCTTGCCCTTGGCTAGCGCGCCATTGAGCGAAAGATAGCCCTCCAGTGCCGCCGGGCTGTGGCCGACCAGCTTCATCAGATTGGGCACCACGCCGAGCGACTGCTTGACGGCAGCAAGCAGCGGCTTGGACGCTTCGAGGGAGGCTTCGACAGTGGGGATGCTGATGCGAGACACGGCTTGTTTCCTTGGGTGAAGATCAGATGGATTTGCCTGGATTCGCTGCAGCCGCAGCGAATTCGGAGAATGTCCCTGATCTCCTTTCAAATCAGAATCCGGGCCGGATTCAAGAGACTGTTTCGCGCGTCGGAAGAATGTCGGCTGCCGTGCGTTCCTGAGACGGCATGACCCATCCGAATGCTCTGACAGGTCTCGGGCGCGCAGTCCAGGAGATCGCCTCGGCATCGGCTGCAATGCTGATCCCAACGACGGAGAAGCGAGTTGCTGACGGCGGCGTTCGTCGCTGGTGTGGCGACCCGCCAGGGCTCGTTTTCTCCTCTAGGATCCGTCCCAGATCGGTTCAACCCCGGGTTGCATCGATAGCAGAGGAGCCGGCCTTGGCACTTCAAGAGGCTGCCAGCCAGGCTTGAGGGGCGGCGTTGTCGGCCTGCGGAGCCGCAGTCATTCGGGCTCAGTGGACTTCAGGGCTCCAGCAGCCAGCCCTCGAACCAGCCAGTACTCGTGCGACGCCCATGCCGGTCGAAGCGGCTGACCCGTCCGCCGCCCGAAGACGGCGTTGGAGCCGGCCGCAACGAGACTCAACCCAACGTTGCTGCGCGCGTCGCAGCTCTTTGCGCCTGCGCTGCCATCTGTGCGGCATGCCACTCGCTCGGCGACTGTCCCGTATGCGACGAGAATGCACGCGACAGTGCCGATGCGCTACCGTAGCCGACCTCGGCGGCGATTCGCTTGATTGGATCGCCTCGCGAGAGGCCTCGCTTGGCGAGTGCGATGCGCCACTGCGCCAGGTGCTCGACAGGGGTATCGCCCACCACGTCGCGAAACAGTTCGGCGAAGCGACTACGTGACAGCCCCGCACGTTCGGCCAGCCGCTCGATCGACCAGGCTTCAGCCGGCCTCTCGCTCATCGCCACCAGCGCCTGCGCCAACTGTGGATGCGCGAGTCCGGCGAAGAGGCCAGGGGGAAGCGGATAGAGCGCCGGCCGCTCCAGTAGCCAGCGCAGCAATTGGATCAGGAGCACTTCGAACAGTCGGTTCGCCAGCAGCGGCTCGCCGTTGCGCGCATTTTCGGCCTCGGCGAATAGCAGGGCGAGGGTGTGTTCGATCGCGCTGAGAGAGTGCAGGGGAACGATCACCACGGGGGGCAGCGCACGGGCGATCGGGTGCTCGGCGCCCCCGTCGAAGCGCAGCGTCGCGCAGACGAGTTCCGAGCCGCCTTGGGGCGGATTGACGAAGCCATGCGACCAGGGTCGCGGGTAGAAGATCAGGGTCGGTTCGTCCAGCATCATGCGTTGCGCGGTCCCGCCCTCGCGTTCGTGCAGAACCTCCATGCTGCCCTTGCGCAGCACATGGATGAACCCCAAGCCGCGCCCGGCGTCGTGGTGCGACACGCCGCAAAGCGGGCCCGCGTGGAAGGTGACGGCCTGGACCCGGAAGCGTTCGAACACGGTACCGAGGCGATCTGATGTCATGGGTTGGTCTGCTGCTGGACGGGATGTCACGCTTTGCGGACTGTAGATCATGCGCGCCATCTCGCAGCCCTGCATAGTGCAGCCACGCGCAGACCTTTCATGACCTGACGGTGCCACCGGAGAACGAATTGACGAGCCATGTAATGGCAGCCGCCTTCGGCGTGCTGTCGCAGGCAATGCTGGCCATATTGCTGATGAAGGTTTGGCACATATTGCGCGAACGATGGGCGCTGCTGATGGGGGGCGGCTTTGCAATCAATGCACTCTATGACGCCCGCGTCGTGGCGGGCGTCTATGTCGACTCGCTGGGGGCGGTGCCTCAGGCGAGCAACGCGGCGCTGGTACTGACGTCGTTGGTCGTATGCACTGCCGGCTTTCTCGAGTACTCCGGCGTCGACGGACGCAACGCGCGGCGACTCCTGGCACTCGCCTGCGCGATCGCGGGCGCCACGTTCATCGGCGTCGCGGACGGCCTCGTGACGCGCCGCGCGGGGCTGACCGTCTGGGCCGGCTTCATGCTCGCCTGGGCGGTGCTGTTCGCCTGCGCGATCCGACGGGAACCGGGCCACGGGCATGCGTTCAATACCGTCGCATCGCTCAGCTACCCGGCGCTCGTGTTCGCGGTGCTGCACGGCGACCTCGATCCCGAACTGCTGGTCGCCGCCCACGCAGGCTTGATGGCAGTGTTCGGGATGACGCTGCTGACCACGGGCCTGTTGCGCGGCCAGTGGCGTGCCAACCGACTGCTGGAGGAGTGCCGCCATGTCGAAGGTGAGCTGCGACGCGTCAACGAGACGCTGGAGCAGCGCGTGGCGCTGCGCACCACGGAGCTGCGCGACACGATCGAAGGGCTGAAGAGCTTCAACCGGTCGATCTCGCACGACCTTAGCGGTCCGTTGGGGGGCATCGTGGGGGTCGCGCAGCTCGCGCGCAACCATGTCGTGACCGGCGACGCGGTCGCCGCGGAGCGGATGCTGCATGCGATCGCGGCGCAGGCCGAGACGTCGCGTCGGCTTGTTGGCGCGCTGCTGTCGCTGGCGCAATCGAGCGACGTGACGCTGCAGCGCGAAGCGATCGACGCCGAGGTGCTGGCGCTCGAAGTGATCGAGTCGCTGCGCCAGACGCGCGCACTCGGCCAGTTCCTGATCGTCGTCGCCCCCTTGCCCCGGATCCATGCCGACCCGAGCCTGCTACGGCAGGTATTCGTCAACCTGATCGGCAACGCCCTGAAGTTCGCCGTCGGCGCACCGCACCCGCGCGTCGAGGTCGGCGCGTCCGAGCGCGACGGGGCAGTCGTCTTTCACGTGCGCGACAACGGCGTCGGATTCGACGCGGCCGAGGGCCGGCTGCTGTTCAAGCCATTCAAGCGTTTGCATGGTGCACGTTTCGAGGGCTTCGGCATCGGCTTGTCGATTGTCAAACGCATCGTCGACCGTCATGGTGGCGACGTCTGGAACGAGGCTACACCCGGCGGCGGGGCAACTTTCTTCTTCACGTTGGCGCCGGACGCTCCCGGTGGACTCCGCGATGCCGAGCTACACAGCGGCAAGCCCGGCCATGTTTCGGTTGCGGCGCCGGAGTGGCCGCGCCTGCCTGTCGATGGCGCTGCAACTCAGCGCGCGGCACAGGGGCCGCACTCTGCGGACAGCATCATCGTGCGCCAATGATCATCCACGCCACTGCTGGAGAGCATCCCATGCACCTGCAGCCCATACCGCGCCCGGACAACGAGGCGAAGCGCGTGTCGACGTTGCATCGCTACGGCATCCTCGATACGCCCAGCGACGCGGAGTTCGACTTCCTCACCGAACTTGCGGCCTACATATGCGAGGCGCCGTTCTCGTTCGTCGTCCTCGTGGACCAGGACCGCGTGTGGGTGAAATCCGCGACCGGCATGAGTGCCGACTTCAATCGCCCGCGTGACGACGACTACTGTTCGTGGTCGATCCTGCAGCAAGACGGCCTGCACATCAGCGACGTCAACAGTGACTGGCGCACCGTCACGCTGTCCCCGACGATCGAGAGCGGCTACCGCATGTACAGCGGCGTCAACCTGCACGTGGGCGATGGCCTGCACATCGGTACCCTGTGCGTACTAGACACCCGGCCGCGCGACCTGTCGCCGATCCAGCTGCGCCTGTTGCGCCGCCTGGGCCGCCAAGTGATGGCGTTGATCGAGCTGCGCGCGAGCCAGCGCGAATTGCGCGCGCGCGGCGCCGCGCTGGAGCAGTTGGCGCGCCGCGACGAACTTACGGGTCTGGGCAACCGGCGCGAACTGACCGAAACGCTGGAACGCGAACTCGCGCACCACACGCGGTATGGCGGTGACCTGAGCGTCGCGTTGATCGACGTCGATCACTTCAAGGTCGTCAACGACCGCTTCGGCCACCTCGCCGGCGACGAGGTGCTTCGCCGCATCGGGCACGAACTGGCCCAGGAACGTCGCCGGGTGGACGTTGTCGGTCGCTACGGCGGTGAGGAGTTCCTGATCGTGCTGCCCCAGACCTCGCTGCAGGGGGCCCATGTTGCGCTCGAGGCGCTGCGAGAACGGATCGCGCGACTCGATGTCTCTGACATCGCGCACCCGGTCACGGTGAGCTGCGGCATCGCCGCGGCCGGCGACGGGCTGCGGACGCTGCAAGCCCTTGTCGGCGCGGCGGACCGGGCGCTTTACGCCGCGAAGGCCGGTGGGCGCAACCGAGTCGTCCTGGCTGGGGCAGAAGCGCCGGATGCGGCGGCGGCGTGAACCGACTGCGGGGGGAGTCGAACCGCCACCACGCGGTGGCGACACACCTTGCTCACGACCCCGGTGAAATTATTGATCGGGATAGACCGCTGTCAATTCGACCTCGACGACGTACGCGGGTGCGTACAGGCGTTGAACCTGCACCCACGTGGCGGCCGGAAAGTCGTTGCCGTAGTAGTCCTTGCGAACCTGTTTGTTTTTGATGAAGGCGTCGAGATCGGTCGTGTAAACCGTCTCCTTCACGACTTGTCGGAAATCGAGCCCATTGGCTACAAGGGTGGCCTTGAGTGCATCGTAGGCCATGTGCATGGCCGCCCCCATGTCGCCCTGGCCGACGCTGCCCGAGACAACGAGCGTGTTGCCGACCCTGACCGCTTCGCAATATCCGATATCGATCTCGCTCGGCGCGTGCCGGTGATAGCACTGCTTCTTCAGGTCGGCTCCACTGGCCGCAATATGCATGCCGAACAGCAGGGACGACAGGACGACGTTGCAAAGCAGCTTCTGCATGCGCTTCTTTCTGACACGATGAAATAGCGACGACCCGGCGCGCTAGAGCTGGCGAACCTGTTCCGGAATCGCCGCAGTCATTCCGGAACGGCCGCGCCGATCGCCTCACCCGCCTATGTCAAGACCGTACATCTTCGCGAACGCACGGTACTCCTCGAGCGTCATCTTGTCCTTCATCTTCGCGGCCTTCATCGCCTCCGGCTTGGTAGCGGCGTCCTTGGCAACATCGGCCATGTGCATGTCCCACGTCTTCGCGACCATGTCCATGAACTCCTTCTTGCTGACCATGCCATCCTTGTTGGCGTCGATCATGTTCATCTGGAAGTAGCGCTTTCTGTCCTCGCTGCGCGAGTCCTGTGCCAGCGCATGGACCGCGAAAGTGGAAGTCACCGCCAACACGGCGGCGGTCGACAGAAGCTTGTGGATGGAAGTTTTCATGATGATTCCTGGGTCAAGTTGAAGAATGAACAACGGCCCCGAGGGATTGAGCGAAGCGACGGATCGTCGTTCTGCCCGGGAAGAGGGCCCGCAGGCCGGGAGGACGGAACAAAGAGCGGGGACCGTTTCTCTTTGCCGTCGGGAACCAGGAGCGAGTGCAGGGGAACCGAACACGACACCTCAGGTCGACGCGAAAGGACACTTCGCCGCCCATCGCGATTGAAGCCAGTGGGCAGCGCCGATCGCTGCGCACATCGTCAGGAATGCCACCCAGGCATAGGGCCACAACAGCGGCATGCCCACCAGGATCAGACCGTCGTTGCTACCGGGAATCAGCAAGCTTCCCCACCCCATCAGGGCGCCGCCACCCAGGCAACGCAGCAGCGCGGCAGCGTCTACCCGCGCGGGGCGCCAGCGCCCGGCCGTCCATCCGCCCAACGCGGCGCCCATCAGCAAGAAAGCGCCGAGCGACAAACGTGCGGGCAGGCTGTGAGTCGAACCGCGAGCGAGCTCGGCGAGGGCGTCCGTATAGGCCCAGGGGCCGACGAGCACCATCAGCGCGAGGAATGCGACGCCGATGACGGTGGTTGCGGCGTGCGGCGACCATAGGCTTTCGGTCATGAGCGTGCGCCAGGATGCCCGCTGACGGAACACTGCTGTGCCCATGCGGCAGGCGAGTGCGGCGACCACGAGCCAGCCGACGACAACAGGGGTCGAGAATACGATCGAGCCTGCGACGAGTCGAGTCGGATGAGACGCTCCGAACAGGGGCTCTGCGGTGAGGCAACCAACATAGAAGCCTGCGGGCGTGGCGGCATAGGCCCATTCGCCGGAACCAAATCGCGCGATCGCGCCGAAGACACAGGCACGGTTGATGAAGGCGCCCAGCCCCAACAGCGCAGCACCCGAGAGCGTCTGCGCGGTCAATGCGTAGCCCATGGGAACTTGCACCAGCCAGCCCAGGCGATGTGCCACCAGCAGTCCTGCGCTGACCCACAGCGAGGCTTCGACCAGCGCGACGAGTCGCTTGAACTTGCGTTGGGTGAGCACCTGGTCGACCGCCGCCACCGTGCAGGTCGCACCACGCTGGATGGCGAATCCCATCAGCGCGGCGCAGCAGGCGGCAGCCGCGAAGGCGAGGCCGCGGATCATGATGTCCATGGCTGCCTCCAGCGCGCGCCGACGCGAGACCCCGGGCTCATGCCGACTCCTTCAGTGGCGCAAGCTCGCCGAGCAGCGTGGGGATCAGCTCGCCCACCGTCGGATGGATGTGCATGGTCTGCTGAATGATCCTGTACGAGATCCCGGCTGCCATCGCGAGCAGCAGCGAATGAACGATCTCGTCGCCATCGATGCACAGCAAGGAGGCTCCGAGGATGCGTTCGGTCTGAGCATCGACGAGCACGTTCATGAACCCTTTTGTCTCGCCACGCTCGCGCGCGCGTCCCACCCGGGTCATCGGCATCACGCCGACCAGGGCCGGCCTTCCGGTGGCCCGCACCTCGGCCTCGCTCATGCCGATGCGGCCCAGCGGCGGATCGGTGAAGAGCGCATACACCGGGATCCGGTCGCTGACCCGGCGCGATCCACCTTCCAGCAGGTTGGCGGCGACGATCTCGTGGTCGTTGTAGGCCGTGTGCGTGAAGGCGCCGCGGCCGTTCACGTCGCCGAGTGCCCAGACGCTGTCGACGTTGGTGCGCAACTGGTCGTCGACGACGATGTAGCCGCGTGCGTCGATGGCGATGCCGGCGTGTTGGAGGCCGAGATCGTCGGTATTCGGTCTCCGGCCCACCGCCGCCAGCAGGTGACTGCCGATGACCTCCTGAGTGCCGCCGCTCGAATCGCAGGCGACGCGGATGCCGTTGGTGGACATTCCGACCTGGGCTTCGCGCACGCCCAGCCGAAACACGACGCCTTCGCGCTCGAGCATCGCCTGCACGCCGGCGCCGACTTCCGCGTCCTCGCGTGCGAGCAGCCGGTCGGCTGCCTCGAGCACAGTCACCTGCGAGCCGAAGCGGCGGAACATCTGCGCGAACTCCAGCCCGATGTAGCTGCCGCCGACCACGATCAGATGTTCGGGCAGCTCATCGAGCTCCATGATCGACGTGTTGTCCAGCACCGGCACCGTGTCGATTCCGGACCACTGGGGCACGGTCGCGCGACCCCCCACGTTGATGAAGATCTTGGGAGCCTGCAGCACGGCTCCCCCGACCTCGACCGCGTGCGCCGACACGAACCGGGCGTGGCCGAACACCACGTCCAGGCCGGGCGTTCCACCGATCCAGGTCGCCAGTCCGTCGACGGACTGGGCGACGATGCGATCCTTGCGACCCTTCAAGGCCCGCAGGTCCACGCGCACGGCCCCGTCGATGACGACACCGAATTCCGCAGCCCGTCGCGCCATGTAGGCACTGCGCGCGCTCGCGACCATCGTCTTGGTCGGGATGCAACCGTCGTTCACGCAGGTGCCGCCCAGGTGCTGGCGTTCAATCAGAACGGTCTTCAGGCCCGCCTTGGCCAGCCGCACGGCGAGGAACGGCCCCGCCTGGCCGCTGCCAATCACGATGGCGTCGTAGTTGGGTTCCATGACTCAGTGCGCCCGGATCGTCGACGTGATGGACTCGACTACGCTCGTTGCCCTCGCGAACTGCTCCCAGCGGTTCGTGATCTGGTGGCGGCGAGCGATCCAGTCGAAGTCCGTCCAGGCCGCCCAGACGATGCCGGCCTCGTCTTGCGAGACCAGCAGGCGCACCGGCCAGTCGAGACCTGCCGTGGGATTCGCCGTCAGGAACTGCGCACCCAGAGGCGGATTTCCGAACTCGAGCAGCGTTGATGGCCGCAGCGCGATGCCGGCCTTCGCAGCAAGCGCGGCCTGGTCGATCGCTTCGAAGAACAGGATGCCCTTGTCGGCGATGTCGCGCCGCAGGCGGGTGACGGTCTCGTCCATGCCATAGGCGCTGCGCACCCTGACGACCCCGTCAGGGCCGGGAGGCGGTGTCTGCGCCATTGCGGGTGGGAGCAGGAAGGCGGCGAGCAGGGCGGCCTGGAGATTGGCGGGCGGCGAATTGAACATGGGAGGACTCCTTGCAGGCAATGCACGGCCTCGCTGGTCGTGCGAAGAGAGGCTGGGTTCAGTGGTGCTCGATCACGCCCTCGATCGGGTCGGTGGGCTCGCGCCACGGCGAGCGCTCGAGCATTCGCACCGTGTCGGCGTAGCCGGCTTCGCGCCGTGCGCGCACGCCGGCGGGCGAGAAGTCGATGTCCTTCGTGCTGTCCTCGGCCTCGAGGCGTGGGGCCACCAGGTGTGCGACATGCATCGTCGTGCTGCAGCCCCAGGCCGCCAATTCGCGCACGTGCGCATCCTTCTGGCGGCCGGTCGGCAGCTCCCGGGCGAGTTCGCGGATGACGTGGCGCAGCCGGTGGATCTGCTTCTGGCGCAGGATATGGCTGTCGGCCCGGCTGGCGAACTGGATGTCCTTCTGCCGCCCCATCACCTGCCAGATCGACTCCGGCTCCGGCCCGGTCTGGTGCCAGACGTTGACGGCGAAAATGAGCGAGTCACGTCGCGGGTTGTCGTCGAGCACGGCTTCGATCGGTGTGTTCGAGTAGATGCCGCCGTCCCAATAAGGCTGTCCGTCGATGCGTACGGCCGGAAATGCGGGCGGCAGCGCGCCGGAGGCCATCACATGGTCGACTCCCAGCCGCTCCTTGCGGCTGTCGAAGTAGCGCATGCCTCCGGTGCTGGCGTTGACGGCACCGACCGTCAGCCGGATCGGTCCGTCGCTCAGCGCTTCGAAGTCGACCAACTCGCCCAGCGTCTGGCGAAGCGGATCGGTGCTGTAGTAAGAGGCCTGCTCGACGCCCACGCTTGCACGGGTGCCGCGCAAGGCGGCCAGGTTGGGCTCGAAGAAGGCCGGTATGCCCCGCATGACGGTGGTCATGTTGGCGACGAGGTTGCCGATGCCCAGCCAATCGAGCGGCCCGGCGACCCCGCGCGGCACTTCGACATGGCGCCAGAACGCATCGAGACGCTGCATTCGATCGGAGCTCGCATTGCCGGCAATCAGTGCCGCGTTGATGGCGCCGATGGACGTGCCGATGACCCAATCGGGCTCGATGCCGGCGTCGTGCATCGCCTCGTAGACACCCACCTGGTAGGCACCGAGGGCGCCGCCGCCCTGGAGGACGAGCACCACCTGGCCAGGCAGATGCGATCGGGCCGCGGTGGCGGCGCTGTTGGAAACGGTGGCTGTGGACATTCGGCTTTTTCCCAGTTCAGGTCGCGAGACGGGGCCCTGCGCCTCTAGGTCGTGCGACGGGCCCGCGTCCTTACATCACTTGCTTGGCCATCGTCGCGGGCTTGGCATCGTTGACGAGGTCGGCGATCGTCAGTTCGACCGGCTCCGTGCCGGGGTTCTTCCACCAGTGCCGCGTGCCCAGGTATTCGCGCGCGATGTCGCCGGCCTTGTGAAGGATGGGCACGGCGCACTTGCTGTTGTTCTCGTAGATCTGGCCACTGTCGACCTTGATCAGGGCGGGTCGATCCTCGTGGCTGTGCAGGGGAACGATGCCGCCCGGGGCGATGGTCATGTGGCGCAGGCGCAGCCGGCGGTGGTCGAGCATCACGTTTTCCTTGGAGAGGTCGACGGCGGAGAGCTCGGTGTCAGTGATGCCCACGGGTGCGGTGGGCGCGCCGGCCAGGGCGTTGGCCGCGACTTGATCGGACGGGCATTCGCCGGCCTGGGCGATTCCGGTGCCCGCGATGGCAGCGAGGGTGGCGATTTGCACGAGGCGACGGGTGAAGGGTTTGGTATTCATTGGGAACTCCTGAGGTGTATCGGTTTGGAATGGAATGGGCCGGGCGGCCCCGCAACTCACTGCGCTGTCCAGCCGCCCTCGATGGGCAGTACGGCGCCGGTGATGGAGGCGGCATCGTCCGAGCAAAGGAACGCGGTTAGCGCGGCAACCTGCTCGACGGTGACGAACTTCTTCGTCGGCTGCGCCGCCAGCAGCACGTCGCGCACGACCGTCTCGGCGGTGATGCCGCGCGCCCGGGCGGTGTCGGGAATCTGGCGTTCGACCAGCGGCGTCAGCACATAGCCGGGGCAGACGGCATTGACCGTGATCCCGGACTCCGCCACCTCGAGCGCCACCGTCTTCGTGAAGCCGGCGACCCCGTGCTTGGCGGTGACGTACGCCGACTTGTAGGGGCTCGCCACGAGGGCATGCGCCGAGGCGATGTTCACGATGCGGCCGAAGCCGCGCCGCTTCATGGCAGGTAGCGCGAGGCGGGTGGTGTGGAAGTTGGCCGACAGGTTGATCGCCAGGATCGCGTACCACTTGTCCACGGGGAATTCGTCGACGGGTGCGACGTGCTGGATGCCGGCGTTGTTGACCAGCAGGTCGACGCTGCCGAATTCGGCCAACGCCTTGCCCATCATCGATTCGATCGCGTCGGGACGGCTCATGTCGGCGCCGTCGTGGCGCACCTGCACGCCGTGGGCTTCTTCCATCTCGGCGCGGAGGTACTCGATCTCGCGCGCATCGCCGAAGCCGTTGAGGATCACGCTGGCGCCTTGGGCGGCCAGCGTGCGGGCAATGCCCAGTCCGATGCCCGACGTCGATCCGGTGACCAGGGCCGTCTTTCCCATGAACATGTCGTCTCTCCTTGAACGAGTCCGTCGCAAAGGGTTTGTCGACGGCATGGACGCAAGGTTAGACAGGCATCGCCAGCGGAGGAAATGGCATCAATTCATGGGCCGATCGGCGCCGGTTATCACGAAAGCTGTAAGGTTCGGGCGCCGGGACCGACTGGCACGCATGGAGCTCTACCAGATCCGCTATTTCCTGGCCGTCGCCGACACGTTGAACTTCACCCGCGCGTCCGAGCGCTCGTTCGTGTCGCAGCCGGCCCTGACCAAGGCCATCCAGCGCCTGGAGGAGACGGTCGGCGGCCGACTGTTCGATCGCACCAAGAACTCGGTGCAACTGACCGAACTGGGCCAGGTGATGCTGCCCAACTTCCGGCAGATCTACGACAGCGCCAACCACGCGCGCGAGCAGGCACTGCGCTACAGGCGCAATCAACGCGACGTCGTGCGCATCGGCGTGATGTGCACGATCGACTTTCAGCAGGTGCTGCCCGGCTTCGTGCGCAGCCAGGAAGGGCGCACTGACATCACGCTGAGCTTCCAGGAGGGCAACCTCGAGGCGCTGACCGACTCGCTCGACCAGGGCGGCGTGGACGTCGGCATCATGTGCTCGCCGTACGAGATCCCGAAGCGGTTCCGCACCGTGCCGCTCTTTCGCGAAGACTACGTGGTCGCGATCGGCGACGATCATCGGTTCGGTGACCGCACGACGATCGATATCGCCGAGCTCCATCGTGAGCGCTACTGCGAACGCGTGATGTGCGAGTTCTCGGCCTACATCGAGCGCCTGCTGCGGGCCCGCGACATCGGACTCGAGGTCGTCCAGAGTTCCTCGCGAGAAGACTGGATCCAGGCCCTGGTTCGATCGAACTTCGGCGTCGCGTTCATGCCAGTATCGATCGCGCGCGCAGCCGGACTGCGCTTCGTCTACACCGTGGACGTGCCGATCGTGCGTGAGGTGAGCATCCTCGTGCAGGCGGAGCGGCCCGTCACCGATTCCCAACAGGCCGTCATCGATTCCCTGTTGGCGCATGACTGGTCGCCGATGGTGTCCTGAAGGCGAAGCAACAGGCAATCCGCCTGCATGGGAATCCCCAGTTGCGTGCGTGCACCGGGCAGCCCGCCCGGAGAAGGCTCGATATACTCGCGCACCCACTCCTCACGAGGTACGCATGTCGGACTTCGCGCTCCAGATCGAAATGCTGCGGCCCCAATTGCTGCGCTTCGCGCGCACGCAGTTGCGTAATGAGGCGTGGGCCGAGGATGCCGTATCCGAAAGCCTGATCGCGGCGCTCGAGCGCCCGACGTCGTTCGGCGGTCAGTCCCAGCTCAAGTCCTGGCTCATCGGCATCCTCAAGCACAAGCTCATCGACCAGTTGCGCCGCAACACGCGCGAAGCGACGCTCATGGTTGGCGAGGATGGCGAGGACCTGGACGACGCACTGTTTCTGCCCGACGGCCACTGGCGGGAAGCACCGCAGGATTGGGGCGACCCGGATGCGGCCTGCAGCCGGGTTCAGTTCTTCGAGATATTGCAGGCGTGTTGCGACCACCTGCCACCGGTGCAGGCGCGGATCTTCATGATGCGGGAATGGCTCGAATTCGACTCAGGCGAGATCTGCAAGGAGCTTGAGATCACGACGGCCAATCTCTGGGTACTGCTTCACCGCGCTCGACTGCGTCTTCGCGACTGCCTGCAGACGCGCTGGTTTGACAGCGAAGCCAAGGCCTGACTGCCATGGAAAACACGCTCACCTGTCGTCAGGCAACCAAGTTGCTCCTGGAGGACGAAGACTACGAGATTCCCGTGGAGGCGCGCGTCGCGCTGCAAGTCCACGTGCGCATCTGTTTCGCTTGCGCGCGCTTCGTTGGACAGCTCAATTTCATGCGGCGGGCGACGCGGGCGTGGCGCAAGCACTCCGAATCGTAGGCGCCTGAATGGAGGCGTACTGGCGCAGGAGCGTCACGTGGCGAGTTCTGATGCAGGGCTGAAGGCGGCTGATTCGGCCAGCGCGGGTGAATGTCGCCTGGAATCACCGCGGACCCCGAGGCGCCTGACGCCACCGAAGCGAGCTGCCGCACCGTCAGCAATGGGTTCTGGATCATGGTGACCGCCCTACTTCACGGGCGTTGGCGAATCCGGGCTCAACAGATATTCCCGTACGAGCTCTCGAGCTCGGTGCAGCCGGCTCTTGATCGCCGGTGAGTTCTCGCCAAGCTTCCTGGCGATCTCGGCAATGGTGAGTTCCTCGAAGTCCCGCAGCAGCACGACTTCGAGGTAGTGGGCAGGCAACGATTCCAGGGCGTTGGCCAGGTCGATACGCAATGCCATGTCGGACAGGCAAGCCAGTTGCTGTTCCGCGGCGTCCTCATCGAGCGGCTCGTGCCGGAACATCATCCGTTCGAGCCGCTTGCACTCACGCCTGATGACGACGAACAACCATGACGAGAAGGCGGCGGCGGCCTTGAGCCCCTTGACCTTGCGCGAGATCGTCAACAAGGACTCCTGAACCGCGTCGTCGACGTCGCTGGCGTGGCAGTGCCGGCGTGCGTAGCGGCGGGCGTCGGCCTGGCAGACGGTGAGCAGCCGCGAGATGGCGGCCAGCTCGCCCGTCTGGGCGGCCAGGATGAGGTTTGAGCGATCTGCCCCCGCCTGCATGCTCAATGCCCCTTGTCGAGTTGGCGTCCGACCATTGCGCACATGGGGCAAAAGCCTACCAGGCCCGTGACGGCCAACACCGAACCCATGACACCCGCGCCGACGGCCAGGTTCGAGCCGCCCCAGTTCATGGCGGCGAAGGCCAGGGCCATCAGGCCCATGGCGATGCGCAGGACGCGTTCCCAGTTCGGGACATTCTTGACGTACAGCATGCTGATCTCCTTTGAAATCGGGTTCGAGGACATTCCTCCCTTGCTAAGAGGGAGCGTGACTTCGAAACGATTCGCCGGATCGCTCAAATTCCTTGTCGTCGGTCAGTTCTGCAGCGCGGCACAGTGGCTGCCCATGCGGAAAAAGGATTTCATCAAGTCCCCTCGGGGGTGGGCACGCGGTCAGAAGTGGGTGGTCAAGGAGGTCAGCCACGCGGGCGAAGCCTGTACGATCCACGACTCCAGCGGCTTGTCCACGCCGGTGACGATGAGGACGGCGACAACCACCATGATCGCCCCCAGCAGCGCTTTGCCTGCCTTGCTCGCCTGCAGTAGCTTTCCGCGCGCCTTCAACAGCGTGGCGCGGGAGAGATGGGCGAGCGCGAGCACGGGAGCCGCCGCACCCAGGCCGAAGACAGCCATCAGCAAGGCCACCTGCGGCAAGTGCGATCCCTGGCTCGCCAGGACGATCGCGGCGCCAAGCGTGGGGCCGACGCAGGGGCTCCACACGACGCCAAGCGCCAGGCCGATGACGAACTGTCCCTCGACGCCGCCGAGATCGAACCTCGAGAGGAGTGTGTTGCCGGCATCGCCGATGCCCGACGTGGCGGCGGCGAACCGCCGTTGCAGCGACGAGGACATCAGCACCAGCCCCAGCAGACCCAAGATCGCAGCACCACCGATCCTCAGTCCGGCGGCGTCGACTCCGATGGAGGAGCCGGCCCAAGCCAGCGTGGTCCCGATGACCGCATAGGACAGGGCCAGCCCCGCAGCCAGCGCCAGCGGCGCCCTGGGGTGAGCCGCGCTGGCCGAGCCCAGCAGGATGGGCAGGATCGGCAGCACGCAGGGCGACAGTGTGGAAAGCACTCCGGCCAGCAGGCCCAGGCCATAGGAGCCAAGGCCAAACTCCATCATTGCGTCGCCTTCTTGAACAGGTCCTCGATGCCAGCGGGTGTGGTGTCGCCCACCGAGCGACCGACCTCCCTGCCACCCTTGAAGGCGATCAAGGTGCTTTGCGAGCTGACCCTGAACTGCCGAAGCAGCGGCTTGTCGGCGTCGAAGTCGACCGTCAGGACGGCCACGTCCTTGTAGGTGGGCCCCGTTGCAAGGCCTTCGACGATGGGCTTCTGGGCTTTGCACGTCGGACACCAGGTAGCGGCCACGTCGACGAGCACCGGTTTGCCATCGTGGGCAAGCCGGTCGAATTCCTGCTGGGTGTAAGGCCTGGGCTCAGCCGCGGCTGCAACGACGGCTGACATGGCGAGGGCTGCGATGGCGATGATCTTGGGGATGTTCATGAGGTCTCCGTGTATGGGTCCTCGGCGATGAGCCGAGTTCATGAGGTTGAGAGGGGTCGACAAGCCATTCGGGTTCGCGCGACCGAAGACTATTCCGGTTTGTCGCCGAGATCGGGTTACTACTTACATGGCTGGAGCGAAATGTTTTGGCTCGCGCGAAGCCGTTTGTCCAGCTGTGGTCCTCGGTGATTGGCGCTCTGCCTTGCGCGGGCCAGGTCGCGAGCTGGGCTACCTACGGTGTCGTCTCCAGCATCGACCGCGCCGAAGGCTCCTTCCAATACATGGCCGGCGTAGGGGTCGAACCTTGAAAGCGATGAGGCCGGGCGAGTTCACCGCGCCGTCTACAGCAGGCCCTCGCTGATGAACGGCGAGAGCAGGAAGACCTTCAGGCGCGTCAGCGCGTCGACCTCCGGTTCGGACTCGAACACCGTGTCGCCCTGGGGCCCGGTATCGACCCACTGGACGACGTCGCGGGCGGCGTCCAGCCGGAGCCGATAGGTGCCCACGCCACGCAACTGGTCGATCAGGTAGGTCACGTTCTCGGCCAGCTCGGGCGAGTCGACGAGCAGGCCGATCTCGGTGTTTTCACGCGAGGACCGGAAGTCGAAGTTCATCGAACCGACGAAGGTGGTCTGGTGGTCGATGACGACCGCCTTGGCATGCAACCGGCCCACGCCCTTGCCCAGCTCGCTGCCCCACATCTGCGCGAATTCGCTGTCCATGCGCAGGATGGCGGGGCTCACCTCGTGGATCTGGACGCCCAGGTGCAGCAGGGACTTGCGGTAGTGCGCGTAGGCGGCGCTGACGAACGGTTCGTCGTTGGCGGCCATGGAGTTGGTGACCAGTCCCACCGTGAGCCCGCGCTCGCGTACGTTCTCGAAGCAGTCGATCACGGCGCGGCCCGGCACGAAGTAGGGTGACACGAGCAACACGTCGTGCCGGGCGTGGTCGATGGCGTCGATGACCTGGGCCGAGACGGTCGTCGGATCGTCGCCGTGCTCCGCCTTGCCGCTTACCTTCTCGGGGTCGTCCGCCAGCACGCGGATGTGCCCGCGCAGCAGCTTGAGCGGCGGGTGGCCGATGTCCGCGCTGAGCGGGGCGTAGCCCAGCACGTCGCGTCGCTGCATGGCCACCATCATGCGCATGGCCATGGGCATCTCGTCGACGGCGGTGAGCCTGTCGAATTCGGCGCGCCGGCGCTCGCGCGGCGTGTCGTCCGGCTCGATCGACTGCAGCGTGTAGACGCGACGGCTGTTCCAGTAGCGGTCGAAGGCCTGCGCCAGCTGTGGCACGACCTCGCCCATGGACAGCAGGTCGAAGTCGATGAAGTTGCCGCCATCGCTGCGGAAGAAGTACTCGTCGGCGATGTTGCGGCCACCCGCGACTGCAGCCAGGCCGTCGGCGATGAACAGCTTGTTGTGCATCCGGTGGTTCAGGCGCGCGAAGTCGAGCAGCGACCCGCCCCAGCGCGTGAGGTCGTTCGACCTGCCGATCGGGAACGGGTTGAACAGGCGAACCTCCACGTGTTCGTAGGCGGCAATGCCGTGGAGCAACGTGCTGCTGCGGGCGGTGTAGAGGTCGTCGACGAGGATGCGAACCCGCACCCCGCGCACTGCCGCGTCGCGCACCGCGCGCAGCAAGATGCGGCCCGTTGCGTCGTCCTGCAGCAGGTAGTACTGGATGTCCAGCGTCTTGTTGGCGTGCCGGGCCAATGTCAGCCGGGCATCCATCGAGTATTCGCTGAAAGGCAGCGGGCGGAACGCCGATCCGCCGTCCTGCGTCAGGTCGGCCGGAACGATATGCGTGAGATCCTCGTCTCTCGTGGGGGGAATCGACAGACTTTCCGGATTGCTGGACGCGCCGAGGGTGGCACACCCCTGCAGAACGAGCGCCAACAGCAGGAACGTCGTCGCCGAGACGAATTTGAAGTCGAGTTGGCACATTGGCTGCCTCCGGATGAATTGGCCTGCGCGCGGGATGCGAGCTTCGCCCTGCGTGGACGAAGCGAGCCAATGGATTCATTGTGGTAGTCGTGCTAACGAGCATTTCCCTTACAACAAAGGGGGCGGCGGGCCTCGGACTTGCATGCCTGCGCACCATGGGCGCTGGCGTTCTGCACCTGGAGCTCTTGGCAACGGGTCTGCCCGGAGTCGCCATGAGCAGCCCTTCGCGGACGTCAGCTTCGGAGTAGCAGGCTTGTCGTGGACCCAAAGCCTGGCCGGCGCGGGGTTCGACGACAGACGTGAAGACCTTGCTCAGAGATCGTGGGTCCGTTCAGCCGACAGGCGGCGTGCTACGTGGATTGAATCTGAAGTCGGGTCTGCCTTGCACAACTTGAGGATCCGCGGTCGCAGGGCATCGTATGCCGGCACCTCGACGTCCGAAGTGCCGACAAGCGCTGTGGCCACTGCAGAGGTACCCCTGGGCCCACGTCAGAACCGGCATGCGGTCTGCCACTTCCGAACTCGACAGGCGGCCGATCACCGTGGTGCACCGCATCATTCCTGGCCCCGACGGCACTTAAATCGCCAGCGCGGGAGCACTTGCCAACGTGCAGGCTGCTGCCAGCGCGACGAGCGACGATGCAAGGAGTTTCACTTTCGCAGTGTGGCGCTGCGAGCACGCTGCGCAAAGGCTTTGCAGCAGAATGGCATGCGGCCTAACGCCAGATCTCAAGTCCAAGGTCACCTAAGCGGTGTTGTTCTTGGCGGCCGCACGGCCTCCATGTGGAAGTCGCAGAGCGACCCGTTTCGACTATCCAGGGACGACAGCTCACGAGCAGTCCATAGACACGTCCGATAGACTGACTCACACACCTCGAGCGATCCAATCCCCGCGACCACGACCCGGTATGCCTCGTTGATACGGACGGTTCTATCGCTCAGGCCTGTCAGCCTGCGCATTTCCATGCAGCCGTTACCCAATGCGACATTCGCATGACCACCGACACCCCCCATCCACCGACCCCGCGCCCATGCCCCACGTCGACACTTCTGCCGTGCTGATTTCCATGCCGCACAGCCACTACGCGGAGAAGGCACGATGGGCGCTGGATCGCCTCTCCATTCCGTATCGCGAGGAGCCACACGTCCCCTTGCTTCATCGCCTGGCGACCATGCGTCGAGGCGGCCGCAGCGTTCCGGTACTCATCCAGGGCGGCAAGCTCTACGCAGATTCCACCGAGATCCTTCGCCACTCGGATGCCAGTTGCGGCGGTGATCGCCTGTATCCGCGCGATCCCGACGTCAGGCGCTCTGTCGATATGCTCGAGGAGCGGTTTGACCAAGCGCTCGGACCGCACACGAGGCGTTGGGCCTACTTCCAGTTGCTGCCGCACCGAGCGTTACTTTTCCCGCTGATGGCGCGCGGTGTGCCTTGGATCGAAGCGAGCCTGTTGACTTTGAGTCTCCCGATCGTGACCTTGGCGATTCGCAAAGGGCTGCGCATTACACCGGACGGTGCGCAACGCTCTATCGTGCACATACGCGACATCTTCTCCCAGGTCGGCGACCTCTTGGCGGACGGTCGCCAGTACCTGGTCGACAATCGCTTCACTGCCGCGGACCTGACCTTCGCCGCGCTCGCGTCGCCAGTTCTATTGCCCGATAGGGGGATCGCTGCCTATCCGACCGTTGATGAGTTGCCTACCGCGATGCGCGAACCCGTCGAACGCTTGCGGGACACTCAGGCTGGGCGATTCGCCCTTCGGATGTATGCGCAGGAGCGATGGTGTACCGCCGCAGATGCAGCCTGACACGCGCTGCAACGCCGCAGTCATGATCGTCGCTGTTCGGCGGCAGAAGCCGACAGGCCCGGCGTGCCGAGGCCAACTGTGGCTTCGCCTCGATGCACCCTGGATCAATTGCGGTCTGCCAAGTCCTGTAGGACTGCAATTGGCCTAGCCTGTGTGAAAACCCCGGTCCTCGAATGGGGCCTGCCGCGTAGAGTTTCGAAGCATATCGAGATGGAGTCGGTATGCCCAGGTTCATCGAAGGACAGGATCGGCACCAGGTCACGCGGCTGCCAGAGCCACTGGACGACTTCATCGCCGAGGACAACGCGGTGCGGGTCGTCGATGCATTCGTCAACGAGCTGGATCTGACGGAGCTCGGCTTCTAGGGCGTCCAGGCCGCGGAGGCGGACCGGCCGTCGTACCACCCGACGGTGCTGCTCAAGATCTATATCTACGGCTACCTCAACGGGGTTCAGTCGAGCCATCGACTCGAGCGCGAGTGCCGGGGCATTCTGGAGGTGATGTGGCTCACGGGCCGCCTGGCGCCGGACTTCAAGACCATTGCCGGTTTCCGCCGCGACATCGGCAAGGGCATGCTTGTTGGCGCCCGTGTTTGCGTCTGAATTGGTCAGCTTAGCAGCGAGCGCTGGGACTACGAGTGGTCTCGCACAGAATGCGAAGGTCATCGCCTTTTCCGAAAAGGCAAGATCTCCCAGTGCAACGCCTGCACTGTTGCTCGGGTGCGATAGCCACGGTTACGTGCATGTCACTCCGCTCGCCGAGCGTCGTCGGCTACGCTGCCAATAGCTGGGGATAGACTATAGGCCCTCCCACTTCCTCATCGCGAAACATGGCCAAACTCACAGTTACCGAGATCAAGAAGCAAATCGCGGCTCTCGAAGCAAAGGCGGCTCGCCTGGCGGAAGAGGAAACGAAGGCGTCCGTCGGCAAGGTCCGCGCTCTGATGAATCAGCTCGGAGTCACGCTAGAGCACTTGTCTTCTGCGGTGTCGAAAAAGGCGTCGGCAGTCAAGAAGGCCATTGTCGGTAGGAAGCCTGCGACCGCCAAGCGCACTAGTAAGGGCGCTGCGAAGTATGCAGATCCAAAGACTGGCAAGACCTGGTCGGGGTTCGGTCGCGCGCCGGGATGGATCGCGGGCGCCAACAATCGCGACGCGTTCTTGGTCGAGAAGAGCGGAGTCAAATCGCCTGAGGCAGCCGTCAAGGCGCCGGTCGCGAAGAAGAAGTCCGTGGCCAAGAAGGCTGCGAAGAAGTCAGTCGCAGCGGCGAAGAAGGCAGCTCCCGCGCCATCGGCTGCCAAGAAAAAACCCTCTGCCAAGAAGGTTGTCCCGAAGGCCGCTGCGAAGAAGTCGGCTCAGAAGAAGGCAGCACCGAAGAGCGCGGCGGCTACGTCGCCTGCCGCAGACGGCGCCGCACCGTCCGCCGCCTGAGTTATCGGCATTCTTCCCTCAGAATCACGGCTCGGTGAGACTGAGGCGAGGATTGCGTTCGCGCCCCAGCTCTGAGCGTCCAGATCGCTTTGGGCATGGGGGGCCGCATCGCACCGACTTCCATCGCGACGCTGTTGGAGGCGACCGCGGCTGACTTCCTCGCCGACGGTGCCCACCTTCAAAGCGTTGCGATAGGGCCGCCTATCGGGGTAGCCTTCTTTTGTGAGCCTGCACGGTGCAGCGCGCCGCTTCGCATGGAAGCGGATGTCAACTCGCCGTTGACTGCCTTGCGGTGGCAAGCGGTCGTGTGGAAATCGGGCGCCGATTTCTGCAATCGCTGGCATTGCTGCCGCTCGCCTCGAGGCGCGGTTCGTCGGCGCCTGCAGTCCGGCCATACCTATTTCGGCGTCGGCCTGAGTCGCGGGATCGATGCCGAGACTCCGCCTTGCATGATTCGGCTTGGCCGACAGGGCCCAAGGGCAGGCTTAACCGTTTCAGCGCTCGACGCCGGGCCGCAGGCCACCTGCTCAGTTCATTTCGACCTGCGGGCCGTAGCTGACGGCGTCAATAAGCTTCATGGCTTTACGCGCAGCCGACTGGGCGGGAACGAGCTCATCGTTGCGATGAATCTTCACCAGCATCGCGCGGTCATCCGGATCAGATGCCGACTCGGCCAGCAGGCGAGTCCAATAGCGCCTGGCTTCGAGACTTGGCAGCGCGAGAACTAATTCGTACGCGTCTCCCGACGCCAATTCGCCATCTGAGACCCGCTGCAAAGCGGCCTCTGCTTCAGGGCTGGCAGCTCGAGCAGTTCCTCGGTTTCTCCCAATGGCTGCCCCAAGCGCGCCCCGACGACGTTCCGCTGCAGCGAATGCGTCGCGCACGAAGACGGCCATCGCGTCTTCACGTGCCAACTGCTGCCGATTCCTGTAGACCTCGAGGGCGGCCAAGGTCGGAGCCTCCTGCTGGCGGAGGTGTCCGCCGCCGCCAAGTCGAAATGCTCTTCTGAGTTGCGCTGTAAGCTGGGGCAGGTCATCGACCATTGAGACGATGAACCAGAACGGCCTGGTTGTGCCCGGCGTGGAAAGCGCCGTGATAATGAATGGCCACGCTTCGTGAGCCGTCAGTCGCGGACGGTTCAGCTCTTGCCCGAGCTGAATTGGGCCAAGCGTCCACAAGTCGAGAAGAAAGTTCTCAGGCGGGACGGCCTCGTGACCGGCGTCAAGCCGACCGTTCGCCGTACCGACATACGCGTCAAATTGCCCCAGAACGTCCCCGTAGGCCCTGCGCATTTGATGCGCGGCAACTGGAAGGGCATTAGGATTTTGGGGCTGCACGACGACCGGAAGACCACGGCCAGCGGCATTGAGCCTATGCAGCCGAACCGGTGCGGCCTGCTGCAGAGTTCGCAGGAGCAGGTTCACATCGCCATCGGTTGGCGTCACGACGGATCGTTCAAAGGCCTCCAACCACTCCGGCGCCGCGTCTGGCACCTCAGGAAGCACAAGGAATAGTGACCGCAACGCAGCGCTTCGCTCGCCAATGGTGCTTCCTTCGGCGAAGCGCCTGGCGAGGTCTTCGACGATCACGTCCACGTTGACCGCGGCCTCCGGGGCACGTGGAAGTTGCTCCAGGTAGGGCCGAATGCGGGTCGATCTGGCGAGCAGGGCGTAGAAGTCCAGCACCTTTTGCGCCTGCATCATGGCGACCGCGCGAGACGGGCCCTGGCCAGCATGTAGACCGGCCGCCCGCTCCAGAATGATGAGGAGGAAGCCCTCAGTCGCGCCGTGCAGCTCACGCAGGTGAGCCGCGGCGTCATCGACGCCGAACGTCAAGAACGCGGCCCTGGGCGGCGGTGCCAGCAGTAGTGAGCGCACGTCATGCAACACCTCTCGAGCGGTCTTGTACTGGGTGCGCCCCGACATCAGCGCGTCTTCACCGAGCACGTGAACCAGGATCGCAGACAGAGCCTGCTCCACGGCCGCGCCAATCAAGCCGGCCGGCGCTGCGAATTTCGCGGCATCCACTCTCAGCTCATGCCGAGACGGCATGCCCATCCCAACGAAGGCCAAGTTCAGCGCCTCCTGACTGGCTTCGAGGAGCCTAAGACTGCTGGTGCGAAGGTATTGCGGCATCTGGATAGCTGGACTAGAGAAGGCCTGATCGTAGGTGATGTGGGGCACGCAGCTGAGCAGTTCTAAAAAACCGGCCTGCAGCCAACTTCGAGTCTCGACTGGCCTAGATTGGCCTCAAAGGCGCTGCCGGTTGCAGCAGCACCTCCGGCCGAGGTAAATCTGGCGACTGCTTCAACGCCGCCTTTGCAACCGTGCCCACCCTCAGAACCTGCCGCGAGAACCATGGGTTGTGTCGATGGGGCAAGCGGCAGCGGTGCGTGATGTTGCCTCGGCTGGATGGTCCCGAAGGCACCACTTTGCCAATAGGCCAAGAAGCTGCTTGACGCTGGATCGACTGCCCTATGCGCGGAGAGACGCCCTACGCGACACTTGCAGTCGGCGACGCTCAAGAAGCGGGCACCAGCGTCGAGGCCAACTTAGCGTGCGTGCTAGCCGCCAACCGTCGTTGGAACGGTACTTCCCACTGCATCGTCGGTCGAGAGACCCGCGAGTGCGGCGATTCGCAAGCGCGTCGCTTTTGCGCAAAGCCAGTTAGACTTTATCGCGCAGTGCGTCCGAACGCGGTGTCGAAGCTGACCCCATCAGAGCGTAAATCGAAATGATCTTGACCCTCAACTTTCGCGGCCACGTGATGCTTCCGATGTTCCGTGATCACTTCAAGATGACGAGCCGGCGGATGAAGTCGGAGATTCAGGCGATGCATCGCGAGACGGTGACGGCTTTGCGAGGCAAGGGCATCGCCTACGGCGAGCTTCGGAGCGCGCTGACTCCCTCAACAGACCGCCATGAGGTCGCGCTCATCTTTGACTCGACGCTTTGCGAGACGGGCCTGTATGGCATGGAAGCGATGCATTGCATCCTCCCGCTGCTTGAGCCTGATGCAAATTTGAGCGTTCTGGCGGGAGATCTCATTGCAGACAGCGATCGTCAGCGGTTGGTGTTCGAGTTGCTCAGCGAGTCGATGGTGCTGGCGCGTTCGTTCACCTTCCGTGGCTCAAGTCTTCTATTCTGTGTCTACCTCAACAACCTGTCCAAGGCTGCCTTGTCAAAGCTTACGGACGGGCTCCGAGGCTACGAGGCGTATCTAGGACATATCCAGACAACCTTCGACTCACATGTGAAGACGTACCTGACGACGACCCTAGTCGGCGCGTTCGTAAAAAGGGGTCGAAAGGTCATCACCGCTCATGAAGACGATCGTCCGAATTCCGAGAATGAGAATCTCTCGCCTTACGAGTTCGAGCGCTTCGGCTACAAGCATTTCAGCATTCAGGGCACGGACTACTATCACTTCCTGACCTACAAGATCGAGCGCGCGGTCCACGATCTCAACGAGGACGATGCCCAGTTCTCTCTCAACGCGCTTTCAGAAGCCTTCCTCCCACTGGATGGCTTCTCGGTCCGGATCGACGAGGCGAAGCATGAATATCTCTTGAATGACAAGAGCGGAGTTCTGAAGAAAGCGGGGATCCACGCGCTGGAGCGGGAAAATCTGGAGGGGCTCATCCGCTCCAAGATGACCGCCAACTACATCTATAACATGACGTATATCGAAGCGCATGACGTCATGAAGTTCAATATCATGCTCGAGTTCGAGAGAGACGATGGTGGCCACCCTGCCCGCGTTTTGGCCTCGCTTGAGTACATGCCGACGCAGAAGACCGTTCGTGTTATCACGATGTATTGACGCGTCGGCCGCGACTGCTCCCTCTTTGGCGATTTGACCGGCGGCGATTCGTCTTTGATCGGCGGTTGCGCCGAGACCCTAATGAGCACTGGCTTGCGCTGTGACTTTGAGGATGCTGCAGTGGACACCGTGAAGCTCGCATGGGAGACGCCGGGTGGAATCGTCGGCGCCGATCTGCCGCTCACGGCCAGCATCGACTGAAGTCCGCTATGCAGCGAGAGCAGGCGCCCGATTTCGGCAGCCGAGTGCCGCTTTCCGCCTTGAAGCAGACGGTCAGATCGCCCTTCCAATTGCTCAACCCTGGGCTTGCGATGCCCCCTGGCAATGCGCTAGGCTTGCACAACAGCGCAACCGAGGGGAGAAGAGGCCGTGACCCAGAAGAAGGGCGTGGGACCGAATCGCGTGTTCCACCGCGTCGCAACAGGCGACAAGAATCAGGACTTCCGCACCGTGATTTCGCAAGTCTTCACCAGCGAGATGTGGGGCGCCACCGCGATGTACGGCAGCAAATTCCCTTCCGTCCGCGCTCTGAAGGAGGAGCTCCCCGACGGCGTGGATGGCATCGAATTCGAGACCGACGTCCTCCCGACGCCGAGCTCCGAAACTCCGCGGGAGGTCTATTGGAAATTGCACAGCGACAGCGACTGGGTGGAGTCGCGCGAAGGTGAAGAGTTTGCGTGCATCAAGGTGGTCATTCGCAAGGTTCGCTACACCAAGGAAGCAAACCTGAAGCCCAACGTTGAATGGAAGCCCTGATGCCGACCCACTACCTCGTCGTACCGACCCCGGCTTCGGCGCCACCAATCAGAACAAAGGAGCCAGCCTCCTTTGAGGGCTTCGACTTCTTCCCGGCCGTGCAGTTCAAGGCATCCGAGACCACGGTCGCCACGCTGGCAAAACTGCTCACTCGTGATGACGAGTCCGGCAAGTGCAAGGTTGGGCACTTCCGTGTCAGCGGGACACACGTGTACGTCTATCAAGGTGGCGACCACCCAGACAACGAGTGGCTGGTCTACGTGGACGTTCGCGGCTGCGTCGAGCGTGAACAGCCTCCGTCAGAAGTAGGTAAGACGGTCGCCAAGTACTTCACCCCCAAGCAAGTAAGCTGGACGAATCCGACCGTCGACGCTCTCTACAAAGGCAGGCTCAAGGAGGCCAAAGCTGCGGCGAAGGCCGAAGTGGCCGTTGCTTCAGCCGCCAAGAAGTCGGCGGCCTCGAAGAAGGCTGCCAAGCCTGCAGCTAAGAAGCCTTTAGCCAGGAAGCCGTACGCGGGGACGTTGTACGGGCCATCGTCAGGCGTCAAGTACTCGCCTGGCGCTGCTAAGCACGCGGCACCTGCAAAGAAGGCGGCTGCGGCGAAGAAGGCCGCGGCGAAGAAGGCACCTGCAAAGAAGGCGGCTGCCAAGAAGCCGGCTGCCAAGAAAGCTTGAACGGGTCGGGAAAGGAGTCGGCCCTATGAGTGCCGCTTCGCGCTGCGCAGCCAGCGTAGGACGTCCGCGGCCGTACCTGAGCGGTCGGCCGGGATGCACCGGCGACTCATGCAAGACCCAGTCTAGCGACCAGCAGCCGGACGCAGCTCAGGAGTCGCCGAACAAATGACGACTCGCCTCGCACCTCGAGTCAACGCCACGTACAGGTGCTGTGCCGTCATGCGCTCGGGCTCTAGGATGACCGCAACGTCGGCCTCGAGCCCCTTCAAGAGAAGAGTGCTTCCAACGGCGCGGCGACCCATCGGGCGACCCAGGTGTCGGTTCCGCTCGCGTGCTTGGATTGCCGCAGCGACGAACCCGCCCTCGACGCCGGCGGCTCGCAGTGCGGCGACGCAGCAATGGAGCATTTCGGGCCGGTAGACGCGTGCACGAGGTTGATTTGCGAGGGCCTGGAGCAGTTCAATCGAGGTAGCGTGACCAGGCGCTGCGACGAATGCCACTGCCGCGGCCTCAGCCGGCGTCGGAGGTGTGCGGTGGCGGCCGCCTCGAATCGTCTCGACTCTTGCGAGCAGGTTCGCTGTTCCTACCTCGGTCATCATCGACGTCGCGAACTCGGCCAACTGCCCTAGTGGAGCGCGGCCGGCCAAGTTGAACTGGCGGGCAAACGTCACCAAGTCGCGCAGGTCGACCGTCTCGACTGACGTCGCACCAGGCGTTTGCATGGTGAGGCGGTGTCGTCCTGCGACGTTCATGGAGTCACCGACGACGAGCACCCGGCCGTCTCGGTTCGGCGCGGCAGTCTGTGCGGCCGCCAAGCGCTGCCGCACTTCCATGCCTTGGGTCAACTGAACCCATTGCACGCCGTCCGGCGCCCCTCGAAGGTCGACAGGGCGACCCGCCTGAAGCAGGGCTCGGGCTTGGAGTAGCCAAGCGCCCAGGGCGTCCATGCCCGCAAGTCGCCAGCGCCAAGGCGTTTGAAGCTCGCCGATTGGCGGAAACGCCGCCTGCGCATCCCGCTCCCAGTGCACCAGTGGGTCCCGAAACCCGAATATCGCCTGCATCGGGTCGCCGAGAATACACGTTGGAAGCGTCTGAGCGATGGCACAAACGATGCCGTGCTGCATCGTGTTGCAGTCCTGGTATTCGTCGACGAGTAGCCGCGAGTAGCTTGCCGCGATTAGGCCATTGATGTGTCCAGCCTGCAGGAGTAGCTGTACCGCTCCTCGAATTGCCGGATAGTCGTTGTTTGGGTTCGCAAGTTCGAGCACACGTACATCGAGCCCCGTGCGCGCCGGAAATTTGCCAGCCAACCGTATGGCGAAGCCGTCTATCGTCGAGACACGGTACGCAGCGCTGGCGACGCCTGCTCGCTGAAGACGGGCGCGCAGCGCCGTCACACCGGCGTTGGTGTGGGTGAGGACGAGTACGGGCTTTGGGCCGATGTGCTGGCCCAACGCGTCTGCGATGAGCTGGGTCTTGCCGCATCCGGCCGGAGCGGTGACGGAGCCCAGCCGCGCTGCAAAGATGTCGATTTCAGGCGGCGGCACTGGTCCACCCATAGAGTCGAGTCATGATTTCGATGAAGCCCGCCTCGGAGCTTTGCATGTGCGGTCCCACTACATCCTTCGCGATTTCCTGGAACCCGCTCACCGACTTGAACCATCCATTTTTGTTGTTGCGTGCGGCTAGTCCGAGCAGAGCGCGGCTTGCGGCCGAGTAGCCGTTGCCGAGTCGCTCGGCCTCGATAGCGGCCAGGGTGGTTTGCCCGTTGGACTTCGACCTGACGTGATCGGCCATTAGCTCGCGACCCACCATCTCGTCTGCCTTGTTCAACAGGGCATGAACTGCGTCATCGCTGCAGTGGCGGAAGAGCTCGTCCTCGAGCGCGAAGCCTGGCCGCCAGGTGATGTACTGCCCGCCGGCCGCAGTAAATCGCTCAATGAGCCCGACTGTCGTCACCGGCTTGTCGGCGTCCACGAAGACCAATACGCGGTAGCCCAGCCTCAGAAAGGCCTCTGCGCGCGTGAAGCACTGGTCAGGACTCCCTCCGCCGGCGTCTACGTACGAGCCGCCGTGCGCAAGGAAGGATGTCGCGCGACAGCTGACCCACCACTGGTCCATGCCTCGCGCGAAGCCGACCTCGCTGGCGCCTTCGCAGACGATGACGGATTTCGACAAAAAGGCCTCAGGCGCACGCCGCAGCGTTCCCTGGATGCTGTCGTCGGTACCTGCGACAGTGGCCGTGTGTACCCCTGCGCGCTGTCGAACGACGAACAGCTGGTTGCCTTCCAGTTCTCTTAGCGTGACGGGCGAATGGGTGGTCATGAAAACCTGCAACGGCTGCAGCGTCTCCTTTGCACCAAGTGAGTCGAGCAGTCGCATCAGTCGATGTGGCTCAAGTCCGTACTCGACCTCGTCGACCAGGGCGATGGTTGCAGCCGCAGCTGCGGCGCGCTGCAAGCCTGCGACCAGGAGGCGACTCGACCCAGTTCCCAAGGAACGCAGGGGGATGCCAGCCTCGTTGTGAAGCGCGATTGCACCATCACCTATCGAGACCGAGTGAGCGTCGAGCAGCGCGTGCGCGCTCGCACCGACCGGTACGCCCAGGTTGGTGGCCGTTGTGGTGACCACTTGCAGGGTCTGTGCAAGCTGCGCGTCAGCCTGTGCTCCGAATGTGGCACGTGCGGCTCGCGCGGCGCCGGCGAGTTGCGCGCCGAGGTCCGCATGCTCTTCGGTGAGACGATTCAGCACGGAACCCCTGGCCCATGAGAGGCTGGTGTTCGCGTAGGTGCCGATGCGGGCCGGCGCCAGGAGGCTTCTGTCTTTCCAGGCCAGCGACCGCTCCAACTGCTGGCGGGCACCGCGGTCGGAGTAGAGCGTCCACGTGGGCTCGAGGTCGCCGGTGACCTCGAGCTTGAGCGTCAAGACGGTCTCCAAGCCGACGCGAGGTTCGTCTTCGATTTGGCCGGTGCCGAGGTTGAACCCGCGCAGGAAGTCGCCGTAGGTGTCGATGTTCTGCAGCGCTTCCGGCAGCGCGCCGAGCGTTGCCGAGATGACGATGTTCCTGGTGACGTCCAGGTTGAAGAAGTCTGTGTCGCCGAATGGCGCAGACCTTCGAGCGCCGAGGCACAGGTCGATGGCATCGAGAATGCTCGACTTCCCGCTGTCGCCCGGGCCGATGAGGCAGTTCACGCCGGCCGACGGTGTCCAATCTAGAGTCTGTATCGAGCGGAAGTTCCGAATCTCGAGTCGACGGATGCGCGTCATCATTCCTCCTCTTGTTTGTCCGGCTAGTATCGCAACTCGGAAGGGGGACATTGACGGCAAGCCCGACGCGGTTACGAAGAGGCAGAGCCGAGGCATGCCTAAAGCCTTGGGCGGAGTCGTGATGACCGCAGGCGGGCACGGCGCCTCGCTCGTTCACCGCGATGGGCAGCGGCGCGGCTTGGTAGCTGCGGCGCCCAGTGAGATACGACGGATGAAATCGGGTCTGACCCTGCGCCGGCGGAGCCGCGCCGGCTTATGGAACGCGGAAGACACTTCAGCTGATACGCTTGTGAAGTCACAGGCAGACATGAGGGATACCGTTTGGCGTTTGCGCCGCTTCGACTTACGGCGCAGTCGTGGACGCCGGTCGACGCAGTCATCTTGGTGGTAGTCGAGAGCCGCGCGTCGACTACGGCGCGCGGAGGTTGGGTCACAGAAGGGGAGCCGGAGCGTGTCTACTGAGAGGGCAGAAGAAGAACGCCATCAAGCGCTAGCCACCTTGCTCGCTGAATTGCGAGCTGGCCACCCGGGCGCGCTCGAACGCCTTGCTTCCGCGTTGGTCGAGAGGCTGACAGGCGTTGGGATGTCGGTCGCAAGAAGCGGTTTCCAGAGCGGAGGCGATGCGGGGACGACTGGGCGAGCCGGTAGACACTTGCGGGTAGAGTGCAAGCGGTATCAGGACACCACGCCCCTCAGTGACAGAGAGCTGCAAGGGCAGCTTGACGACGCACGGCGCGCCAACTCGAGCCTTGAGGTCTGGGTACTCGTGGCGACCCGAGTGGTAGGCGAGGGCACGAGACAGAAGCTTCATGAGAAGTCGCTCGAACTGGGTGTTCCGGTGGTGGTCGTCGACTGGACGGTGCCGCAGGATGGGCTGCCTGAACTCGCCGCGCTTTGCGCGTGGGCAAGCGACCTGGTTGGGGGGCACTACTCGTGCGAAGCCGAGGAAGCGGCCAAGCAGCTTGTCACAGGTGCAGGGGAGAGCGTCGAGCGCTTGAGGCGCGAACTGCAGCCTTGGGCGATCGGGTACGAGAGCGTCCGCGCGCGTGCCAGCGAGCGCCTGGAAGGCATTTGGAAGACCGAGTCAGAGGCTCGCGCGCACTTCGGGCAGAACGCGGCTGGGGGAGCAAACCCTGCGTTGTTCGTTGAGCGGGAGGGCGTTTCGAGCCAGCTTGACCTATGGTGGGGCAATCGCAAGGAGAAGCCCGTTGTCGTCCATGGCGCTGAAGGGTTCGGAAAGACGTGGGCCGCGCTTGGCTGGGTGATTGGACGGCTCAATTCGCTTCCAATCAGCCTCGCCGTCCCAGCCTCGGCGCTCATGGAAATTCGAACCATGAGGGAGAGCACCATCATGGACTTCCTCGCCCGGGAGCTTCGCGATCGCGCCGGTATCCTTGAAGAGGCGTACTGGAGGATGCGGCTGGAGCGGCTCCTGACACGACCAGCAGACGAGGGTGACTGCCTGCTTCTGATTGTTGATGGACTCAACCAAGAGCCATCGGTTGAGTGGCGCCAGTTTGTCAACGTCCTGCAGGGCTCAAAATTTCATGGTCGTGTCAGCGTGCTTCTCACCACGCAGACGATGCATTTTGACGGAGCACTCGAGAAGTTTCGACACGTCTCAGGAGGGGTCGACGCCGCTGTCGTCGAGCCGTACGACGCGAGCCCGGGCGGGGAGTTTGACCAGATCCTCAAAGTTCACGGACGGGCTCAAGAAGAGTTTTCGCCGGAGCTGCGTCAGTTCGCCAGAGTCCCGCGCTTTCTTCCGTTGGTGCTGGCGCTCAGCCAAGACACCGACGTTCAGGGTGAGCCCACAGTGACCAGGTTGTTGTTGGCCCATGGGCGTGACCAACTGGCGATGCGTGAGCGCCGTGCATTTTCAAATGAAGACTGGGAAGCATGGCTTCAAAAGCTGGCGGCAGTCCACATGGCAGAGATCACTGGCAAGGCATCTCTTGCGCCGCTCAGCTTCACCCACAGGGAGTTGGATGCGCATGTCGCACTTGCGTCGCTCGAGCACGGCAGGAACTTGAGGCGACTTGAGGAGATTGTCGACGGCACTTGGATGGAGCGAGTGGCGCCCCACTCGAATGTCTACCGCCCCAAGGAGTCAACCATCAACTTAGCGTTGGGCGTGGATGTTGTTGCACAGCTAGAGAGTGTCGTACCGAGCGATCTCGAGGAAATTGAAGCTCAACTGGCGCGCTGGCTTGACCCGTTGCGTGCGACGTCCGCTGCGGCAGACATCTTGGCGGCGGCGCTCTCCATCGCCGTGCACAAGAAGTTGCCCAGTGAATCGCCGATAACTCAGGCCATCCTCACAGCGCTCCTGCAGAGTCAAAACGTCGGCGATGCTCATCGTTTGGAGGTACGGGCACTTGCTCCTGCACTCGGTGACGCTCTCATGGGAGCGACGGAGCGGTCGCTCGGACGACCCAACACGTCGGCGAGAGCCTGGGCCGTCGAGTCGCTTCGTCGAATTCCGGTAAGTAACGTCAAGGCTTGGGAGCGGATATTCGACCGCCTAACTCGGTGGGTATCACACGTCACATGCCCCGCCACGAGCGACGAGAGCCACAAGTTCTTCTCGGACAGGCTAATTGCCAAGATCGGCCGTGCTGATTTCGGAACGCGGCCTGTGCTGGACGTTCCACTCCGTGTCCACGAGCGAGAAAACACCGACTTGGCTCAGTACGTTCCGCAACTCTTGCTTGACAGACCGTTGCTCCCCGCTTTGAAGGTGCTGGTCGCGGCCTCTGTCGCTGCAGCGGTTGACTCGGAGAGAGCGTCGATATGGAACGGACTGAGGTGGGTGCTCCTTCTGAACCGACTTGACCGTGCTGAAACGGTGAGCGCGCTCGCCGAACGGGCGACCTCTATGCGGGTCAGTGCGGCGCCCGAGGAGGGTGTGAATTCGAGTCTCGGAGCGGCAGTCACGCAGATGCTGCTGTGGCTGACAACAGATGAGGCTTGTGAGCGACTCGCATATGAAAGTCCCAACGCATCCAGCCGCGGTGAGCGCTACGAAAGTTACTTGGCAGACCCCGTCAAGAGCGGATTCGCGGTAGAACGAAGGCACGCCGCCGCGGTGCTAATGGCACCGGACATGTGGTGGCTGCCAAAGGGCCAAAAGATTGAGCTATACCTCGGAGATCCGACTCTGACAGCTGAAGTCGAATTTAGCGACGAGATCGGCAAAGCAGCAACCGGGTTCGACACCGTCGAGTTGCGGTCGAAGGGCTTCTGGGACAAGTCCGATCACACGCTGGAAAACCTGCTGCCTCTAGCCGCACGCTTTGCACCGATAGCAGCGGCGGACATCGGTCACAGATTCCTGCGCGGTCTGCGAACGCGTGCAGGCGAGCCGCGCAAGTGGGCTGCCGACGGTGCCCGAGCTTTCTTTTTGCTCAGCGACGCCGCCACCTCTGAGGCTGCTAGGTTCCTGGCTATGAACCGTCCGGACGGCCCAGCCGATCCGCAAGAGCGGATGATTTCACTTCATCTGCTGGAAATCGGCATCGTTGGTGAAACCATAGACAGCCAACTCGACCGTCTAGTTGAGGGGAGCAATGCCTTCCTGACGATCGAGCTCCTCGAGATCACACGGCCAGGTCCGCCTGAAGTCGCGAAGCTCTTCGTCCAAAGGCACGATTGGGGCATCGCGCGTGTACGTGAGGTTCTTCTCAACTACATGGCCATGCATCCGGTGCCCGGGGTGGACGACGAGGTGTTTGATCTAGTCTGGGAAGTAGCCTTCGAGGAGCCGCCGAGCTCCCTGCGAGTGCTCGCCTTCATGGCGCTTGCACGGGCTGAGCCTGTGAGGTTCGGGACAGCTTTGATGGCGAAGGGTTGGCAAGCCTCGCCTTCGCAAGAGCACCTGGAGCAGGTGCACGGCAGCGCTGCAATCCTCTGTGCGTCGCCGGGAAAATCGCTCACCGAGCTCGCGAAGATTGCCGCGCCGTGGACACTGCTCTTTGAAGTGCGACGTCGGGGTGGCATCGCTGCGGAAGTGCGTGAGGTTGCTTCGCTCCTGGCCGGGCTGCTGAGGCCAGACGTCGTCTCGGCACCTCCCGACAGCATCGTGGTTTCGGTCGATACTCAAAGACCGCTCTATGCGATGTTCGATCCGGCTGTGCCCGATGTTGACAACAGTCCGGAAAGCCTGGTGAACGCCTTCAAACCCGAGGAACAGCTGCGTCTGCATGACGTGGCGCTCAAGACCGGCAAGGAATACCTTGAGCGCTTTCGCAAAGAGGGTCTTGGCTTGGGTCTCCAGGTATTCGATGTCGCCGACGCCAGGATGCTGGTCGAACACGTCATGCCCGCGGTAAGTCAGTGGTTGGACGGCATGGAAGGCCCCTCGGTGCCGTTCATCAACAGGCTCAATGGAGCGGGCGGCCTGTACATCGCGCTCTGCGAAGCGCTGATGGAGACCGACTCGCCGCTGGCCATCCCGTTGTGGCACGCCATCGAACGCAACCTCCGCGTCACGTACATCGGCGTCGCCGGGATCAACGCGCTACGCTTCCTGCCGTTTCGAGTGCAGAGCAGGGTAGCGGTTGAGCTCAGGGCGTATCTGTGCGAGCTACGGCATCATTCCAGCGATCGCTCTTACCTTGAGTTGGTGATCTGCGCGACCACCTCCAAGGCCACCGAATGGCTGCGAGAGCGCGCCCGCCTTGACCAGGCTGCGGTTGAGAGCTGGCGACAGATGCGGGGCATCACCGTCGAAGGCCTGCTCGGCCATGATGGTGATGCGAACGCGCTTACCTGGCCTCAAGGCCCCACGGTGACGACTCTTGACGAGGTTCGGAGGAGGGCGACTGAGCGCTCGAATTGTTTGGTCCTGGCCAAGCACTGGTGGTATGAGTACGGCGCCGCCAACGACGCTACGCGCGCCTACCGAGCCTGGATCTTGTTTTGCACGTACGTCGATAGACGGGCGTTTGCCTGGCTGGAAACACTGCCGCAGCCGGAATCGGTCTCGGATGAGATGCACAGGCTAAAGGTGCTGAACCTCAGGGTGAACAGCTCTGCGTTCAAAAAGGCTCTGAATTCCAACGAAACATCCGGGCGGACGAATCTGGCCAAGAACCTTTTCGAGCTGGAGTCGCCCGAAGAATGGTTCGAGATGGACACTCTGATGGACTGAGCATAAGAGCGCCCGGCAAGCCGCGCCGCCGCGCTGTGAGGGTGTGCGCTCATCGAACGGCGATCGACCGAGCCCAGTTCAAGATTGCAACGGCTAGGTCGCCTGACACAAACTTCTTGAAGCGAGCCATGTCATTCGCGATGCAGTCGCTCAAGACAGCCTGTAGCGCATTTTCTTCTGTCGATTTGTCTGGGTACGTTCCGCCGTTCCAACGGTCAGACCAGGTGCGCGGGCACGGGCAGGGCTCTACTGCTCTTGCCTGCCGGTGAATCGTGCGGGAGTCGGCGCGATTCGCTTCTGACCACTGCTGATAGCTGCGTTCATGCATGATGCAGGCGAAAGAGGCGCACTGGATAGCGTCTCCGCGGCGAGGGAGGGGCATGGAACCACAGGGCATCAAGGCGTTCTACATGGACGAAAGCGGCCACAGCGGCGACCTGGCTGGGGTCGGCTCCGACCTGGACTTTCGCGACCAGCCGTTCTTCGTGCTTGCCGGCGTCGGCATCCCAGAGGCGTCGACGGTGCTCGCAGAGCTCGAGCAATTGAAGGTGGAGCATCGGCTGCCGGTTGGCGAACTCAAGTCCAAGGCTCTCGGAAGCCAGTCGAAGTTTGTCGCTGACGTCTTCGACCTAGTGGCCAAACACGAGCTACCCGTCTTTCTCGAGGTCGTGGACAAGCGCTACTACATTGGAACCCACATCGTGGAGTTCCTGCTGCTTTCGCCCGTTCTCAAATTCGGAGAAGGCCCCGAGCGGCACTACTACCGCAACTTGTTTGCCGAGCTGCTGTACGCCGAGGCGCCAGATGCAGTCTTCACCCGCATGGTGGAGGCCTGCATGACCCCTTCGGATGAGACTCTCATGAGCCTGTTCGGGAGCATCTTCAGGATGGGATTTGAAGAGGCCAAGGCCCCCAAGAACGCCTCAGCGCTGGTGTCGTTGGACATCGCTGCCAGGAACGCGGTTGCCGAGTACGGATTTCTGCGCGAGAAGGACAGCACAGCTCACAGACGTTTCCTTCCGCCGCCAGACCAAAATCGGCATGGAAAGCCTGTTTGGATGATGCCGAACCAGACCTGCTTTACCAATATCAACGCTCGGATAAACCTCTACAGGCGGGGAAGCATGGAGGGCGTCAGGTTTGTGCACGACATGCAACTTGAGGCCGCCAGCATTCTTCACGACAGCAAGGTCAAGGTCGAAGCAATCAAAGACTCCGGGTTCGAACCGTTCACACCGTATGCAGACTACAACGTCAAGGAAGGTGCGACGCTGGAGTTCGCCAATTCGCATGACGAGCCGGGAATCCAGCTTGCGGACGTCATTGCCGGCACGGCGATGCGCTTCTATCGCAACTGGATGCTGTCGCCTGGGAAGACGCACCCCATGGTTCGCCGGGTGATGACGCACCTGATTCTGAGCAGCAACCCGTTCACTTCGCACGGGGTGAACTTGGTGGGACCCGACAAGTTCGTGCCCTGTCACGACGAGTCTTAGAACCATGCCCTGGATTCCTGTTCTCGTCGCTGAGGCCATGCGCAGGTACGCTCTCAGGTTGGGCCGTCTTCTTGGTGCTCGTTCCAGGAATCGGAACTCCATCCGCGCACGTTGCGGGCTATCACGAGCGCTGCGCTGAGGGACAGGTGACGTACGGCGCTTTGAGTGCCGCGGTATGAGCAGCGTCGCTTGGACTAAAGGCTGGTGCCGGCAAGGGCGTCTGTCCAGCGACGCCCATCGGTCATTTCAGGATGCCGCGGTTCGTCGTTGGGGCGCTCGTTCTCTCTACGTGACAACTCAAGTGATGCGAGAAGCCAGCGCGCTGAAGGTGCCGCGTTGCCCTCATCTCTGGCACGTCGATAGAGCTCGATGCGAAGCGGGTTGCTAGCCTTTGCGTTGACCTCGTACTGATTTGGCCCGAGCGGAGTCTTGTAGGAAAACAGGTTCCTGAGAATTCGGTAGGCGGGCGAGTTCGTTCCTCCCCGATTGGCATCGAACGCCTCAAGTCCAAGCCTCGCTTGTTCCTCATCGTTCGCGCCGATTGCGGGAAGGACTTCGCCCAATAGCGCGTCAGCAAAGGGCGACGCCGCTTTGCGCCACGACTCAACAAGTAGTGCGCGGAACTCGGGCGACGTCGAAACGACGGCTGCGACCGTGGGGGCGATTCGTTCCAGGTGCCAAATGTTCCTGCACCATGCAAACAAGGTGCCGTCTGCGACCAGTCTGGCAAACTCTGGAAAGCTCTCTGGTGTCATCGCGGCCGCCAGCGTGTACACGATGTCATCGGGTAGCTTGCCCGTTGCTGCCACTTCCTTGCACAAGACAATCAGCGTTGACCAAGCCTCGGTAGTTCTCAACGACGCTATGCCTTCAATGACGTCGGAGACATGGGCGAAGCTCCGCCATTCCGTCACATAGTGACTTATCGGCATCTTCAGAAGGCACGGGGGCTCAACCAAGATAGAAAACTGGCAGAGGTTGGAGATGACGTGCCGTTTCGATTCGTCAACCCACTTCGGAGTCGACGCTCGCGCTAGAAGGAGGTCCAACTGTTCGACGACGGATGGCTCTGACAATTTCCAGCCTTGCATGACTAGATTCATCAACGCATCGACGAACTTGTAGTGCTCGAGTAGGCCGCTTGAGAGCGCGCGAATCGTTGGCGCAAGGACTTCGGGGCTGGGAATGCTCGAGAGGGATACCGCAAGGCTGCCGACACTAAACTCGGCTCGCCGCGCGTTCCAGTTCGGGTTGACATCGCGCTCAGAAAGCTGGGAGTCGATTTCCTTGTTGAGCATGTTGGCAACGGCAATTGCCGCGACATCCGTGGATGGTTGGAACTCCGAAGACGGCTGAAGAAGGACTCGGCCTGCCCGACGTCGTGCTTCGCCCTCCTTGATGTCACGTCTGGCGCCTCGCCAAAACAGGCTCTTGTCGATGTCCATCCATGGGCGAGTTGTGATACGAATGACGGCTTGCGGTATGAGCACTGACGCGCTCTCATGCGCTGCCAGCGCAATTAGCTCGGGCAGCGCATCCAATCCCCAACGAGAGAGAGCGTTGACAACGAGACCGCTATTCCCTGGGTTCATTGGCCTTGACCCTACCGGATTCTTCATCCAAGTTGCGGTGGCCTTCCGATGGGTTGAAAGCGCGTCGAGTTGCCGGCGGAATGCGTCAACGAGCAGCCTCCCGTACTGCGCGGGCGCTACGTAGCTCGCGATGCATGCTAGGTACGCATAGACGTCGTCGCTGGGGACTTGAGCGGTCTCCTTCATTCCGCTCGTGAGGTCGAAGAGTGCTTCAAACTGCTCTGGTGTCGGTTGCCAAGGGTTGTCACGCTCTCGACTGTCATCATTGTTGGATACTCGAACTCGCAGTAAGTCGAGCAGCTCAGCGCAGATCTCATAAGAGGTGTTGGCAGCAAGCTCCATGATGATGGCAAACAGGTCGTCTCCCGGTGCGTGAGCAAGGAGGTAGCCAACCTCGTAGTACCGGTCGCGTTGGGATTGCTGGGCGAGCTGGACGCCCTTGTCGGCCCGGCATGCCAGCCACATGTCGACGCTTCTGCGCGTCTGAGTTGGGCTGGACAGGGGCCCAATCATCTTGGCGAACGGCCGCTGTGAGGGCTCGGCAAACAGGGCGTCCCAGGCTCGCTCGAATGCTGTTGCATGGACGTCAGCGGGCTCGCCGCGGAGTAGCTCTCCGGCCCAATCTGGCATTCCGGTTGTTCCTCCGGCGAGCTCGATCGCAAGGTCTCGGAGTCGTTGCGGGGCATGGCCTCGCGCCAGGGATAGCAATGGCTTTGGGTCGCCGTGCTGTTCATTTGTCCTCAGTTGTTCCAGCACGACGTCCATGGACTCTGCGCCCACGACTTTGGGGAAACTTAGGGCAAGCGACAGGCGAACTTCAGGCTGCGCGTCGCTGGCTGCGATTGATTTCAGTTGTGCGCAGACGGTGTCCCTTTGGTTGCCCTGTTCAACTGAATAGTCAAGATGGTTCATCAGGCCGTGTGCCGTCTGCACCTCCAGCGGCGCATTGAGCCAAGCTGCGGAGCCCGCCTCCGAAGCCGGGTAGTGCCAGAACAGCGCTGCGATTGCTGCGGCCCGAACGGAGGGGTCGGCCTCGGTCATCGCGGTCCGTGCGACAAAGTCGTAGTTGTCAGCGTTTGGCGCGACCTCATGAATGAACTCGGAACGTCGCTCTGCCGGCCACGTCTTCATTCGCGTCTCGGCATCCGGGCCGAGTTGAGAGAGCGCAAGTCTAGTTCCGTTCAATCGATGCGAGTGAAGGCGCGTTTGCTGGTCGTCGCTTTCAATCAACGCCCAGAGGCTGTCCGCAAACGCGGGCAACCGCGACGCAATCTGGCAAGCTATGGCAAGCTCTTGCACCCGAACCTCGGGAGAGCCGCTGAGTCGGTTGACGCTGGCGACTAGCCGGTCACGCAGCGCGGGGTCGTCGGCGCTCGAGAATGAACTGGCTCCTGCAAGCTCGCAGGCGTAGGACAAGTCGAGCGTCTGCGCGGCAGCGACGAGATGCACACGCGCGGTGCTTGGGGCTGCTTCCTGTTTGAGCTTGCCAGCAACCAGCTCGAGCGAGTCGGACCAAGCCGGCTCGTTGACCGCTTGAGCGAGGAGGGCGCCAGGCTCGTCCGCTTGCCTGAGCATGTGAAGAAGCAGTCCGGCTGAGAAGTACTCCTGGAATCGCTGGTGTGCGAATCGAACCGAGTTGTCTTGGAGATGCAGCAAGTGATGACTTGCGAGAACCTCAAGGACTTCGCTCGGGTGGGGAGCCGCGGCGCCCACTAGTCTTTCTTGGACAAGGGTGGCCGCAACTGTCCCGATGACTGCAAGCGCGTCGTTTTGCTTAAGGTTGGTCGCCCGCCGGAGGTTCATCGCTGATGCGAGTTCCTCGAGATAGCGCTCCTGCATTCCGAGCACTGGAGCGCGCCCGAGCGTGATGACGCGCTTTTCGTCGGCTTCGAAAGTAGATACGACGGCGCCAAGCAGGTCGTACACGCTGTCGGCCGTGGGGTCAGCGCCGGCTCTTGCTCGCTCGACCAGGCCGCGAAGGATGAGAGGACTTCTCGCCGCATGTCGCAGTCGAGTGTTACGCGCCAGCGTCTCGGCAAGTGCGCCTGCGATTGCCGGGAGCTCGGCGCGGATGACATCGACCTGGCCTTGCCATGTCAGGCCGCGAACTGCCACTCGCCGAGCATTCGCCAGACCTGGAGCGTCCTGCGACGTACGCGACGTGACCACGACCGACATATCGGGCATAGCTGATGTCAGCTGTAGGAGCGACTCCCGGCAGCTCAGCTTCTTGTCCGCGGGAGTCTCGTTCCAACCGTTGATGGCAAGTAAAACTTGACCGCCATGCGAAAAGTTCGCCAGCTCGTCGGCCGTGACGCTATGCAGGCGCGCAGCCGGCGTCGCCGCGATGTAGTCAAGGATGGCCAGGCTCGACTGGGCCCAAAGTGCTGCGTCGACGAACAGTACGGTTCGAGCACCATTCCCTTTCGAAATCGAGGTGGCAACCTCAAGCATGAACGTCGTCTTGCCGATGCCGCCGTCGCCATAGAGCACGACGCTTGCACCTGCGGCAAGGGCGTCTAGCAGCTCGGCCTGCTTGACCGACCGAGATTCCCTTTCTCCCCCATCCTTTTCCCTCTCCTCGTAGGCCTCGAGTGTGAGTGGGGCGACGAACTCCGGCATCTTCCAGGTCGTGCGACCAGCCTTCAGCAGAGCGTCCCCCAAAGCGCGCAGGCGGTTCAGGTCAGATGCACCTGGAAACGGTCGAAGCGCCGGGTGTCGCTGTACTTCCGTTTGCGCTGCGATTCGTCGCGTTATCGCCGCGTCGTACTTTGCGCGTGCCGCCTCGGTTGCGGTCAGCTGGCCGTAGAGGTCTGACACGACCATGGCAATTGGGCCCGCGGCGAGCTGTTTGGCTTCGCCCATGGTCTGCTCGTATTGACGGGCCAGCTGCTCGTAAGCACCGCGCGCGGCCTCTGGGTCGCCGCCGGCCTGCACCACCAGTGCCCCTGCGAACAGGTGCAATGCCTCATCGGATTGCAGCCAGGTCTTGAATGACTGCCCTTGGAGCTCCAAGGGAAGCTTCGAGCTCGAGGCGAGGTCCTTGAGTTGCTCCTTGACCAGGTGGTCGAGCGTTCCCCTCGTGGAGAGATTCTTGCCCTCCAGGGCCTCCTTGCGAGCCTGTGACTTGGACCACCAGTTCGTCACCACGAGCTTTGCATAGGCTAAGGCCTTTGGCGCGGCCGACTTGAGAATCGCGAAGTATTCGATTGGCACTGCTTACCAGACTGACTTGGTGGGTGGGGAACTCAGAGAGTGTATGGCTCCCTTTCCTGGCAGCCTGCAGACTAAGTGGGCGGAACCTAAATCGGACGCTTGCGACAATCCGTCCTATCGGCACAGGACCGGAAATACGGCTTGGGACGGACGAAGAGAGCGCGGAAATGGGCGTATTGCTCGTTTGTGCGTCCGTTGGGCCCGCCGGCGGCGGCCCGGCGTGGTCAAATATTCGACCCATCATCCCGAGGAAGTTTCCATGCAGCCCTCTCTCTCCGAGCTTCTGGCGCAGAAATCGGCGCTTGAACGCGCTATTCAGGAGAAGCGGGCTGCTGACCAGGCCGAAGCGATCGCGCGTGTTCGACAGCTCATGGCGGAGCACGGGCTGACGGCCGCGGATCTCGTGGCCAAGCCGCCCGCCAAGGTGGGGGCCACGGGCAAGAAGGTGGCGCCGAAGTATCGGGACCCCGTCTCGGGCGCCACTTGGACCGGCCGCGGCCTGAAACCGAAGTGGCTGCAGGCGGCCCTCGACGCCGGCAAGTCGGTCACGGACTTCGCGATCTGACGGAATTTCGGGGTGCCTTCGCAGCATCCTAGGGGCTAGGCTGCCCTGCCAACTGCGCCGCATGGGTGCCCTGGGCGTTGGCACGTATGCGCTCCGCCTGTAGCCGCATAGGCGTTGACCCTTCAGGCCTGGGCTGTGCTGCCCGCCCCCGATGGTGGTGGCGCACGCACTGAGCCTGTCGAGGGTCAAGATGCGGTCATGCCGACCCCCACGATCCATCTGGCCACCGACGACGCCTTGCGCGCGATCACGAGCCAGACCTTGCACGACATTTTTGGGCTGCCGTTCCTATACATCAGTACCGACCAGCCCGACGTGATGCGTGCGTGGGGCGTGGCCCTCCCGGCGACGATTAGCGACTACGCGCGCCTGTACCCGGGTGCGCTTGTGGCGCCCCGGTACGCCGGCGAGACCGCTTCGGCCGGCGATCTGCTCTATGACGGGGCAGAACTGGCGGCGGATTTCATGCCGTCGAACACCCGAGCGCCGAGCTGAGTCAATCGATAGGGGCCGTTGTCCGACGGCTCGATCAGGCGCAGGTGCAACAGCATCTCGACATCGCTCTCCAGGCTGGCCAACGGCACGTCGCCGCCGCCAAGGTGCTTGCCGGCGCCAACCCGTCTCAAAATCTCGAGCAAGTGTTGCGGGGTGGCGGCCATCCGCCCAGGCTACCCGCCGGGCTTGGAGCCGCCAGGCGCCAAACGGCTGGTTTCCGGCCGTTTGGCCGTGCAGGCAGCAAGCTCATCTGGTGAGCCCGCGCGGCGGCTAGGATGCTGGCATGCCCATTCCACTTCGCTCCATTGCTGCGGTCGCCCTGGCGGCCATCCTCGTCGCCCCTGTCGTTCAGGCCCATAAATCCAAGTCGATCGTCGACCAGGCCGTCGAGGCCTACCAATCCACCAACTCCACGACGCTGCCGGCTGCAGGCACCATCGAAGTGGCCTTCTCTCCGAACGAGGGGAGTGAGCACCTCGTCATTAAGGTCATCGACTCCGCGAAGACGGAGCTCGACCTCCTGTCATACAGCTTCACCAGCGTGCCAGTCGTGCAAGCGCTCGTGCGTGCCCGTCACCGCGGTGTCGTCGTGCGCCTGGTGGCAGATGAAAAGGACAACGTCAGCGCCGATCGCTCCGGGAAGGCGAGGGCGGCACTCAGCGCCCTGGTGAACGCTGGCGCCGATGTGCGCACGATCCGCGTGTATCCGATCCACCACGACAAGGTCATCATTGCGGACCGTCAGACGGTGGAACTTGGCAGTTTCAACTATAGCGATGCTGCGGCGCACAAGAACAGTGAGAACGTGCTGGTCAACTGGGGCAATGCCAAGCTCGCCGAGGCCTACCTGAAACACTTCGACCGCAACTACGCGCAGGCGACGACCTACGTACAGGGCTACTGAGCGTTGAGATGATCAGGGCGCGTCTTCGGGGCCCGCGTCGTAGTCCTCGATGGCGGTGAGGCGGATCAACGCCTGCGCACCTTCTTGCGATCCCTGCAGCCAGGTGTCCCAATCGGCCGGGTTGATCGCGATCACAGAGCGCTTGTCTTGCTCGTGCGGTGCCAGTTTAGGGTCGGGTTTGTGCATCCGGCGCATGAGCGGGTGCTGATCCGCGTTCATCGTGAGCATCGTGTAGCTCTCGACGAGCTCGCCGGTCGCCTTGTCCGTCCAGGTGTTCCACAGGCCCGCCAAGCCCCAAGCGCGACCGTCGGCACGCCGGAAGCGCCACCACTCGTTCTTGCCACTCTCCCAGTTCGGCTCGTCGAAGGACTGCGCCGGAATCAAGCAGCGTTGGCCGCGGGACCAGGGGAGCTTGAACGTCGCGGCCGTCGGCGCCGTCTCGATCCGGGCGTTGTTCGTCGAGTATTTGAGCGGCAGTTCCTTCGCGAACCAGGGGATTAAGCCCCACTGGCCGACCACGACCTGGCGCGCGCCGTCGGCGCTCGCACGGATGAACGGGCCGGGCTTTCGCGGGAAGATCGGGCCGACTGGTAGGTTCTCCGGCGGCATCGCACGGAACGCCTCCCAGTAGACCTCGCGCCGCGCGGGGTGATAGCGGTTGCACATCGCATCATCCTAGCGCCCCCGCTGGACACGGTGATGCTGGCGCCGCGATGGGGATCGGAGCTTGCCCCGGGATATACGAGGCCCGAGTGCGCCGCGCACCCGCGAATTTCGACCGAGGCGGCGTTCTACCCATGCAATTCGCCAGGGTCGGCTATGCGGCTGCACCGGTCGTTCGTGCCACTCGGAGTGGTGTTGGCCCGATGCTCTACTAGGTCAGCCAAGCGGGCGTGCCGGCGTCTGCTTTCCGCGCGCTGCGGTCGCTGGCGGTCGAAATGGGCCGCAGACGAGCGTTTCGAGGCCCTCCTCACTGCGTTCCAGTGCCCGCCTGCCTTGAGCGCCCTGCGAGTGACCGTTGTCCGGCGACGCCACCGGCTGTTCCCGACCCTTAGCAGTCCTCCGCGTAGTCGGATTCGTCGCCTGAAAGCAGGCGTTCAGTCACCAGCCTCGGACGTGCGGCATGCATGCATTCAGAAGGCGCGTCCAAACTTCTCGATGTTTGCTGCGACGGACGCCTCTAGTCCTGGTACCGCGTCGTACGCTGGCTTAAGAAGCGCCTCATGGATCTGTTCTATGCACGAACCGATGGCGAGCAGGTATCGCTTGTATTCAGCTTCAGTCAGGCCTTCTTTGAGAGACGGAACAAGACCCCCGAGCGCATCACCCGCCCGGTATGCTTCGATCACTACGAGGCGGGCAAGATCTGGATTCATGGAATTCACTTTCAATCGACTCGCTGCCCGAGATCGGACTCACGCAAATGACCGCTGCTGGCCGACATGCGCCCCCGATGCCGGTGGCCTGATCGGGGGCGACCCACCGACCGTCGGGCGACCGCTATGCGCAGCATACCTGCCCCTCGACGCCGGCGCCCGAGTAGCAATACCCGACCCATCTGCGACATTCGCTCCGTCGAATTGAGCGCCAAAAAGATGCTATGTAGTGATCTTGCCCCCGCATGACCGGACACGAACTATTCGCAATGTAGCGTGTGCCC
>CAYQMX010000013.1:0-136215 GCA_964418745.1 uncultured Vitreoscilla sp.
AGTACTTCCACAACTGGACCGGCAACCGCATCACCTGCCGCGACTGGTTCCAGCTGTCGCTCAAGGAAGGGCTCACGGTCTTCCGCGACCAGGAGTTCTCCCAGGACATGGCCGGCTCGCCGTCGGCGCGCGGCGTCAAGCGCATCGACGACGTGCGCTTCCTGCGCCAGCAGCAGTTCCCCGAGGACGCGGGCCCGATGTCGCACCCGGTGCGACCCGACAGCTACGTCGCGATCGACAACTTCTACACCGCCACCGTCTACGAGAAGGGCTCGGAGGTGGTGCGCATGATGCAGACCCTGGTGGGCCGCTCCGGCTTCGCGCGCGGCATCACCGAGTACTTCCGCCGCCACGACGGCCAGGCCGTCACCTGCGACGCGTTCGCCCAGGCCATCGCCGACGCCAACCCGGCCAGCCCGCTCAACATCCAGCTCGACGCGTTCAAGCGCTGGTACGCGCAGGCCGGCACGCCCCGGCTCACCGCGCGCGGGGTGGCGGCCGACGGTGCGTACACCCTGACCCTGGCGCAGGACTTCAGCGCGCCGCACGGGGTCGTCTCGCCCGTCGAACGCCAGCCCTTCGTGCTGCCGGTGCGCTTCGCGCTGTTCACGCGCGACGGCCGCCCGGTGCCGCTGCAGCTCGAAGGCGACGTCGCGACCAGCGCGGCGCCGGACGAACGCGTGCTGGTGCTGTCGCAACCGCAGGCCACCTTCCGCTTCCTGGACGTGCCGGCCGACGTCGTGCCCTCGGTGCTGCGTGACTTCTCGGCACCGGTGATCCTGGACGACGGCCTGGCCGACGCCGACCGCCTGGTGCTGCTGGCCCACGACACCGACCCGGTCAACCGCTGGGAGGCCGGCCAGCGCCTGGCGCTGTCGCAGCTCGTGGCCGCGATCGCCGGCGACGGCCGGCTGGCGTTGAACGACGCGTTCGTCGACGCGATGCGCGCGGTGCTGCGCGACCCGGCGCTCGACCCGGCGTTCAAGGAGCTGGTGCTGACGCCGCCGTCCGAGGCCTACGTCGCCGAACAGCTGACGGTGCCGGTCGACCCGCAGCGCGTGCACGCCGTCTGCCAGGCGATGCACGACCAGCTCGCCCGACGCCTGTTCGACGACTGGGTCGCCGCGTGGGAAGGCCACCAGGTCGTCGGCGGCTACCGCCCCGACGGCGTGCAGAGCGCGCGCCGCGCGCTCGCCAACCTGGCCCTGGCCATGCTGGTGCGCGATGCCGCGCACACGGGCGACACCGTATGGCCGGTGCGCGCCTTCCAGCGCTTCCGCGACGCCGGCAACATGACGGACCGCCTGGGCGCGCTGAGCGCCCTGGTCGGGGCGCATTCCGAGCTGGCCGAGCGCGCGCTGGCCCGCTTCCACCAGATGTTCCGCGGCGAGGCCCTGGTCATCGACAAGTGGTTCGGCCTGCAGGCGCGCACGCCGGAGAAGGACGGCCGCGTGTTCGCCAACGTCAAGGCGTTGCTGCAGCACCCCGACTTCTCGCTGCACAACCCGAACCGCGTCCGCAGCCTGCTGCTGGCGCTGTGCAACTTCAACCCGGCCGCGTTCCACCGCGCCGACGCGAAGGGCTACGTGTTCTGGGCCGAGAAGGTCGTCGAGCTCGACGCCATCAACCCGCAGGTGGCCTCGCGCCTGGCGCGCGCGCTGGACCGCTGGCGCACGCTGGCCGAGCCGTACCGCAGCGCCGCCGGCGAGGCCATCGCCCGCGTGGCTGCACGCACCGACCTGAGCCCCGACACGCGCGAGGTGGTCGACCGCGCGCTCAAGGACTGACGCACGCCAACCGGGTCGCGCTTGCGACCCGGTTTCGCTTCGGGCGAGGCGTTTCGCATGCGCACGACGTGCGCATGCGAAACGACCGCATTCACACTCTCCCAGGAAACCACCATGGCCAAGAAAGTCAGCCTCACCCAGTACCTCGTCGAGCAGCAGCGCGAGCACGGGCGCATCCCGTCGCAGCTGCGCCTGCTGATCGAGGTCGTCGCGCGCGCCTGCAAGCACATCGCCATCGCCGTCAACAAGGGCGCGCTCGGCGACGTGATGGGCTCGGCCGGCTCCGAGAACGTGCAGGGAGAGGTGCAGAAGAAGCTCGACATCATCTCCAACGAGGTGCTGATCGAGGCCAACGAATGGGGCGGCCACCTGGCCGCGATGGCCTCGGAGGAGATGGACACCATCCACGTCGTGCCCAACCGCTATCCGCAGGGCGAGTACCTGCTGCTGTTCGACCCGCTGGACGGCTCGTCCAACATCGACGTCAACGTGTCGATCGGCACCATCTTCTCGGTGCTGCGCAAGGTGGGCCACCACCACGGCGTGGCCGAGGAGGACTTCCTGCAGGCCGGCAAGAACCAGGCGGTGGCCGGCTACTGCATCTACGGCCCGCAAACCATGCTGGTGCTGACGGTGGGCGACGGCGTGGCGATGTTCACGCTCGATCGCGAGATGGGCTCGTGGGTGCTCACCGCCGAGAACGTGCGCATTCCCGAGGACACGAAGGAGTTCGCGATCAACATGTCCAACCAGCGCCACTGGGCGCCGCCGGTCACGCGCTACATCGACGAGTGCCTGCAGGGCAAGGACGGCCCGCGCGGCAAGGACTTCAACATGCGCTGGGTCGCCTCGATGGTGGCCGACGTGCACCGCATCCTCAGCCGCGGCGGTGTCTTCCTGTACCCGTGGGACAAGCGCGAACCCGAGAAGGCCGGCAAGCTGCGCCTGCTCTACGAGGCCAACCCGATGAGCTTCCTGGTCGAGCAGGCCGGCGGCGTCTCCACCAACGGCACGCAGCGCATCATGGACCTGCAGCCGAAGAAGCTGCACGAGCGGGTGGCGGTGTTCCTGGGCTCGAAGAACGAAGTCGAACGGGCGACGGCGTACCACCTCGAGGCGCAGGGCTGAGCGCCGCGGGGTCCCGGCGGCGACGGGAGGGATCGGGCCCGGCTCAGACCGGCGCGGGGTTGCGCTCCGCGAACCCGCGCTGGTGCCAGTACGGGTACGGCAGCGTCACCGCGCTGGCCTCGTCCAGCCGCTTCACCTGCTCGGCCGTCAGGGCCCAGCCGATCGCACCGAGGTTCTCGCGCAACTGCTTCTCGTCGCGCGCGCCGATGATCACGCTGGCCACCGTCGGGCGCTGCAGCAGCCAGTTCAGCGCCACTTGCGGGACCGACTTGCCCACTTCCTCGCCGACCGCGGCGAGCGCGTCGACGACCTTGAACAGCAGCTCGTCATCGACCGGCGGCCCCATGTCGGCCGTCACGTGCAGCCGGCTCTGCGCCGGGATGCCCGTGCCGCGCCGGATCTTGCCGGTCAGCCGGCCCCAGCCCAGCGGGCTCCAGACCACCGCCGAGACGCCCTGGTCGATGGCCAGCGGCATCAGCTCCCACTCGTAGTCGCGACCCACCAGCGAGTAGTAGGCCTGGTGCGCCACGTAGCGCTGCAGCGAATGCTTCTCGGACAGCGCGAGCGACTTCATCAGGTGCCAGCCCGAGAAGTTGGACACGCCCAGGTAGCGGATCTTGCCTTCGCACACCAGCTCGTCGAGCGTGTAGAGCGTCTCCTCGATGGGCGTCAGCGCGTCGAATCCGTGCAGCTGGAACAGGTCGATGTAGTCGGTGCCCAGTCGCCGCAGCGACCCCTCCACCGCGGCGCGCAGGTGGTGGCGCGACGAGCCGACGTCGTTGGGGCCGTCGCCCATGCGGAACATGGCCTTGGTCGACACGAGCACCCGGTCGCGTCGGCCGGCGATGGCCTTGCCCAGCACCTCCTCGGCGAGGCCGCGCGAGTAGATGTCGGCGGTGTCGAACAGGTTCAGGCCGGACTCCAGGCAGATGTCGACCAGGCGGCGCGCGCCGTCGCCGTCGGTCGAGCCCCAGGCCGCGAAGAATTCGTTGCCGCCGCCGAAGGTGCCGGTGCCCAGGCTGAGCGCGGGCACCATCAAGCCGGAAGCGCCGAGTCGTCGTTGTTCCATGTGTTCTCCCGCACTGTCGATCGAGCCCGCAGGATAGGCGCCTTCGCGGGCGCGTGCAGGGCGCCGCGCGCATGCCCCGAATGCGGGCAGGGCGGAATTCCATGTCCGGAAGCGGCGGGCTGCGAGCGGCGAAGATCGCGACAATGCAGCCCTTCGCCACGAATCGCCGCCGATGACCGCCGCCAGCCTCGCCCGCCTCCTCGCCCTGTCCGCCATCTGGGGCGCGTCGTTCCTGTTCATGCGCATGGGCGCGCCGGTGCTCGGCCCGACGCTGCTGATCGGCTGCCGCGTGCTGTTCGCGGCGCTGTTCCTCGCCGTCGTGGCCGTCGCGCTGCGCAAGCCGCTGGATGCGCGCCGCAACGCCGGGCACTACCTGGTGCTGGGCCTGTTCAACTCCGCCCTGCCCTTCCTGCTGTTCGCCTCCGCGGCGCGCACGCTGTCGGCGTCGCTGCTGTCCATCCTGAACGCGACGGCGCCGATCTGGGGCGCGGTCATCGGCGCGCTGTGGACGCGCACCGTGCTGTCGGTGCGCGCGGCGCTGGGCCTGGCGCTGGGGGTGGCCGGCGTCGCACTGCTGGTCGGATTCGATCCGTCGACGCTGCGCGACGGCGCGCCGCTGGCCATCGCGCTGGCGCTGTCGGCCGCGCTGTCGTACGGCATCGCCACCAACTACGCGAAGTCGGCCAGGAAGGTGGAGCCGTTCGCCAACGCGCACGGCAGCATGTGGGCCGCGACGCTGCTGATCGCGCCGGCCGTGCCGTTCGCGCCGCCGGTGGCGATGCCCGGCCTCGCGATCGTGCTGGCCGTGTTCGCGCTCGGCGTGGTCTGCAGCGGCATCGCCTACCTGCTGTACTTCCGGCTGGTCGCCGATATCGGCGCGGCGTCGGCGCTGACTGTCACCTTCCTGGTGCCGGTGTTCGGTGTGCTGTGGGGGCACCTGATCCTGGGCGAGCCGCTGGGCTGGAACACGCTGGTCGGCGCGCTGGTCGTCATCGTCGGCACCGCGCTGGTCACGGGCTTCAGCGTGGCGGCGCTGTTCGGGCGGCCCGCGGCGGCCTGAACGACGACAATCGCCGGCGTCGTCTCGATCGCACCCAGGAGAGCGGCCATGTCCCTGCACTTCGAATCCGCCGGCCCGGTCGCCACGGTCACCCTGGACCGGCCGGACTGCCGCAACGCCGTCGACGGTCCCACCGCCACGCGGTTGCGCGAGGCGTTCGAGGCCTTCGAGGCCGACGACGCGCTGCGGGTGCTCGTGCTCACCGGCGCGGGCGGCCAGTTCTGCGCCGGCGCGGACCTGAAGGCGATGGCCGACCCGGCGCGGCGCAACCACGTCGAGCCCAGCGGCAGCGCCGCCGGGCCGATGGGCCCCACGCGCATGCACTTGGCCAAGCCGGTCATCGCCGCCATCGAGGGCCACGCCGTCGCCGGCGGGCTGGAACTGGCGTTGATGTGCGACCTGCGCGTGGCCGCGCGCGGGGCGGTCTTCGGCGTGTTCTGCCGCCGCTGGGGCGTGCCGCTGATCGACGGCGGAACGGTGCGCCTGCCGCGCATCGTCGGCGCCGGACGCGCGCTGGACATGATCCTGACCGGCCGCGCGGTCGACGCCGCCGAGGCGCTCTCGTTCGGCCTGGTCAATCGCGTCGTCGACGATGGCCAGGCGCTGGCGGCGGCGCAGGCGCTGGCCGCCGACATCGCCGCGTTCCCGCAGCGCTGCCTGCGCGCGGACCGGGCGTCGGCGCTGGCGCAATGGGACCTCGAACTGGAGGAGGCCTTGCGCCGCGAAGGCGCGGGCGGCTACGCCGTGGTGGCCGCCGAGGGGCTGGCCGGCGCCGCGCGCTTCGCCGACGGGGCCGGGCGCCACGGCCAGCCGGCCCGTTGAGCCGAGGCATGCACCTGCTCGTTACCGGCCTGTCCGGCCTGAGCAAGGCTTCGGACGCCGGCTGACGGCTTTTCCGCCGTCTGGGTACTAACCCGCCTGACAGTCAATGTGTCAACTTATATCGACACAACGCAAATCGTCCCCGGGCGCGCCGGCGTACTTTCCCCCATCGGACTGTCGTCGGGAACCGTCATGCGCATCCTCCTGTTGCACCCCAACTACCATTCCGGCGGCGCCGAGATCGCGGGCAACTGGCCGCCGGCCTGGGTGGCCTACCTGGTGGGCTACCTCAAGGCCGGGGGCTACACCGACGTCGTCTTCGTCGACGCGATGACCGACCACCTCGACGAGGAGCAGGTACGCGCGCGCATGGTCGAACTGCAGCCCGACGTGGTGGGCTGCACCGCCATCACGCCGGCCATCTACAAGGCCGAACGGCTGCTGCAGATCGCCAAGGAAGTGCGGCCCGACACCGTGACGGTGCTGGGCGGCATCCACGGAACCTTCATGTACCCGCAGGTGCTCAAGGAAGCACCGTGGATCGACGCCGTGGTGCGCGGCGAGGGCGAGCAGGTGTTCCTGAACCTGGTGCGCGCGGTGGACGACGGCACCTTCGCGGCCGACCGCGCCAGCGTGCGCGGCATCGCCTACACCGACGCCGCCGGCGCGGTGGTGGCCACGGCGGCCGAGCCCACCATCGAGGACCTGGACCGCATCACGCCCGACTGGTCCATCCTGTCGTGGGACAAGTACATCTACATCCCGATGAACCGCCGCGTGGCGATCCCCAACTTCGCGCGCGGCTGCCCGTTCACGTGCAGCTTCTGCAGCCAGTGGAAGTTCTGGCGCGACTACCGGGTGCGCGACCCGAAGAAGGTGGTCGACGAGATCGAGACGCTGGTGCGCGACCACGGCGTCGGCTTCTTCATCCTCGCCGACGAGGAGCCGACGATCCACCGCAAGAAGTTCGTGCAGTTCTGCGAGGAGCTCATCGAGCGCAAGCTCGACGTGCTGTGGGGCATCAACACCCGCGTCACCGACATCCTGCGCGACGAGAAGCTGCTGCCGATGTTCCGCCAGGCCGGCCTGGTCCACGTGTCGCTGGGCACCGAGGCCGCCGCGCAGCTCAAGCTGGAGCGCTTCAACAAGGAGACCACGATCGCCCAGAACAAGCGCGCGATCGAGCTGCTGCGCAGCGCCGGCATCGTCAGCGAGGCGCAGTTCATCGTCGGCCTGGAGAACGAGACCGCCCAGACGCTGGAGGAGACCTACCGGATGGCGCGCGACTGGAACCCGGACATGGCCAACTGGGCGATGTACACGCCGTGGCCGTTCTCCGACCTGTTCCGCGAACTGGGCGACAAGGTGGAGGTGTTCGACTTCGAGAAGTACAACTTCGTCACCCCCATCATGAAGCCCGACGCGATGAGCCGGGGCGAGCTGCTGGATCGCGTGATGAACAACTACCGCCGCTTCTTCATGAACAAGGCGCTGTTCCAGTACCCCTTCACGCGCGACCGGCAGCGTCGCAGCTACCTGCTGGGCTGCCTGAAGGCGTTCGCCAAGAGCGGGTTCCAGCGCACGTTCTACGACCTCGGACGGGTCGGCTACTGGGGCCCGCAGACGCGCGGCACGGTGCAGTTCGGCTTCGACGAGAAGCGCCGCATCGACGCCGACACCGCGCGGGCGCTGGGCCAGGTCGACGACGGCTGGGTGACCATGCACGGCCCGAAGATCGAGATGCGGCGCCGCAAGGGCGAGGAGACCTTCGAGATCGCCAAGGCCGCGATGGCCTGCGGCGGCGGCAAGGAGCAGCTGGGCATCGAGGGCACCGGGCCGGGGAGCCTGCAATGAGCGCTCGCACCGCAGGCCGCAGGCCGGAGGTTGCCCAATGACCGCCGGCCCCCTCGCCGGGCGTATCGGGCCCAACGCCATCATCCGGGTCGGCGAGGCGCTGGAGCGCCAGGTCGGCCGGGACCTGGCCGCGCGCGTGTTCCGGCGGGCCGGCCTCGCGACCTGGTTCGAGCACCCGCCCACCGAGATGGTGGACGAGCAGGTGGCCTGCCGGCTGCACGCGCTGCTGCGCAGCGAACTCGGCGACCAGGTCGGCGCCGTGGTGGCCCGCGACGCCGGCGTCGCCACGGCCGACTACCTGCTGGCCCACCGCATCCCGAAGCCGGTGCAGGCGCTGCTCAAGGGCCTGCCTGCGCCGCTGGCCAGCCGCGGCCTGCTGGCGGCGATCACGCGCCATGCCTGGACCTTCGCCGGCAGCGGCCGGTTCGAGGCACGCGCGGGCCGGCCGGTGCTGCTGACGATACGCGGCAACGCGCTGTGCCAGGGCCAGCGCAGCGCCCACCCGGTGTGCGACTACTATGCCGCCACCTTCGAGCGGCTGTTCCGCGTGCTGGTGCACCCCGGCACTCGCGTGACCGAGCTCACCTGCGAGGCGCGCGGCGACGACGCGTGCCGGTTCGAATTGCGCTGGTAGCGCACGGCGAGCGGCATCCGCGCGGCGCGCCACCGCCGCCCCAGGCCGCTGCCCCCGCGACAGGCCGCCGTCGCCAGCGCCCCGGTCACGGCCAGCATCGCGGCCAGGTGCACCGCCACCGCGGCCAGCGCCAGCCCCGGCGCCCCCGAGGCCACGATCTCGCGCCCCGGCGTTGCCGACAGGCACACCGGCACCAGCGCGGGCACCAGCATCATCCCGGCGCCGTGCGCGGTGCCCGCCGCGAACGATCCCAGCGCCAGGCCGGCGCGCCCGGCCGCGACGCGCAGCCGGTGCCGCGCATGGCCCAGGAAATGGACCGCCAGCACGATGGCGGCGAGACCCGCGGCGAACCACTGGAGAGCCCCACGCTGCGCCGCGAACCCGAGGGCCACGAGCGCCGCGACGGCGCCGACCGACGCCAGGTGGCCGAGCGCGATCGGCGCCAGCGCGCGCAGCACCTGCGCGCGATCGCCGGCGCGCAGGCCCGCAGCGGCGGCCGCGGCCCAGCCGGTCGCCGGGTTCGCTCCGTGCAGGGCGCCGAGCGCGGCGACCGCCAGCCAGGGCCAGGCGCCGGCCACGACCGTTCTCCGGCTCAGGCGCGCGCGGCGCAGCAGGACGCGACGGGCGCGGCGGCCGGCGCCGGGTCGTAGCGGTCGTGGTGGCGCACCCAGGCCATGCCGCCCGAAGCCTCCTCGTCGCGGCCCAGGGGCGCCAAGTCGAGCAGGCGGTAGGTGCCCATCATCGCCTCGACCCCGCGGCCATAGGTCGAGTGCGTGTGGAAGACGGTGCCCGCGTCGTCCTTGAAGAAGAAGCTGATCCCCGGCGCCTCCTCCTGCGGGAAGGCCGTCATGCCGTAGTTGTACGAGACCTGGCCGTCGACGCGGCTCGCCGCCGGGAAGCTGACGTGGAAGTCCTGGTTGAAGTCGTTGTCATGCGCTGACACCCACGTGAATGGCCAGCCCATGCGCCGACGGAAGCGCTCGATCTCGGCCAGCGGCGCGCGCGAGACCAGCAGCACCGTGAGGTCGCGGTGCCGCAGGTGGATCTCCTCGCCGAGCAGGTGGTCGGCCATGAACGAGCAGCTCTTGCAGCCCTGTTCCCAGCCCGGTGCGAGCATGAAGTGCTGCACCATCAGCTGGCGCCGGCCGTCGAACAGGTCGGCCAGCGGGCGTCGGCCGGCGGGTGTGTCGAAGACGTAAGCCTTGTCGACCCGCACCCACGGCAGCGCGCGGCGCTCGCGGGCGACGGCGTCGCCCAGGCGAGTGAGTTCCTTCTCGCGCGCCAGCAGCTGGCGACGTTGCGCCAGCCAGGCGTCGCGCGCAGCGACGGGATGACGGGCGGCGTCGGCCGCGACGGTGTCGGGTTCGGTATCGGTTTCGGTGTTCATGAGGATCTCCCTGGCTCGCGGAGCCGGTGTGGATGGAAAGGGGTCGGCGCGACCCCGGCAACGTCGGGGAATCAGGCGGGCTGCCTGCGCGGGCGCCGCACGGCGCGCACCTTGCCGGTGTCGCCCCCGCCGCAATAGAAGAGGTCGCCGCCATCGGACTCGAGCCCGCTGACGAGGGTGCCCGGCGGCATCTCGAGCCGTTCCAGCACGGCGCCATCGGCAGGATCGACGCGGCGCAGCTCGCTCTGCTCGGCCTCCCACGTGCCGTGCCACAGCTCGCCGTCGACCCAGGTCACCCCGGTGACGAAGCGGTCGGAGGCGATGGTGCGCACGATGGCGCCGGTCTCGGGATCGATCTGGTGGATCCGGCGGTCCCGGTACTGGCCCACCCACAGGCTGCCCTCGGCCCAGGTCAGGCCGGAGTCGCCGCCGCCGCCGGGCGCCGGGATCGACTTCAGCACGCGGCCGCTGGCGGCGTCGATCTTGTCGATGCGCTGCTCGGCGATCTGCCAGAGGTGCCGGCCGTCGAACGCGGTACCGGCGTCGCTGGGTTGTTCGAGCCGGCGCGTCGTCGCACCGCTGGCGGGATCGAACGCGACGAGCGCCGGGCCGGTGGCGGCCCACACCTGGTGGCCGTCGTGGGTGACGCCGGCGACGCGCTGCACGCCGTCGAACGGCCCGTACTCGCGCACGATCTCGGCGGCGCGCGGACGTGGCGGTTGCCTGCTGGAAGTCATCGTCTGGCTCCTCGTTGCGCCGCGGAGTGGCGCGATGGAGCTGACTCTACTCAGACGGCAACGCAGCGGGGAGTAACAAGATCGTCGTGAATCCGGCCAGGGGCGGCGCCAGCCAGCGCCGCGCCCGCGCATGGCCGATCGCGCGCACCCGGGCGGCGGACTCGAGCTCGGCCAGCGCGCGCTGCACCGTGCGCTGGCTGGCCCCCAGCGCGAGCGCCAGCGCCGAGGTGGACCACGGTGCGCCGTCGGACAGCAGCGCCAGCAGCGCCGCCTGCTCGCCCTCGATCGGCGGCGCCAGCACGGCGACGGCCCGCCCACCGAGCGGCCGCAGGACGAAGCCGCGTGCGGTGGCCTCGACCTGCGCCAGGTCCTTGACGAGCGCGCGCAGCCGGCCCATCTCCACGCGCAGCCGCGCCCGATGCGTCTCGTCCGGGTCGCGAAAGCCGAACGCCTGTTCGATCAGGGCCTCGCGGTCGACAGCGCCCGGCCAGGCCTGCGCGAGCGAGCGCGCCAGGGCGAACAGGACCGGCCGCCGCGCCAGCGAGCGCCACGTCGTGCCGTCGCCGAGGCCGCGCCGGCACGCGTCGACGACCAGCGCGCCCGAGGCCAGCAGCGCAGCCACCTCCGCCAGCCGCAGCGACTGCGTGCCGGAGGCATCGATGCGCCGCGCGGCCGGGCTGTCGAACGTCGCGCGGGCGCGCGCCACCTCCGCGAGCAGCGCCGGCACGCCCGCGCGGGACGCGGCCGCGTGCGCGCGCCCCAGCGCGGCCTGCGCCGGCGCGACGCGCAGCGAGCGCAGCGCCAGTTCGGCCGCGCTCAGTTCGGCGACGGCGGCCAGGGCCGGCGTCAGGGCGTGCGGCGCCAGCGCGTCCAGCGCGGCCGCCGCCTCGTCGAGCCGGCCCAGCAGCAGCAGCCGGCGCGCCGCGATCAGGCGTGCCTGCATCGCATTGCCGTGGTCGGCGTGCGCCTCCAGCGTGGCCGCGGCCGCCGCCAGCGCGCGCGGGGCGCCCGCGAAATCGCGCATCGCCAGCGCGACCTCGGCCTCGGCGACGACGCAGCGTGCGCGCGCCCGCGCCTCGTGCGGACCGAAGGTGCGGGCCGCGCGCTTGAGGAGCTCGCGCGAGCGCGGATAGTCGCCCAGCTGGGCCATCGCGATGCCGCGCAACGCCAGTGCCGGCGGGTCGTCGCGCAGCGCGACGCGCTTGAGGGCGCCGAGGGCGTCGCCGGCAGCGAGCGCGCGGGCAGAGGCAGCGATGAGCGAGTCCATGGACGAAGGCTAACCGGTCGTGGCGGGGACGGGCGCGCCAGGCGGCCTCTGACCGGCGGGCGCGTGCCCCGCCGGATCACCGCTTAATCGGGCATTCGGCGCGGCAGGCCTGGCGCGAGCGATCGCAGAATCGATGGCGACGACACCCTCCGTCGCCGCCCTCGCCGACGCCCGCATGATGTCTCCCGCCCTGCCCCGGCTGGCCGCTGCCGCGGCGCTGTCCATGCTCGTCGCGCACACCCTGGCCACGGCCGGCACGGCGCCACCGGCCACCGAATTCCGCTGCCCGGCCACGCTGGCGCAGGCGCCGGTGGCCGACGGCGTGCCGCCCGGCTGGGTCGTGCACGGCAGCGCCGGCGAGCTGGCGCTGCAGCGCGCCCTCTTCTACGACGGCGACCCGGTGGGCCTGGGCGCGCGGGCGCCCGACGCCACGCGGCGCAGCGGCCTGACGGAAACCTCCACCTGGCTGTTCGGCCCGGCCGATTCGGCGCAGGTCTGGATCGGCTGCCTGTACCGCGACACCACCGCGGTCGTCGCGCGGCCGCTGCCGGGCGGGCTGCGCCAGTGCACCACCACGCTGCGGCTGACGGCGCTGGGCGACCCGGCCGGGCCGGTCTCGGTGCAGTGCCGGTGACGGCGGCGTGGACTGGCAAGCGCTCGCGGTGGCGCGGGCGTGCGACGCGGCATCGTCGCGGCGCACGCCCTGCTCCGGCGGCAGCGTCGCGGCGATACGGGTCGCGCGCGCCGGCTCACGCGAGCAGCGCGAGGATGCGGTCGAGCACGCCGGCCATCTCGTGCGGGCCGGCGATGCAGAAGCGCGCCGCCGACGCGCGGCGCTCGCAACCGATGCGCACCGTCACCCACGGCGGCTGCGCGGCGGCGAACACCGGCTCGTCGTTGACGTCGTCGCCCGCGAAGAACGCCGCCTGCACGTCCAGTCGGTGCATCAGGCGCTGCACGGCCACGGCCTTGTCGGGCGCGTCGGCGGACACGGCGTTGTAGACCAGCTTGCCGCCGAACACGTGCAGCGTGCCTGTGAAGCCGGCCAGCACGTCCTCGATCATCGCCGCCGCCGCAGCGCGGTCGGGGGCGGTGCGGAAGTGCAGGGCGAGCGACTGGCCCTTGTCCTCCACGACCACGCCCGCGCCGGCCAGGCCGTCCGCCCGCTCGCGCAGCCGCGCTCGCAAGGCGTCGAGCGCCTGCGAGGCGCGCGCGCTGGCCTGCGGGTCGCCCTCGTCCTCGGCACCGTGGTTGCCGACGATCCACGCCGGCGCGAACCCCAGGCGCGAACGCACGTCGGCAATGCGGCGGCCGGTCACGATGGCCACCGGGCGCAGGCGGGCCAGCCGGTCCAGGCGCAGCGCGATCGTGGCCGACACCTGCACGTCGTCGGGGCGCGGGCGGATCGGCGCCAGCGTGCCGTCGAAATCGAACGCGTACAGGGCCGGCGCGCGCACCAGCGCGGTCAACGCGGCCAGCCCGGGCGGGCCCAGCAGCGGGCGCAGCGGCGCGGACGGGGCGGTCATCAGCGGCTCCGCGGGTCGGCATCCCGGTAGCGCGCCACGCGCGCATCGACGCGCGCCTTCAGGCGCCAGCGACCGGCGTCGGCCAGCATGCGCCCGGCCCAGCGGAACACGTTGAACTCGCGCACCGTGGCGCGCAGGCTGGCCATGCGCGCGCGCTGTTCGGCGGCCGGCATCGTCGCGGCGCGGTGCAGCGCGTCGGCCGTCTCCTCCACGTGGTACGGATTGACGATCAGCGCCTCGGTCATCTCGCGCGCGGCGCCGGCGAAGCGGCTGAGGATCAGCACGCCGCGCTCGTCGTCGCGGGCGGCCACGAATTCCTTGCTGACCAGGTTCATGCCGTCGTGCAGGCTGGTGACGATGCACATGTCCGCCGCACGGAACAGTTCGTTGACGGCGGCGCTGTCGTGGTGCTGCGCGATCAGGTGCACCGGCTGGTAGCCGGGGCGGCCGAAGCGCTCGTTGATGCGCAGCGTCAGGCGCTCGACGCGCTCCTGGAACGCGCGGTACTCCTCCAGCGAGCTGCGGGTCGGCGCGGCCACCTGGACGAAGACGAAGCGCTCGATCCATTCGGGGTGCTTTTCCAGCAGGCGCTCCACCGCGTTCAGGCGCTCGAGGATGCCCTTGGTGTAGTCGAAGCGGTCGACGCCCACCGCCAGCGTCGCGTCGGGCGCCAGGCCCAGGCGCTCGCGCACCGCGCGCCGCGCCTCCGCCACCGACGACCAGCTCGCGACGGTCTCGTCGGTGGGCCACTCGATCGAGATCGGGTAGGCCTCCACCAGGGTCTCGTCCTCGCGGAACGAGATCGTGGAGTGCTCGTGCTCGATGCGCGCCTCCAGGAAGCGATCCACCGTCTCGATGAAGTTCTTGCAATGGAAGCGGGTGTGGAAGCCCAGGATCGTGCTGCCCAGCATGCCCTGGAGGATCTCGCGCCGCCACGGGCAGATGCCGAACGACTCGGGGTTGGGCCAGGGGATGTGCCAGAAGGTCAGGATGGTGGCGTTGGGCAGCTTCTCGCGCACCATCGCCGGCAGCAGCGCGAAGTGGTAGTCCTGCACCAGCACGATCGGGTCGTCGCTGCGCGCCTCCGCCACCACGGCGTCGGCGAACCGCTGGTTGACGGCCTTGTAGGCCTCCCAGTCCGACTCGCGGAACACCGGTCGCACGTGGGCCACATGGCACAACGGCCACAGGCCCTCGTTGGCGAAGCCGAAGTAGTAGCCTTGCTCCTCCTCGGCCGAGAGCCACAGGCGGCGCAGCTGGTAGTCGTCGTGCCCGGGCGGCACCGCAACGCGGTCGTTGGCGTCCACCACCTCGCGGTCGGCGTCGCCGCTGCCGTGGGCGATCCAGGTGCCCGAGCAGGCGCGCATCACCGGCTCCACGGCAGTCACCAGCCCGCTGGCGGGGCGCTTGACGACGATGCGGCCGTCCTTGGCGTGCTCGTGGATGTAGGGCTCGCGGTTGGAGACCACGATCACCTGGTCGCCGCGCAGCTGCGTCATCAGCAGCGTGCGCAGGCGCTCGGCGCTCCAGTCGGCCTCGGGGCCCTGCATCCGGCGGTACTCGTCCTCGAGGTCGCGCAGGCGCTCGCGCAGGTCGGCCGCGAACGGCTGCAGTTCGGCCGCCGCGGCGGCCGAGGTGCCGGTCAGCGGGCTGATCAGGCCCTCGCCGCGCAGCAGGGCGCGTACGCCGGAGACCCAGCCGCGCCAGCTCAGCTGCGCCACCACCATCGTGATCAGCGCCATCGCCAGGCCCAGCACCGCGATCAGGCCGACCAGGTAACGACGGGTGTCCTGGCTGCGCTTCTCGATGAAGCTCAGGTCGTGCAGCAGCACCAGGCGGCCCACCGTGACGGGCTCGGTCTGCACCACGGCCTCCGAGGCGGCCGCGGCCGCCGCCAGGGCGCCACCGGCGCCGGCCGCCGGCGGCGCGCCGGCCACCTCGCTGGCTGCCTCGGCGGCGGCCACCGGATGCGGCTGGTCGATCACGTCGTGCATCGCCACGTGCACCGGCCCGCCATTGAGCAGCAGGCGCGGGTCGCGCTTGGAGCTGATCTCGAGCGCGTTGAAGCAGTTCAACGCCGAGGGAAATGCCGGCGTGCGCTCCAGCATCCGGCCGTCGGGGCTGCACAGGCCGATCGCGAACAGGCGCTCGTCCTGCACCGCGCGGTCGAACAGCTTCTCGAGCTGGTGCGGCCGGTTGGCGCGCAGCGCCTCCACCACCGAATCCGACAGCGCATTGGCCACGACGGCGCCGCGGCTATCCAGATCGCGGGAGAACCAGCGCAGCGTGATGCCGTCGACGACCGGGAGTACCAGCCAGGCGGTGACGATCACCACGCCCACCAGCGGCAGCAGGAAACGCAGTTGCAGCCGGATCGTCTGCACGATCGGCCAATGCAGGAAGGCGGGCCCGGCTTTTGCCGGCGGGACCAGAGTTCCCTGGGTTCTGTCTTTGTTCAAGAGATGGATCCAAATGTTAGCAACCGAGGGCCCCCATCGCGATGAGCTTCCCCCCCGACGACCCGAACGTGCACGCCGCCTCGCTGGACCTGGCGATGATCGGCAACTGCGCCATCAGCGCGCTCATCGATGCGACCGCCCACGTGGTGTGGTGCTGCATGCCGCGCTTCGACAGCACGCCCGTTTTCGACGCGCTGCTGCAGTCGGCAAACGGCGTACCCGAGTCGGGCGCCATGGCGATCTGGATCGAGGACCTGGCGCGCCACGAGCAGTCCTACGACGCCGGGACCGCCATCCTGCGCACGCGGATGTGGGATACCCAGGGCCAGTGCATGGAGGTAGTCGACTTCGCGCCGCGCTTCATCACCCGCGATCGAGTCTTCCGCCCGGCGCAGCTGGTGCGGCGCATCCGGCCGCTGGCGGGGCGCCCGCGCATCCGGGTGACGGTGCGCCCGCACGGCGGCTGGGGCGCCGAGCAGCCGCAGGTCACGCGCGGCAGCCACCATGTGCGCTTCGTGATGCCCGACATCACCCTGCGCCTGAACACGAGCGTGCCCATCACCTGGCTGATGGACGGCACCTGGTTCACGCTCGATCGCGAGATGAGCCTGTTCCTGGGCGCCGACGAGACCATGACCGGCGGCATCGACGAGACCGCGCGCGAGTTCGAGGACCAGACCTCGCTGCACTGGCGCCACTGGACGCACCGCCTCGCGCTGCCGCTGGAGTACCAGGACGCCGTGATCCGCGCGGCCATCACGCTCAAGCTGTGCCAGTACGAGGAGACCGGCGCCATCGTCGCGGCAATGACGACCAGCCTGCCCGAGGCCCCCGCCAGCGGCCGCAACTGGGACTACCGTTTCTGCTGGCTGCGCGACGCATTCTTCGTGGTGCGGGCGCTCAACGGGCTGTCCGAGGTCGGGACGATGGAGAAGTACCTCGGCTGGCTCACCAACGTGCTGCACAAGGAAGCCGGCTCGGGCCACGTGCAGCCGCTGTACGGCATCGGGCTGGAGCGCGAGCTCACCGAGTTCGAGGTGCCGCAGGCCACCGGCTACCGCGGCATGGGGCCGGTGCGCGTGGGCAACCAGGCGCACGAGCATTTCCAGCACGACACCTACGGCAACATCGTGCTGGCCGCCGCGCAGTCGTTCCACGACCACCGCCTCTTCCGGCGCGGCGACGCCGCCGATTTCGCCGCGCTGGAGACCATGGGCGAGCAGGCCTGGCGGCTGCACGACCAGCCCGACGCCGGCATCTGGGAACTGCGCACCCGCGCCCGCATCCACACCTCGTCGTCGCTGATGTGCTGGGCGGCGTGCGACCGCCTGGCCCACATCGCACTGCGCGTGGCGCTGCCCGACCGGGCGCGGTACTGGCGCGACCGCGCCGACGTCATCCGCAGCAAGATCCTGCAGTACGCCTGGAGCGAGAAGCGCCAGGCCTACGCCGAGAGCTTCGGCGGCAGCGAGCTCGACGCCAGCGTGCTGCTGATGGGCGAAGTGGGCTTCGTGCCGCCCGGCGACCCGCGCTTCATCAGCACCGTCGAGGCGATGGAGAAGACACTGTGCGACGGCCCGTTCATGCGCCGCTACGAGGCCGCCGACGACTTCGGCCGACCCGAGACCACGTTCAACATCTGCTCGTTCTGGCGCGTCGACGCGCTGGCGCGCATCGGCCGCCGCGACGAGGCCCGCGCGGCCTTCGAGGCCCTGCTGTCACGCCGCAACCCGCTGGGCCTGCTCAGCGAGGACATGAACCCGGTCACCGGCGAGCTGTGGGGCAACTTCCCGCAGACCTACTCGATGGTGGGCATCATCCACGGCGCGCTGCGGCTGTCGGCGCCGTGGGACTCGGTGGTTTGATCTGTCTGCCAGTCGGGTGGCTGGTCTGTTCGTGGGTTGGTGAGCTCTCGGCGGGGTCGGTGTTGCGTGCCGGCTGGGCCTGAGCAGGGGCCGGACTTCCGCCAACGAGCACGCATCACGAAAGTCGAGTGCGACGCCTGCCGAGGATTCACTCTTCCAGGTCCGGTGCGGCAGGCCCAGGCGCCAAACCGGTGCGACCCGGCGTTGCAGAATCACCTGCTTGGGGCGCGTACGTTTCAAGATTGCGCTAAATAGAGGGTTTTCCCTGGCATAGGGTTTGCACTGATCCCTTCGCCCGCCACGAGCGGACGTCAACCCCAAAGGAACTCCGCATGTCCTCCATGCCCTCTCACTCGACCCTGAAGTGCGCTGCCCTCATGTTGTCTCTCGTTGCCTCGGTCCTCGCCTCCAGTGCCGCGCATGCGGCAAGCCCGCGATTGCTGGCCCGCGAGGTGTCGGGGACCTACGAATTGAAGGATGGCAGCAGCATTCGCATGGAGGCCCATGGCGGACGCGTGCTGGTGGAGAGTCCCGCTGCGGAGTACTGGACGGTCGTGAACTCCAATCTGCTGGTGAGCCCGGACGGCCAGCGCAAGATCCGGCTGATGCGCGGCTTCTCTGGCACGGTCGACTACATCGAGATAGAAATCTCGAAAGCCCGCTGAACGAAGCGGTTGGTGATGCGGCAGGCATCATGGGCTGCTGGATCTGACGAACCCGAGCAGTGCTGGACTGGCAGTTGCCGTTGGACAGCAGCCCGTCGTGGCGGATGCGATGGAAGCGCGGCGGCAGCACGCGAAGCAGGAACCGACGCATGGATTCGTCGGCGTCGAGCGTCATGTGGTCTTGTGGCGCGTCGAGTCCTTGTCCTATTCGGAGGACTTCCTGCCCGACAGCGGTTCGCCAAACAGCCAGAAAACTGGAAGCGCGACCAGGATCGGGATCCAGACGCCCAACAACTTCTGCCCGATGTCGTGCCCGGTGACGAAGAAATACCCGGTGCCGGCGAACATCGCGATGTAGGTGACCCATCCCTGCCAGGTCAGGGGGGTCGACCAGCCGAGGCCGCTTTTCTTGGCTCTGAACCAATAGTTCCGTTCTCTCTTCATCGCGAATTCCCGGAAATCGTCGTGCCGGACGATCTTACTTCCGCCGCGGTGGGAGCCGGTAGCGGCCGGTCGCCAACGACCGCGACAAAGGACGCCGACTCGGCGATCCGGCGTTCGCGTCACCCCAGCGCGGACCAGGCCGGCACGCCACGGCAATGAACCAGCGACCGCTCAGCCCTGCTCGAACAGGAAGCACCCGAATCAGGCAGCCACTCGAACACCCGATGCATTGATCTGCTCGATCAGCGCCCGGTGGGTCGGCAGGTCGGCCAGCGCCCGGTCGCCGAAGCGCCGGATCTTGGCGAACAGGCGTTCGGCTTCCTCCACCTGCGGGAAGTCGGCGCGCGCCGCGCCGAGATCGGTGCGATACCCCATGCCGTACAGGATGTACTGGTAGTTGAAGAACGCGAAGGTCTCGGTGTCGAGCATGAAGTCGAAGCGCCCGGGCGGGCGGTACCTCCACTGCTCCAGGAACTCGGCCAGGCGTTCCGGGATGGAGGCCGGGTCGGCGTTGTCGCGCCAGAACGGCTCCTCGCGCCGGCTCACGCAGTAGTGCAGCTTGAGGAAGTTGACGATGTTGTCGAAGCGCGCGTTCATCAGCTCGTTGAAGCGGCGCGCGGGCGCCTCGACCGGGCCGCCGTGCGGGAACATCTCGGCGATCATGCCGACCGCTGCCTCGATCAGCACCAGCCCGGTCGATTCGAGCGGCTCGAGGAAGCCCGCCGACAGGCCCACGGCCACGCAGTTCTTCACCCACTGCTTCGCGCGCCAGCCGGCGGCGAACGGGATATGGCGGGTCGCCAGGTCGGCGTGGCCCGGCCCGACGTAGCCGCGCAGGATCTCGGCGGCGCGCTCATCGCTCATGTGGTCGCTGGAGTAGACGCAGCCGATGCCGCGCGCGCCGTTCAGGCCGATGTCCCAGGTCCAGCCGGCCTCGTGGGCGGTGGCGATGGTGCAGCTCTCGAGCGGCGCGTCCGGCACGTCGGCAGGCAGCTTGCAGGTGAGCGCGCGGTCGGCGAACAGTTGGGTGCGCACCGACCGGAACGCGGCGCCGGGGGCCTCGCCGATGAGCCCGGCGCGAAAGCCGGTGCAGTCGATGTAGAGGTCGGCCTGGAAGCGGCCGTGCTGCACGGTGTCGACGTGCGCGATCGCGCCTGCCTCGTCGCGCGCCACGCCGGCGAGCGTCGCCTCGACGTGGCGCACGCCCAGCTCGCGGGCGCGCTCGGCCAGCACGCGCGCCAGCTTGACCGCCTCGAAGTGGTAGGCATAGTTCAACGGCCCTGCATACGCGGGCTCGTGCGCGCGCTTGGGCGCGCGCCGGGCCGCGGTCACGCGCTCCTGCAGAGTCACCGCCTGCGCGAACGGCACCCGCGTGGCCTCGTCCTGCAGCAGCCAGTACGGCACGAGGCTGGTGCCCTCGGTGTAGAACGGCGCCTCGAACGGATGCAGGAACTGGTGGTGGTCGCCGCCCACCGGCGCGCGCGCCCAGTCGACGAAGCGGATGCCCTGCTTGAAGGTGGCCGAGGTCTCGCGGATGAAGCGCCGCTCGTCGATGCCCAGGAACTGCAGCGTCGTGCGGATTGTGGGGAAGGTGCCCTCGCCCACGCCGATGACGCCGATGTCCGGCGACTCGAGCACGGTCACCTCCAGGTGGCTGCGTTCCGACAGCACCAGGTGCCGGGCCAGGTAGGCGGCCGTCAGCCAGCCCGCCGTGCCGCCGCCGACGATCAGGATGCGGCGCTTGTTCGTCCGTTCCGGCAGGGCCGCGGGCATCACGCTCTCACATACAGGTTCTTCAGCCACAGGTGGCCGGTCTGGGTGCCCTGGCCCCAGTCCTCGTCGTCCTCGACCCCGGCCTGCGCACTGTAGCCGGACGGATTGAGCAGCTTCACGCGCCCGGCGCGGAAGGCCGACACCTTGCGCGTGACCAGGGTGAGACCGTGCTCCAGCGCCGTGGCGGCCAGCAGGCCGTCGCGCGTGTTCGCGTACGGCAGTTGCGCGCGGCGGCGCACGACGGCGGCGTCGACCGGCAGCACGCGGCCCTCGAAGGCGGGGACCAGGTTCAGGTCGATCCACTGGCGCACGCCCAGGCCGGCGGCGCGATCCTTGCGGCCCAGGCGCGCGGCCGCGTTCTCGATCTCGAGCAGGTTCAGCGCCGAGATGAACAGCTTCTGGCGCGCCACGCCCGCGGCCCAGGCCGCCAGGCCGGGATCGGCGTGGCCCGCGCGCGCCTTGCGCAGCTCCAGCACCACCGCGGTGTCGAGCAGGTACATCACTCGATCCTTTCGCGGTGGTCCCAGGCGCCGTCCGCGGCGTCGTCGGCATCGAGCGCCACCGGCTCGGGCATCGCCAGGATGTCCAGGATGTTGTCGTTGTCGCCGGTCAGCCGCCGGTACTCGGCGATGCTCATCAGCACATGGGTGGGCTGGCCGCGGTCGGTGATCAACACCGGCTCGACGCGCGCCGCGCGCTTGGCGTGGCTGACGTCGCGGTTGAACTCGCGGCTGGTCAGGAGCTTCATGATGACCGCATTGTGCCTACGTACCTTCATCGAATCAATTCAAATGTAGGTACGTAGGTACAGGAATGTCGGCACGGATGGACAGCCGGCGGGGCGCTGGCACAGTTCGACCCGACAGGCCGGCGCCACGCCGGCCGACGACGACATGGCCGCGCGACGACACCCGGCCGCGCGCCCCAGCAACGGAACAATGCATGGCAACCGACAACAACACCAGCGTCCTGGCCCTGATCGGCGACGTCTTCTCGCAGCACGGCCCGGCCGCCGCGGCCACCGCCCACACCTACGCGCCGGGCGACTTCAGCGTCCACTTCTTCCTGCAGCTGGGCGTCATCCTGCTGGCCTGCCGGGTGGCCGGCTGGTTCGGGCGCAAGTTCCTGGCGCAGCCGCAGGTCGTCGGCGAGATGATCGCGGGCGTGTTCCTCGGGCCCTCGCTGCTGGGCCTGGTGTTCCCGGAGCTGCAGGCGGCGATCTTCCCGAAGGAGACGCGCAACGTGCTCTACACCGGCGCGCAGCTGGGCGTCGGCCTGTACATGTTCCTGGTCGGCACCACGCTGCAGCTGGGCCACTTCCAGGCCAAGGCGCGCAGCGCGGTGGGCGTGTCCCTGGCGGGCATCGCCGCGCCGTTCTTCATCGCCTTCCTGATCACCCCGCTGCTGCTGACCGTGCCGGGGCTGTTCGCCGCCGGCATCTCGCAGACCAACGCCACGCTGTTCATGGGCGCCTGCATCGCGCTGACGGCCTTCCCGATGCTGGCGCGCATCGTCAACGAGCGCGGCCTGGCCAACACCTCGCTGGGCACGCTGTCGCTCACGGCCGGCGCCTTCGACGACGCCTGCTCGTGGTGCGTGCTGGCCGTCGTGCTGGCCACCTTCGGCGCCGGCCCCGGCGTGGCCATCCTGGCCATCGGCGGCGGCGTGTCGTACGCCGCGTTCATCCTGCTGTTCGGCCGCCGCCTGCTCGCGCCGCTGGGCCGCATCGTCGAGCGCGAAGGCGAGATGAGCCTGACCATCCTGGGCATCACGCTGGCGTTGTTCTGCTTCTCGGCGTTCCTGATGGACGCCATCGGCATCCACGCGATCTTCGGCGGCTTCATCCTCGGCGCGGTGATGCCGCGCGGGCTGTTCGCCGCAGAGCTGAAGAAGAAGGTCGAGCCGCTGGCGGTGATCCTGCTGCTGCCGATGTTCTTCACCTACTCGGGCCTGAACACGCGCATGGACATGGTCAACTCGCTGCCGCTGCTGCTGGTCGCGCTGGGCATCCTGGCGGCCTCGGTGCTCGCCAAGGGCGGCGCCTGCTACCTGGCGGCGCGCCTGGCCGGCGAGGACAACCGCACGGCGCTGGGCATCGGCGCGCTGATGAACTCGCGCGGCCTGATGGAGCTGATCATCATCAACATCGGCCTGCAGAAGGGCATCATCGGCCCGACGCTGTTCTCGATGCTGGTGCTGATGGCCGTCGTCACCACGATGATGGCCAGCCCGCTCTTCGAGCTGGTCTACGGCCGCAAGGCGCGCGAGTCGGGCGAGCTGGACGCCATCGGCAGCGCGGCGAGCAACCTGGCATAGGGCCGGCCCGCCCGCGGGCACCCCCTGGTCAAGGGGTCGCCTCGCCTTGACGCTGCCACGCAGGGTCACTATGGTGGCCCGGCGCCAGGGGCCGCGTAGTCTCGCGGTTGCGCCGCGCCGAGGAGACTCCACTTGCCCACCCCCCGCGTCGCCGTCATCGCCGTCCACGGCGTGGCCGACCAGCAGCCCGGCGAGACCGCGCGCGCCGTCGTCGAGCTGCTGGTGTCGTCGGCCCCCGACGGCACCTGCTACACCTCGTCGGCCACCGAGGACCTGACCCTGCGCGTGGCGCCGCTGGCGCCGCAACCCGACGCGCAGCCGCCGCTGGCGCACGCCACGCCGGCCACGCCGCGCGGCGAGGATCGCTCGCTGGGCAAGTCGTTCGCGCAGTCCACGCGCTCGGACTTCCAGCGCCAGGCGTGGGCCGTGGCGCCGCCGCCGCGCGCGCCCGCGCCCCGCGAGCCGGCGAAGCCGGCCGACATCGCCGCGCCACCCACCGCGCAGGATCGCGGCATCGCCGTCACCAACTACCTGCTGGCCAAGCGCATCCGCAACGGCGCCGGCCCGGAGACCTACGACACCACCCGCGTCTCGCTGGAGCGCCACGCCGCCGCCGCGGGCGGCGACGCGCAGGTGGACGTCTACGAGATGTACTGGGCCGACCTGTCGCGCCTGTCCGGATCGATGCCGCGCATCGTCTCCGAGCTGTTCACCCTCGTGTTCCGCCTGTCCAAGCTGGGCCGCGAGACGGTCGACGAGATGTGGGGCCAGCTGGCGCGCGCCCGCGACCCGGCCGCGCGCGGCGCCCGCCGCCACGCCGGCGCGTGGAACGTGCTCGCCTGGCTGCAGATCGCCCTCGACTGGCTGTTCGTCAACGGCCTGGCGCTGCTGTTCACGCAGCTCGCGCTGCTGGGCACGCTGCTGGTGCTCCTGGGCTTCACCTCGGGCATCGCGCCCGACGTGGCGGCCGACCCCGCGGCCAGCGCCGCCGCGGCGCGCCACGAGTCCTGGCTGCACCATGGCGTGGCCGCTGCGCTGGTCGTGCTGGCCGGGCTGCGCTGGCTCTATCGACGCGGCGACGGCAAGCTGCTGCAGTCGCTGGCCCCGGTGGCCGTGGTGCTGGCGGCCGGGTACGCGCTCGCCTTCGCGCCTGCGCTGCTGCAATGGATCACGGCACTGGCGTTCCTGGCCGCCCTCACCGCGGCCAACGAGTTCGCGCTGCGCGTGGCCGACGACCGGTTCCCGCTGGTGCACGCGGTCGGCCGCTGGATGTGGGCCGCGTCGGCGCTGCTGATGCTGGGCAGCGCGGTGCACGAGACGCAGGTGCTGGCGACGCCGGCGTGGCGCGACGTCTGGATCCACGCGGCCCTGTTCACCACCGAGACGGTGCTGCTGGTGATCAAGTGGTGGTGGATCGCCTGCGGCCCGTTGCTGGTGGCCTGGTTCGTCGCCGGCCAGCTCGCGCGCGGCGAGTCGGGCTACGCGTCGCGCGCCAGCGTGGCCACCGGCCGCCTGGGCATCACCGTGTCGCTGGGCATGTTCCTGGTGGCGACGATGACCATCTGGGCGCTGACCAACAACGTGCTGGGCGCCTCGGTCGAGGGCGCGGGCTACCGGCCTTGCATCTTCGCCTACCCGGGCGCGGCGGGCGAGGCGCCGCCGGCGCCGTCGGCCGGCCCCAACGCCTGCATGTGGACCAGCCGCAACGCCCAGGAGGCCGCCGCCGTCTCGCCGATGCCCGCGGCCAGTGCCGTGCTGTTCGACCGCTACAGCAAGAGCACCAGTGCGTTCTCGCTGCTGGCCACGCTGCTGCTGGTGCTCGTCGCCTGGCTCGTGACCATGTTCATGCCCAGCGTGCTCGCCGAGCTGAAGCTGATCGTCGATTCGAAGCGCGACGCGCACCAGCAGGCCCTCGACAAGCGCCGCCCGCCCGCGCACGCGAGCGTGCACCAGCGCACGCAGCGCGCCCGCGCACTGGGAAGCTGGCTGACCGCGGGCTACCGCCATCTCGACTTCGTCGTGGGCGTGGTGAGCGCCATCGGCGTCGCGCTGAGCCTGGGCATCGCCGCGCTGTTCCTGACCACCGTGTTCGAGCACGACATGGTCACGCGCTGGCTCGACGCGATGGGGCTCGCGCCCGTGGTGGGCTGGCTGGCCACACTCGAGAGGGGCGCGGCCGGCGCGTCGCGCACGCTGGTCAGCCCGCTGCAGGCGGCGGTGTTCAGCGCGGCCGGCGTCGGTGCGGCGTTGTCGGTGCTGGGCGGCCAGCTGTCGCGCCGCATCCCGTCGCTGCGCAGCCCGCTGGACGTGGCGCTGGATGTCGACAACCACTTCCGCGAATTCCCGCGCACCGACATCCCGCGCGCGCACATCTTCGCGCGCTACGCCGCGCTGCTGGAACACGTGCGGTCGCAAGGCTACGAGCGCATCGTCGTCGTGGCGCACAGCCAGGGCACCGTCATCAGCGCCGAGCTGCTGCGCTTCCTGTCCAGCCGCGCGCAGGCCGCGCCCGCGCCCGGCGACCTGCCGCAGCTGGGTGGCCGCCCGCTGCCGCCGGTCAGCCTGCTGACGCTGGGCTGCCCGCTGCGCCAGCTCTACGGCGCGCGCTTTCCCGGGCTCTACGCCTGGGTGCTCGCCAGGAACGGGCATGTGTTCGGCCCGCGTGCCTCCGACATCGGCGTGCAGCGCTGGATGAACGCGTTCTGCAGCGGTGACTACGTCGGCCGCTGGCTGTGGAGCAACGCCGGCCACGACCAGGCCCTCAAGCACCCGATGGTCGACACGGTGGGCCACGACCCGTTCGGCCGCGTCGACGCCTACACCGGCTTCAACCCGACGCCGCCGGCCGAGGCGCACCTGCAGCCCGCCCGCGAGGTGGAGGTGTGTCTCGGCCTGGGTGCCCACACGCACTACCTGGAGCGCGACCAGACCACCGTCGCGTGGATGATCGACTGGCTGGTTCGCGCGCGTCCGCTGGGCACGCCCGTCGCGGGCGACCTCGATCGCCCGGTGGCGACGCTGGCCGCCACCGACGGCCAGCCGGCCCGGGCGGTGGCCGAGGAGGCTTCGGTCGTGTCCGACGGCCAGGCCGCGCCCGCGGCCGCCCCCGATGCCACGGCTGTCCCGCCGCCCCCTGCCTCCTGAAGCCCGGCGCTGGTTTGCCTGTGCCGGCACCCGGGCCGTCGTCCGGCCTCGTCGAGGGTCGTCGCCACCGGGGCCTGGCACCGCGTTTGCCCTGCGGGGTCGTCAGCTGAACACCGCAGCGGCAGCCAGGCATTCCCGCCCGCGCGCCGCAGCCCACCAAGGATCTCCCCATGAAGACGACTCGCCTGCTCCAACTGGTCGCGCTCGCCGCGGCCGCCACACTCGCCGGCTGCTCGACCACCGCCAGCGTCACCAAGACCAACGACGGCACGCCCGGCACCGCCGAATCGCGCCATGCGGTCGATGCCAGCTACCAGGAGACGCTGGATCGCCTGTACACGACCACGCCGGGCAGCCGCGAACTGGTGGCCAAGGCGCGCGGGGTGCTGGTGTTCCCGCGCGTGATCTCGGCCGGCCTGGGCATCGGCGGCGCCTACGGCGAAGGCCAGCTGCGCGAGCACGGCCGCCCCGAGGGCTACTACCGCACCGTCACCGGATCCGTGGGCTGGCAGATCGGCGCGCAGTCGCGCTCGCTGGTGTTCCTGTTCATGACCGAGGACGCGCTGGAGCGCTTCCGCGCCAGCCACGGCTGGTCGGGCGGCGTGGACGCCTCCGTCGCGGTATTGACGGTGGGTGCCAACGGCGCCATCGACGCCAACGCCGCGATGGCGCCGACGGTGGCCTTCATCATGACCAACGCCGGCCTGATGGCGGGCGTGACGCTCGAAGGCACCAAGGTCACCCGCATCGACTGACGCCGACGCCGCCCCTACGCTCCGGCCAGCGCCTTCGGGCGCCTGCGGGGCGCGGCGGGCGGCAGGCGCGGCCCGTTGCGCAGGCAATCGGTCGCCGCCTCGATGATCAGCTCGATGGCCCGCCAGCTGGCCGAGGCCGGCGCGACGATGCAACGCGTCGTGGAGCAGGTGCAGCACGTCAACGACCTCGTCAGCGAGATCAGCGCGGCCAGCAACGAGCAGCGGCGCGGCATCGAGCAGGTCGGCCAGGCCGTCGCGCAGCTGGACCAGGTGAGGCAGCAGAACGCCGCGCTGGTGGATGAATCGGCGGCCGCCGCGGACAGCATGCGCGTGCAGGCCGGGCACCTGGCGCAGTCGGTGGCCACCTTCAAGATCGCCGCGTGAGCCCGTGATCGAGTTCGAACGCTTCCTGGCCCGCATCGTCGACGGGCTCGAACGCGGCGCGCTGACCCAGCAGGAGGCAGCGCGCCTGTGGGCGCTGGGCGAGATCGTGCAGTTGCAGCGCATCGCCGTCGCGCTGTCGCACGTCGCGCGCAACGGCGCACGGCCGTCGCGCCGGCTGTCGCCCAGGCGGCGACGCAGGCCCGGCGGCGGGGCTATGCTGTGGCCTCCGGCAGCCGCCGGCACGAAGGAGACACCATGCACATCCCGTCCGTGAAGGAAGTGGTCAGCGCCGAGGAATGGCAACTGCGCTGCGACCTCGCCGCCTGCTACCGGCTCGTCGCCGCCTACGGCTGGAGCGACCTGGTCTTCACCCACATCAGCGCGCGCGTGCCGGGCGGCGACCACAGCTTCCTGATCAACCCGTACGGCCTCATGTTCGACGAGATCACCGCGTCGTCGCTGGTGCTGGTCGACCAGGAGGGCAACAAGCGCGGCGACTCGCCGTTCCCGGTCAACCGCGCCGGCTTCGTGATCCACAGCGCCATCCATGCCGCGCGCGACGACGCGCAGTGCGTGCTGCACACCCACACGCGCGCCGGCGTGGCCGTCAGCGCGCAGGCCGGCGGCGTGCTGCCAATCTCGCAGCAGTCCACCTTCGTGCTGGCGTCGCTGGCCTATCACGACTACGAGGGCGTGGCGTTGCGCGACGCGGAGAAGCCGCGCCTGCAGGCCGACCTCGGCAGCGCCAGCTACCTGATGCTGCGCAACCACGGCCTGCTGACCGTGGGCCGGTCGATCCCGGACGCGTTCCTGGCGATGTACATGTTCGAGAGCACCTGCGCGATCCAGCTCGCCGCCCAGGCCGGCGGCCCGCTGACGCACGTGGACCCGACCATCGTCGACGGCGTCGCCGAATCGTTGCGCGTGCAGACGGCCAGCCAGGGCGGCGCCTTCGTCTGGCCGGCGCTGCTGCGCAAGCTCGATCGCATGGACGCCAGCTACCGCACCTGAGAAGGTCGCCCCGGCGTGGGCGCCACGCCACATCTCACCTGTGTCATTCGTCGCACGAATCGCGGTCACCCACCCGAACAAACCCGCGATTCCTCCTTTCCGGCCGGCCGTCGACAAGATCCACGGCTATCCTGCCGGGCATCCCGAGGAGGAGGAGACACAGTGAAATGCCACGCCTGCGGACAGGACAACGCCGACAGCGCCTTGTTCTGCACCGCCTGCCGCCGTCCCATGGTGGCCCCGACCCGACTGCCCGCCCGCCTGGAAGCGCTCGCCGTGCCGGCCACGGGCGCCGCATCCGCCCTGGCCGCACCGCCCGCCGCCGCGCCCGCGCGCAGCCGTTCCGCGAACGCGCCCGAGGCCGCCGAGCGCGCCGAAGACGACCCGAACGTCCTCACCGACGAGCAGGCCTGGGCCGCCATGGTCGGCGACAACAACACCGCGTACTACATGACGCGCTTCGCGCGCCAGTCCGGCGGCGGCAGTGGCGGCTGGCACTGGCCCGGCATGCTGGTCACCTGGTACTGGATGCTGTATCGCAAGATGTGGCTGCCCGCGCTGGTCTATTTCTTCGTGCCCGGCATCGTCATCGGCATCCTCAACGCGATGATGCCGCGGGCCGCGCTGCCGTTGACCCTGGCCTGGTGGGTCGCGCTGTTCGTCGTGCCGGGACTGATGGCCAACGGCTGGTACTACGCGCACTGCCGCGACAAGATCCGCGACGTCCGGGCGCGCGGCGGCTCGCGGGTGCAGATGCTCGCGCGCCTGGAAAGCGCCGGCGGCACCAGCGGCGTCGTCGCGATCGTCGTGGCGATCTTCGTGCTCGTGGCGGGCATCGGCATCCTCGCCGCAGTGGCGCTGCCGGCCTACCAGACCTACACGCTCAAGGCCAAGGTCGCCGACGCCATGGCGCTCGGCGCCGACGTGGCCGCCGCGGTGGGCCGGCAATACGAGCAGAACGGCACCCTGCCCACCGACGTGGACCGCCTCGTGGCGCAGGCGCCGCACCAATCGCGCTTCGTCAGCGGCGTCGACGTGGACAGCACGACGGGAACGGTCACGGTGCGGGTCGACGTCAACCAGCGCTACCTGGGCTCGTTCAAGCTGGTTCCCAGCGCGGACAACGCGCATCACCTGGGCTGGACCTGCACGACCGAGGACCTCGCGCGCTACGTGCCGGCGAGCTGCCGACGCTAGGCGCGCCGCGGCTCAGATCGTGGGCACGGGCACTGCGCGCAGGAACCGGCCGGCGACCTTCTGCACCGCCGTCGCCGCGCTCTCGCCGGCGTAGATGTCGGGCACGCACACCGCCATGCCGGATGCCGTCAGCGTGCCCGGATGGCGGATGCGGAAGAACGGCGCCGGCGCCTCGAAGCCGCGCGGGAAGGCGCGGATCAGGGCGATGTCGGTGCCCGGCCCGGTATCGGCGAGGCTGCCGGCGGGCAGTTCGCAGCTGGTGAGCACGTGCATGGCGTAGAACACGCCGTAGCCGGCCACGTCGACCGGCAGGAACTCGAGTCCGGGAAAGTGCGAAAGCTCGTCGCGCACCCCTTGGGACACCAGGTGGGCCGTGGGGTGGAACAGCACGGCGGTGGCGCTCTTGTCGGAGCGGTACAGCTCCAGCGCGGGCGCCTCCCATCGCTCGGCCAGCGGCGCCGTGGTGCGCAGCAAGGGCTCGTTCCAGGCCGAGTGTTCGTTGTCCACCCATTCGGCGGCGGCGTCGATGCCGTCGATGAAGACGGGCTTGATCTCGAAGACAGGCATTTCCCAGTGTAGGGGCTGCGACGCGACGGCCGGGCCGGCTCGGAACGAACGTCGCGCCGCTGCGTCAGATCGCACGGTTCCCGTACTCTCGCGACACCCATGGGATCACCCGCCCCCCGGCCGGCCCGGGCCGCCGTAGACTGGTCCCCGGGGATGGTTCGCGCCCACAGTCCGGCACCGACCGGGCATGGCGTTTCCAGTCAGCTGCAAGCATGAATCGATCATCCGCGCGCCTGCGGCGTGCGTTTGCACTCGTCGTTGCCGTCGGGGTCGTCGTCCTGGGCGGTGTGGCCTGGACGACCCACGAGCAGTCCGTCCGCCTCGACGAGACCGCCGGTTGGGCCGCCCGCACCCGTGCCAGCGTGGCCACGGTGCAGGCGGTGTCGCTGGCCGCGCTCGACGCCGAGTCGGCGCAGCGCGGCATCCTGCTGGGCGCCGAGGGCGGCCTGCAACGCTACCGCGAGGCCGCGGCCCGCGCCCGCCAGGGCCTGGGAACCCTCGCGACCCAGCTCGGCGGCGACCCCGAGGAGGAGGCCCTGCTGGCCGGCCTGCGCATGGCCGTCGAGTCGCACCTGGCGCGCCTGGACCAGGCCGTCGCGCTGATGCCCGCGCAGCCCGGGCAGGCGCGCGCTCTCGCGCTGGACGATGCCGGCCGGCAGATCCACCACGACATGCGGAGCTTCGCTGCGGCGATCGTCGCCACCGAGGCGCGCCGCTACGACGAGCGCGTCGTCATCGCGCGCGACATCCGCCACGCCGCCGAGGGCTACGCGGGCGTCTCGCTGGGCCTGCTGGTGGCCGCGATGGCCGCCGCGGCGGTCTTCATCCTGCGCGAGCTGCGGCTGCGCGCCGCGATGACCGCCGTGCTGGAGGACCACCGCGGGCGCCTCGAGCTGTCCGAGCGACGCCTGCGCTCGATCACCGACAACATTCCGGCGACGATCCTGCGGCTGGACACCGACGGCGTGTGCACCTACGCCAACGAGCACATGCGGCGCGTCTTCGCCCTCGATGCCGCGCAGATCGTGGGCATGTCGCACCGCGCGTTCCGCGGCGAGGACGAATGGGCCACGATCAGCCCGCACGTCGAGGCCGTGCTGCGCGGAAAGCGGCAGCGCTTCGAGGTGCCCGCGCTCGTCCGGGGCGTGCGCCACTGGGTCCAGCAGACGCTCATCCCGGACGTCGATCCCGCGGGTCGCGTCGTGGGCTACCTGTCGGTCGCCTTCGACATCACCGAGCGCAAGCTGCAGGAAGAGGAGCTGCGCAAGAGCGAGCTGTTCCTCGACCGCACCGGCCAGATGGCGGGCATCGGCGGCTGGGAAGTCGACCTGGTCACCGGCGGCGTGGTGTGGTCGCGCGAGACGCGGCGCATCCACGGCGTGGACGCCGACTACGCGCCCGACCTGGCCACCGCGTTCAATTTCTATCCGCCGGAGGCGCGCCCGACGATCGAGGCCGCGGTGCGCGACGCGATGGTCGACGGTACGCCATGGGACCTGGAGCTGCCGTTCATCCGCCGCGACGGCCGCCGCCTGTGGGTGCGCGCGGTGGGCTCGGCCGAATTCGCCGCCGGCGTGCCGGTGCGGCTGGTCGGCGCGTTCCAGGACATCAGCGACCGGATCGCGCAGCGCATGGAGATCAAGGAGATCAACGACCGCGTCGCGCTGGCCACCGAGAGCGGAGGCATCGGCATCTGGGAGCTCAACATCGGCACCGGCGAGCTGATCTGGGACACGCGCATGTACCAGCTGTTCGACGACACCAGCGGCGGCCGCGTGGCGCCGGCCGTGCTGTGGGAAGCCCGCGTGCACCCCGACGACCTGCCCGGCCTGCGCGAAGGCATGCGCAGCGCGGCGCTGGGTGACCGCCTGCTCGACCGCGACTACCGCATCGTGCTGGAGGACGGCACGACGCGCCACCTGCGCGGCACCGCGCGCGCGATGCGCGACGCGCAGGGCCAGCCGACCCGCCTGATCGGCGCCAACTGGGACATCACCGAGCTGCGCGAGCTGGCGGCCAACCTGGCCGAGGATCGCTCGCTGCTGAGCGTCACGCTGGAGTCGATCGGCGACGCCGTCATCACCACCAACGCCCGCGGCCAGATCACCTGGCTCAATCCGGTGGCCGAGCGCCTGACCGGCTGGAGCTCGGCGCAGGCCATCGGCCGCATGCTGCTGCAGGTGTTCCACATCGTCGACGAGCACACGCGCGCGCCGGCGGCCGACCCCGTGCGCAATTGCCTCGAGCAGGGACGCGTGGTGGGGCTGTCCGACACGACGCTGCTGTCGCGCAGCGGCGAGGAGTTCGGCATCCAGCACTCGATCGCCCCGATCCGGCGCGACGACGGCACGGTGCTGGGCACGGTGCTGGTGTTCCACGACGTCAGCGAGCAGCGCCGCCTGACCGGCGAGATGAGCTGGCGCGCCACGCACGACGCGCTCACCGGCCTGGTCAACCGCACCGAGTTCGAGGTGCGGCTCGCCCGCCTGCTGCAGACCTCGCACGAAACGGGCAGCGAGCACGCCCTGCTCTACATCGACCTGGACCAGTTCAAGCTCGTCAACGACGCCAGCGGCCACGCGGTGGGCGACCAGCTGCTGCAGCAGGTCTCGCGCATGCTCACCGACGGCGTGCGCACCCGCGACACCATCGCCCGCCTGGGTGGCGACGAATTCGCGATCCTGATGGAGCGCTGCACCGTCGAACAGGGGCAGCGCGTCGCGCAGAAGCTGTGCGACCGCATGGACGACTTCCGCTTCGTGCACGAGGAGCGGCGCTTTCGCATCGGCCTGAGCATCGGCCTGGTGCCGGTGGACCGCCGCTGGCAGACGACCGCGGCGATCCTGCAGGCCGCCGACACCTCGTGCTACGCCGCCAAGGACGCCGGCCGCAACCGCGTGCACACCTGGTTCGACACTGACGTGGCGATGCGCGAGCGCCAGTACGAGATGCAGTGGACGACGCGCATCGAGCACGCGCTCGACGAGAACGGCTTCGTGCTGTACGCGCAGCGACTGACCGCGCTCAAGGGCGCGGTGCACGGCGTGCACGCCGAGGTGCTGCTGCGCCTGCGCCAGGACGATGGCACGCTGGTGGCGCCGGGCGCGTTCCTGCCGGCGGCCGAGCGCTTCCACCTGGCTTCGCGCATCGATCGCTGGGTGCTGCGCAGCGTCGTCGACTGGATGGGCGGACTGGCCGATCCGTCGCGCATCGAGCTGCTCAGCGTGAACCTGTCCGGCCAGTCGGTGGGCGACCGCACGTTCCATCGCTGGGCGCTCGAGCTGCTCGCGCGCGCCGGGCCGCACCTGTGCCGCGCGCTGTGCCTGGAGATCACCGAGACCGCGGCCGTCACCAACATCGCCGATGCCGCGGGCTTCATCGACCAGGTGCGCGCCTGCGGCGTCAAGGTGGCGCTGGACGACTTCGGCGCCGGCGCGGCGTCGTTCGGCTACCTGAAGACGCTGCGCGTGGACACGCTCAAGATCGACGGCCAGTTCGTGCGCGACCTGGTCGACGACCCGCTCGACGAGGTCGCCGTGCGCTGCTTCGCAGACGTCGCCAAGGTGATGGGCCTGACCACCGTGGCCGAGTTCGTCGACAAGCCGGCCGTACTGGAACGCCTGCTGGCGATGGACATCGACTTCGCCCAGGGCTACCTGCTGCACGCGCCGGCGCCGATCGCCGAACTGGTGGCTGCAGCGGAGGAACTGTCGGCGGCGCGCTGATCCGGCGGCGCAGGCCGGCGCTGCATTAGGATGGGCGATGGTCTCCGACGCCTATCGCCAGTTCCTGTCCCATGGATCGCTCGCCCTCCAGCAGGCCGTCGCCGAGGTCGCGGGGCGGGTGCCCGACGAACTGGCGCGCGCCCCGACCCTGGACCTGATGCTGCGCGCCGCCCGCGCGGATGCCGGCGAGGCGCTGCGGCGCTACCCCCAGGCCTGGACGCTCGGTTTCGAGGAGTCCCTTGCGCGGCTCGTCGAGGACGTCCTCGCGCCCGAGCCCTCGCGCACGCTGGATCTCGACGCGCTGGCCATCATGGACGACGAGCGCGCCCAGGAGGAGATCGAGGTGGTGCAGGCCGCCCGTGTGCTCGGCGAGCACGCCGGCAGCGCCTGGCACCGCCTGCAGCGCGTCGAATCGGCGCTGCGCAGCCGCCACCCGTCGCGCGCCCGCTCGCCGCTGGATCCGTCATCGATCGGCCGCGCGCTGTGGCGTGCCACGGAACGCCTGCCGCTGTCGCTGGCCGCGCGCAGCGAGGCGGTGCGCAGCGCCGCGCAACTGCTCGGCCCGCGACTGGGGCCGCTGTACCGCCACCTGGTCGACACGATGGAGCGGCCCGGGGACGCCGCCGCGCCCGCCGAGCCGCCCGCGTCGCCCCGCCCGCCGCCGCACGGGCCGGCCACCGGCGCCCGCCGTCCCATGGAACCGGCCCCGCGCTTCGACCTCACGCGCCCCGGCGCGCTGATGGACCTGATGGACATCCCCGCGAGCGACCGCCACGGTGCCGCCCCGCCCTCCGAATTCCTGCTCACGCAGCCGCTGGCACTGGAGGGCGACGGCGCCCGCGTGCCGCGGCTGGTCCACCACCATCGCGACGAGCTCGCGAAGCTGGGCACGCCGCAGGCCACCAGCGCGGCGATGACGCTGATCGGCCGCATCTTCGACGAGATCCTGGCCGACCCGTCGCTGTCCGCCGAGGCGGTGAAATGGATCGGCAGCCTGCAGCCGGCGGTGGTGCACCTGGCCGCGGAAGACGCCGAACTGCTGCAGAACCATCGCCATCCGGCCTGGTCGCTCATCAACCAGCTGGCCACGCTGTTCGACACCGATGCCGCGCAACGTCCCCCCAACCTCGACGCCTGGCTGGAGCGCGTGGTGCTGACGCTGCGCAGCTCGCCGCGCCACGCGCGCTTCGAGGCGATCAACGCCAAGCTGGCGGCCTGGCGCGGCGCGCAGGCGCGCAGCCGCCTGACCGACATGGCGCCCACCGTCGAACTGCTGCAGCGCCACTCGCAGATGGAGGCGCTCGTCGAGTCCGCGCGCAAGCGCCTGGAGCGGCGCCTGAACGCGTCGCGCGCCGACGAGGCCGTGCGGCGCTTCATCGCGTCGGTGTGGGCGCTGGTGTGCGCGCAGGAGATGGCCGCCGGGGCGTCGCCCGCCGGCGGACCGGATGCCTGGGACACCGCGACGGACCTGATGTGGACCACCTCGCCGGCTCGCAGCCGCCTCGATGCGCCGACCCTGGTGCAGACGATCCCGGGCCTGGTCGAGCGGCTCAAGGACGGCATGGCGCGACTGGGCCTGGACGCGCCGCTGCGCGACGCCTGGCTCGAACGGCTGTCGGCGCTGCACCTGCGCGCGCTGCGCCGGGCGGCCGAGGAGGCGCAGACCGACATGCCGCTGACGATCGACCTCGCCCTCGAGGACGAGTTGCCGCCTGTCGACGAGCGGGCCGCCGAGGGCGTCGTGCCGCTGCTGCCGTCGGCGCCCGCCGCCGACCCCATCGCGGCGCTGCAGGTCGGCGATCGCCTCGCGCTGCGCGTGCAGGGCGAGTGGGCCGAGGTGGCGCTGGTCTGGCGCAGCGACAACGGCCACTTCCTGCTGTTCGCGGTGACCAACGGCAGCACGCTGAGCATCACCCGGCGCTCGTTCCAGCGCCTGCTCGACGAGGGCCTGGCGCGCCTGCCCGATGCCGGCAGCGCGCTGGAGCGCGCCGCGCAGCGCATCGCCGCCGGACTGCAGTGAACCCGCCGCCACGGTGCGCACTTTCGCACCCGGCCAACCGGCCTGCATCCTCGGCGAAGGACGGCTGTGGCCGCCAAGGGACAACACCTGAGCGAGGCCTCGCGTTCCTGGGTAGGATAGGCTCGAGAATCGAACGCTGCCGCGGCGTCCGGAGATACCAGAAAGGAAACTGATGATCAGCAAAGCCCTGCTCTTTCGCATGGAGTCGCAGACCGACGAGGACACGATGGACACGTTCCTCGAGGACCTGAGCGCGGAAGTCTCCTGGGAAAAGACCACGCGGGCGTGGTTCGGCATCCGCTACATGCGCGGCGAGTTCGGCGTGTTCTCGTGCTTCGACGACGATGCCGCCCGCGAGGCCCACCTGGCGGGCGCCGCTGCCGCCACGTTCTTCGGCGCCGAGCACCGCCTGATGACCGCGGCGCCGCGCACGACGCGCATCGACATCCTGGCCAGCAAGATGCCCAAGGTGCTCGAGAACGTCACCAAGGGCCTGGTGCTGCGCTTCAAGGCCAAGCCCGGCAAGGAAGCCGAGGTGGCGAAGATGCTGCGCGACTGCCAGCCCCTGGTCGACAAGGAGAGCGGCACGCTCGCCTGGTTCGCCAACCAGTACGACGAGAGCCACTTCGGCACCTTCGCCGTGTTCGCCGACAACGGCGCGCGCTTCGCCCACCTGACCGGGCAGATCCCGCGCGACCTCGGCATGACCGGCCTGGCGCTGCTGGGCGGCGCGCCCGAGGTGCACATGGTCGACGTGATGACGGGCACCGCCCGCCAGGTCGACTGAGGCCGGGCCGGCGCGCCGCTACGCGGCGGCGCCGGTGCCTGCCGCGATGCGGTCGACGAAGCGCGCCAGCTCGATGTCCTTCATCGTCAGGCCGTGCGCGTCGTGCGTGGTCAGGGTGACGTCGACCACGTTGTAGGCGTTCGACCAGTCCGGGTGGTGGTTGCGCCGCTCTGCCACCAGCGCCACGCGGGTCATGAACGCGAAGGCCTCGTTGAAGTCGGCGAAGGCCAGGTGGCGCGAGATCGCGGAAGCGGTCGGATCCAGCGTCCAGCCCGGGAGCTGGGACAACAGCCCCGGCAGCAGGGCCGGGTCGAGCTTGGCGGTCATGGGCAGGGCCTTTCGCGGATGCGCAGGCCCCACTCTAGGCCCTGCGGCCATCCCCCGCTCCGGCACGGGTTCTCGGCTTGCCAATGGCGGCTTCGCGCCGGGCGAATTCAGGTCGCGCGCGTGCGCCGGCGCGCCCGCCCCCACGCGCGCCCGACGGCCTGGCCGAGCGCGTCGCATTCGGCCGCCAGCGCCGCCTCGAAGCGCGCCACCAGGGCATTGCCGGGCCGGTGCGCCGGCCGCACCGCGAAGACGCGGAACGGGATCGCGAAGGTCAACGGCCGCACGGCGATGCCCTGCCCCGCCAGCGCCAGAGCGGTCAGCGGATTGACGATCGCCAGGCCCAGCCCGTGGCGCACCATCGCGCATACCGCCACGGCGCTGTCGGTCTCCACCGCCAGCTGGCGATCGACGCCGGCCTCGGCGAACACCTTGTCCACGCCCTGCCGGTAGCGGTCGCGCGGGTCGAAGCTGACGAAGGGCTGGCCCGCGAAATCGGCCGGCGCGAGCCGGGGCCTGTCCAGCAGCGCGTGGCCCGCGGGCAGCACCGCCACCTCGTCGAGTTCCAGCAGCAGCCTGGCCTGCGCGCCAGCCAGCGCGCTGTCGTGCTCGGTCACGCCCAGGTCGTGCGCCTGCGCGGCCAGGCGCTCCTCGAGCCGCGGCGACTCGTACGGGTTGACCGACACGCTCACGCCCGGGTGCGCGGCCTGGAAGCGCGCGCAGGCCCCTGGCAACAGCGCGTGCGCGAACGCCGGCAGGCAGGCCAGCGACAGCCGGCCCTCGCTGAACTGGCGCAGCCGCAACGCGGTGTCGGCCACCCGCTCCAGGCCCGCGTAGGAGCGCTGCACCTCGTCGAACAGCGCGTAGGCCTGCGCGGTGGGCTGCAGGCGGCCGCGCACCCGGTCGAACAGCGCCAGCCGCAGCAGCGACTCCATGCGCGCCAGTTCGCGGCTGATCGTCGGCTGCGAGGTGGCGAGCGCCTCGGCCGCACCGGTGACGCTGCCGGCGGTCATCACGGCGCGGAAGACCTCGACATGGCGGTGGGTCAGCAAGGAAACGTCGGACATGCCCCAACCATATCAAATTTGAAAATGTTGGCCAAATCAAAGCATTGGACTGATATGCCGAAGCGGCGCACCATGCGCCCATGACAACGCTCCAGCACCCGGCCCCCGCCACCTTCACCGCCCCTCGCCTGCAGGCGCTGGCCGACCGCCACGCCACGCCGCTGTGGGTCTACGACGCCGAAACCATCCGCGAGCGCGTCGGGCGCCTGGCCATGTTCGACGGCGTGCGCTTCGCGCAGAAGGCCTGCTCCAACACCCACGTCCTGCGCCTGCTGCGCGCACTGGACGTGCGGGTGGACGCGGTGTCGGCCGGCGAGATCGCGCGCGCGCTGCACGCCGGCTACGACGCCGCCGACGAGCATGCCGGCATCGTCTTCACCGCCGACGAGATCGACCGCCCGACGCTGGAGCTCGTGGCCCGCCACGGCATCCCCGTCAACGCCGGCTCCGTGGCGATGCTCGACCAGCTCGGCGCCCACCTCGGCGACGCCGCGCGCGGCCATCGCGTCTGGCTGCGCATCAACCCCGGCTTCGGCCACGGCCACAGCCGCAAGACCAATACCGGCGGCGAGCTCAGCAAGCACGGCATCTGGCCGTCCGACATCCCCGCCGCGCTGGAGGCGATCGCCCGCCACGACCTGCGGCTGGTCGGCCTGCACATGCACATCGGCTCAGGCGTCGACTACGGCCACCTCGAGCGCGTCTGCGAGGCCATGGTGGCGCACGTGCGCGAGGTCGTCGCGCTCGGCCACGACGTCACCGCCATCTCCGCCGGCGGCGGGCTGTCCATCCCGTACCGCGTGGGCGACGCCAGCGTCGATACGGCGCACTACTTCAGCCTGTGGGACACGGCGCGCCGCACGCTCGCCGCCGAGCTGGGCCATCCGCTGCACCTGGAGATCGAGCCGGGCCGCTTCCTGGTCGCCGAGTCCGGCGCGCTGCTGGCCGAGGTGCGCGCGGTCAAGGACATGGGCAGCAAGCACTTCGTGCTGTGCGACGCCGGCTTCAACGACCTGGTGCGGCCGGCCATGTACGGCGGCCACCATGCGATCAGCGTGCTGCCGCGCGCCAACACGGCCGTGCGCGCCGACCTCGGCCTGCAGCAGGCGCGCCGGCCGACCGTGGTGGCGGGGCCGCTGTGCGAATCCGGCGACGTGTTCACGCAGGACGCCGGCGGCGTGGTGGAGACCCGCGAGCTGCCCCCTGCCGAGATCGGCGACCTGCTGGTCTTCCACGACACCGGCGCCTATGGCGCGACGATGAGCTCGAACTACAACACGCGGCCGCTGGCGGCGGAGGTGCTGCTCGACGGCGCCACGGCGCGGGTGATCCGCCGCCGCCAGACCGTGGCGGAGCTGATCGCGCTCGAGGACTGAGCCGGGGGCTCCCCTAGCCGAGGTGCTTGCCGAAGTGGTACAGCGAGCGCTCCAGCGCCGTCGCCGCGGCGTTCGCATCGTAGGCGCCGCGCTGTTCGCAGTTGAAGCCGTGGTTGGCCGCGTACAGGTGCACCTCGACCTCGGGATGCGCCTGCTCGAACGCCTTGACGGTGTCGGCGCCGATGTGGGCGTCCTGCTCGCCGAAATGCGCCATGGTCGGCACGGCCGGTCGCCGCGCCGCCTCGGCACCGACGGTCATGCCGCCGCCGTAGTAGGCGACCGCCGCCGACAGTCCCTCGACCAGCGCGGCCGCGCGCCAGGCCAGCAGGCCGCCCCAGCAGTAGCCGACGATGCCCACCCTGCCCGCCCGCGCGGCCTGGTCGACCGCGGCCTGGATGTCGCGCAGCACGCCGGGCGCCGGCAGCGCCTCGACCTGGGTCTTCAGCGCCGCGCCGGCCTTCACGTCGTCCGGCCCGTAGCCGAGCTGCACGTCGCGCGCGATCCGGTCGAAGGTGGCCGGCGCGATGGCCAGGTAGCCGGCTGCAGCGTAGCGGTCGGCGACGCCGCGGATGTGCGAGTTGACCCCGAAGATCTCCTGCAGCACGACGATTGCGCCGCGCGGCGTGCCGGCCGGCTCGGCAACGTAGGCGCTGCACTGGAAGCCGTCGGCGGCGGTGAGGGCGAGCGTGGAGGCAGTCATGGCGGGTCCGGGGGATGGCGCGGCGCAGCGCCGCAGTCGTCCCGCTTTGTACCCGAACGCCGCCGGCCCGGATCGCAGTCGGGGCATGGGCACGCGGGACGCTGTACGCTTGTGGCCTGAGACAACCCCGGAGCTCATCAAATGCACATGGAATCCCCCGCGCCCGCCGCGCCCGTCGCCGAAGCGCGCAGCTCGTTCCTCGAGGAAAAGGCGTTCGCGTCGCGCACCGTGCTCGTGTTCGGCGCCATCAACGACCAGACCGCCGCCGACACGGTGCGCCGCCTGATCGCGCTCGACGCGGCGTCGTCGGCGCCGATCGACATGCTGGTGTCCTCGCCCGGCGGCCACCTCGAGTCCGGCGACACGGTGCACGACGTGGTGCGCTTCATCACGGCGCCGGTGCGCATGATCGGCACCGGCTGGGTGGGCAGCGCCGCCACCCACCTGTTCCTGTCGGTGCCCAAGGAGCGCCGCTTCTGCCTGCCGCAGACCCGCTTCCTGATCCACCAGCCCAGCGGCGGCGCCGGCGGCCAAGCCACCGACATCGCCATCATGGCGCGCGAGATCATCAAGGCCCGCGAACGCATCGCCCGCGTGATCGCGCGCGAGACCGGCAAGCCGCTGGCGGTCGTGCAGGTGGACATCGAGCGCGACAACTGGATGTCGCCCGAGGAAGCCCTGGAATACGGCCTGATCTCGCGCATCATCGAGCACCGCAGCGAGCTCGGCTGAGCCCGCCGCCCGCTCGCCGATGCCGGGCCCGCATCGACCCGTCGGCACCCTCTCGCGCAAGGAGTGGGCGCTGGTCGCGCTCGGCCTGGGCGCGTGGGTGGCGCTGGCGGCCGGCGGCACGTGGTTCGTGCACCAGCTGACGCGCCCGGGCACGGACTGCGCTGGCGCGCCCGAGGCGCAGACCCATCAGGCCAAGGTGGCCACCAGCCCGCGCAACGCCTTCCAGCTCGTCACGGGCCAAGGGCGTTGCCGATGACGATCGCCCCGGGCACGACGGCGTTCTACGACGACTGGGCCGTCAACGGCCAGGAGGCCGGGCGCAGCGCGGTCTCGCGCCGGTTCGAGTCCGCGTTCCCACCCGGTGCGCGGGTGCTGGACGTCGGTTGCGGCAAGGGCCGCGACGTGCTCGCGCTGCTGGAGATGGGGTTCGACGCGTACGGCGTCGAGCCCAACGACGCGATGCGCGCCGCCGCGCTGGCACGCGATCCGCGCCTGTCCGGCCGCATCGGCGCGGCCACCCTGCCCGCCCTCGGCCGGCCCTTCGGCGGCAGCTTCGACGCGCTGGTGTGCTGCGCGGTGCTGATGCACCTGGCGCCCGGCGACCTCGCGCCGACGTTCGACGCCTTCGCCGCCGTGCTGCGGCCCGCCGGCCGGCTGTTGCTGGCGCTGCCGGAGATGCGCGCCGAACTCCTCGTGGACGGCCACGACCCCGACGGGCGGCAGTTCGCCAACCATGCGCCCGACGCCGTCGGGCGCATGCTCGCCGAGCGCGGCTTCGCGCAGCGCGGCCTGTGGGACATCGAGGTCGCGAGCACCGACACGCGCTGGCGCGTGCTGCGGTTCGACCGCGACTAATCCCAGCGCACCCGCCGCGACAGCCACGCCAGCGCCAGCGCCGCCGCGGCCACCACGCCCATGCCCCACGACAGGTTGGTGGCCTGCGCCACCGCGCCGATCACCAGCGGGCCGACGAGAAAACCCAGCGCGCCCAGCGTCATGACCGCCGCCAGCGCCACCCCGCCCTCGCGCGCGCCCGCCGCGTAGACGCAGGGCGACACGGTGGCCACGCCGATGCCGAACAGCGCGAAGCCCACCAGCGCCGGCACGACGCCGCCGAGCAGGAGGGCCGCAGCCAGGCTCAGTCCGGCCAGCAGCGAACCGCCGAACAGGAGCCGGCGCGCGCCCCAGCGCACGCGGGCGACGTCGCCGAACCAGCGCGTGACCAGCATCGCCCCCTGCAGGCTGGCGATGCCCAGCGGCGCCACCTGCTGCGACGCACCGGCGCGTTCCTTCAGGTACAGCGTCGACCAGTCCACCATCGAACCCTCGACGATCATGCCCAGGAGAGCCATCGCGCCGATCAGCAGCGCCGCGCCGCGCGGCCAGGCGAACGCGCGGGTGCCGCCGTCCACCGGCCGCGCATCGGCGACCAGGCCGCCGCGCGGCAGCCAGACCGCGGCCAGCACCACCGCCGCGGCCACGAGGAAGTGCAGCGGCACCGACGTCGTGGCCAGCGTGATGCCTGACGCGAAGAACGCCCCGGCCATCGTGCCCAGGCTGAACACGGCATGCAGGCGCGACATCACCGGCCGCGCGGTGGCCCGCTCCACCTCGACGCCCTGCGCGTTCATCGCCACGTCCATCGTGCTGGCCAGCACGCCGTACAGGCACATGACGCCGCAGGCCAGCGCCCAGGTGGGCATGAGCCCGAACGCGACCAGGCCCGCGGCCAGCAGCACGCCCGACAGCAGGCTCGTGCCGCGCGAGCCCAGGCGGTGCAGCGCGGCAGCCGTCACCGGGAACGAGAAGATCGCGCCCAGCGCGGCGAACAGCAGCACGATGCTCACCTGCGCGGTGCTCAGGCCCAGGTTGGCCTTGATGGCCGGCAGCCGCGAGGTCCAGGTGCCGTAGCTGAATCCCAGCGCGCCGAACAGCGCGCCGACGGCCCGCTGGCTGCGGCGGATGGCGGCGGGCAGGCGCGCGGCATCGGGTTCGAAGGCGGAAGAGGCGGTCATGGGCGGTTCGGGAAGGCGTCGGTGCGCGACGGCGCGCCGCCGGCCGCCGGCGACGCCCGGGTCGATCAGCTGCGCACGCTACCAGGAAACGATTTCACGTCCGCGTCAACGTGATCGCGCCCTCGGGGCAGGCGCTCACGCACAGCCCGCAGCCGTGGCACTGGTCGACGTGGACGGCCTCGGCCTGCTGCCCGCCGTGCAGCCACCACTTGAGCGTGCCTGCCAGGCCGAGGGGCGCCAGCTCGGCCCGTTCCCGGCGATGCACCACGAAGACGTCGTGCGGACACTCGGCGACGCAGGCGGCCTTGCCTTCGCAGCGCCGGGGATCGATGACGGGCGCGAAGCGCCCGGCGGGGTGCTTGCAGTCGGACGCGGGAAAGGCCATCGCGCCAGGGTGCCACAGATCCGCGGCCCTGCGCGCGGCGGATGCCCGGCTGCCGACAGCCGTGGGCTTCACCTGGCGGCGCGCGCCCCTTGACTCCCGCATCGTCCTCCGGGAGGTTGGCATGGCAGATCAGGAACACGTGCACGCACCGGGCCAGGGCCGGCAGAAGGCCAGGCCGTTGGCAGTACCCGGCACCGCGGTCGCACGCCTCGGCGCGGCTCGCCGGCAGCCGGCCGGCCGTGAATACAAAAACGCACGCCCGAGGGCGTGCGTTCGTCAGGCATGCTGCGGGGCCGGAAGGGCGCCCCGCCGCCTGCGTCAGGCCGGCGTCGCGTCAGCTTCCTTGCAGCTGGGCGCGCACACCGATTGCGCGCGACCCAGCAGCTTGCGGGTCTTCAGCTGTGCGCGGGGACGATGCTTGCCGCAAAGAAAGCACGACATCGTCGCGGCGCCAAAGGCGCCCGTGGCTGCAAAAGGGGATCCTGCGGCCTTGGAGCGATAGCGCAGGCCGTCGGCACCGAGGGTGGTCTTGATTTCTTGCTTCGACATCGAGTGATGATCCTTCCGGGGTAGGAACAGGGCGCGAACGCAGGGCTGTAGCCGCACGTTCCGCCTCGCGCAGGCGTAACTATATCACGAACACTGTATATACCCTCAGCCGATGGGCCAGGGCCTTCGCTGCCGAGCAAGCGGCATGCCAAAACCGCGCACGCGCCGCTCGACGGTGGGGGCCATACCCCCGGGCGTTCAGGCGGCGGGCGCGGCCTCCAGGCGCTTGGCCACGAGGGTGAGGATGTCGTAGCTGGCCACCACCTCGCCGTCCTGGTTGGTCACCTCCACGTCCCAGGCGACGACGCCCTGCCCGCGGCCGTCGGCGCCCACCTTCTGGCGGTCGATCTTGCGCTTGCAGGTCAGGCGTGCGCGGATCGTGTCGCCGATGCCCACCGGCTTGACGAAGCGCAGCGTGTCCAGGCCGTAGTTGGCCAGCACCGGGCCTTCGCCCGGCGACACGAACAGGCCGGCGGCGGCCGACAGCACGAAGTAGCCGTGCGCGATGCGCTTGCCGAACGGCGAGGCCTTGGCGGCGATCTCGTCGAAGTGCATGTAGAAGAAGTCGCCCGAGATGCCGCCGAAGGCGACGATGTCGGCCTCGGTGACGGTGCGCCGGTGCGTCAGCAGCGAATCGCCCACCGTCAGGTCCTCGAACACGTGGCGGAACGGATGGATCTCCGACTCGTGCACCGCGGCGCCCTTGACGTGTTCGCCGGTGATCGCGGCCAGCATCGTCGGCGTGCCCTGCACCGCGGCGCGCTGCAGGTAGTGCTTGACGGCCCGGATGCCGCCAAGTTCCTCGCCGCCGCCGGCGCGGCCCGGGCCGCCGTGCTTGAGCGCGGGCAGCGGCGAGCCGTGGCCGGTGGACTCGGCCGCGGCGTCGCGGTCCAGCACCAGGATGCGGCCGTGCAGCGCGGCGAGCCGGGCGACGCCGTGCGCGGCGCGGTGCGGATCGCGCGTGACCAGCGTGCCCACCAGGCTGCCGCGACCGCGCTCGGCCAGCGCCAGCGCCTCGTCGAAGTCGTCGCAGGGCATCAGCGTGCTGACCGGGCCGAAGGCCTCGACGTCGTGCGCGGCGGAATTCATGTCCGGACGTTCGCACAGCAGCAGCGTGGGCGCGAAGAACGCGCCGTGCTGGGTGCCCGCACCGCGCGGCACGACGCTGGCGTCGGCGCCGACCAGCACCGTGTTGCCGCGCGCCAGTTGCGCCACGCGCGCGGCGACGTCGCGCTGCTGCTCGTGCGAGGCGAGCGCGCCCATCGTCACGCCCTCCAGCGCCGGGTCGCCGACGACCACCCTGGCCAGCCGCGCCTTCAGCCGCTCGACGACGGCGTCGAGGTGGCGGCGCGGCATGATGGCGCGCCGGATCGCGGTGCATTTCTGCCCCGCCTTGACCGTCATCTCGCGGGCGACTTCCTTGACGAACAGGTCGAACTCGACGTCGTCCGGCGTCACGTCGTCGGCCAGCACCGCGCAGTTGAGCGAATCGGCCTCGGCGTTGAACGGCACGCTGTGGGCGATCAGGTTCGGCCGCACGCGCAGTTTCGCGGCGGTGTCGGCCGAGCCGGTGAAGGTGACGATGTCCTGCCCGTTCACGCGATCGAGCAGGTCGCCGGTGGCGCCCACCACCAGTTGCAGCGCCCCGTCGGGCAGCAGGCCCGACTCCACGCACAGGCGCACCATCGCCTCGGTCAGGTAGCTGGTGGACGTGGCCGGCTTGACGATGCAGGGCATGCCCGCCAGGAAGCTGGGCGCGAACTTCTCCAGCGCACCCCAGACGGGGAAATTGAACGCGTTGATGTGCACCGCGACGCCGCGCCGCGGCACCAGCACGTGCGTGCCGGCGAACTGGCCCTTCTTGCCGAGCGCCAGCGCCGGGCCTTCGTGGATCAGGTTGCCGGACGGCAGCTCGTTGCTGCCCATGCTGGCGTACGCGAACAGCGTGCCCGCGCCGCCCTCGATGTCGATCCAGCCGTCGACGCGCGTGGCGCCGGTGTGGGCCGAGATCGCGTAGAGCTGCTCCTTGCGCTCCATCAGGAACCTGGCGAGCGCCTTCAGCCGCGCGGCGCGCTGCTGGAAGTCGAGCGCCAGCAACGCGGGAACGCCGACCCGGCGCGCGTGGTCGACGGCCTCGCCGAAATCGAGTTCGTCGGCGTGGGCGAAGGCCACCACGTGGCCGTCGACCGCGCTGGCGAGCGCGGCGCCGGCGCGCGCGCCCACGAAGCGGCCGCCGATGTAGCTCTGCAACTGGGTCGTCATACGTGCTCCCCTGGCGCTGCGCGCCTCCCCGGCATGCCGGAGCATTGCGCTCCGCGCGTGCCCCCCACGAGAGGGCCTTCGTCCTTCGGACGACCGTGCGGACTCATACTCACTCCTGGATCTTCCAAGCGCCGTTCTCGATCTTGACCATCACGCGGGCACGCTGGTCCAGCCCGAGGTGGTCGGTGGGCGTCATGTTGAAGATGCCGTGCGCGCCGGCCACGTTCTTCGTGGCTTCCAGCGCGTCGCGCAGCGCGGCGCGGAACTCGGGCGTGCCCGGCTGCGCCTTCCTCAGCGCCACCGGCACGGCCGCGGCCATCAGCTGGCCGGCGTCCCAGGCGTGGCCGCCGAAGGTCGACACGCTGTCCTTGCCGTAGGCGGCCTCGTACTTCGTCACGTAGTCGATGGCCGAGGCGCGAACCGGGTTGGTGGCGGCCAGCTGGCGGGCGACCAGCACCGGTCCGGCCGGCAGGAACGTCCCCTCGACGTTCTTGCCGCCCACGCGCAGGAAGTCGGCGTTGGCCACGCCGTGGGTCTGGTAGACCAGGCCGGCGTAGCCGCGCTCCTTGAGCGTGATCTGCGGCAGCGCGGCGGGCGTACCCGAGCCGGCGACCAGGATCGCGTCGGGCTTGGCGGCCTGCAGCTTGAGCACCTGCGCGGTGACCGACGAATCGTTGCGCGCGAAGCGCTCGCTGGCGACGACCGTGATGCCCTTGAGCGCCGCGGCCTTGCCGAACTCGTTGGACCAGCCTTCGCCGTAGGCGTCGGCGAAGCCGATGAAGCCCACGGTCTTGACGCCGTGGTCCTTCATGTGCGATGCGATGGCCAGCGACATCTGGATGTCGTTCTGCGGCGTCTTGAACACCCACTTGCGCTTGGCGTCCATCGGCTCGACGATCTTGGCCGAGGCGGCCATCGAGATCATCGGCACCTGCGCCTCGGAGACCACGTCGATCATCGCCAGCGAGTTGGGCGTCACCGTGGAGCCGAGGATGATGTCGACCTTGTCCTCGGTGATCAGCTTGCGGGTGTTGCTGACCGCCTTGGTGGTGTCGGAGCCATCGTCGAGCACGATGTAGTGCACCTTCTGGCCGGCGATGGTTTGCGGCATCAGCGCGATGGTGTTCTTCTCCGGGATGCCCAGCGACGCGGCGGGGCCGGTGGCCGACACCGTGACGCCGACATTGATGTCGGCCAGCGCGGAGCCGGCCGCGAGCGCCATCGCGGCGGCGGCCAGGGCACGGAACGGGGAACGGATCTTGGTCATCGGGGTCGTCTCCATCAATCAGTCGGTCAGGGAAGGGATCGCGGCATCCCGGCGCGCCGCGCCGCGGGGCTTGCGCACCGCGGCGAGGCCGCCGAAGAACAGGTCCGCCACGAGCGGCGCCATCTGCTCGTGGGTGAGGCCGCCGTCGGGGCGCAGCCAGGTGAACATCCAGTTGATCATGCCGAACAGCAGCATCGCCAGCGGCCGGTCGAGCTCGTTGCGGGCGAGGTTCGGGCGCACCGCGGCGATGGCGTCGGCGAACGCGGCCACGACGCGGCGCTGCGGTTCCTGCACCTGGCGGCGCTCGGCGGCGTCGAGGAAGCGCACGTCCTCGGTCAGCACGCGGTGCTCGTTCTGGGCGTCGGCGTACTCGCGCACGAAGCGCAGGATCAGCGCGCGCAGCCGCACCTCGGCGTCGGCGTGCGCGGTCTCGCGCGTCACCTCGACGACGAACTGCTCCAGCCGCGCCACGTGGCCGACGGTGATCTGGAACAGCAGCTCGCGCTTGTCGCGGTAGTAGTGGTACAGGCCGGCCTTGGACACGCCGCAGGCCGCGGCGATGTCGTTCATCGACGTGGCCGTGTAGCCCTGGACGGCGAACAGCTCCGCCGCCCGGGCGAGGATGGTGTCGCGCTGGTCGTCGTAGGTGGCGGAACGGGTGCGGGCCATCGGCGGGTCAGCGATGGTCGAAGGAGATCCGCACCTCGGGCGTGGTCGGATGCGCCTGGCAGGTGAGGATGAAGCCGGCGTCCAGGTCGCGCTTCTCGAGGGCGTAGTTGCGCGCCATGCGCACCTCGCCCGCGTCGAGGTGCGCGCGGCAGGTGCCGCAGACGCCCGACTTGCACGAGTACGGCACGTCCAGTCCGGCGGCGGCCGCGGCCTCCAGCAGGCTGTTGTCGCTCTCGCGGTAGTCGATCTGGTGGGTGACGCCGTCGCGGACCAGGGTGACGCGGCAGTGCGCGGCGTCGCCCGGCGCCGGGGCCTGCGCGGGCGCGGCCTGCACGCCCATGCCGGTGTCGGCGGGAATGGGCACGCCGAAGCGCTCGACGTGGATGCGCTCGGGCGCGACGCCGGCCGCGCGCAGCGCCGCCTCGGCCTCGTCGTTCATCATGAACGGTCCGCAGATGAACGCGTGGTCGATGCGATCGGCGACGATCAGGTGCTGCAGGAACTCGCCCAGCTTGGCGCGATCGAGCACGCCCTGGTTCAGCGGCGAGTCGACGCGCTCCTCCGAGAACACGTGGTGCAGCGACAGGCGCGTCAGGTAGCGGTTCTTCAGGTCCTCGAGCTCTTCCTTGAACATCGTCGAGGCCGCACGCCGGTTGCCGTAGACCAGCGTGAAGCGGCTGCCGGGTTCGTTGGCCAGCACCGTCTTCATGATGGACAGCACCGGCGTGATGCCGCTGCCGCCGGCCACGCCGAGGTAGTTGCGCGCGGCGGCAGGCTCCAGCGGCACGAAGAAACGGCCCTGCGGCGGCATCACGTCGATGGTGTCGCCGGCGTGCAGGTTCTCGGCCAGCCAGTTCGAGAAGCGGCCGCCGCGCACGCGGCGCACGCCCACGCGCAGTTCGCCGTCGTCGATGCCGGCACAGATCGAGTACGAGCGCCGCACCTCCTCGCCGGCGATGCGCTGGCGCAGCGTCAGGTACTGGCCCTGCGTGAAGCGGAAGCGCTCGCCCAGCTCGGCGGGGATGTCGAACGAGACGACCATCGCCTCGTCGGTCTCGGGGCGCACGGCGCGCACGCGCAGCGGGTGGAAGTGGGTGTCTGACATCGGGTTCTCAGATCGGCTTGAAGTGTTCGAAGGGTTCGCGGCAGGCCAGGCAGCGGTACAGCGCCTTGCACGCGGTGGAGCCGAACGCGGACAGGCGCTCGGTCTGCGCGCTGCCGCAGCGCGGGCAGGCGACGTTGCGGGCCATCAGCCGGATGGGGGACGTCGCGGCGCCGGCCAGGTCGCCGGCGCACGACCCCGGCGGGGCGATGCCGTAGGCGCGCAGCTTCTCGCGGCCTTCCGGCGTGATCCAGTCGGTGGTCCAGGCGGGCGCGCGCCGCTGCGTCACGCGCGCGGGCCCGAGGCCGGCGGCGTCGATCGCGTCCGTGATCGATTGCGCGATGACCTCGGTGGCCGGGCAGCCGGAATAGGTGGGCGTGACCACCACCTCCAGACCGTCGTCGTGCGCGATGAGCTCGCGCACGATGCCCAGCTCGGTGACCGAGATCGCCGGCACCTCGGGATCGGGCACGCCGTGGAGCACCTGCCACGCGCGCTCGACGCGCGGCGACGCGGCCTGCTGCGGCGCGGCCGAGGTGCTCACCACTGGCCGCCCGGGAAGCTGCGCTGCAGCGTCTGCATCTCGGCCAGGACGTAGCCCAGGTGCTCGCTGTGCACGCCGCGCGAGCCGGTGGACAGGAACGCGCCGATGGCGGGCAGCGCCAGTCCCGCCTCGGCGAACACCGGCTCGACGATGGCCTGCCAATCGGGCTGCAGCGACAGCCGCATCGGGCCCAGCCCGGCGCGCGCGGCCTCGGCGTCGACGGCGTCGGTCTCGAACAGCTCGGCGGTGTAGGGCCACAGGCGCTCGACGGCGCGGCGCATGCGGCGCGCGGATTCGTCGGTACCGTCGCCCAGCCGCACCACCCAGTCGGCCGCGTGGGCCACGTGGTAGCGCGACTCCTTGATCGCCTTGCCGGCGATGGCGGCGACCTCGAGGTCGGCGGACCGCTCGAGGGCCGCCCAGGCCACCTGCATCCAGGCGGCGACCAGGAGGTTGCGCACCACGGCGTCGGCGAAGTCGCGCCCGGCGCGGCGGCCCGGCAGCTCCACCAGCGTGAAGTTGCGGAAGTCGCGCTCGTCGCGCAGGAAGGCCAGTTGGTCCTCGTCGAAGCCGGTCTGCAGGCCCACGTGGGTGAGCAGCGCGCGGGCCTGGCCCACCAGGTCCAGGGCGAGGTTGGTCAGCGCGATGTCCTCCTCGAGGATGGGCGCGTGGCCGCTCCATTCGGCCAGGCGCTGCGCGTGGATCAGGCAGGTGTCGCCGATGCGCAGCAGGTATTCGTGCTGCGGCGTCGGCGCGAACACGATGGAGGCGGCGGTGGCCGAAGCCGCCGACGTGGACGGGCTCGCGGTGGTGGGCAAGGGGGCGAAGGTGGTGGTCATCGGTGCCCCGCTCACATGTGGCCGACTTCGGGCGGCAGCTCGTAGAACGTCGGATGGCGGTAGACCTTGTCCTCCATCGGATCGAACAGCATCGCCTTGTCGGCCGGGTCGGAGGCGACGATCTGGTCGGAGCGCACGATCCACACGCTGATGCCTTCCTGGCGCCGCGTGTAGACCTCGCGCGCCAGCTGCAGCGCCATCTTCGCGTCGGCGGCGTGCAGGCTGCCGCAGTGCTTGTGGTCGAGGCCGGCCTTGGGGCGCAGGAACACCTCCCACAGCGGCCATTCGTGAGCCTGGGCCTGGGCGTTGGCGAGATCGGTCTTGGAGGCGGTCATGTCGTCAGGACTCCGTTGATGCGAATGTTGAACCAAGCTCTCGGGAAGCGAGGGTCACGCCCCGAGCCGAACCGAGCTCCCCCTCGGGGGGCAGCGACGGAGGAGCGTAGGGGCGCACCTTTCTCGCGTGGGCCAGCGCGGCCTCGCGCACCCACTCGCCGTCGTTCCAGGCGTCCACGCGTTCGGCCAGGCGCTCCTTGTTGCACGGGCCGTCGCCGCTGACGACCTGCCAGAACTCGGCCCAGTCGATGGCGCCGAAGTCGAAGTGCTCGCGCTGCGCGTTCCACACCAGGTCGGGGTCCGGCAGCGTCACGCCCAGGATCTTCGCCTGCGGCACCGTGGCGTCGACGAACTTCTGGCGCAGGTCGTCGTTGCTGATGCGCTTGATGCCCCAGCGCATCGACTGCGCGCTGTTGGGCGACTGGTCGTCGGGCGGACCGAACATCATCAGGCTGGGCCACCACCAGCGGTCGACGGCGTCCTGCACCATCGCGCGCTGGGCGTCGGTGCCGCGCTGCATCATGTGCAGCAGCGCGTCGTAGCCCTGGCGCTGGTGGAACGACTCCTCGCGGCAGACGCGCACCATCGCCCGCGCGTACGGCGCGTACGAGCAGCGGCACAGCGGGATCTGGTTCATGATGGCCGCGCCGTCGACCAGCCAGCCGATCACGCCGACGTCGGCCCAGGTGAGGGTCGGGTAGTTGAAGATCGAGCTGTACTTGGCCTTGCCGGAGTGCAGCGCGTCCAGCATCTGGTCGCGCGAGGTGCCCAGCGTCTCGCCGGCCGCGTACAGGTACAGGCCGTGGCCGGCCTCGTCCTGGATCTTGGCCAGCAGGATGGCCTTGCGCTTGAGCGTGGGCGCGCGCGTGACCCAGTTGCCCTCGGGCAGCATGCCCACGATCTCGGAGTGCGCGTGCTGGCTGATCTGGCGCACCAGCGTGCGTCGGTAGTGCTCGGGCATCCAGTCCTTGGCCTCGATGAAGCCGTCGGCGTCGAGCGCGGCCTCGAAACGCTGTTCGGCGACGGCCTCGTCGGCGCTGCGGACGGCGGCGCGCTCTTCCTTGGGCGCGGTGTCCATGGCTTGGGTGTACATGGTGGATCCTTTGTATGCGACGTCTGGTCAGAGCTCGGGCGTGCGCTCGGCCGCTCCGGAGCCGCCCGGGCGCCCCCTCGGGGGGCGGCGAACGAAGTGAGCGGGGGTGGTCATTTCTTTCTCTTGTCGACGACGCGGCGGGCCTTGCCGACGAGCGTGCGTTCGATCGAATCGGGCATGCCCACCCGCACCGCGGTGTTCACTCCCGTGAGGGTCTTGATGCGGTGCTGCAGCTCGCGGCCGATGGCGCCGACGTCCGCGCCCAGCTGCGTGGGCAGCAGCTCGCACAGCACCTCGATCTTGTCGAGCGGGCCCTCGCGCGTGACCACCAGCTGGTACTGGCCGCCGAGCGCACCGTGGGCCAGCACGATCTCCTCGATCTGGGTGGGGAACAGGTTGACGCCGCGGATGATGAGCATGTCGTCGGTGCGGCCGACGATCTTGCCCATGCGGCGCATGCTGCGCGCGGTGGGCGGCAGCAGGCGCGTGAGGTCGCGCGTGCGGTAGCGGATCACCGGGAACGCCTGCTTGGTGAGCGTGGTGAACACGAGTTCGCCCTCCTCGCCGTCGGGCAGGACCGCGCCGGTCTCCGGGTCGATGATCTCGGGGTAGAAATGGTCCTCCCAGATCACCGGGCCGTCCTTGGACTCCACGCACTCGCTGGCCACGCCCGGGCCCATCACCTCGGACAGCCCGTAGATGTCGACCGCGTCGATGGCCGCGGCCTGCTCGATGTCGCGCCGCATCGCCTCCGTCCACGGCTCGGCGCCGAAGATGCCCACCTTCAGGCTCATCTCGCGCGGATCGAGCCCCTCGCGGCGGAACTCCTCGCAGATCACCTGCATGTACGAGGGCGTCACCATGATCGCGTCGGGCTTGAAGTCGCGGATCAGCTGCACCTGCTTCTCGGTCTGGCCGCCCGACATCGGGATGACGGTGCAGCCCAGGCGCTCGGCGCCGTAGTGCGCGCCCAGGCCGCCGGTGAACAGCCCGTAGCCGTAGGCCACGTGCACCATGTCGCCGCGGCGCACGCCGGCGGCGCGCAGCGAGCGCGCGACCAGGTCGGCCCAGCGGTCGACGTCGCCCTGCGTGTAGCCGACGACGGTGGGCTTGCCGGTGGTGCCCGACGAGGCGTGCACCCGCACCACCTGCTCGCGCGGCACCGCGAACATGCCGAACGGGTAGTTGGCGCGCAGGTCGCCCTTGCCGGTGAACGGGAACTTCGCGAGGTCGGCCAGTGTCTTCAGGTCGTCCGGGTGCACGCCGTGGTCGTCGAACGCGCGCCGGTAGTGCGGCACGTTCGCGTACACGTGGGCGAGCGTCTCGCGCAGGCGCGCGAGCTGCAACGCGGCGATCTCGTCGCGGCTGGCGGTCTCGATCGGCTCGAGCTCGACGGGGCGTGTGGCGTGCAGGGGCATGGCGGGTCTAGCCTTGTGCGGGATCGAGGGCGACGACGGGCTTGCCCTGGAGGGTGTAGGAGCGGCCGCGGAACGCCACGACGCGCTCGTCGCGCTGGTTGCGCACGTCGACGTCGTAGACGCCCATGCGGCCGGTCTTGCTGAGCTCGACGGCGGTGGCGGTGAGCATGTCGCCGACGCGGCCCGGGGCGACGATCTCGACGTTGAAGCCCGACGCCACGGTGATCTCGTTGTAGGCGTTGCAGGCGAACGCGAAGCAGGAGTCGGCCAGCGCCGCGAGCAGGCCGCCCTGGCAGGTGCCGTAGCCGTTGAGCATGTCCTCGCGCACGGTCATCGTCATGGTGCAGCGGCCGGGGCCGATGGCCGCGACCTGCATGCCCAGGCCTTGCGAGGCGCGGTCGGCGGACCACATGTGGTCGCGCACGAGTTCGGCGATGCGCTGGGCGTCCGCCATCAACGGTCCTTGAACACGGGCGGGCGCTTCTGCTGGAAGGCCGCCACGCCCTCGGCGAAGTCGTGCGCGCGGCCGAGCTCGCCCTGCACCCGCGCCTCCAGCGTCAGCGCGTCGGCCAGCGACAGGGACTGCGACGCGTCCAGCGCCTGGCGCGTGGCCACCAGCGCCTTGGACGGCAGCGCGGCCAGCCGCTCGGCCAGCGCCAGCGCCTGCGGCAGCAGCTCGGCGTCGTCCACCGCCTGCCAGACCAGGCCGAAGCGCTCGGCGTCGGCCGCCGACAGCTTGTCGCCCGTCAGCGCCAGCGCCAGCGCGCGCGGCCGGCCGGCCAGGCGCGGCAGCAGCCAGGTGCCGCCGCAGTCGGGGATCAGCCCGATCTTGGCGAAGGCCTGGATGAAGCTGGCCGAGCGCGCGGCCAGCACGATGTCGCAGCAGAACGCGAAGTTGGCGCCCGCGCCGGCGGCCACGCCGTTGACGGCGCAGACCACGGGCACCGGCATCGCCTGCAGGCGCAGCGCGAGCGGCCGGTAGTTGCGCTCGATGACCGCGGCGATGTCGGGCTTGCCGTCAGCGCCGGTGGCCATGCCCGGATCGTTGAGATCCTGGCCGGCGCAGAACCCGCGGCCGGCGCCGGTGATGAGCACGGCGCGCACGGCCGGGTCGCCGGCGGCGGCGTCGAGCGCGGCGCGCAGCTCGGCGTGCATGTCCTGCGTGAAGCTGTTGAGCGCGGCGGGACGGTTGAGCGTCAGCGTGCGCACCGCGCCGCGCTGCGCGATCAGTACCAGCGCGTCGGGCGACGAGAGCGAAGTCGATTCGGACATCGGGAAAGCCTCGGAGGTTTGAACTGCGGAGGTCGTCGAGCGGGGCCCGCACCGGGCGCCGGACGGGCACTGCGCGGAGGATCGCCCCGCACGTCGCCACTGCACACCAAGGGTTGTCTCCCCCACCAGCGCCACGGCTGGATGATCTATTCTTTGACCGACCGGTCGGTTAATCTTAGACGGATAATTCACTGCCCGCAAGCCCGGCCGTCAAGCGCCGCCCAGTCCCCAAGGAATACCCGAATGCCCTGCTACGAAATCGACGGCCTGCGTCCCGTGGTCGACCCGACGGCCTACGTCCACCCCACCGCCGTGCTGATCGGCGACGTGGTGGTGGGGCCCGGTGCGTACATCGGCCCGTGCGCCAGCCTGCGCGGCGACTTCGGCCGCATCGTGCTGCACGCCGGCTGCAACGTGCAGGACACCTGCGTGATCCACGGCTTCCCGGCCTCCGACACGCTGCTGGAGGACAACGCCCACATCGGCCACGGCGCGGTGCTGCACGGCTGCGTGATCCGCGCCGACGCGCTGGTGGGCATGAACGCCGTGGTGATGGACGAGGCCGAGATCGGCGCGGGCGCGTTCGTCGCCGCAAGCGCGTTCGTGCGCGCCGGCCTGAAGGTGCCCGCGCGTTCGCTCGCGGCCGGCGTGCCCGCGAAGATCCTGCGCGAGCTGAGCGACCAGGAACTGGCCTGGAAGCGCGAAGGCACCGCCACCTACCAGCGGCTGACCGTGCGCTGCCTGGCGACGATGAAGGAGGTCGCGCCCCTGGCCGCCGAGGAGCCCGGTCGCCCCCGGCTGGACGCCGGCAGCGTGCAGCCGCTGGTGGCCGCCCGTCGTGCCGCGGAATAGACGTCCCGCTTGGGGCTTTCCGGGGCTGGCCGCCGACCCGCGAGGCCCCACAATGTCGGCTGCAACCGGGAGGGACCATGGATCAGGGCAAGTTCGAGACGCTGGTGGACGACTTCGGCGCGAGCGCCCGGGACCTGGTCGACCTCGTCGAGCACGCGCGCTACGAGCAGCCGACCGCCGTGGCGATCGCGCGCCTGCTCGATGCCCGCGAGCAGTTGCTGGCCCTGATCGCCCGGCTGGCGGCGCTGCGCGCGGCGGCCGCGCCCGACGACGCGCCGGCGCTGCCGGCCGACCTGCCCGAGCGCATCGCCCAGGCCCGTGTTGCGCTCAAGTCCAGTTCCGACTCGACGACGATCCTGCAGCTGACCGCCGAGGTCGCGGCGCTGTTTGCCGCCATCGTGGCCCCGCTGCAGGCCGCCGGCCGCTGGCCGCGCGGCCGCGCGCGCTGAAGGGGCGCCACAATGCGTCCATGAAACTGGTCATGGACTTCCACATCCAGGGCGAGCACGCCCTCGTCGCCGCCGTCGCCTTCGACGACTGGGCCGCGTTCGAAGGCACGAAGAACCGCGTGCTGCGCATCGACCACGTCGAGAAGCCCGTCAAGGGCGAGCTCGACCTGCGCGCGCTGCCGTGGCTGCTGCAACTGGTCGACGCCAACGGCCTGCAGCCCGAGGCGATCGTGCTCGCCGGCTTCGTGCACCTCGATGCGCAGGAGACGCCCGGCCTCGGCCGCCGCCTGCACGACACGCTGGGCGGCCGCGTCGCGGTGATCGGCGTCTCGAAGACCGGATTCAAGGACACCCCCGAGCAGTTCGAGGTGCATCGCGAGGAGGAAACCGCCCCGCTGGTCGTCACCTGCGCCGGCATCGACCTCGGCGCCGCGAAGGCGCGCGTGCGCGCGATGCACGGCAGGAAGCGCGTGCCCACGCTGATGAAGCTGGCAGCGCGCATCGCCAAGGGCAACGCGCCGGCCTGAAGAGGCCGGCGGCCTCAGGCAGCGACCCGGCGGTCCTCTTCCTCGTCGAACAGGTAGGCCGACTCGAAGATGTCGGCGGTCGCGAAGCGGCGCACGAAGGCGAGCGCAGTGTCCGCCACCTCGCGCCAGCCGCTGTCGATGACCAGCGAATGGCCGCGCTCGGGCAACTGCACGATCTCCGTGAGGCCGGGGTTGGCCTGCTGCTGGCGGAACGACGCGTTGGCGATCGCCCACGGCACGGTGTGGTCCTTCTGGCCGGCGATGACCAGCAGCGGGCCGCGCTCCTGGTTGAGCGTGTCGACCTGCGCCTCGGTCCACGGGTTGAGGTTGGCGGTGGCGGCCTGGAACAGCGGCGCACCGGGCGCCGGCACGGCGAAGCTGCGGTACAGCTGCTGCGCCTCGTCCGGCCCGACGGCGTTGGCGAAGGCGAAGCGGAACTGCTCCTCGGTCAGCGGGACCGCGCGGTTGCGGTTGGCCGGATTGCCCAGCACCGGCCACGACGCCTTCAGCGCCGAGAGCGGCAGCGGCAGGACGCCGCGGAACGGCGCCGGGGCGATGGCGACGGTGACCGCCGACAGCCCGCGCCCGGCCAGGATCTGGGCCAGCAGCCCGCCGAACGAATGGCCGATGACGGCCGGCCGGCGTTCGAGCCGGCCGATGACCGCGGCCAGGTGGTCGGCCACCTGGCCCACCGTCTGGCTGGCCATCGCCTCGGGATTGGCGTTGGCCTCGACCACGGTGGCCGGGTCGCCCGGCCAGTCGGGCATCAGCGCGATGTAGCCGGCCTCCTCGAAGGCCTCGGCCCAGCGCTCCCAGCTGCTGGGCAACAGCCACAGCCCGTGGACGAAGACGACCGGATGCAGTCCGGAGACGTTGGCGCGCTGGATCTGCGCGTGCTCGGCGGCCGAGATCGCCGCCGCCGTCGAAGTCGAGTTGCCCATGAGCCCTGCTCCCCCCGGATCCGGGCCTCGACATGAGGACGTTGCCGGATCCGACTTCATCGTATCCAAATGTTGCCGGGAGTCAATGTCCCGCGGCGCCGAACCCCTGTTCAGGGGAGGTTCGTTACATCAGTGGCCGGCGATCCAGGCATCGGCGGGCGGCAGGCGCTGCGCCCGGATCGTCGCGCGCTGGCGGATCAGCGCCGCGTTCTTGACGATGCGCGAGCGCGTGGCCGCCGGCACGTGCGCCGCGACGAAGGCGTCCAGCCGCGGCAGCAGCGCGCGGTCGGCGCCGGTGTCGACGAAGCGCGCGGCGATGGTCGCGCCGGCGCCCTCGCCGAACAACGGCTCGACCTGCGGCCAGTGGCCGGCGATGAAGTCCAGCGTCGCGCCGGGATGGGCCCGGCCGACGTTGCGCAGCAGGCCGCCGGCGACGGTGGCGGGCGGCTCGCCGGAGACCGCGAGCGCCAGCGCGCGTTGCGCCAGCGCGGGATCGCGCGCGTCGCCCAGCAGCCGGTAGTAGCCGGCCTTCTCGAGCGCCGACGGCGCCGCGACGGCGCGCGCGTGCAGCGTGTCCCAGGTCGCCGCGTCGGCACGCAGCGCCACCAGCGCCAGCACGGCCTCGCGCAGGTCGCCCTGCAGGCTCGCCGCGTCCTCCAGGTAGCCGCGGAACCGGCGCGTGGCCTCGGCCACCACCGTCGCGTCGTCGAAGCGCCCCAGGGCCTGGATCAGTGCGCCGCGCAGCGTGGCGGTGTCGGCCGACTCGCCCGCCGTGGCCTGCCAGCCGACGCGCGCGAAGACCGGCGCCAGCAGCGTGCGGGCGAACGCCCGGAACCCGGGCTGTCCCGGCAGGCCGGCGTACAGGTCGTCGAGGTCGGCGAGCTGGTCGACCACGGCCAGCGCCACCAGCGAGTCGGCGTCGGCCGGCAGGCGGCGCAGCAGGTCCAGCAGCGCACCCATGGGCAACTGGCCGGCGTACGCCAGCGCCTGCGTGTCGGCCAGCAGGCCCAGCTGGTCGTCGACCGCCAGCCGCGCCAGGTTGTCGGCGAGCGCGGCCAGGCCGGCGGTGTCGTAGCGCACGCGCAGGTAGCTGGCCTGCCCCGCATTGATCACCAGCGGGCCGCAGCCGGGCACCGCCACACGCTGCGGTCGTACACCGGCGACGACGGCGCGCGTGCGGCCGCCGCCCAGCACCGCGAGCGTGACCGGCACATGCCAGCGCGCGACGCGCGGGGCGTCGACGCGCATCTGCTGCTGCGACAGCGTCACCTCGGTGCGCCCGGCGACGCAGCGCGCGCCGTGCTCGACCAGCATCGGCACGCCGGGCTGCAGCGTCAGGTCGCGCGCGATGGCGCGCACCGGCGCCGCGGCGTGGTCGTCGAGCGCTCGCCACAGGTCGTCGCTGACGGTGTTGCCGTAGGCGTGGCGCGCGATGTAGCGCCGCACGCCGTCGCGGAACGCGTCGTCGCCCAGCGTGGCCTCGAGGGTGCGCACGACCTGCGAGCCCTTGGCATAGGTGATGGTGTCGAACGCACCCTCGGTCTGGCTGACGTCGTCGATGCGCATGATGACCGGATGCGTGCCCTGGCGCGCGTCGATGTCCATGGCGCGCTGGCGCTCGTCGGCCATGCGCGCCCAGCCCTGCCACTCGGGGTGCAGCGCCTGCGTGGCCTTGACCTCCATCCAGGTGGCGAAGCCCTCGTTGAGCCACAGGTCGTCCCACCACGCCATCGTCACCAGGTCGCCGAACCACTGGTGGGCGACCTCGTGCGCGACGGTCTCGAACACGCGATGGCGATCCTCCTCGGTGGCCAGCGCCGGGTCGATCAGCAGGTCGCGCTCGAAGTAGAAGATCGCGCCCCAGTTCTCCATCGCGCCGAAGGTGACGCTGCCGCCGGCGCCGGCCACCATGTCCAGCTTGGGCAGCGGGTACGGCGTGCCGAACCAGGCGTTGTAGTACGGCAGGATGCGCGCCGCGGCGTCGAGCGCGTACGCGGCCTGCGCGGTGTCGCCGCGCTTGACGACCACGCCCACGTCGACGCCGGCGACCTCGCGGTGCACCCGCTCGAAGTCGCCCAGGCCGAAGAACAGCAGGTAGGTGGACATGCGCGGCGTGGTCGCGAAGCGCACGCGCTGGAGCCCGCCCGGCAGCGGCTCGGTGGCTGCCACCGGCATGTTGCCGATGGCCGTCAGGCCGGCCGGCACCGTCACCGTGAGGTCGAACGTGGCGCGGCGCGCGGGCTCGTCCCAGCTGGGCACGAAGCGGCGCGCGTCGGAGTCCTCGAACATCGTGAACAGCGAGGTGGCCTCGCCGGCGGGTGTGGCGGCCTTGAGCTGGAACAGGCCGGCGGCCTGGTCGAAGATCCTGCCCGTGTAGGAGATGCGCAGCGTGTGGCGCCCGGGCGCGATCGGCCCGGCGAACGTGAACGTGGCGCGCTGGCGTTCGGCGTCGAGCGCGATGCGCGGCGCCTCGGGGCGCGCGTCGAGCGCGGCGCTGGCGATGACCAGGTCGGCGCTGTCCAGGACGATGCGGTCGGTGCGCCGCAGCACGCGGACGTCGATCTCCACGCTGCCGTCGAAGGTCCGCGCCGCGGCGTGCGGCGTGATCGCGATGCGGTAGGCATCGGGCACGACGTCGTCCGGCAGCATCATCGGGTTGGCGGTGCCCGCCATCGCGGAGGCGCTCAGGGCGGCGAGGACGCCGATGGCAAGCCGGGGCAAGGTCGTGTGCATGGTCACTTCGGGAGGGGTCGGCGCCATTCTAGGGAAGGCGGCCGGCAGGGCTTGCAACTGATTAACGGATCGGTTTACCATCAACGCACTCATTGACCATTACCGTCGAGATCCGAGATGCGCAAACCCCCACCGTCCGGCTGGCCGCAGATGAGCGCCAGCGTGTTCTACCGCGACCCCGCGGCCGCCATCGCGTGGCTGTGCGAGGCGTTCGGGTTCGACCTGCGCCTGAAGGTCGAGGGCGAGCCCGGCCAGATCCTGTACAGCGAGCTGGTCTACGGCGACGCGCTGGTGTCCGTGGGCGCCGCCGCGAAGCCCGGCGACGCGGTCGAGCCGGGTCGCGAGTTCAAGGCCCGCCAGGCCAGCCCGCTCGACCTGGGCGGCCGCGCCAGCCAGTCGCTGTGCCTGTTCGTCGACGACGCCGACGCGCACTGCGCCCAGGCGCGCGCGCACGGCGCCACCATCCACGCCGAGCCCGCCACGCACGACTATGGCGACGACTACTGGAGCGACCGCAGCTACGGCGCCTACGACCTCGAGGGCCACGCGTGGTGGTTCTCGCACCGGGTGCGCGAGAAGCGGGTCGCATGAGCGCACGCACGGCAGCCGCGAGGCGCAGGCTCGTCGCATGAGCGCACGCACGGCCGCTCCGAAGGGCGCTCGCGCCGCACCGCCGCTCCCCGATCCGCAAGCGCTCGACCGCACGCTGCAGGCGCTGGCCGAGCCCACGCGGCGCGCGGTCGTCGGCCTGCTGCGCCACGGCCCGCAACGTGCCGGCGAGATCGCCGACGCGCTGGCGATGTCGCGCCAGGCGATGAGCCGCCACCTGCGGGTGCTGCGCCAGGCCGGCGTCATCCACGAAGTGGGTGCGGCCAGCCCCGACGACGACGCGCGGGCCCGCACCTACCGGCTCGAGGCGCAGCCGCTGGCCGACCTGCAGGCCTGGCTGGGCGACGTGCAGGCGTTCTGGGGCGTGCAGATGCAGGCGTTCCGCAAGCAGGCCGAGCGCGTGGCTCGCGAGCGAGGCGTGCGGTGAGCGGCGACCGCGTCAGCGCGAGCGTGTTCGTCGAGGCGCCGCCGGCGATCGCCTTCGAGGTGTTCACCGAGCAGATCGACGCCTGGTGGCGCCACGGCCTGAAGTTCCGCTCGGGGGCGCGCGCGCTGAGCGTGCTGCACCTCGAGCCGCGGCTCGGCGGCCGCCTGTTCGAGACGATCGCCGCGGCCGATGCCGGACCCGATGCCGCGCACGTGGTGCAGACCGGCACGGTCACGCACTGGGATCCGCCGCACGCGCTGGCCATCGAATGGCGGGGCATCAACTTCGCGCCGCACGAGACGACCACCGTGTCGGTGGCGTTCGCGCCGCGGCGCGACGGCACCCAGGTCACGCTGGTGCACGCCGGGTTCGCCGCGCTGCCGCCCGACCACCCGGTTCGCCACGGGCAGCCGGTGGCGGCGTTCATCGCGCGCCTGGGGATGTGGTGGTCCGACCAGATGACCTCGCTGCGCGTGCGGGCCGCCGACGAGGCGCGCGCCCCGTGGCTGCGCGTGGCGCGTGCCGAGATCGGCGTGCGCAGCCTGCCCGCCGACGCCAGCCATCCGCGCATCTTCGAGTACCACGCGGGCACCAACATCGCCGGCTACGACGACAAGGTCAGCTGGTGCTCGTCGTTCGTCCACTGGACGCTGGCGCAGGCGGGCATCGCCGGCACCGGCTCCGCGCTGGCGCGCAGCTGGCTCGAATGGGGCGCGCCGCTGGCCGAACCGCGCCCCGGCTGCGTGGCGGTGCTGTGGCGCGAGGCACCGCAAAGCTGGAAGGGCCATGTCGGCTTCTTCGTGCGCGCGGACGGCGACGACGTCGTGCTGCTGGGCGGCAACCAGCTGGAGTCGGTGCGCGAGCATCGCTACCCGCGGGCCCAGGTGCTGGGCTACCGCTGGCCGGCCGCCGCGCCGGCCTGAGACGGCGACGGCGCGGCCCAAGCCGCGCCGCCTTCACCGAGACGGCGTGCCTCAGTTCGCGCTGGTGGCCGGCTGACCGGCTTGCGCCGCGCCGCCGGCGGCGCCGGTGGCCCCCAGGCTCACGCCGCCCTGGCGCGAAGCCGACCCCTGCAGCGCGCCATTGCTCGAGCCCGTCGCCGTGGCCGTGCCCGACGGCTTGGGCGAGGCCTGCGGCGCGGGCGTGGCCGCGGGCGCAGGCGCCGCGTGGCCGGGTGCGGTGGGCGGCGTGGCGGCCGCCGGCGGCGCGGCAACCGGTGTCGTCGGCGCGGGCGCCGCCGCATCGGGCGCCCCCGGCGCGATCGACCCGCCACTGTTCGCGGCGCCCTGCACGCCGCCGGCCGCGGTGCCCGCCGAGCCGCGCACGTCGCGCACGCCCTGCCCGCCCGTGGCGGCCACCGTCCTGCCGTCGGACACGCCACTGGCCGCGGCCGCCTTGCCGCTCGCCGCCGTCGCCTTGCCGTTGACCAGCGCATCGCCAGCCGCGGCCTTCGAGGCACCGACGGTATGTTCCGCGGCATCCTTGGCCGGCGTGCCATTGGCGGCCGGCAGGCTGCCGCCGGCCTGCCCGGCGGCACCGAGGCTGCTGGTGGCGCCGCCCGCCAGGCCGGCCTGGCCGAGGGCGCCGCCCAGGCCGCCACCCATCCCCCCGCCGTGCATGCCACCGCCCAGCAGGCCGGCGTGCGCCGACGGCGACAGTGCGACGCAGAGGGTGGACAGCGCCATCACGGCGACGGTGTGGAGCGCGGAATGCTTGCTGATCATGACGTTCACCTTCGTTTGATTGGCCGCGAACGATTTCGCGGCCTGCAAGGGGAGAACGCCGTGCGGGGCCGATTTCTTCCGCGCGACCTTGAAAATGGATGTAACTAGCGTGCGCGCACCAGCGCCACGGCGTCGGGCGGCGTGCGCAGCGTCTCGCCGACGAGGCCGCGCCCGATGCCGTCGCGCGGCGCCGCAGGCAGGTCGCGTGCGGTGCCGGCCAGCCGTGCGATCGCCGCGCGTGCGCCGTCGGGCGACGGCACCTGGTAGAGGGCGGCCAGCAGGCCGGCGACGAGCGGCGCCGCGAACGACGTGCCCCGCACCCGCGCGAACGCCGACTCGCCGTTGGCCGCCGCCACCATGTCGGCGCCGGGCGCGACGAACATCACCTGCGGCCCGCGGGCGGCCTCGGGCAGCAGGCGCAGCCTGCCGTCGACCGCGCCCACGCCCACCACGCCCGGCCACGAGGCCGGATACAGCGGCGGCGCCGCCGGCCCGTCGTTGCCCACCGCCGCGACGATCAGGATGCCCTTGGCGACCACGTGCGCGACCAACTGCTGCAGCACCTGGTTGGGTGGCCCGACGAGGCTCACGTTGATCACCGCGAGCCGCTTCTGCGCCAGCCACGCCAGCTCGCGCGCGATCGCCTCCACGGAGCCGCCGGTGGCGTCGTCGCAATACGCGTCGCCGGCGTACAGCCGCGCCCGCGGCAGTGCCGAGCGGAACCTGTCCTCCTGGCCGACCAGCAGCGAGGCCACGGCCGTGCCGTGCGGCGCGGGACGCGGCGTGTCGCCGCAGCCGTGGCGCACGACCGCCGCATGGCGCAGGGCCGGATGCGCGCCGTCGATGCCGCTGTCGATGAGGCCGACCTGCACCGGGCCCGGGCCCGCGTCGAGCCCGCCGGGGCCACGCGCCTCGGCGGCCGGCATCGGGGTCGCGCCCGGGACAGCCACGTCGCCGCTGCCCAGGTAGACGTGGTGGAAGTCGTACCGGCCGTTCGGGTCGATCGCGCGCGCGCGATCGACCGCGTCGGCGAGCGACTGCCCTGCCGGCGCCCCGAGCACCAGCAGTTCGTCGTCCAGCCCATCCAGCAGGTCCTCGCGCAGGAGCTGGAAGCCACCGGCCAGCAGCGCGTCGCGCGCCACCGGGCTGGACGGCTGCGCCAGCACCTCGGCGCGCACGACCAGCTCGCCCCGCGGATCGCGCTCGAGCCGGTCCGGATGCGCGCGCAAGCGCCGCTGTGCTTCATCCAGCCGCGCGGCGACGAGGTTGGCCGGCGCGAGCACGCCAGCGACCAGCGGATCGACGCGCTGCACCAGCGGCGCGCGCGCGATCGGGGCCAGCGCCGAGCCCAGCGACGGCAGCCGCAACTGCGCATGGGCCGCCGCAGCCACGGACAAGGCGGCGAGCGCAAGGAATCTTCGGGTTCGCAGGCTCATGGTCGGTATAACGTCGCGGCGATGGAAGAAAATCCATTGCCTCGACGTTCTTCCATCATGTCATGAGCCTGTCGCCCCTTGCGTTGCGTGCGGAGATCGCGGCCCTGTTGCCGCGGCTGCGCCGTTTCGCGCGTGCCGTCGCCCGGCAGCGGGAGGACGCGGACGACCTCGTGCAGGTAGCGGTCGAGCGTGCCTTGAAGCACCTCGACCAGTGGCAGGATGGCACCCGACTGGACAGCTGGCTGTTTCGAATCATGAAGAACGCGTGGATCGACGAAGTGCGTGCGCGGGCCCGGCGCGACGAAGTGCTCGTGCCCGAGGAGGCCGGCGAACACGTCGGCCATTCGGAGACGGCCAGCCGCGACATCCGCCTGTCGATAGCGACGGCGATGGCCCGCCTGCCCGAGGACCAGCGCCTGGCCGTGGGCCTGGTGCTGGTCGAGGGCCTGCCCTACAAGGAGGCCGCGGCGGTGCTCGACATTCCCATCGGCACGCTCACCAGCCGCCTCGCGCGCGGCCGCGACGCGCTCCAGGCGATGCTGGGCGACGGAGACCTGACGCCATGAACCCGCCCCTCGACGACGACGACCGCCTGGCCGTGATGCGCCACGTCGACGGCGAACTGTCGCCCGCCGAACAGGCCGCCTTCGAGGCCCGCGTCGTGCACGAACCCGCCCTCGCGCGCGCGGTGGCGCGCGCGCGCCGCCTGCGCGAAGGCCTGCAGTCGGCCTACGCGCCAGTGCTGGACGAACCGATGCCCGGCGGCCTGGCGGACCTGCTGGCCCCACCGGCGGCGGCCGCCAACGACCCGGTCGCGGCCGGCGCCGGCGACGTCCACCGCGCCGCGCTGCCGCACGCGCGCCGTTGGCGCTGGCCCGAGTGGGGGGCGATCGCGGCCAGCCTGGCGCTGGGCGTGCTGCTGGGCGCACGCGGGCTCGCGCCGCCGTCGTCAGGCGCCGGCCCCGACACGCTCGCCCTGGCCGTCGGCCACGGCGGCACGATCACCGCCCGCGGCGGCCTGCGCGACGCGCTCGAACAGCGCCTCGCGGGCACGGCGGCGGGCGGCGTGGCGGTGGGCCTGAGTTTCCGCAACCAGGCACGGCAGTACTGCCGCACGTTCTCGCTGGACGACGCGTCGTCGGGCATCGCGTGCAAGCAGGCCGACGACTGGGTCCTGGCCCAGCTCGAGCACGTGCCCGGCGCGCCCGCGAGCGCCGCGGGCGCGTACCGCGCAGCCGCGAGCCCGCTGAGCCCGACGCTGCTGCAGGCCGTCGACGCGCTGCGCGACGGTGACACGCTGGACGCCGCCGCCGAGGCCGCCGCACGTGCCCGCGGCTGGCGTCCCTGACGCTCAGGCCTGGCGCGCGGCCCACGCCGCGCACAGCCGATGCAACTGCGCCAGGCCGTCGGTGAGCGCGGCGGGGCCCGGCTGCAGGATGTCGCAGGACTTGATCTCGTGCAGCTCGCCGTCGACCACCGCGGGCACGGCCTGCCAGCCCGGGCGCGCGGCCACGTTGGCGGCACGGAACTTCTTGCCGCACCAGCTGCCCACGATCAGGTCGGGCGCACGCCGTGGCGGCTCGGCCGCGTCGTGCACGATGCGATCCTTGCCGCCGGCGTGCAGGCCCAGCTCGGCGAACACGTCGACGCCGCCGGCGACGACGATCAGCTCCGAGACCCAGCGGATCGCGCTGATCATCGGATCGTCCCACTCCTCGAAGTAGACGCGCGGCCGGCGGGCCCAGGCGGTCGAGGCCGCGGCGATCGCGGCGTGGCGCGCCTGGCACGCGGCGATCCAGGCCTCCGCCCGCTCGCCACCCTGCACCAGGCCGGCCACCAGCCGCAGGGTGGCGAAGATCTCGGCCACGCTGCGCTGGTTGGTGACCAGCACGTTGAGCCCGGCGCGGATCAGCTTGTCGGCGAGCGCGGCCTGCATGTCTGAAAAGCCGATCACCAGGTCGGGCTGGAGCGCGACGATCTTGTCGATCTTGCCGTCCAGGAACGCCGACACCCGCGGCTTGTCTTCGCGCGCCCGGCGCGGCCGCACGGTGTAGCCCGAGATGCCGACGATGCGGTGCTCCTCGCCGAGCAGGTAGAGCCACTCGGTGGTTTCCTCGGTGAGGCAGACGATGCGTTGCGGGCCATGCATCGCGGCATTGTGCCCGCCGCGATCGCCCCGGCCCTGGCACCGGGCAGGCTACATTCGACGCATGACCTACGAACTGCACTACTGGCCGACGATCCCGGGCCGCGGCGAATTCATCCGACTGGCGCTGGAGGCGGCGGGCGCGCCCTACGTCGACGTCGCCCGCGGGCCCGAGCAGTCCGGCCAGGGCGTGCCGGCGCTGCTGCGCCTGCTCGGCGACGCCGACGCGGCCCACCCGCCGTTCGCGCCGCCGGTGCTCAAGGACGGTGCCGTCGTGGTCGCCCAGACGGCGGTCATCCTGCAGTACCTCGCGCCCACGCTCAAGCTGGTGGCGCGCAGCGAGCAGCTGCGCATCTGGACGCAGCAGATCCAGCTGACCATCGCCGACATGGTGGCCGAGGCGCACGATACCCACCACCCCATCGGCGGCGAGCTGTACTACGAGGACCAGAAGCCCGAGGCGCTGCGCCGCGCGGGCGAGTTCTGCCGCCACCGCATCCCCAAGTTCCTGCACTGGTTCGAGCGCGTGCTGGCCAACAACACCGCCGGCACGCGCCACCTGGTCGGCGGCCGCCTGAGCTACGTCGACCTGTCGCTGTTCCAGCTGGTCGAGGGCCTGCGCTACGCGTTCCCGCGCGCCACGGCGCAAGCGCTGGCGACGGCCCCGCTGGTGGTGCAACTGCACGACCGCGTCGCCGCCCTGCCCCGCGTCGCGGCCTACCTGCGCAGCGAGCGGCGCCTGCCGTTCAACGAGCAGGGCATCTTCCGGCGCTACCCGGAGCTGATGGATCTCTAGCGGCGAGGTGATACCCGCAGTCCCGACGCGCCGCCGGGCGACGACAATCCGGGCTCCGCTCACCGGGAACCCACCATGACTGCCCATGCCGCGGCGCTGCCGCCCGAAGCGCCCGCCGGCGACGCCGCTCCGCGGCACAAGCCGGTCCACCCGTTCCTGTTCCTGGTGCTGTTCATGCCCTTCGGGGCGGTGCCGGGCTTCCTGACGGTGGCGCTCGCCTACGAGCTGAGCAGCAAGGGCATCAGCACCGGCGACATCGCGGTCGTGGTGGGCATCAGCTACCTGTGCCTGATCTTCAAGTGGCTGTGGGCGCCGCTGGTCGACACGCTGCTCACGCGCAAGATCTGGTACGTGGGCTCCACGCTCGTCTGCGGCCTGGGACTCTGGCTGGCGGGCCGGGCCGCCATGGGCGACCATCCTTCGCTGGCGCTGATCAGCGCCGCGCTGACGGTCAGCAACTTCACCGCCACGCTGCTCGCGATGGCGGTCGAGAGCCTGATGGCGGCGACCGTGCCCGACCACCAGCGCGGCCGCGCCGGCGGGTGGTCGCAGGCGGGCAACCTCGGCGGCCAGGGCCTGGGCGGCGGCCTGAGCCTGTGGCTGATCCAGAGCGCGGGCCTGAGCGACGCCGCTTCCGGCGGCGCCCTGGGCCTGCTGTGCGCGCTGTGCTGCCTGGCGCTGTTCTGGGTCGACGACCCGCGCCCGCTGCTGAAGGTCGACGGCCGGGTCGAGGCGGCGGGCCACCTCGGCGTGCGGGCGAACCTGCGGGCGATCGGCGGCGACCTGTGGGAGCTGCTGCGCTCGCGCATCGGCATCCTGGCGCTGCTGATCTGCCTGCTGCCGATCGGCAGCGGCGCGGCGCAGAACCTGTGGTCGCCCATCGCCAGCGAGTGGCACGCGTCGGCCGACGTGGTCGCCTTCGTCACCGGCGCCATGAGCGGCGTGATCTCGGCGCTCGGCTGCCTTCTCGGCGGCTGGCTGTGCGACCGCATGGATCGGCGGACGGCGTACTGCCTGTTCGGCTTCCTGCTGGTGGCCACGGCCATCGGCATGGCGCTGTGCCCGCGCACGTCCAACCAGTACATCTTCTGGACGTCGGCCTACGCGCTCGTCGTGGGCCTGTGCTACGCCGCCTACTGCGCGGTGGTGCTGGAGGCCATCGGCGACACCGCCGCGGCCACCAAGTTCAGCTTTCTTTCCTCCGTATCGAACGCGCCCATCATGCTGATGACGTTCGTCGACGGCGCCGCCAACACCCGCTGGGGCACCGGCGGCATGCTGTGGACGGACGCCTGGTGCGGCGTGGCGGGCATCGCGGTGTTCGCAGCCGTCGGCGCCGCGACCCGGCGCCCCGCGCTGCCGACACTCGCCGGCGCCGCCTGAGCACCTGGGGCCTGTTCACACTGAAAGCGTGCCCGCTTCTGGTGTGAACAGGCCCCACCTAGCCGCGCTCGAGCGCCGGCATCACCGTGCCGACGCAGTCGCCGAAGCCGATCCGGCGCGCGCCCTCGGCCTCGCAGCGCGCACGCAGCGTCACGCAGTCGCCGTCCTGCAGGAAGGTGCGCGTCTCGCCGTTGCCCAGCGCGAAGGGCTGCCGGCCGCCCAGGCTCAGCTCCAGCAGCGAGCCGCCCTGGCCGGGCTCGGGGCCGCTCTGCGTGCCGGTGCCCATCAGGTCGCCCGGCTGCAGGTTGCAGCCGTTGCTGGCGTGGTGGGCCAGCAGTTGCGCGGGCGTCCAGTAGGCATCGGCGAACGAGCTGGCGGACACCTGCACGGCCGAATGGCCCTGGGCGCGCATGCGGGCCGTCTGGATCCACACCTCCAGGCCGATGGCGATGGCGCCGCGTTCGCGGTTGGCGGCCGAGTCGAGGTAGGGCAGCGGCTGCGGGTCGGCCGGGTCGCGCTCGAACGGGGCGCGGAACGGCGCCAGCGCCTCCATCGTGACGATCCAGGGCGAGATCGTGGTGGCGAAATTCTTCGACAGGAACGGGCCCAGCGGCTGGTACTCCCAGGCTTGCACGTCGCGCGCCGACCAGTCGTTGAGCAGCGTGGCGCCGAACAGCGAGGCCTCGGCCTGCGCCATGTCCAGCGGCGTGCCGGGGGCGTTGGGCGGGCCAACGAAGAATCCCAGCTCCAGCTCGTAGTCGAGGCGGCGCGTGGGCGCGAACACCGGCGTCTCGCCCTCGCCCCGGGCCTGGCCCCAGGGCCGCGCGAAGCGCTGCCCGCTGACGCCGATCGACGAGCTGCGGCCGTGGTAGCCGATGGGCACCCACCTGTAGTTGGGCAGCAGCGGGTTGTCGGGGCGGAACAGCTTGCCGACGGTCGTCGCATGGTGGATGCCGGTGTAGAAGTCGGTGTAGTCGCCGATGCGGCACGGCAGCGCCATCTCGGCCTCGTCCTGCGGCAGCAGCAACGTGGCGGCGTGGGCCTGCCACAGCGCGGCGCCGTGGGACGGCGCGGTCGACAGGCCCGTGAACAGCGCATGGCGCAACGCGATGCGGGCGGCACGGCCATGCGCCATGAAGCCGTTCAGGTCGCCGTGCGCCAGCGGGCCGAGCAGCACGGCGATGGCCGGGTCCAGGTTGCCGAGGGCCGCCAGGTCCAGGATGTAGTGGCCGACGGCCACGCCGATGCGCAGCGGCTCGGTGCTGCCGGCGCGGCGAAAGCGCCCGAACGGCAGGTTCTGGATCGGGAAGTCGGTGTCCCAGGCGTTGGCCGAGGCGACCCAGCTGTCGACGCGGGGGTCGTGGGTGAAGTCCAGCATCTCAGGTCCGGAAATTGTCTTGCAGGGGCGCCCAGCAGTCGGCGTAGCCCTTGTCCAGGTGGCCGCCGTTCAGCGCGAACGCGGTCGGGCGCAGGCGCCAGCGGCTCTCCAGCATGAAGGCCAGCGTGTTGTCGAGCTTGCGCGGCGCCAGGTCGGCGGAGCTCGCCTTGTCGAACGCGTCGGCGTCGGGGCCGTGCGGCACCATGCTGTTGTGCAGCGACAGCCCGCCCGGGCGGAAGCCCTCCTCCTTGGCGTCGTACTGGCCCTGCACGAGGCCCATGCATTCGCTCATCACGTTGCGGTGGAACCAGGGCGGCCGGAAGGTATCCTCGGCCACCATCCAGCGCGGCGGGAAGATGACGAAGTCGCAGTTGGCCCAGCCGGGCGTGTCGGACGGCGAGGTCAGCACGGTGAAGATCGACGGATCGGGATGGTCGAAGCTGACCGAGCCGATGGTGTTGAAGCGGCGCGTGTCGTAGACGTAGGGCACCAGGTTGCCGTGCCAGGCGACCACGTTGAACGGCGAGGCCGCCGCCGGCGCGCGCCAGAGCGTGCCGCCGAACTTGCGCACCAGCTCCCAAGGCTGCACCGGCCCGTCGTCGTAAGCGGCCAGCGGGGCGATGAAGTCGCGCGGGTTGGCCAGGCCGTTGGAGCCGATCGGGCCGAGCTCGGGCAGGCGGAACGCGGCACCGTAGTTCTCGCAGACGTAGCCGCTGACGGCGCTGCCGGCCACCGCCGGATCGACCTTGAACACCATGCCACGCGGCAGCAGCACGATCTCGCCGGGGCCGGCGTGCAGCACGCCCAGTTCGGTGGTGACGCGCAACGCGCCCTGCTGCGGGATCAGCAGCAGCTCGCCCTCGGCGTCGACGAACGCGCGCGTTCCCATGGGCCGGCTGGCGCCGTACAGGTGGATGGCGATGCCGGCCTGCGCGTCGGGATCACCATTGACCAGCATCGTGCGCAGGCTGTCGACGAAGTCCAGCGCCTCGGTGGGCAGCGGGATCGGGTTCCAGCGCAGCGGGTCGGGGGTGACGTCGACGCCGTCGCGGGCGCCGGTCTTGAGCAGCGCGTGCGCATGCGGCGCATAGGCCCCGCAGCGCACCGAGGGTTGGCGGCGATAGAGCCAGGTGCGCAGGTTGGCGTGGCGTGGCGCGGTGAACGCCGTGCCCGACAGCAGCTCGGCGTACAGGCCGAACGGCGCGCGCTGCGGGCTGTTGCGGCCCTGCGGCAGCGCGCCGGGCACCGCCTCGCTGCTGAAGTGGTTGCCGAAGCCGCCGAAGAGGCCGCCTTGCGGAGGGTAAGAACCCGTCATCGATTTCACCTTTGCTGAATCGATTCACCATGGATGAATCGTCGCGCTATCATAGACAGCTCCTTCCGCCGTGTCCATTTCAGCCGCGCCACCGTGACCTTGCCCGCCGCTTCCGCCTCCCGCACCGCCCCGGCCCGCGAATCCGATTCGCGCGGCATCCAGAGCATCGAGGTGGGCGGCCGCCTGCTGCTGGCGCTGGCGCACCACGGCCAGCCGCTGGCGCTGAAGGACCTGGCGGCCGCCGCCGCGATGAGCGCCGGCAAGGCGCATCCCTACCTGGTGAGCTTCATCAAGCTGGGCCTGGTCGAGCGCGAGACCGAGGGCGGGCGCTACGGCCTGGGCCCGCTGGCGCTGCAGATGGGCCTGATCGGCCTGCAGCAGTACGACCCGGTGCGCCTGGCCACCGAGCGCATCGACGAGCTGGCGCGCGCCACCGGCCACACGGTGGCGATCGCCGTCTGGGGCCATCGCGGGCCGACGCTGGTGCGCATCGCCGAGGCGCCGTCGCCGGTGCATGTGTCCATGCGCCACGGCACCGTGATGAGCATTCCCGATACCGCGTCGGGCCGGCTGTTCGCCGCCTTCGGGCCGCCCGAGGCGGTGCTGCAGGCACTGGCCGACGAGGCGCGCCGCGGCGGCGCCGGCGCGCCCGCGCGAGCCCCCCGGGCACGCACGGGCGGCCGCTTCGGCCTGGGCGCCGCGTTCGATCGGACGATCGCCCGGGTGCGCGCCGACGGCGTGGCCTGCGTGGACGGCGTGGCGCTGCCCGGGGTCAGCGCGGTGTCGGTGCCGGTGTTCGACGCGCGCGGCCAGCTCGTGCTGAGCCTGACGGCGGTCGGGCCGAGCGCCACCTTCGATTCGGCGCCGGACGGCGCGGTGGCCGCACGGCTGAAGCCGGCGGCGGCGCAGCTGTCGACGCGCCTGGGCTGGCAGCCCGGCGCGTCGCGCTGATCCGGCGCGCGCCGCTCCTGCGGGCGCGCCGGCGGCGGCCGGTCAGGCCTGCGTGGCGGCGGCGCGCGCGGCCGCGTTGCCCTGGATGATGCGGCGGTCCAGCAGGCGGCGCATGTTGTTCAGCGACGTGGTGTGGATCTGCAGCAGGCCCAGCAGGCCGTTGCGGTACATCTGCGCGATCTGCGCGTCGGGCAGCTTGGCGATGGCTTCCTCGTCGGCCGTCATGAAGCCGTCCACCGAGAGGGCCTCGCCGTTGGCCAGCGTGGCGTCGAAGCGCATCGGCTTGAGCAGCTTCATCTCCAGCAGCGCGGCGCAGGCCTGGCGGGTGCGCTCGAGGTCGGTCTCGAGGTCCTGCACGAACTTGTGCACGCCGTTGAGCAGCTCGCTGGCCTCGCCCTTGTCGTTGAACAGCGGCACGCCCTCGGTGCGCGACATGCCTTCCCAGGAGTTGTCGAACACGATGGCCCAGCGGTCGGAGCCCTCGATGCGTGCCATCGTGAACGGGTAGGCGCGCAGCATCGCCGGCACGTAGCCGGCGTCCCACTTGCCGTCGGCCGTGGCGAACAGGTTCTCGCCCGGCTTCAGGCCGAACACGGCCACGGGGGCGACGGTGTCGCGGCCGAGCGCGTCGGGCGCGGCGCGCACGAACAGGATCGGGAAGTTGAGCGCCGCGTCGGCGAACTCGCTCACGGACACCATGAACGAGGTGAACGGCGCGAGCTTCGGGATCGCGTTCAGGTCATTCTTCAGGCGCAGGTCGCGGTGAAGGACGGTGTCGAGCGCGATCGGCTCTTTGTGAAGGTTCGTGACGATCATGGTTGTTCTCCAGGGGAAGTGATCCGGCTCACGAGCACCTTGTCGACTCGCTTGCCGTCGAGGTCGACGACCTCGAACCGCCAATTGCCCCAGTCGACCGAATCGGTCGTCCGCGGCAGGCGTCCCAGCAGCAGCATGATCATGCCGGCCAGGGTGTTGTAGCGCCCGCGATCTTCCTCGGGCAAATCCTTGATTTCGAGGCGGTCCTTGATCTCCGGCACCGGGATCAGGCCGTCCATCAGCCAGCTGCCGTCCTCGCGGCGCACGGCCCACGCATCATCGCCCGATTCCGGGCCGAATTCGCCGGTGATGGCTTCCAGCACGTCGCGCAGCGTGATCACGCCCTGCACGGCGCCGTACTCGTCGACCACGAACACCAGCTGCGCCACGTGCGAGCGGAAATGATCCAGCAGTTCCATGCCGGACAGCGTCTCGGGCACGAACACCGGCGGCTCGAGCTCCTCGGTGAGCACCGGCATGCGGCCCTCGGCCAGCGGCTTGAGCAGGCCCTGGGCGGTGACGACGCCGATGACGTCGTCGAGCCCGCCGCGGCACACCGGGTAGCGCGCGTGCGACTCGTCGGCCACCACCGCGCGCAGCACGTCGGCGATCGGCGCGTTGGCGTCCAGCCAGCGGATTTCCGCGCGCGGGATCATCATCGAGCCGATCTGGCGGTCGTCCAGGCGGAACACGTTGCGCACCATCTGGTGCTCCTGGGCCTCGATCACGCCGGCGTCCAGGCCTTCTTCCAGGCTGGCGGCGATCTCCTCTTCCGTCACCGAGCGGTTGGCGTTGCCCTTGATGCCGATCAGCCGCAGGATGGCCTCGGTGGTGGCCGACAGCAGCACCACGAGCGGGCGCGTGGCGGCCGACAGCCACTGCATCGGCGGCGCCACCAGCGCGGCCACCGTCTCGGGGAACATCTGGCCGATGCGCTTGGGCACCAGCTCGCCGAAGATGATGGTCACCACCGTGATGATCAACACCACCAGCGCCGTGGCGGTGACGTGCGCCGGGCGCACGCCCATGCCGAAGGTGGCGTGCAGCCACTCGCCCAGCGGCTCGGAGAACGCGGCGTCGCCGACGATGCCGTTGAGCACGCTGATGGAGGTGATGCCCACCTGCACCGTCGACAGGAACTTGGTCGGGTGGTCGTGCAGGTCGATCGCGGCCTCGACGCCCCCCTCGCCCGCTTCCAGCATCACCTGCAGGCGGGCCTTGCGGCTCGTCGTCAACGCCATTTCGGACATCGCGAAACCGGCGTTCAGCACGATCAGGAAGAAAAGAAGGGCGACGTCCATCGAGGAATATGAGGGCCGCGGCAGGGCCAAAGCCGGCGAGCGTAGCAGAATCGGATCATGGATTATCTGATAGGCGACCTCCAGGGCTGCTGCGACCCGCTGGAGCACCTCCTGGCCACGATCGGCTTCTCGCCCTCGCGCGACCGCCTCCACCTGCTGGGCGACCTCGTCAACCGCGGCCCGCAATCGCTGCCGGTGCTGCAGCGCCTGGCCGCCCTCGGCGACGCCGCCCAGTGCGTGCTGGGCAACCACGACCTGCACCTGCTGGCCGTCGCCCACGGCGTGCGCAAGCCCGGCAAGGGCGACACGCTGGACGCCATCCTGGCCGACCCGCGCCGCGACGCCCTGCTCGACTGGCTGCGCCACCGCCGCATGGCCGCCCAGGCCTGCGGCTGGCTGCTGGTGCACGCCGGCGTCATCCCGCAGTGGACGGCGCAGCGCACCCTTGAACTCGCAGGCGAGGTCGAGACGCTCCTGCGCTCGCCCGACATCGCCACCTTCCTGCCGACGATGTACGGCAACGAGCCGCGCCGCTGGGACGACGCGCTGGAGGGCCCCGACCGCTGGCGCTTCATCGTCAACACCCTCACCCGGATGCGCCTGTGCGGCGCCGACGGCACGCTGGAGCTGAAGAAGGACGCCCCCGGCGAGGCCCCGCCCGGCATGCTGCCCTGGTTCGAGCACCCGCAGCGCCTGACCCGCGACACCCCGATCGCCTTCGGCCACTGGTCGCAGCTGGGCCTGGTCGACACCCCGCTGCTGCTGTCCACCGACACCGGCTGCGTCTGGGGCGGCGCCCTGACCGCGGTGCGCGTGGACGCCGGCCACCGCGAGGTGATCCAGGTGCGCTGCCCGCAGGCGCGCAAGCCGGGCTGACCGGTCGGCCGCCCCCCCGCGCCGCCGGGAGGCCGCTGCTGCCAAGGCGGCCCCGCAACGTTCAGTCTGGCGTTTCCTCGTCGCCCCGGTCGAGGTAGTCCGACCCGGCATCGGTCAGCCGGACCACGCAGGCCTCCATGCGGACGAGCCGCAGGAACACCAGCAGTTCCAGGTCGAGCTTGTAGTTGGGCGGAAAGTGCCCCGGCGGCGGTTGCGGACGCTCCGCCCGCACATCGTGGAGGATGCGCAGTTGCGCGGCGGTGAGGGCATGTGACAAGGCAGCTCCAACGATGCAGCGATCTGTCGTCGCCGTGCCCATACGGTACGGGGTGTGCCGCAGGCCGAACTTGCCCTGGCTCAAATGAACACGCTCTCCGGCCTGGACGCGTCTCTCTACTGAACGTTCGCCCATGAGACATCCGCCGGCTGGGGGGACAGCCCGGCCGGCGCGCAGCGGATGCCGTGCGGCCCGGCTGCCGCAGGAAGCGGCGCTATCGGGTGCGCGCGGTCGAACCGGCCCGGTCCAGGCGCCGGGCCAGCGCGATCGCCGCGGCATCCGCCTCGCGCCGCCCCGGCGAAGCCGGCCGCACCAGCGGCGCCGGCGCCCAGTGGTCATCGTCGACCCCGGTCTCACGCATCCAGTGCACGCAGCCGCGGGCGGCGTCGGCCTTGCAGGACTTCATCCCGCCGCGCCGGCAGTCGGCCATGGCCGGATCGTTCCAGCACGGCCCGGCCCAGTGGACGCAGTACCAGCACGGGCGGTCGAGGTCGTTGTCGAGATACATGGGCCCATCGTGGCGGGCCGCAGGCTCACCGGGCGAGCGGGAGCGATGTCGCGTGGCGGAGGCTGTGAGATTCGAACTCACGGATGGTTGCCCATCGGCAGTTTTCAAGACTGCTGGTTTAAACCGCTCACCCAAACCTCCGCGGTGGGGAAATTGTACCGACCGCGCGATCGACCCTGGCGACAGGCGCCTGACGACGCCGGCGGCACGCGCGTCTCCCCCGGGCCTCACTCCCTCTGAAGTTCGTGAAAACCGACACATTCGTCATAAGTGACGCTTGCTCGTCATATATATCTAAAGCAGACTGGATTCGGGTCGAAGAAGCGGAAGACCGATCCATGCGGTGTCGAGGGACACCCTTCAGGCCGAAAGATCCCGAATGAACAACAAGAAGTCCTGGCGCGGTCCAACGGCGTCCGTGCCGCGGCGACGCGTCGACGGCCAGGCCGGGCGGCCTCATCGATGAACAGGCGCAGCTTCCAGCCCCCGCGCAGCGCCCCGTCCGCGGCGACGCCGGAGTACGGCGGCGCCCATTCCGCGGAGCAGCGGCTGCGGCTGCAGGTTCATGCGGTCGCCGACAAGGTGCCGCTGGCCGCGACCGCCACGCTGGCGCTGGCGACGATGACGTTCTTCGCCTTCCGCGGCGAGGTGGCGGACGCCACGCTGCTGCCGCTGTTCGCCAGCGTGCTGGCGATCAACCTCGTCAACCTGGCCGTGTCCTGGCTGTGGCGCACCGGCGTCGTCGCCATCCCGGCGTCGCGCGGCGCGCCCTGGTGGCTGGCCGCCGACCTGGCCGTGACCGCGCTCCTCGAGGCGGCGCTGGCGGTCACCGTCTTCGATGCCGGCGACGAGCACCAGCGCATCATCGTGGTGGCCGTGGTGGCGGCGCTGATGTCCATGGGCGCCTGGATCTTCTCGCCGCTGGCCCATGCGGGCATTGCCTGGACCTGCGGCATCTGCGGCGCGACGATCGTCGGCCTGCTGCTGGGCGCCGCGCCGCCCTGCCGCCCGCTCGCGGGCATGGTGGCGCTGTACGGCCTGGCGTTGCTCGGCACGGTCTGGCTGGCCGCGCGCCTGTTCCTGAAGAACCTGACCACCGCCGAGGACCTGGAGCGGCAGAACCACGTCGTGGGACTGCTGCTCAATGAATTCGAACGAGCCGGCAGCGACTGGGTCTGGGAAGCCGATGCCGACGGCCGGCTGACGCACGTGCCGCGCCGCCTGGCGCAGGCCCTGGACAAGCCGCCGGAACAGTTGAAGGGGCACGCGCTGACCGCGCTGCTGGCCAGGCTGGATCCCGATCCGGGCAAGGGCGCGCAGCCGGGACTCGCGCAGGTGCGCGAGGCGCTGGCCAGGAACGTGCCGTTCCGCGAGCTCACGCTGCCGATGTCGATCGCGGGCCAGTCGCGCTGGTGGTCGCTGGCCGCCCGCCCGCTCATCGACGGCCACGGCAAGCGCGTCGGCTGGCGCGGCGTCGGCTCGGACATCACGCTGCTGCGCGAACGCGAGCAGGCGCTGAACTGGATGGCCAACGCCGATGCGTTGACCGGACTGGCGAACCGGCACCTGTTCAACCAGGAACTCGGCAAGCTGCTCGGCACCGCGTCGGTGGCCGGACCATGCGCGCTGCTGATGCTCGACCTGGACAACTTCAAGACGGTCAACGACTCGCTGGGACATCTCGCCGGCGACGCGCTGCTGCAGGAAGTCGCGTCCCGGCTCAAGGCCAACCTCGTGCAGGGCTGCCTGCTGGCGCGGCTCGGGGGCGACGAGTTCGCGGTGCTGGCCCGCGGCGCGATGGATCGCGGCCAGGCGCAGGCGCTCGCCTACGACCTGCAGCAGGCCCTGTCGCGCTCGTACCTGGTGCATGACAATTCGATCGAGATCAGCACCAGCATCGGTATCGCCTTCGCGCCCGGCGATGCCACCAGCGCCGAGGAGCTGCTCAAGTTCGGCGACATGGCGCTCTACGAGGCCAAGGGCGCGGGGCGCAACACGCACAAGTTCTTCCGGCCCGAGATGCAGACGGAAGCCAGTGCCAAGCTGGGCCTGCTCGCCGAACTGCGCGAGGCCTTGCGCGGCGGCCAGCTCATGCTCGTCTACCAGCCGCAGGTCGACCGGACGCGCGGCCGACTGATGGGCTTCGAGGCGCTGGTGCGCTGGAACCATCCGGTGCGCGGCCTGATCGCCCCGGTCGATTTCATTCCGCTGGCCGAGGCCAGCGGCCTGATCGTGCCGTTGGGGCAATGGGTCGTCCACCAGGCCTGCCACGACGCGATGGCGTGGCCCGGGGAACTGGGCGTGGCGGTCAACGTCTCGGCCATCGAGTTCGAGCGCTCCGACCTTCGCAGGACCGTGGTCGAGGCCCTGGGCGCCAGCGGCCTCGCGCCGCGGCGCCTCGAGGTCGAACTGACCGAGTCGACGCTGCTGAAGGACATGGAGCGTGCGGTGCGCGTGCTGCACGCGCTGCGCAACGACGGCGTGCGCGTGGCGCTGGACGACTTCGGCACCGGGTTCTCCTCGATGGCCTACCTGCAGACCTTTCCGCTCGACAGCCTGAAGATCGACCGCTCGTTCGTGCGCAGCCTCGACGCCGCCGATCCGCGCAGCGCGCGCGCCATCATCCGCTCCATCCAGACCCTGGCCCTGGCCCTCGACCTGGAGACCACCGCGGAAGGCGTGGAATCGCTCTCGCAGCAGCACACGCTGGACCACATCGGCTGCAACAGGTTGCAGGGCTACCTGTACGCGCGCCCGCTCACCCAGGAGAACGCACTGGCCTACATCGAAGAATTCGCGCGGCACGGCTGCGAATCGGCCAGCCTGTCGGCGGCGGCAAGGGCGCAGCGCGACCCGGCCCCGATCCGCTCGCCGCGCGCGGAGATCCGCACCACCCTCGGGCCCCAGGGCATCCAGGATTCGCGCTGGGCGCCGCTCTGAGCCGGTCGCGCGCCCGGTCGCCGAACGTATCATCGGCGCACGCGCGGCGGCGCCACCTGCGCACCCTGGCGCGCGGCGTCCCCTGCACCCGCAGGTTCGCGGGGACAACCAAGGAGTGATCGTGCTTCCACCCGACCATCCCTGCCGGCTGGTGCTGGCCGACGAGGTGCATGCCCGACCGCCCGAGCCGCTGGATACTCCCTGCCGCGCCACCTACGTCGCCGTGCTGATCGATCGCGAGGATCGCGAGCGCGAGCGGGCGCACGTGGCCGCGCTGTGCGCGCCGCACGGCGTGGCGCCACCCGCGGCCGACGCCACGCACTTCAGCGCGCAGCTGGGGCCGCTGCGCTTCAAGTGGGAGCGCCATGGCGAGTTCTCCGGCTTCACGCTGCTGGCGCCGGGCCTGAGCCCGCATCCGTTCAGCGAGCCGGTGGCCGCGCTGCTGCCGGCCGGCTGGCTGGCGGCGCTGCCCGGCCGCACGCTGGTGGCCGCGCACGCCAAGCTGATTCGCACCAACGATGCGCCGCTGGACGCCGCCAGGCTGGCAGCCCTGTTCGACGGCCACATCGTGGTGGGCGGCGAGATCGGCGGCGGGGCGGGCCAGGCCTACACCGACTTCCGCATCCATGCCGACGGCTTCGGCCGCTTCGTCGTGGGCAACCGCAGCTTCACCGAGCGCCAGGCCGGACGCACACTGCAACGCCTGTTCGAGATCGAGGCCTACCGCATGATGGCGTTGCTGGCGCTGCCGATCGCGCGCCAGCTGGCGCCGCGCATCGCCGCGATCGAGTCCTCGCTGGCCGAGCTCACCGCGCACATCGCCGACGAAGGCGGGCGCGACGAGGCGCTGCTGCACGAGCTGACGCGGCTGGCGGCCGAGATCGAGCGCGGCCTGGCCGCGAGCCAGTTCCGCTTCGGCGCCTGCCGCGCGTACCACGAGCTGGTGACCACGCGCATCGCCGAACTGCGCGAGACGCGCCTGCCGGGCATCCAGCCGATCGAGGAATTCATGGCGCGTCGGCTGGCGCCCGCGGTGGCCACCTGCGCCAACGCGTCGCAGCGCCTGCACGGCCTGTCGGACCGCGTGGCGCAGGCCAGTGCGCTGCTGTCGACCCGCGTCGACATCGCCCGCGAACGCCAGAACCAGGCACTGCTCGCGTCGATGGATCGGCGCGCCAAGCTGCAGCTGCGGCTGCAGCAGACGGTCGAGGGCCTGTCGGTGGCGGCAATCGTCTACTACGTCGCCGGGCTGATCGGCTACCTCGCCAAGGCGGGCAAGGCGGGCGGCCTGCCGCTGCAGCCCGACCTGGCCGTGGGCCTGGCGATCCCGGTGGTGGCGGCCTGCGTGGTCGTCGCGCTGCGGCGCGCGCGCCGGAAGCTGCACCAGGCCGACCTGTCGAATGAACACTGAGCGCCCGCGCGGCCGGTGACGCGGAGCAGCACCGAACTCGTAAGCCTGCGCCGCGCTGCCTGGCGACGCGCACAGCTCGACGTGCGCCATCGCCATCGACCTTGGGGATACCGCACCGCGCCAGACCAGTGAGACTGCATGCCAGCGGCGTCCGCCCCTGGCCGTCCTGGCCGGGGCGCCGCGCACGCCAACAGGAGAGGTCGATGGCGACGAACAAGCGCATCCACAACCCCCGGTTCGCCCTCGAGATGCTGCGTCGCATCCTGGCGGTGGCGAACCATCCCTTGAACTTCCTCGTCGATCGCCCGGCGGGCAAGTGGCGCGCGCGCCGCGTCCACGGTCAGGACGCGCCCTCATTCCAGGTCGGCCATGCACAGAGCCTGCATGGCGGCGCGGCAGAGCGGCTGTTCATCGAGGATGCCGACTTCAACCAGTTGTCGAACTGGACGGGCGAATCCAAAGGGGTCATCTTCGAGAAGACCGGCGTGCTGATCGGCCAGGTGCATGTCGAACTGCGCACCGCCCAGCAATGGGAGCGGCTGGAGCTGCTGACGTGGGGCACGGTGGAGGCGGCGGTCGTCAGCACCGGCTGGGATCCCGCCGGTGGCAACTAGGGTCCAGCCGTGGGCACGAACCCCAGGTCGGTGCAGGCGCACTCGACCGGAACTCCAGCGGCCACGGGAAGTCGCATGATGGGAGCCTTCGTTTCCCTGTGTTGCTTCCGGAGCCCGACCTTGCCCCACTTCCGCCCGTCCTCCTGGCTGCCCGGCGCCCTGCTCGCCCTGGCCTCGGCCGCCGCCTGCGGCGCCCCGGTGCCGGCGTCCGGCGCCGCGTCCGGCGTCGCCGCCCCCCGCCCGGCATCCGCCGCCTGCCCGGCGCGGGCCGAGTCGGCCGGCCTGCGCACCAGCAAGCTGCGCCATGCGCTGGACGAGGACGACCCCTGTGCCGATTCGCGCGGACGGGGGACGCCGATCCGCCGCCTGGCCCCAGCCAGCGGGGCGTCCCTCGACGACCGGCCCGGCAAGCCCTGAGCGTTGTCGCACCGCACCATCAAACTAGGGGGGTACCGCCCCCTGGTGCGAGTGCCCACTCGACCTTCCCGTGGGTGTTTTCCCTGTGCGGCGGCGTCCGCATGCCGTCCTCGCGCCCGGGCCCGGTTTTCCCCATTCACGTAAGTACGGTCGGTTTGCGCATGTGCGCTTGCCTATAGTCGAACCGACGCAGGCTACCGCCGCGCCGATCGGCAGCCGCACCATGAAATCACATGGCGCACGAGATCTCGCCACCCACCGGTTGGCGACGTTCATCTTGGGGTATTCACGCACCCGCCTCCGCCTGGCTCGGTAGTTGCATGCAACGCAAGAAGGCAACAACCCAGTCCTCGAGGAGAAGCAATTGAATTTTCGTTTCAGCACGATCGTCGCCGCAGCCCTGGTCGCTGCCGGCACGATGGCGAGCGTCCAGGCCGCCGTGCCCGCCGCGGGCCAGAGCCGCATCACCAAGGCAGCCCTGGTCGACCTCGGCGTCGCCCCGTCGAATGCCGTCGTGAAGTTCGCCATCTCGCTGCCGCTGCGCAATCGTGACGCGCTCAACGCGTTCATCGCCAGCACCGTCGACCCGACCAGCGCCAGCTATCGCAAGTTCATCACCCCGGCGCAGTTCGCCGACGCCTACGGCCCGACGCCGGCCTCCGTGGCGCAGGTGACGGCCTTCCTGGCCGCCAACGGCATCGCCGTCTCCGAAGTCTCGGCCAACCGCCTGCTCGTCAAGGCCTCGGCCACCAACGCGCAGCTGAGCGCCCTGTTCGGCACCGCGATCCACACCTACTCGCTCGGCGCCCAGACCTTCCAGCGTCCGGTGGGCAACGTCGTGCTGCCGCAAGGCCTGCAAGGCATCGCCCAGGCCGTGACCGGCCTGAGCACGCAGCCGCTGTCGCACTCCTACGTCAAGTACGTGCCGCATGCCGGCGCGCTGGCGGGCGAGCCCGACGTCGCGGTGCAGCCGGTGACGCCCGACGTCATCATCACCAACACCCCGGGCCAGCTGACCACGGGCGACGTGCTCAAGACCTACAACGGCCTGCCGCTGACGGCGCGCGGCCTGAGCGGCGCGGGCACCACGCTGGGCATCATGACCTTCGCCGGCTTCAACCAGTCGGACGCCTACCTGTACTGGTCGGTGATCCACCAGCCGGTGCTGGCCAACCGCATCACCGAGATCGGCGTCGACGGCCACGTGGCCACCGCGGCCGACAACGGCGCGGACGAGACGGCCCTCGACGTCCAGCAGTCGGGCGGCCTGGCACCGGGCGCCAAGATCCGCGTCTACGAAGCCGAAAACTCCGACATCGGGGCGCTGTCGCTCTACAACACCGCCGTCAGCGAGAACCTGTGCGACACCCTGTCGGTGAGCTGGGGCCTGGCCGAGATCTACGAAGACAGCGGCACCCTCGCGGTGTACGACGCCATCCTGTCCGAGGCGGCCGCGCAAGGCACGCCGGTCATCGCCTCGTCCGGCGATGCGGGTGCCTACGACATCAACCGCAGCACCTACACCTACCCCACGTTCACGCCCATCCTGACGGTCGACTTCCCGGCCAGCCACCCGCTGGTGCTGGGCGCCGGCGGCTCGACGCTGGCCACCACGGTGCCGCGCAAGTACGGCAAGGTCACGGTGCCGGCAGAGCGTCCCTGGGCCTGGGACTACTTCCGCGACTACTACCTGAAGAACTACGGCCAGGCGCTGTACTACTCGTCGGCCTTCCCGGTCGGCGGCGGCGGCGGCGTCAGCGTGCAGTACGCGCTGCCGTCCTACCAGGCCGGCCTGACGGGCACCAAGGCGTCCAGCCAGGGCCAGTCGATGTTCGGCCCCAGCGTGTACGACCCGAACACCGGCACGTTCAGCGGCCCGATCATCGACTACGTCGACCTGCCCGGCAACGTGGCCGGCCGCAACGTGCCCGACGTCTCGCTCAACGCCGACCCGTACACCGGCTACTACCTGGTGGTCGACGGCGGCCTGTACTCGCAAGGCGGCGGCACCAGCTTCGTCGCGCCGCAGCTGAACGGCATCTTCTCGCTGATCACCCAGCAGGCCGGCGGCCGCCTGGGCCTGCTGCACCCGCAGCTGTACGGTTCGTTCCGCAAGCTGGGCTATGGCACGGGTTCGCCGTTCCGCGCCCTGCCCACCGGCACCAACCTGTTCTACGCGGGCACCAACAGCTACAACCCGGCCGTCGGCCTGGGCGTGCTCAACATCGACAACCTGTCCAAGGTGCTCGCTCCGGCCGCGCCGCAGTGAACGCCCGCCCCCATGACCGTTTCCAATCCGACTACACAAAGGACCACTCAATGATCCGCAAGACCCTGACCTCCGTCTGCGCCGCCCTGGCGCTGGCCGGCGGCCTCGTGGCGCCCGTCGCCGCCAAGGACATCACGCCCAGCTCGGTGTTCTTCGTCACCACTGAATTCGGCGACGGCCTCGACACCTTCGCCGCGTTCGGCGACTCCTTCGCGACCAAGGGCACGGCGTTCGACGACGTCTTCCTGTTCTTCTCGCCGCCGGTGGAGTCGCAGGTCGAGTTCGACGTCGCCGCCGACTACGCGAAGGGCGCCACCGTCAGCTTCACCGGCTTCGACTTCGGCTACTTCAACGGCTTCACCGCCGACGGGGTCGACGTCACGTCCCTGCCCACGGGTGCCAGCTACCTGACGAAGTTCGCGCTGGGCGGCGAATCGGCCAGCCACTACCTGAACAGCGGGATCTACTTCGTCGAAGTGACCGGCATGTCCAAGGTGGATGGCGGCGGCTTCAGCGGCAACTTCAACACGACGGCCATCCCCGAGCCCGACAGCCTCGCGCTGATGCTGGCCGGCGTCGGCCTGCTCGGCACGATGGTGCGTCGCCGCAAGCAGAACGCCTGAGTCCCCCCGGACGGCGGCCCGCGCCGCCGTTCCCCAGCCGGCGCCCCGCCGGTTCCACGACGCCTCCCGGTGCGAACCAGGAGGCGTTTCTCATGGGGCCGGCCGTCAGCGCCGTTCGACGGCGCCGCGCTCGGCCAGCGCCCAGTCGACGGCCTGGCGCAGCACCGCCTCGGGCGTCGCGTCGGCGGCCGCCGGCACGTCGGGTTCCACGCCCAGGCGATGGACGGTGCCGGTGCGGTCGGCATCGCGCGTCTCGAGCACGCCCAGCGTGCTGCCGTCGGCGAGCCGGTGCGCGCGCACGCCCAGGGTCGGGAAGCCCGCCGTCGGCGCGCCGAAGAAGCGGGTGTTGGCGCGGCCGCGAAACGCCACGGCCAGGTCCTCGCCCGCATCGCGCGTGCCGGGTCCGGTCAGCACCGCCACCGCCGCGCGCAGCGACGGCTCCGGCGGCGACTCCAGGTCGACCTGCGCCGGGCCGCCGGCGATCCGCGCGCTGCCGCGCTCGACGATCCAGGGCTGGGTGCCGCGGCGGTCGACGAAGGCGCCCACCGCGGGACCGTCGAGCAGCGTGGACAACCCGGCGAAGGCGGGCCACGGGCTGTCGGCGTCGTGGTCGCGCAGGTCGACGATCCAGGCCAGCGGATGGCGGGCCGCCAGCGCGGCGACGCCGTCGTGCAGCGCGCCGGCCCAGGCCTGCGCCGCACCGGGCGCGCCCGTGTCCAGTGCATGCAGGCGCACCACGGCCGTGCCATCGGCGCGCAGTTCGAACTCGGACGGCCGCGTGGCCGGTGCGCGCCGAACCGGTGGCGGCTCGTCGGGGCCGACGATGTAGCCATGATCGTCGCGCACGGACTGCATCACGCCACGCAGGGTCCACAGCACGTCGACCCCGTCCTGCGCGCCGCTGGCCAGCATGCGCGCCGTCTCGAGCGCGGCGTTCGGATCGGGCAGCGGGTCGACGAAACCGGTGAAGTAGGTCATGAGCGCCTCGTCCAGGAGGCGCGTCACCGACGGGGCGAGCTCGCCGGTCGCGAAGCGGGCGTCGGAGCACTCGAGCGCGAACGCCACCGCCACGGGCTGCACCGGTGCGCCGGCCAGAACGCGCACGCCCAGCGTCTTCGCGTCGTCGGGCACGTAGACGGCCAGCCGTTGCGTGGCGCGGGCGTGCGGCGCGAGCGCCAGGGGCAGGCCCGACAGCAGCGTCGCCGCACCGCCGTCCGGGCGCGCATCGACCAGCATCTGCGGCAGCACGCGCGCGGTCGCGTCGCCGTCGTTGCGGGCCTCCAGCGCGATCCAGACGCGGTGGCGCTGCCACCAGCGCACGTCCCAGTTCGCGAGGGCGACCGGGTGGGCCGCGTCCAGCGCCAGCGACAGCGCGTCGGCGGCCTGCGATGGCACGTCGCCGCCGGCCGGGTGCGGCGTGCAGGCCGCGCGCACCGCGGCGACGGCGGGGGCCGATGCCGCCAGCGCCGCGCACAGGGCCAGGCAGTTCAGGACGAGCGGTCGCTGGGGCGTCATGGGCATCCGTGCCGGGCGGGCGAGCCCGCAATAGTCGTTCACGGCGCCTTGTCCAGCGCCGCCGCGAGTTCGCGGTACTTCGCGCGCACCACCGCCTCGCCGTACCGGCGCTCCAGGCGCCGCACCGCGAAGTGGCCGCGGGCCACCGACTGGAAGTGGTCGATGAAGATCGTGTTGATCGCGGCGCCGCCCACCGCGCCGATCATCGGCACCAACTGCGCCGCCGCCTTCTCGGAGACATTGACGGCGTAGCGCTCGGCGATCAGCGCGATCAGGCGCACCAGCGCCGGTGCGCCCTCCTTGGCCAGCCCGTGGTGGGCCACGTGGGCCGCGGCCGTGGAGATCACGCGCGTCATCGCCTCGCGCACCGCGAAGTAGCCCACCTCGGCCGCGTCGTCGCTGGACGCGTCGCCGCCGAACGCCAGCACCATCACACATTCGAGCTGGGTCTGGCGGTCCGCGAGGTCGGCGCCCTCGCTGCGCGCCACGTCGGCGATCGAACGCATCATGATCGTCGTCGACACCGGCAGCTCCACGCTGAGCGCCGCCAGGCCGAACGCGCCGCCCACGGCACCGCTGGCGGCGCTGGCCAGCTTGTGCCAGCCGTTGGACGCCGGCGGCGGCGTGCCGGCCGCCTGCGGATCGTGGGTGGCCAGCGTGCGCAGCGACAGCTTGAGGGCGCCGTGGATCGCCCTGCGCGCCGCCGTCGAGATGGCCGTGGCGGCGCGCGCCGGCAGCATGCCCACGAGGCGCTCGATGGGCGACCCCACCACGCTGGCGATGCGCGCGCCGATGCCCGGCCGCTCGAGCGCGCGGACGGCGTCGGACAGGATCTGGGCATCGGCGGGGGGCATCGTCATGGGGGGCTCCGTTGCGTGACGATACAGCCTCGGGCAATCCGGGGACCGAACAGGCCGCCGCGGGTGTCCAATGCGTCCATGCACGCACTGTTCCGCCCCGTTCGCCGCCTCCACCGGGCCGTCGCCGCCGCGCTCGCCGCCACCCTCGTGGGATGCGCCTCGCAGGCCTCGATGGAAGCCCGCTACGACCAATCGCTGCAGCGCTGGAAAGGCGCGTCGCGCGCCGACCTGGTGGCGGCCTGGGGCCCACCGCTGCTCGCGCAGACCGATGCCGGCGTGGAAACGCTCACCTGGACCGTCAACGAGGACACCCACAACACCCAGGGCCTGCCCACCTACGTGGTGCCCAGCACCGGCGCCGTGCGGGTGGCGATGCCCACCGTCGCGCCGGTGGTGCCGGTGCGCTGCACCACGCACTTCCAGCTGCGCCTGGGCGTGGTGGTGGGCTGGCACTTCGATGGCCTGGCCTGCGGCGCGCCGACCTGAGCGCGTTCAGCCGATGCACGTGCGGTTCTTGCCCGTGCGCTTGGCCTCGTAGAGCGCCTCGTCGGCGCGCTCCAGCGCGGCCTCCAGCGCCTCGCCGGGCCGGAACCGGGTGACGCCGGCCGAGAAGGTGACGAAGACCTCGCGGCCGTCGTGCATGAACAGGCTGGCCGACAGCGTGCGCTGCAGCCGCGTGAGCGTGACCTGCGCCTCGTCGACCGGCACGCCCGGCAGCAGCACGACGAATTCCTCGCCGCCGAAGCGGGCGACGATGTCGACCGAGCGCAGCTGCTTCTGCACGTGCCCGGCCAGCGTCTTCAGCGCCATGTCGCCCACCGAGTGGCCCAGCGTGTCGTTGAGCTTCTTGAAGTTGTCGATGTCGAGCAGGCCGATCGCCAGCTCGCCGCCCTGGCGCTCCAGGCGCGCGGTCTCGAGCTCGAAGGCCTGCATCAGGCCGCGCCGGTTGGCGACCTCGGTGAGCACGTCGGTGGAGACTTCGTCGGACAGCCGGCGCAGCTCGCCTTCCAGCGTGCGCACCTGGGACTCGAGCTCGCTGGCGCGCTCGCGGCCTTCGTGCAGGCGGTGCTGGGTCTCGCTGACCAGGCCGTGCACCGCGCGGCTTTCCTCCACCATCTGGCGCACCACGGTGGCCAGGCTCTCCAGCGAGTCGGCGTTGGCGATGGTGTCGACGTAGCGGGCGACGCTGTCGGAGAACTGGCCGGTGTGGTCGCCCAGGGCGTCGAGCTCGGTGAGCATCTGCGAGATCGCGTCCTTGAGCGCGGCGCGCGCGCTGTCGCGTTCCGCGCGCACGCGGTGCTGGCGCGCGCGCGTCTGCGCCAGCATCTCGCTGGCCGCGCGCACCGAGCGCACGTTGGGCGTGTCGCCCAGGCTCAGCTTGAGGCTCTCGGTCTGGCCCTGGACCCAGCTGCCCTCCTCGGCCACTTCGGCCAGGCCGGCGCTCATCTCCAGCGTCAGGCGGTGCAGCTCGTCGACCAGGTGATGGCGGTGCGCCAGCAGGCGGCGCGCGCGTTCGCAGACGTCCTCGGCCTGCGCGCGCAGCGGCGCGGTGGCGCCCTCGCGCAGCAGGCCGGCCTGCAGCTCGCCCAGTTCGCCGGCCAGCGCGGTGGCGCGCTCGTCGTCGGCGGGCAGCGCCACGCGCAGCGTGGCGTCGTACTGCTGCAGCAGCGGCGGCCAGTCGCCGCCGGCGCGCGCGGCGCCCGCCTGCGAGCCCGGCTCGGCGGGCGCGGCGGCGGCGCGCGCGGGGGTCGCGGCCAGGTCGTCGGCGGTGGCGTCGACGTCGACGGTGTCGTCGGTGACGTCACCGTCCCACGACGCCACCAGCTGCTTCATCCGCTGGTGCAGCCGCGAGATGTCGCTGCGGTTGGCCTCCAGCACGCGTTGCAGGCTGTCCTTCTTGCGCGCCGCCGTCCACTGGCGGCCGCCGCGCTCGAGCCCGCGCGCGAGCTTCTCGACGGTCTGCGCCCAGCCCTGCGCCAGCGCCAGCTGCGCCTCGGCCGCCCGCTCGACGAAGCCGCGCGCCGCCTCCCAGTCGGCGCGCTGCAGCGACTGCGAGAACTCCTCGCGCTGCGCCGTCTCGTCGAACAGGCGCGCCGCGATGCGGTCGAACACGGGCTTGGCCTTGGCGCCACCGGCCGCCGGCGTCGGCGCGGGCGCGGCGGGGGCCGGGGCCGCGGCCGGGGCGGCGCCGCCCTCCTCGACCCAGGCGCGGGCGTAGTTCTCGGGCGTGGGTTCCAGCTTCGACAGCGCCAGGCGGCGCAGCGCGGCCTTGGCGGTCTCGGCGGCTGACGGTTTGGGCATGGGCGTCTGACGGGTGACGGTCGCGGGCGGGCCGCTCGGGTATTACGAGCGCCGACCGACGTCGACGACATCATCGGCAACGGGACGCGCGCTCGCGGAGGCGGACTTCCAGGGCGCCTTGCGGGGCAGGACCACCTGCTCCATCCAGGCCTGGATGTCTTCCGGAGGCAGCGGCTTGCTGAACAGGTACCCCTGCATCAGCGTGCAACCTTCTCCGTACAGCATGTCGCGCTGCTTCTCGTTTTCGACACCTTCGGCCACGACCTTGAGCCCCAGCGACTTCGCCAGCGCGATGATGGCCGTCACCACGGCCAGGCTGGGCGGCTTGGGCTGCAGCCCCAGCTCGCGCACGAAGCTGCGGTCGATCTTGACCTCCGAGATGGGCAGCGTCGTCAGGTACGACAGCGACGAGTAGCCGGTGCCGAAGTCGTCGATCGAGATCTGCACGCCGATCTCGGTGAGCCGGTGCAGCGGCGCGATGACGCGCTGCAGGTCCTTCATCAGGCCCGTCTCGGTGATCTCGAGCTGGATCATGCTGTGCGAGATGCCGTGGTCGCGCACGGCCGACGAGATCTGCTCGATCAGGTCGGTGCGCTCGAACATGCGGTTGGGCATGTTGACGGCGATGGAGTCGGAGAAGCCGAAGGCGTCGGCCCAGATCCGCGCCTGCTTGGCGGCCTGGCGCAGCGCCCACTCGCTCATCGGGATGATGAGGTTGGTCTCCTCGGCCACCGGGATGAAGTCGGCCGGCTGGATCAGCAGGTCGCCGCGGCGCCAGCGCATCAGCGCCTCGACGCCCACCATCTGGCCGGTGAGCACGTCCACCTTGGGCTGGTAGTACAGCACCAGCTCGTCGCGCTCGATGGCCTTGTGCAGCGCGCTCTCGAGCTGCAGCTTCTCGCGGCCGCGCCCGGCCAGGCGCGGCGTGTAGACCAGTGCGTCGTTGCGGCCCTGCGACTTGACGGCGTACATCGCCACGTCGGAGTTGCGCAGCAGGTCGGCCACGGTGTTGCCGTCGCGCGGGAACAGGGCGATGCCCACGCTGGCGGTGGCGAAGCAGTCCTGCCCGGCAACCACCACCGGCTCGCGCAGCGCTTCCAGGATGCGGGTGGCCACGCGCTGGGCGTCGGCCTCGTCGGCGACCTCGGGCAGCAGCGCCACGAACTCGTCGCCGCCCAGGCGGCCGACGGCCTCCAGGGTGCGGTGCGAGCGCGAGCCCGCGGTCTCGATCACGCCCTCGAACAGCTGCTCGCAGTGGCGCACGCAGCCGCGCAGGCGGAACGCCACCTCCATCAGCAGCTCGTCGCCCGCGGCGTGGCCCAGGGTGTCGTTGATGACCTTGAAGCGGTCCAGGTCGATCAGCAGCAGCGCCACCTGGTGGCCCAGGCGGCGGCCGAACTCGAGCGCGCGCTCGGCGCGCCAGATCAGCTGGCGGCGGTTGGGCAGGTTGGTGAGCGCGTCGTAGTTGGCCAGGTGGCGGATGCGGTCCTCGGCGATGCGGCGGTCGGTGACGTCCTGCACGATGCCGGTGTAGGCGCAGCAGTGGCCGTGCTCGTCGAACTCGGGTTCGGCCTCCACATGGATGATGCGGAAGCGCCCGTCGGGCAGCGTCATCGGCACGTCGGTGGCGATGACCGAGACCTGGTACAGGATCTGGCGCGCCAGGCGCACCAGCGGTTCGCGATCGGTGGGGGCGATCATGCGCAGCATGTCGCGCAGGTTCACGCGGTCGTCCGGCCCGTAGCCGAACACGCGCAGCCCTTCTTCCGACAGTTCCAGCCCGTTGACGAAATTGCGGCCTTCGCCCTGCCACCAGTCGAAGCTGCCCATGCGGGCGAGATCCTGGGCGCGCGCCAGCTTGGCCTTGCTGCGCTCCAGTTCCTGGCGCGTGCGCGAGGCGCGCAGCAGGTAGCGCAGGCGCCCGGCCAGCAGGCTCCACTGCGTGGCCTTGACGAAGAAGTCGGTGGCGCCCACCTGGTAGGCACGGTTGATGGAGGCCTCGTCGTCGAGGCCGGTGAGCATCAGCACCGGCACGTTGTCGAAGCCGGGCATGTTGCGCAGCGCGATGCAGGTCTCGAAGCCGTCGAGGCCCGGCATGATGGCGTCGAGCACGACGACATCGGGCGTCCAGCTGGCCAGGCGCGTCAGGGCCTCCTCGCCGCCGGTGGTCGACGTGATGTCGAAGCCGCGGTCGCGCAACGCGGCGGCGGTCATCAGCAGGTTGACCTCGTCGTCGTCGACGAGCAGCACCGTCGGACGACGGTCGGTCGCCTCCAGGCTCACGCCGTGGTGCAAGGTCATGAGGCGGCCGCCTCGAGGTGCTGCAGCGTCTGGGCGACGGCGGCTTCCACACGCCGCACTTCGGCGTGGAACGCATCGAGCAGGCCGACCGCCGCGCCGTGGTCGCCGACGCGCAGCAGGCGCTCGATGTCGGCGCACAGCGCCGACAGCGCCAGTGCGCCGATGCTGGCCGAGGAGGACTTGAGCGTGTGGGCGACCCGCGAGACCTGGTCCCAGGCGCCGTCGGCGTGCGCCGTGCGCAACTGCTCGACGAGCTTGGCCAGCGAGCCCTGGTAGGTGACCAGCACGCGCTTGACCAACTGCGCCTTGCCGTCCGGATCGAGGGCGCGCAGCTCGGCCATGCAGGCGGCGTCCAGCACGGGCTTTGCCGCCGCGCCTTCGGAGCCGGAGTTGTTCAAGTCGACCATCGCACCCTGAGATTCATCCCGTCGTCGAGCATTCTCGCCCTGTAATGTAAGCATGTCCGTGGGCACTGCAGGCGTCAATGGCGAAATAGTCCGCACGCGCGACGCGTTTGAGCAGGCCGCCTGCGCGCCGCCCGTGGGGGCGGGCAATCGATGAACCCGCGGGGGGAGGCGCAGCGGGCGGGCCGCGGCGATGTCAGCGAACAACACATCGGCCGCGCCCCGGCCCGCCCGGGCGGGGCCGCCTTTGCTCCTTACAATCGACTGCATGTGGCTCCGGCAGACTCGATGACTCCCACGCTTGCCGTGTTCGCGATCCTGGCGCTGGCCGCCTTCGGCGCGATCGGTGCCGTGGCGGGCGCGCTGTGGATGAAGGCGCGCCAGGCCGGCGCGCTGCGCCAGGCCACCGAGGACCGGGCGCGGCTGCTCGCGCTGGCCGACCAGTGGATCTGGGAGACCGACCCGGCGCACCGCCTGGCCACCTGGCGGCCGCCGGCACGCCGGCCGACCGGCTGGAAGGCCAGCCCGCCGCTGGGCGCGGTGCTCACCGCCATCGCCGCGCCGCTGCCCGGTGCCGAGGGCGTTTCCGCTGCGAGCGCCGGTTCGCCGGCCAGCTGGCCGCTGTCGCGCCAGCTGGCCGCCCATGCGCCGATCACCGAGCAGCGCGTGCTGCTGCAGCTGGGCGAATCGACCAGCCTGTGGAGCGTGCGCGGCGAGCCGCGCCACGATGGCGACGGCTACTTCCTGGGCTATTTCGGCACCGCCCGCCCCGTGGGCGAGAGCGACGCCGCCGACTTCGGGCACGCCGCGCTCGCAGGCATGCTGTCCCAGCCCGACGCCACCGTGCTGGTGTTCCGCCGCCTCGACGAGACGGCGCCGTGGCGGCTGGAGGCCCAGGGCGCGGGCACGCGTGCGCTGTTCGGCATGACCCTGTCGCCGGAGGACGAATTCACCGGCGCCCCCGACTGGGCGGCCGTCTGCGCCCGGCTGCCGGCGGCCATCGCGCAGGCGCTCGCGCAGATGCCCGCGGGCGAGAGCCGCGCCGTGGGCGACTGGCGCGTCAGCTGGACCTTCGTGGCCAGCGAGGGTGATGCCCAGGCCGGGCGCCTGGTGATCCTGCGCAAGGCGGCCGCCGCCGCCGACCCGCTCGGGCTGCCGCCGGTGGCAGCGCCCGCGGTCGACCCCGCCGCGAGCGCCGCGGACGGCGCCGACCACGAGTCCTTCATCTACTCGGTGTCGCACGACCTGCGCGCGCCGATCCGCGTGGTCGAGGGCTTCGCGCGCATCCTCAAGGAGGACTACGGCCGCTTCCTCGACCGCATCGGCAACGACCACACCGACCGAATCCTGGCCGCGGCTGCACGCATGAACAGCATGATCGACTCGCTGCTGGCGCTGTCGCGCCTGCAGTCGCAGCCCATCAAGCGCCAGCCGGTCGACCTGTCGCAGCTCACGCGCTACGTGCTCGAGGACCTGCGCAGCAACGAGCCCGATCGCGAGGCCGAGATCCACATCGAGCCGGGCCTGGTGGTCCAGGGCGACCCGACGCTGCTGCGCATCGCCATCGAGAACCTGGTCGGCAACGCCTGGAAGTACAGCAGCCAGAGCCCGGTCACGCGCGTCGAGCTGCGCCGCGAGACGCTGGCCGGCACGCCCACCTTCGTGATCGCCGACGCCGGCGCCGGCTTCGACATGCGCTTCGCCGACCGCCTGTTCGGCGTCTTCCAGCGCCTGCACAGCGCCAAGGACTTCCAGGGCACCGGCGTCGGCCTGGCCTCGGTGCGGCGCATCATCCGCCGCCACGGCGGCGACATCTGGGCCGAGTCCGAGGTCGGCAAGGGCGCGCGCTTCTACTTCACGCTGCCCTGAACGCCGACGCTCGCGGCGCTGGCGGGCGGCGCGGCCGCCGGGGCCCGGCGCCCGGCCCGGGTCGGCCAGGGCGCCCAGTCCGGCCGCGCGGCAGCCTGCGAATCGACGACCAGCAGCAGCCGCCCCGACCACGCGGTGGGCGCTCGATCCTTGCGCAGCACCCAGAAGGAGCGGCCCGCGGCGAGGGCGCGGTCATAGTCGCCATCGAGGATTGCATGGCGATCGAGGAATTCGTTGAGCGACGCCGTGGTGCGGATGCAGCCCTTGGACTGCGCGGAGCCCAGGCGCTGCTCGAGCAGGTCGGGATCGGTCGCGTGCAGTTGCAGGCGCAACTGGCCCGTGCCGTGGTCGCCCCAGCCCTTGGCGCCGCCGACCCAGCCGAAGTCGAACACGCGCGCGCCCTTGCGGCCGTAGCCCCGGATGCCCAGATCGTTCTTCGTGCCTTCGGCGCGGAAGTCGGGGTTGGCCAGCGTGTGGACGAACAGGCCGGTGGGCGTGGCGAAGTGCTCGAAGCGTCCCGGCCAGCCGGTCGACACCGCGGCGGCGCCGGTGAGACGCCACGGCGTGCCGTCGCCGCCCCACCAGATCATCAGGGCCTGCACCGCGGGGCTGCGGTCGACCAGCACCACGAACTCGGGCTGCGCGGGCAGCGCCTGCGCATCGCGCAGCGCCTGCTCGAGCCGCTGCGCATAGTCGGCCAGCGCCGCGGGCGGCGGGTGCAGCTGCGGCACGACCTCGCGCGCGAATTCCGCGGCCAGCGGCGCGGGCTCGTCCGCCGCGGCGATCGCCGGCGCTGCGTCGCCGGCATGGAGCGACGCGTCGGGCGCAGGCACGCCGAGCGTCAGGATCAACGCGCTCGCGCCGGCCAGTGCCCATCCCGCCAACCAACGCTGCTCCAGGCCCATGCTCGCGATCGTGCCCCACCCCGCGTGCACAGGGTCGGCACACGTTCCGCCCCGAATCTAGCGGCGGCGGCGCCGGACGCCTTGACACCGCGCAAGTGCCGGCGCGCGGAGGCCCCAGCTCAATCGAACGGCCGCACGCCGGCCGCGGCGGCCCGGACGACGGAATCGCGGCCGGTCGCCAGCGCGCCCAGGCGCTCGCGCAGGTAGTCGGCCACCGCCGGCGCCTGGCACATCGCCACGTTGAAGCGGATGTGCGGGTCGGCGCTGCCGTCGGCCATGAAGGTGGCGCCGCGCACCAGCAGGATCTTGTTGCGCAGCGCGTCCTGCACCAGCAGGTCGACGTCGACGCCCTCGGGCACCTCGCCCCACAGGAACAGGCCGCCCGCGCCGGGATGGTCCAGCCGGATGCCCGCCGAAGAGAGCTGGCGCTCGCTGGCGGCCCGCGCGAGCGCGAGGCGACGCTGCAGGCGATCGAGGTGCTTGCGCCAGCGGCCGGCCGCCAGCACCTCCAGCATCACCAGCTCGTTGAGCGCCGGCGTGGTCAGCACCGAATAGATCTTCTGGCGCAGCAGCGCCTTCAGCAGCGCCGGATCGGCCGCGACGTAGCCCATGCGCAGCGCCGGGCTCAGCGCCTTGCAGAAGCTCGAGTAGTAGATGACGCGGTCCAGCCCCGACAGCGCCGCGAGGCGGGTGGGCTGGCCCGGGTGGAAGTGGCCCTGCACGTCGTCCTCGGCGATCAGGAAGCCATGCTGCTGGGACAGCACCAGCAACTTGTGCAGGTTGGCGGCGCTGCTGCCCCAGCCGGTCGGGTTGTGCAGCGTGGTCTGCAGGAAGGCCAGGCGCGGCTGGTGCTCGCGGCAGGCGGCCTCCAGCTGCGCCAGGTCCACGCCGTCGGGCCGGCGCGCGATGGGCAGCACCCGCAGGCCCTCCTGCTGCAGGCGGCCGAACATCAGGAAGTAGCCCGGATCCTCCACCAGCACCGCGTCGCCCGGCTTGAGGAAGCTGCGGCAGATCAGGTCGATCGCGTGCGTGCCGCCGTAGGTGGTGAGGATGCGCCCGGCGTCCACCGGGATGCCCATGCCGCGCAGCATCGCCGCGATTCGCTCGCGCAGCTCCGGCAGGCCTTGCGGCGGGCAGCGCGAGGCCATGCCGGCGACGCTGCGGGCGAGCCCGCGCTGCACCGCGGCGGCGGGCACGGCGTCCTCCAGCCAGGCGGGCGGCAGCGCGCCGCTGCTGGCCAGCAGCACGCCGGCGCGCTGGTCGTTGGCCTGCTGGGCCAGCCACACCGGCTCCTGTTCCTCGCCCGCCTCGAGCGCCACTTCCTCGGGCAGCGCGCCCTGGCGCGGGTTGACGAAGTAGCCGGCGGTGCCGCGCGCGTCGATCACGCCGGCGGCCACCAGGCGGTCGTAGGCGACGATCACGGTGTTGGGGCTGACCGCCAGCTCGCCGGCGAGCTGGCGGATCGAGGCCAGGCGCGCGCCGCCGGGCAGCTGGCCGCGCGCGACCAGGGCGCGCAGGCCCGCCTCGATCTGGTCGGCCAGGGCCACGGGCGAGGAGCGGTCGAGCGCGAACATCAGCGCAGGATGTCGGCGGCGAGCACGACCAGGGTCGCGGCCATCGCGAGGTTGAACACGCGCTGCCGGCGCGGATCGGTCAGCAGGCTGCGCATGGCCACGCCGAACAGCGCCCACGCCGAGATGCACGGAAAGCCGATGACCGCGCCGATCGCGCTGATCGCCAGGCCCGCCGCGAGCGGGTCGGCGCCGGCCGGCATGAACACCGACGCCAGCGTGATCGCGCGGATCCAGCTCTTCGGGTTGAAGGCCTGGAACATCACGCCCTCGAGGAACGTGAGGGGGCGCAGCGTGCGCGCATCGCCGAGGCGCGCACGCGCCAGCTTCCAGGCCAGCCACACCAGGTAGAGCGCGCCGCCGGTGCGCAGGGCCGCCTGCGCCGCCGGCCAGGCGACGAACAGCCGGCCCAGGCCGTTGCAGGCCACCAGCGTCAGCGCCACGTTGCCCATCACGCAGCCCAGCACCTGCGGCAGGGTCAGGCGGTAGCCGAAGTTGGCCCCCGACGCGGTCAGCATCAGGTTGTTCGGCCCGGGGGTGATCGACATCACGAAACAATACATCATCATCGGCAGCAGCTGCATCATCGGCTCGACTCCAGGCGGGAACCCGAGCGTAGGGACGATGCCGCGGCCGGCCAAGGCACAGCGGCGGGATGCCCGGCCCGCGCTGTATCAGCGCGACCACCGGTACAGGGGCTCAGGCGTTGCCCGGGCGGGCGAGCAGCTCGACGGCGTCGAGCAGCCGCTCGGCCTCGGCGCGTACCAGCAGCCCGTCGGCCGCGGCCATGCGGTGCAGGCGCACCAGCGCCTCGCGGCGTGACAGCGAGTAGCGGTGCATCAGCACGCCGACGGCGATGGCCACGGTGTCGGCCAGCGGGTCCGGCGTGTTGTTGGGCGCGGTGAGCGGCGAGGCCGACGGCTCGTGCAGCGCGCCGAAGCCCGAGGTCGGCGCGAACGGATCCGGGCGCACGTGCTCGTGCGGCGTGGGCGGCGGCGCGACGGGCGCGGCGGCCTTGCGGGCGCGTGCGGTGACCAGCGCGGCCTCGACCGTGGGCACGATCTGCGCGATGTCCAGCGGCTTGACGAGGTAGGCGACGGCGCCCAGCGCCTTGACCTGCGCCACGGTGTCGTCGTCGGCGAACGCCGACAGGAACATGAACGGCGTCTGCAGCGACTCGCGCAGGTAGGCGGCGACGTCGAAGCCGCTCATGCCCTCCATGCGGATGTCCAGCAGGGCCAGGTCGGGCCGGTGCTGGCGCGCGAGCAGGATCGCGTCGTCGCCGTTGTCGGCGTCGATGATCTCGTAGCCGGCCTTGGCCAGTCCGTGGGTGACCGTGGCCAGCACCAGGCGGTCGTCGTCGACGACGAGGATCTTGCCCTTGCTCATCGCGCACCGCTCCCGGTCGTCGAAGGCGACGACGGCGTCTCGGAAAGGCCGGTGCGGCGAGCGCGTAAGGGGGTCATTGACGGCATTTTGACCGATTCAGCCCGCGGGTGGGTTGCTGGAGGTAAAGGGGGCGGCGATCATGGCGGTGCCGACGCCGTCGCGTCCGCCGCCCGACCCGCCGCCAACGACCTGGAGGAGCCCCATGGAAGTCCGCACCGGAAGCTGCCTCTGCGGCGCCGTTCGCTACCAGGTGCGCGGCGCGCCGCTGGTCGCGCGCATCTGCTGGTGCCGCGCGTGCCAGAAGATCTCGGGCAACGGCACCGCCAACGCCATCTTCCCCGCCGACGCGATCGCGGTCGACGGCGCGCCGCGCGTCTTCCTGCGCCGGGCCGACAGCGGCAACGAGATCGCCAGCCACTTCTGCGCGGCCTGCGGCTGCCACCTGTTCGCCGGCTCGTCGGCCAGCCCGCAGTTCCGCGTGGTCCGGCTGGGCACCCTGGACGACCCGTCGTCCATCCGGCCGTCGATCAACATGTGGGCCGCCAGCGCGCCGGCCTGGGCCAATCTCGACCCCGACCTGGCCGCCGAGGCGCGCCAGCCCGCCCCGATGCAGGCCCGCCCACCCGCCGGCACGACCTGAACGCAGGAAATGGCGCGAGGGCGGGCGCCGCCGCGTTCGCACGAACGCAGGCGGGCGCGCCGCGCGGGCGACCGGCAGGGATTGCGTCGGGCGACCGGCGCAAGCGATGCGTCGTCCGTCATCCTCGCCCAGGTTCTATCGGCGGCGGATCGACGCCGTTGAGCCCGCGCGACGTCTTTCACGCGCCAGGCGACCGCCGCGCCCGCACGGGCGGCCGAAATCGCTTCATATTGCCGAGCAACCACCGATAAGACCTACGCACCGGCGTCACCAACGCCGCCCGCCGCCGAGCGCGGCTCTCCGCCAGGAATTCCAGATGAAACTCGTGTCCCTCTTCAAGTCCTTCGTCCGCGCGACGCTGCTGTCGGTGGCGCTGGTCGGCGCCGCGCACGCCGCCGACAAGGGCACCGCGCCCGAAGCCGAAGCCATGGTCAAGAAGGCCGTGGCCTACATCAAGGCCAACGGGCCCGAGAAGGCCTACGACGAATTCACGAACGGCAAGTCGTTCAAGAACGGCGACCTCTACATCATCGTCTACGACCTCAACGGCAAGAACCTGGCGCAGGGCGCCAATCCGAAGCTGGTCGGCAAGGACCTGATCGGCCTGAAGGATCCCGACGGCAAGCCGCTGATCAAGATGTTCGTCGACCTGGCCAAGGACAAGGGCAAGGGCTGGACGGACACCTACAAGTTCCTGAACCCGGTGTCGCAGAAGATCGAGCTGAAGTCGATGTACCTGGAGCGCGTGGGCGACACGCTCGTGGGCTGCGGCATCTACAAGAGCTGAGCCGGCATCCATCATGAACCTGCGCAGCCTCACCATCGGGACGCGACTCGCGTCCGGCTTCGGCGCCATCCTGCTGTCGGCGAGCGCCCTGCTCGTCGGCGCGATGGTGAGCAACGCAGCCAGCCGCACCACGCTGCTGCAGACCCTCGCCAAGGCCTCCGCGCAGCAGGAACAGGCCGCCGAGATGCGCGCCGCGCTGCTGGCCAGCGCGATCGCCGTGCGCAACATGGGCCTGCAGACCCAGGTCGACGCGGTGCAGCACGACGAGGAAGAGGCCAAGTCGGAACGCGCCCGCTTCGTCGCCAGCCGCATCAAGCTCGAGGCGGCCGCCGCGACGGCCGACGAGCAGGCGCTGTTCAAGCGGCTCGGCGAGATCGACGCGAAGATGGAGGAACACTTCAAGGAAGCGGTGGACCTCGCCTCGCAGTTCAACACCGAGCAGGCCGGGGCGGTCATCACCGGCAAGATCGATCCGTTGCTCAAGCAGGCCAATGCCGAGCTCGCCCGCTTCATCGCGATCCAGCGCGAGCAGACCGCCGCCGCCACCGCACAGGCCAATGCCGTCAACCGCGGCACCGAGATCACCATCACGGTGGCCGGGGCCGTCGTGCTGACGCTCGTCGCCCTGCTCGCCTGGCGACTGACCGCCAGCATCACCGCTCCGCTGCGCACGGCCGTCGACGCCGCCGCCCGCGTCGCCCGCGGCGACCTGGCGTCGTCCATCGTCGTCAGCGGCAAGGACGAGGCCACGGCGCTGCTCGAGGCGCTGGGGGTCATGCGCGACAGCCTGTCGCGCATGGTCAACGAGGTACGCAGCGGCGCCCAGGCGATCGAAGGCGCGTCCGGCGAGATCGCGCAGGGCAATTCCGACCTGTCGCAGCGCACCGAATCGCAGGCGAGCGCGCTGCAGCAGACCGCCGCCAGCGTCGAGCAGCTGACCTCCACGGTCAAGCTCAATGCGCAGAACGCGGCGCACGCCCACGAGCTGTCGCAGGGCGCGGCCACGCAGGTCAACGAGGGCCACGCCGTGGTGAGCCAGGTGGTCGGCACGATGCGCACCATCAACGAGCATTCGCGCAAGATCGGCGAGATCACCTCGGTGATCAACGGCATCGCCTTCCAGACCAACATCCTGGCGCTGAACGCGGCCGTCGAGGCGGCGCGCGCCGGCGAGCACGGCCGCGGCTTCGCCGTGGTGGCCGCCGAGGTGCGCTCGCTGTCGCAGCGCTCGACCCAGGCCGCCAAGGAGATCGACGCGCTGATCCGCTCGGCGCTCGAATGCACGCAGACCGGCTCGGACCTCGTCGACGTGGCGGGCAACACCATGAGCGGCGTGCAGGTGTCGGTGCAGAAGGTGGCCGACATCATCGCGGAGATCGCGTCCGCCAGCCGCGAGCAGACCACCGGCATCGAGCAGGTGAACGTGGCGATCGCCGACATCGACCGCACCACGCAGCAGAACGCCGCGCTGGTCGAGGAGGCCGCGGCCGCCGCGGAATCGCTGAGCGAACAGACGCATCGGCTGACCGCCCTGGTCAGCGCGTTCGAGCTGTAGCGCGCAGGGCCGGCGCGGCACGCGCGCCGGCGACTAGGACTCGAGCAGCGCCACCGCCGGCGGCGCGAGTTCCAGCCGGGCGACCACGCGCTCGCCCTCCGCCTCGATGGCCATCTTGGCGCCCTTGCGCGGCAGCAGCGAGCGCACCAGTCCCAGGCCCGACACGCCGGCCGGGATGCCCGCCAGCGAGAAGCCCGGCGCCAGCACGCCCTGGTTGGCGATCGCGATCAGCACCGTGGCGTCGCCGCAGGCGATGCGGCAGTGGATGTCGGAGGCCGGCTCGCCGGCGGCCGGCGCGCTGTGCTTGATCGCGTTGGTGAACAGCTCGTTGACGGTCAGCGCGATCGGGATCGAGTCGGCCTCGGTCAGCGCGAAGCGCTGCGGCTCGCGGCCGCTCACCTCGACATGGATCGTGCGGCCGAACATGCGCTGGACCGACGCGGCGATCGCCTCGACGACGCCGCGCACGCGCATCGGCCCGGTCACGCCCACCTGCAGCCCGTGCACCTGCGCGATCGCATGCACCTGGCTGACCGCCTCGGCGATCGCCCCGGCCGCCTCGGGGTGGCGCGACGCGCTCTGCTGCAGCAGGCCGGCCACGCCCTGCAGGTTGTTCTTGATGCGGTGGTGCACTTCCTTGATCAGCATCTCGCGCTGCGCGATCGCGGCGGCCAGCCGCGCCTCGTCGGCGGCGCGCTGCGCGGTGACGTCGCTGGCCACCATCAGCAGCTGGTCGGGCGCATCGGCGGCCGAGCGCAGCGAGACGATGCGGATGTCCCACACGCGCTGGGTGCCCGCGCCCGGCTCGCCCTCGTCGAGGGTCCGGCGCAGCTCGCGCTGCACGCTGCCGGGCGTGGCCAGCGCGCGGTGCAGGTCGGCCGCCAGCTTGGCGCCCTCGGGGCCGGGCAGCCACTGCGCGGGCACGCGGCCCAGGATCTCGCGCATCGGCCGGCCGGCGAAGGTGGCCGCCATCTGGTTCAACTGCAGCACGTGCTGGCTGCCGGCGTCGAACAGCGCGATGGCCAGCGGCGCGGTCTCGATGATGCGCTGCAGGCTGGCGCGCGCCTGCACGATGCTCACCTCGGCCTGGCGGCGGCGCTCGATGTCCAGCAGCGCGTAGGTGAGCTGGCGGTTGGCGGTGTCCTGGCCGGTGACGACCACGTTGCCGACCACCCAGAAATTGCGGCCGTCGCGGGCGCGCAGCCGGCATTCGAAGGTCTCGGCCTGGCCTTCCTCGAGCGTCTCGCCGTAGTCGGTGCGGCGCAGCGGGTGGTCGAGCTCGTCGTTGGCGACCACCGAGATCGGTGCGCCGACGAAGTCGGCCAGCTCGCCGCCGAACATCCGGCGCGCCGAGCGGTTCATCCATTCGATGCCGGTGTCGCCGACGGTGACGATGCCCACCAGCACCGAGTCGAGGATCGCGCGGGTGCGGTCGGCCTGCTGCACCAGCGACTCGCGGGCGCGCTGGCGGTCGTCGATGTTGACGAAGGACATGATGGTGCCGGCCGACGGCTTGCCGATGTCCACCGGCCGCTGGCTCACCTGGGCCCAGAACAGCGCGCCGTCGCGCCGTCGCACCTGGCGCTCGCCGTCCGAGCGGCCGAGGGTGGCCATGTCGCGCGTCTCCAGGTGCAGGTAGTGCTGCCAGGCGGCCTCGCTCTCGTACAGGCGCGACATCGGCGAGCCCTTGAGCGCCTCCGGGGCGACGCCCACCAGGTCCGCCATGGCCTGGTTGGCGCGCTCGATCTGGCCGTCGCGCTGGTAGACGATGCCCACGTCCGACAGGTTGAACATCAGCTCGCGCTCGCGCGCCAGCGCCTCGAGTTCGCTTTGCTGCGACTTCATGCGCGTGGCGTCGGCCAGCACCACCACCATGCCGATCGCCCCCGGCGTGGTCTCGTGCGTGCGGCGCAGCGCCAGCGTGCACCAGATCGCCGCCTTGCGGTGGGTGCCGGCCGGCAGCAGCAGCTCGGTCTCCAGCGTGCCGACGTCGCGCACCGCCTCGACCAGCGCGGCCACCGTCTCGGCGGGCACGCCCGCGCTGGCCAGGATGGCGTCGAACGGCTTGCCGGGCGCGTAGTCGCTGCCGCCCAGCAGCGTCTCGAACCGGTGGTTGCAGCGCACCAGCTCCTCGTCGCGCAGGTAGGCGATGCCCGCCGGGCTGACGTCGAGGATGGTGGTGAGCTCGGTCAGCAGGTCCTGGTTGCGGCGGCGCGCGGTCTCCTCCTCCGTCACGTCGACCGTCACCACCGAGAACGCGCCGCGCTGCGGGCCCAGCTCGGCCGGCTCGACGCGCGTCATCAGCCAGCGCCGGCCGCTGTCGTGGTGGCGCACCGCGTAGCGCACCTCGATGCGCGAGCGGGTGCGCAGGGCCGCCTGCAGGCGCTCGTAGTCGGCCATCGACTCGGGCTCGACCAGGTCCCGGCCGACCGCCATCAGGCTGCCCTGGCGCCGGCCCTCGGCCGGCGCCGGCTCGCCCTCCGCCGTGCCGGGGCGCGCGCCGCGCTGCACCGAGCCGACCCAGCCGCGCGCGGCGTCCCAGGTGGCCACGCCGATGCCGGCGGTGCCCATCAGGGCCTGGATCTCGACGCGCGCGATATCGCGCTCGTCCTCGAGGTTGCGATCCTCCAGCATCGCGATCCAGCGCGTGGTGGCGCTGCCCGTCAGGCGGCCGCCGCCGGTGGAGGGCACGCCCCGCACGCGCACCCGCACGCGCAAGGGCTCGCCGGCCGCGTTCGCGAGCCAGCCGTCCTGCGTGCGCGTGGCCGCGACGGCCGGCAGCTCGGCGGGCCAGCCCAGCAACAGGCGGAATTCGGCTGCCGTGTCGCGCAGCTGGCCGGGCAGCGGACCCAGCATCTGCGCCAGCGCGGCGTTGTGGCGCAGGACGACGCCGGCCTCGTCGAAGACGATCTGCCCCAGGGGCGACATCTCGAACCAGGCCTGCAGCTCGCCGCGCAGGTCGTCGACGGCCGCCGTGCCGCCGCCCGGGCTGGCGCCGGCCGAGCCCAGGGGCTGGCGCGGCAGCACGGGTGCGCGGGACTTCGGAGGAACGGGTGGGCTGGCCATGCCCGGGACAGTTTACGCGTCCGCGCGCGCCGGACACGGGTCGGCCCTCGCCTGGCGGCGACCGCGCCGGGCCCGGCAGCGGCCCGGACGGCGCGGTGCCCTGCCTGCCGGCGCGGACCGCTCAGCCCTTGGTCAGCGAGTGCGCGTGCACCAGCGACTTGGCCAGCGCGCGGTTGACGTCGCCCACCGACAGCATCAGCGTCTCGGCGGCCTCGCGGATGTCGTAGGCCGACTCGGCCTCCACCGCGCGCGCCAGCGCCAGGAACGGCGCGCACGGGCCGCTGTCGTGGGCCAGCGCCTGGGCCACCGATTCCTGCACCGGGATCGTCCGCAGCAAATGCTCGAACGGCTGGCCGATCATGCGGTCGAGCGTGGAGAACACGCCGCAGATGAACAGCTCGTTGCGCAGCGCGTCGTCGCCGCCCGGCCGGGCGATCTCCTCCATCAGCAGCCCGCGGCGCACCGCCAGATGCATCAGCGGCTTCATGTCGGGGTCGTCGATGGCGCTCGTGACCAGCAGCGCCAGCCAGCGCTTCAGGCGCTGGTAGCCCAGGATCATCAACGCATGGCGGAACGACGAGATCTCCACCGACAGGCCGAAGCCCGGCGAGTTCAGGTAGCGCATCAGGCGGAACGCCAGCGTCGGGTCGTTCTTGACCACGGCCTCCAGCTTCTCGGCCGGCTCCTGACGGTCGACGCGCTGCATCAGGTCGACGACCGTCGTCACGCCGGCCGGGATCGGCTTGGCCTTGGAATCGGGTCCCGGGGCATCGCCCACGGGCCAGCCGACCACGGCGGTGAAGCCCGCGCGCAGCGCGCCGGCCGACATCGCCGGGCCGTCGGCCCCGATGAAGAAGCGCCGCAGCGGCTTGCCGCCCAGGCCCGCAGGCAAGGGGTTGCGGATGTTGGCGCGATCGACCGTGACCGCCTGGAACAGGCCCCACAGCCCTTCCGGGGCGCTCTCGGGCACGCGCCCGCCCAGCACCAGCGACAAGCCGGTGGCCACGCGCTCGTGCAGCAGCGTCGTCAGCCCCGGGTCGGACAGCATGAAACCCGGCACCTCGATCATCAGGTGCGGCGCGGTGGGGGCAGCGAGCACCGCGCGCAGCCCGGGCTCGTTGGCCACGCTGAGCATCAGCGGGCCGGCCTCGGGCGGGGCGATGACGTCGATGACCTGCAGCAGACCGGCGGCGTCGACGGACGCGTCGGAGCGCTGGGGGAACACCGTCATGTGGGCCGCCAGCGGCGCACGCTTCACGTCGAACAGCGTGCTCGCGCCGAGCACGACCTGGTCGAGGACGGGATGGTCTAGGGACATTCTTGAACCTCGGAACGTATTTATTGGAATGGGGGCGATGCCGTTGCCCTGGCGCACCCCGCCCGGCGCACGCTCAGGCGTTCAGGTACTGGAACAGGGACAGCTTCTGGATCGTGGCATAGCTCTGCAGCGCCGCCTGGTAGCCGGTCTGCTGCTGGTTGAAGCTCGACAGGGCCTTGACCATGTCGAGGTCTTCGGCACTCGAACGCGAAGTTTGAGCCGAAAGCTCGGTCGCGTCGAGCCGGCCCTTGACACCGTCCAGGCGCTGCAGGGTCGTGCCGGCGAAGCTGCGTGCCGAAGAGATCTGGCTGTTGCACTGGTCGATGTCGCGCAGGCTTTCCTGCACCGCCTGCTGCACCTTCGGGCCGCCCTGGTTAGGCCGGGACAGCTGCGCCACCGCGTTGTCCAGCGCGTCGAACACCGACAGCGTCTTCGTCGACGGCGTCATCCGGAAGTCGTCGCCATTGGCCGGCGCGCCGGTGATCGCGAACGACATGCCGTCGACGGCGATGTCCTGGCCGCTCGTGAACGCGTTGCCGGTCGACAGCGGATTGCCGTCCTTGAGCACCGAGTAGGTGGTCGCCCCGGCCGCGGTGCTGAACTGGATGTCGTAGGTGGAGCTGGTGATCTGGTCGGGTGCGACCACGCGGCCGGCGTCGATCCAGGCGTTGCTCGAGTTGACGTTCTTCGTCTGGAACACGCCGTTGCCGCTGTTGGCCGACAGCCAGACGCTGCCGCCGTCCAGCGTCAGCGGCAGCGGCTCGTCGGTGGCCACGTTGACGGAGCCGCCCACGCCCTGGAACGCCACGCCGCCAGGCTTGTCGACGAACGGCGCGCCGCCCGAGCCCTGGCCCGAGAACACGTAGCCGCCCTGGCCGTCGGGGCGGTTGGCCACCGTCAGCAACTGGTCGCGGATCGCCTTGATCGCGTCCGCCTTGGAGGCGCGCTCGGCGTCGCTGTAGCTGGCGTCGCCGGCGCTGACCAGCAGCTCGCGCGCCTGCTGCAGCAGCTCGCCGGCGTCGCCGAGCGCGCTTTCGGTCAGCGTCATCGCGTTGCTGCTCGCGTCGACCGCCTTCTGGCTGGCGGTGGTGCGCTCCTCGAGCGCGCGGGCGCGCTCCGCGCGCGCGGCCGCGGTCGGGTCGTCGCTCGCCTTGATGACGCGCTTGCCGCTGGTCATCTGTTCCTGCGTCTGCGTCAGGCTGTCCTGGCGCGACATCAGGTTGTTGAGGGCGCCGTCGTAGGCGTTCGAGGTCGAGATGCGTTCTACGGACATCGTGGCGGCCGGTTAGTGGGACGTCATCTGCAGCAGGGTGTCGAAGATGGCCTGCGCCACCTGCAGCACCTTGGCCGCGGCCTGGTAGCCCTGCTGGTACTGGATCAGGCGGCCGGCTTCCTCGTCGAGGTTGACGCCGCTCTTGGAGGCGACGGCGGCGTCGGCCTGCTGCGCCGTGGCCGAGGAGATCGTCGAAGCCGTCCTCGCGCTCTGCACCCGCACGCCCACGTTGGCGAGCACGCTCGCGTAGGCGTCGGTGGCGGTCTCGCCGTCGTTGAGCGTGCCGTCGATCTGCTTGTTGCGGCCGACGAAGTTCTCGTCGCGCAGCCCGACCATCGCCAGCGCGTTGCCGTTGTTGCTCTCCGGGTGCGCGGTCTTGACGACGCTGACCGTGTCGCCGTTGGCAGGCACGCCGTTGAGATCCAGCTCGAAGCCGTTCAGGGCGATGGGCTGGCCGGGCGTCCAGGTGGCGTTGCCCGAGGCGGTGACGTTGCCGCTGGCGTCGGTCAGCGTCCAGGCGTAGCCGCCGTTGGCGTCGGTGAACGAGATCGCCGCGCTGACGGTCGGGTCGTTGGCCGGATCGACCACGGCCAGGCTGGCGACGGTGGCGCTGCCCTTGTTGCCCACGCCCAGCACCGCGGTCATCGGCGAGGCGGCGGCCAGCCCGGTCGGGTCGTCCAGCGTGCGCGTCATGCCGACCGCGGCGCGGCCCACGGGCTCCAGCTCGAAGGTGTCGTTGGGGCCGGGCGAGCCGTTGACGGCGATCTGGAAGCCGTCGATGCTGTTGCCCATCGCGGCGCCGTCGGACAGGCGGGTGTACTGGAAGTCGGCGCCATTGGGCGCCATCGAGAACTTCACGCCATCGGCGCCGCGGGTGACGATGTAGCTGCCGCCGTTGGCCGGATCGGGCGCCAGCGTGTAGTCGCTCGCCTTCAGCTGCGTGCCGTCGGTCACGGTCAGCGAGACGGTGCTGGCGAAGCCGCCGGATGCGTCGCGCGCATTGTGGGCGTTGGGGATCGCGATCGGGGCGCCGACCGCGAAGATCGGGTCGCCGGCACCCGCGGGCGAGCTCAGGTCGATGCCGTGGCCCTGCACCTGGTTGACCCGGAACGCGACCGCGGCCGCCATCTGGCCCAGCTGGTTGCGCGCGGCCACCAGATCCTCGTCCTGGTACTTCATCAGGCCGCTGATCGACCCGCCCACGAGCAGGTCGGTGGACAGCTCGTGGGGGATGCCGCTGTCGCTGATCGAGATCACCGATCGCGCCGTGTTGGCCGGATCCGGCGTGACCACCAGCTGCTGCGCCTCGGCGCCGAGCACCAGGCGCTGGCCGCCGGCGATGAACACGCCCATCGAGCCGTCGTCGGCGGTGACGGTGCTCACCTTGACGAGGTTGCCCAGCTGCTTGACCAGCTGGTCGCGCTGGTCGAGCAGGTCGTTGGGGCTCTGCGCCGAGCCGCGCAGGGCCGAGATGTCGTAGTTCAGCCTGGCGATCTGCGTGGCCATCTGGTTGACCTGGGCCACCGAGTTGCGCAGGTCCGCGTTGACGCCGCTCTGCAGCCGGTCGAGCTGCGCGCCGGCGGTGGAGAAGCGGTCGGCCACCTCGGCGGCGTCCGACAGGATCACCTGGCGCGCCGACGAGTCCGAGGGGCTGTTGGCCAGGTCGACGAAGGAGTTCATGAAGCCGCCGACCGCGGCGCCCAGGCCGTTGTCGCCTGGCGGGAACACCGTCTCGAGCTGCTGCAGGTTGGAGGAGCGGGTGTCGTCCATCGCCGCCATCGAACTCGCGACCTGGGACTGCGTGTTGAGGAACGCGTCGCTGGCGCGCTGCACCGTGACGACGTCGACGCCCTTGCCGAAGAAGCCCGCGCCGGTGGCCTGGCCGCCCGAGGTCTGCAGCTGCACCGTCTGGCGCGAGTAGCCCGGCGTCTGCGCGTTGGCGATGTTGTGACCGGTCGTCTGCATCGACGAATAGTTCGCGAACATGGCGCGCATGCCGATCGACATCAATGCCGACGAGCTCATGGGGCGCTCCTTTCAGTCCGGAAGAATTCGGTCGAGTTCACGGTGGGTGCGACGGTAGGTCGGTCTCTGGATCAGGCCAGCGTCTGCTGCACGCGTTCGGTCATGTGGATCATCTTGGCCAGCTTGGCGGCATACGCCGGATCCGTCGCGTAACCGGCCTTCTGCAGTCCGCGGGCGAAGCCGTTGGCATCGCTGCCGGCGGCCACCACCGCGGCGTAGCGCGGGCTGTTCTTCATCGTGCTGGCGTAGTCGGCGAACGACTCGGCGTAGCTCGCGTAGGCGCGGAAGGTCTGCGTGACCTTGTGCGCCTTGCCGCCGATGTACTCGGTGGTGGTCACGTCGGTGGTCTGGCCCTTCCAGTTCGGCCCGGCCTTGATGCCGAACAGGTTGAACGAGGTCGTGCCGTCGGCGTTCTTGATCTCCTTGCGGCCCCACCCGGTCTCGTGCGCGGCCTGCGCGATCATGAACTTCGCGGGGATGCCGGTGGCCTTCTCGGCGGCCGCCGCGGCGTCGGTGTGCGCCTGGATGAAGCTGGCCGCCGCCTTCTGCGGCAGCGCGATCGGCGCGTCCGGGTGCAGCGGATCGACCGGCGCCGGGTTCGCCGACGCGGGCTTGGCGGTGACGCCCTGCGGGATGCCCATCTGGCGCTCGAGCTGGCGCGCGATGATGTCCGACAGGCCGCCGGGCTGGCCGGCGATCTTGGTGGCCCACTGCGAGTCGAGCATCTCGGTGCCCATCTTCGTGCCTTCGTTGTCCATCATGTCGGCGTTCATGGTGGAGTCGCGCATGCTCTTGAGGAGCTGCTGCGTGAACATCGTCTCGAACTGCCTGGCGGCCTCGCGCACCGCGCTCTTCGGGTCTTGCTGCGCCTTGATGCGCAGGGTCTCCAGGCCGCCGGCCAGGTTCAGCGACTGCGGCGACGGTGCGCCGGCGATGGACGAAGAAATGGGGCTCGTCATGATCAGATGACCTCGATGTCGGCCGTCAGCGCACCGGACGCCTTCATCGCCTGCAGGATCGCGAGCAGGTCCTGCGGCGTCGCGCCGAGCGCGTTGAGCGCCTTGACGACGTCGGCCAGCCGGGTGCCCGCGGGCATGTTGATCAGCGAGCCGGCCTGCGACGAGATCGCGATGTCGGTCTTGTCCGTGACCACGGTCTGGCCGCCGGAGTTGGGCGCCGGCTGGCTCACCTGCGGGTTGGAGTTGATCGTCACCGACAGGCTGCCGTGGGCCACGGCGCAGGGCATCAGGGTGACGGCCTGGTTCATCACGATGGAGCCGGTACGGGCGTTCATCACGATCTTGGCGGCGGGGGCTGCCAGGTTGATGTCCAGGTTCTCGAGGTCGGCCAGGAACGACACCCGCGCGTCGGCGTCCGCGGGCGCCTTGACCTTGACCACGCGGCCGTCGACCGCGCGCGCGATGCCCGCGCCCTTGCTGACGTTGATCGCGTTGGCCACCGAGCGGGCGGTGGCGTAGTCGGCCGAGTTCAGGTCCAGCTCCAGCGTGTCGCCCTGCGACAGCGGCGTGGGCACCGAGCGCTCGACCGTGGCCCCTTCCGGGATGCGGCCCGCGCTGAGGTGGTTGATGGTGACCTTGGAGCCGCCCGCGGCCGCGCCGGCGCCGCCGACGATCAGGTTGCCCTGCGCGATCGCGTAGACCTGGCCGTCGGCGCCCTTGAGCGGCGTGGCCACGAGCGTGCCGCCGCGCAGGCTCTTGGCGTTGGCCACAGACGAGACGTCGATGTCGATCTGCTGGCCCGGCTGCGCGAACGCGGGCAGCGAGGCGGTGACGATGACGGCCGCCACGTTCTTGAGCTGCATCGTGGTGCCTGGCGGCAGCGTGACGCCCAGCTGCTGCAGCATCGAGGTCAGGCCCTGCGTGGTGAACGGCGCCTGCGTGGTCTGGTCGCCGGTGCCGTCCAGGCCGATGACCAGGCCGTAGCCGATCAACTGGTTGCTGCGCACGCCCTGGATGGCGGCCACTTCCTTGATGCGGGTGGCATGCGCGGGCGTGGCGAACAGCGCCGAGACGATGACGAGGATGATCGCGACGATGCCGATGCGCAGCGCTGTGCGGTCGGTGACCGGATGGCGCGTGTGCACGCCGCGGTGGCGCAGGTGGCGCTGGCTCATGGCACGGTCGAACATCACAGCTGGCCCAGGCGTTGGAGCATCTGGTCGGAGGTCTGGATCGCCTTCGAGTTGAGCTCGTAGGCGCGCTGGGTCGAGATCATCGCCACCAGCTCCTCGACCACGTTGACGTTGCTGGTCTCGACGAAGCCCTGCTGAAGGCGGCCCAGGCCGTTGGTGCCCGGGGCGGCGGCGCTCGGCGAGCCCGAGGCGGCCGTCTCGGCGTAGATGTTGCCGCCCTTGGGGTCGAGGCCGCCCGGGTTGGCGAAGTTGGCGAGCTGCAGCTGGCCCAGCGTGCTGGGCGTGGCGGTGCCGGGCAGCGTGGCGGTGACGGTGCCGTCGGCGGCGATCGAGATGCTCTGCGCCTGCGCCGGGATCGTGATGCCCGGCTGCACGATGAAGCCGTTGTTGGTGACGAGCTGGCCCTGCGAGTCCATCTTCAGCGCGCCGTCGCGGGTGTAGCCGGTGGTGCCGTCGGGCATCGTCACCTGCAGGAAGCCGTTGCCGCTGATGGCCACGTCCAGCGTGTTGCCCGTCTGCTGCAGCGAGCCCTGCGCGAAGTCGCGCGCGGTGGCCACCGGGCGCACGCCCAGGCCGACCTGCAGGCCGTTGGGCAGCTGCGTCTGGTCGGAGGTCGCCGAGCCGGACTGGCGCAGGTTCTGGTAGATCAGGTCCTCGAACTGCGCATGGCTCTTCTTGTAGCCGTTGGTGGCCACGTTGGCGAGGTTGTGCGAGATGTTGTCCAGCTGGAGCTGCTGAGCCTCCATGCCGGTTTTCGAGATCCACAATGAGCGAAGCATGACGTTGAACTTTCGTTCGGGTGATACGCCATCTTCCCGAAAACTTGAGGGCGGGAGCGTCCGGATAAGGCCTGCTTAGGGCCACCTTATCGGCGCTGGGCCGTTGCCGGTTTCAAAGCCGGCGCTGCCGGGCCGGCCGCGCCGGGCGGTCGCCGCTTTCAGAGCCGGCGCTGCCGCTCAAACCGCACCCGGAAACCCAAGGGAGCGCCGGAGCCGGCTCTGCCGGGCCGGTCGCGGAGCGCCCCCTCGGGGGGCAGCGAGCGCCAGCGAGCGTGGGGGCTCAATTCTCCGACAGCAGCTTGGCCGCCGCCTGGTCCTGCTTTTCCGCGTTCTCGAGCATCTTCATCTGGTGCTCGAACTGGCGCGCGGCGGCGATCATGCCCACCATCGTGGCCACCGGGCTCACGTTGGAGCCCTCCAGCGCGCCCGACTGCAGGCGCGCGGCCGGGTCGGCCGCGAGGTCGCCCGACTCGGCGCGGAACAGGCCGTCGGTGCCGCGGTTCATCGGCACCTCGGCGGTGACCATCTTGAGCTTGCCGATCAGCTGGGGCTTCTGGTTGCCCACCTTGGCCGTGATGGAGCCGTCGTCGCCGATGTCCACCGACGCGTTGGCCGGCACCGTGATCGGGCCGCCGTCGCCATTGACCTGCAGGCCTTCGCGGGTGACCAGCACGCCTTCGGCGTTGACGTCCAGCGCGCCCGCGCGGGTGTACGCCTCGGTGCCGTCGAGCGCCTGCACGGCGAGCCAGGACTTGCCGGTCAGCGCCACGTCCAGGTTGCGCCCGGTGGCGTTGACCGGCCCCTGCTCGTCGTTGTAGCCCGGCGTGGTCTCGAGCGAGAACACGCGGGTGGACGCGCCGTCGCCGCGGACGGGCACCGCGCGGAACGCGGTGAGCTCGGCGCGGAAGCCGTTGGTGGAGACGTTGGCGAGGTTGTTGGCGAGCGAGTCCTGGCGCTGCAGGGCCGCCTTGGCGCCCGACATCGACAGGTAGATCATGCGGTCCATGGTCGCCCTCCCTCAGTGCACGTCAGCGGAGGTTGACCAGCGTCTGCATCGCCTGGTCCATCGTCTTGATGGTCTGGGCGTTGGCCTGGTAGTCGCGCTGCGCGGTGATCATCGAGACCAGCTCCGCGGTCAGGTCGACGTTGGATTCCTCCAGCGAGCCGGCGTTGAGCACTCCCAGGTTGCCGTCGCCGGCGATGCCCACGGTGGGGGTGCCCGACGCCGCGGTCTGCTTCCAGGCGTTGCCGCCGAGCGCGGTCAGGCCCTGCACGTTGCGGAAGGTGGCCAGCTCGAGCTGGCCGGCGGCCTTGGTCTGGCCGTTGGAGTACTGGGCGATCAGCTTGCCCGCGGTGTCCACCGAGACGCCGGTCAGCGAGCCGGCGGCAAAGCCGTCCTGCGTCATGTTGGTGACGCCGAAGTTCGATCCGAACTCGGTCGCGCCCGAGACGTCCAGCGCGATGCCGGTGATCGGCAGCGTGGCGGCGCCGGCAGCGTTGGTCGAGGCCGGGATGTCGAGCGTGATCGGGCCGGTGGGCGAGATCAGCGAGCTGCCGTCGGGCGAGTACTGCAGCGAGGCGATGGGCGCCGGCGCGCCGGCCGTGCCGCCGACGGTGGTGCCGTTGGCGGTGGCGTAGACGTCGAAGGTATCGGTGCCGGTCTTCTGGAAGTAGTAGCTGACCGCCACGTCCTGGCCCTTGGCGTCGAACATCGTCACCGAGGTGGCGTTGTTGTAGGTCTTCTGGTTGGTGAAGTCGATCGACGGGCCCGACGCGGGCGTGGTCACCGCGTCGCGCGCATCGAGGTTGAACTCCAGCGTGCTCTTGGTGGTCTGCTGCGGGTCGATGCCGCCGGTGGGCAGTTGCAGCGGCACGGCCGCGCCCTGCACGATGTTGCCCTGGGCGTCGGCCGGGTAGCCCAGCAGCTTGTTGCCCTGGTCGTTGACGACGTTGCCCGTGTTGCTGACCTTGAACTGGCCGTTGCGCGTGTACTGCACCTGGTTGCCGGCGTCCTGCGTCTGGAAGAAGCCGTTGCCGTTGATGGCCAGGTCCAGCGGGTTGCCGGTGGGCGTGATGTTGCCCTGGGTGAACTGCTGCGCGACCGCGGCCACCTGCACGCCGATGCCGGTCTGCGTGGCGCTGGAGGCCGTGCCCGTCATCGCCGCGGCGTACATGTCGGCGAACTCGGCCCGCGAGGCCTTCTCGCCGTAGGTGTTGGAGTTGGCGACGTTGTTGCCGATCACTTCGAGGTTCTTCGACGCGGCGCTCAGGCCGGACAGGCCTTGCTGGAAGCTCATGGAGGTCTCCTGGGGAAATCGGTGGTCGGTGGATCAGTAGAAGGCGCGGACGTCGGCGTAGGCCACGCGGCGGCCGTCGTCGAGCTCGACCGCGAGCTTGCCGTTGGCGCTGCTGACCGCGCTGATGCTGTTGAACGCGAACGACTTCGCGTCCAGCGGCGCGTCGTTGTTCATCGCGTTGACGCGGAACGTGAGCGGCTGGCCCTGCGCGTTCTGCGGCACGTCGAAGTCGAAGCCATGGCTGCCCGCGCCCTGGGGGCCGAGCTTGACGGTGCCCACCGTGGTGCCCGACGGGCTCAGGATGTCCACGCTGACGCTGGTGGCCGGGCTGTCGAGCTCGAAGCCGCCGTCGCCCTTGTGCGTGGCGTCGTCCACCCGCAGCGCGTTGCCGTCGGTGGCCACGTCGTGGCCCACCAGCGCGGCGCCCTGCATGGTCTGCAGCTGCGTGAACTGGTTGTCCAGGCCGCTGACCGTCTTGTTGAGGGTCTGCACGCCCTGCACGGTGCTGATCTGCGCCATCTGGCTCGTCACCTGGGCCGAATCCATCGGGTTGAGCGGATCCTGGTTGGACATCTGCGCCACCAGCAGCTTCAGGAAGCGGTTGGACTGGTCCTCGGCCGACTGCGTGGCGCCGAGGTTGGAGGCGTCGCCGCCGGTGGCCGCGGCCTTGGCGGCCTTCGCGCCCGTGGCGCCGGGGGTGGCCGCCGACGCGCCGAAGCCGCTCAGGTTGTTGAGGGCCGGGTTGGCGGCGGACGTTGCGGAGATCGACATGGTTGTGCTTCCTTAGCCCTGGCCCATCTGGAGCGTCTTCATCAGCAGCGTCTTGGCGGTGTTCATCACTTCGATGTTGTTCTGGTACGAGCGCGAGGCCGAGATCATGTTGACCATCTCGTCGACCGCGTTCACGTTGGAGTAGGTGACGTAGCCCTCGGCGTCGGCGCTCGGCGAGTTCGGGTCGTGCACCTTGCGGCCGGGCGCCTGGTTCTCGGTGACGCCCGAGACCTTGACGCCCGCGCCCGGAACGCCGTCGGGCGTGCCCATCAGCACGGTCTGGAAGGTGACCTCGCGCGCCTTGTAGGCCTTGCCGTCCGGGCCGGCGACGGTGTCGACGTTGGCCAGGTTGGAGGCGACGACGTTCAGGCGCTGGCTCTGCGAGGAGACCGCGGAGCCCGAGATGTCGAAGATCTTCATCATGCTCATGGTTCAGCTCCTCAGCCTTGATTCGGGCTCTTCATCGCATCCAGCATCGTGCGGACGTCGGTATTGATGAAGCGCAGCGTGGCCTCGTACTTCACCGAGTTGTCGACGAAGCTGGCGCGTTCGCGGTCCATGTCGACGGTGTTGCTGTCCAGGCTGGTCTGCGACGGGGCCGCGTACTTCAGGCCCAGCTCGCTCGTGGAGCCGGTGCCGATCGGGATGTGGCCGCGGGCCGTGGCCGTGGCGCCGGTCATCGTCGAGCCGGCGGCCTGGGTGCCGGTGGCCTCGCGCAGCGCGGCGGCGAAATCCATGTCGCGGGCCACGTAGCCCGGGGTGTCGGCGTTGGCGATGTTGCCCGCGATGATGCGCTGGCGCTCCGCCCGCAGCGTGAGCGCCTGGGCCTGGAAGTCGAGCGAGTTGGTCATGCGGTTCATCGGGTCACCTTCGGTGTTCCTGGCCTCGGTGGCGGCGGGTCGGGGACGAAGACCCGGCACGCAGGGACGGCCATGGAGAGCGATTGTGAAAGTCAAGCCCGGGAACTGAAGGCCGATAAGACAGGGGAACGGCCTTCAATTCGGATCACCGGCGCAGGTCGGGTTCCCTAAAGTGGCCACATCCCGTAATCCCCGGTCGCCGTCCCGTGAACTTCCGCATCGCTTCCCCTGCCGCACCGTCCGCCCGCCGCCTCGCCGGCCTGGGCCTGGCCGTGCTCGCGGCCGCGCCGGCGGCGTTCGCCCAGGACGAACCGGCCTACAGCCCGGACAGCGCGCTGCTGCAGCAGGTGGAATCGATGGCGCGCAGCGGCGCGTCGGCGGCCGCCCCGGGTCGCAACAGCGGCGTGCGGGTGGAGGTCAAGGTCGGCAAGCTCGACCCGCGCCTGAAACTCGCGCCCTGCCAGCACATCGAGACGTACCTGCCGCCCGGCCTGCCGGTCTGGGGCGCGACCCGGATCGGGCTGCGCTGCACCCAGGGCGCCCGGCCGTGGAACGTGTCGATCCCGATCCAGGTGAGCGTCTTCGCCCAGGCCACGGTGGTCCGGACGGCGCTGCCCGCGGGCAGCGTGCTCGATGCCGGCCAGCTGGGCCAGGCCGAGGTGGACATCGCGGCGGCGCCCGGCGCGGCCGTGCCCGACCCGATGCTGGCCGTCGGCCGTACACTCGGACGCAGCGTGGCGGCCGGCGCGACCCTGCGCCAGACCGACCTGAAGGCCCGGCAGTTCTTCGCCGCCGGCGAGACGGTGCGCGTCACGGCGCTCGGCCCCGGCTGGCAAGTGGTGACGGAGGGCCAGGCGATCGGCGCCGGCATCGAAGGACAGGCCGTGCACGTGCGCACCGAGGGCGGTCGCCTCCTGACCGCCCGGCCGACCGGCGACCGCCAGGTGGAGGTGACGTTGTGACCTCCGTTCCGGCCGTCGACAAGTTTTCTGGAAATATCGCTAAAGTTCGATCCGGGACTGTCGAAACAGTCTCACACCGCATGGGCATGAGGGCATGCATCCCCGCCTTCAGGAGAGCATCATGAAAATTGGCACCATCAGCAGCACCGTCGCGACCACCGCCGTCGACAGCGATCGCCGCACCTCCACGCAGCAGAGTTCCACCTCGTCCGTCTCGACGGTGCTGGGCGAGGACTCGAGCACCCAGGTCGCCCTGTCCCCGGAGGCCACCATGCTGTCCAACATCAGCCAGGACCCGTCGTTCGATTCGGCGAAGGTGGACCGCATCGCCCAGGCCATCCGAGACGGCAGCTTCAGCATCAACCCCGGCGCGATCGCCGACAAGCTGCTGTCCAACGCGCAGGAAGTGCTCGGCCGCTCGCGTCCGCAGCACTGATCGCCGGCGCCCGTTGACCGTTTCTTCCTGGACGCCCTGCCGGTGACGACCGCCTCCCGCGCCGCGCCCGCCACCTCCGAACTGGAGGTGTCGCTAGCGGCCGTCGAGCGGGCCATCGCCACGCTGGGCCAGGCCCTGGCGCAGCCGGACATCGCCGCCGTCGAGGCCGCCTCCGGCGCGCTGCACGACACGATGCGCGCGGCCATGGGCCAGTTCGCGCAGGTGGCGCGCGGCGGCACGCTGCCGTCGGCCCTGCGCACCCGCTTCGCCCTGGCCAATGCCCAGGTCGCCGCCCAGCGCGAGGCGCTGTTCCGCGCGACCTCGCTGGTCGAACAGAACCTCGAGATCCTCATTCCGCGCCCGCTGGCCGAGACCAGCGTCTACGGCGCCGCCGGCACGTCGCAGCGCGGCCCGGGGCGCATGCTCGCGGCAAGCTGAGTCCGCCCGCACGCTCCGTCGAACAAGGCCCCGCGGGGCCTTTGTTCATTGGCGCGACAATCCGCCCCATGCATCCCCTGCTCGCCGCCGCCCTCGCCGACGCCGCCCCGCTCGAGGCCGAGCGCGGCTGGATCGCGCCGGCGCCGGCGACGATCGCCGCGGCCGAACGGCTGCTGGCGCTGGTCGGCAAGCTGCCGCGCGCCCCGGCCGTGCAGGTGGAGCCCGAGGGCACGATCTCGTTCGAGTGGGAGGCGGCGGAGCACGGCTGGCTCACGCTCAGCGTGGACGACGCCGGCCAGCTGACCCACGGCGCGGTGCTGGGCGAGGACGAATTCACCCAGACCGAGGCGTTCGGCGACGCGCTGCCCGGCTGGGCCGCGACGCTGCTGCAACGCGTGCTCGCCGCCGGCCACTGAGCCGGCGCGGCGCGGCCTCAGCGGCCCTGACCGCCGCCGGCGCCGACCTCGGCCAGGCGTTTCTTCTCGCGCATGCGTGCCATTTCCTCGTCCTCGACCTTGTGGCGCAGCTCGGTCCTGCGACGCAGTTCCTCCACCGGATCGAGCGCAGGCGGGGCCGCGGGCGCGTCGTCGCCCATGTCCAGCGACAGCGTGCTGTCGCCGAAGGCCGAGGGCTCGCCGCGCTTGCTGCGCAGCTTGATGTTCAGGCGCAGCTCGTTGGCCGAGTCGGCGTTGCGGATCGCCTCCTCGAAGCCGATCTGGCGCTGCTCGTAGAGCTCGAACAGGGCCCAGTCGAAGGTGCACATGCCCAGCTCGCGCGAGCGGGCCATGATGTCCTTGATCTCGTTGAAGGCGCCGGTGAAGATCTTCTCGGCGATCGTGGGCGTGTTCAGCAGGATCTCGATGGCAGCGGCGCGGCCCTTGCCGTCCTCGCGGCGCACCAGGCGCTGCGAGACGATGGCGCGCAGGTTGGCCGACAGGTCCATCAGCAGCTGGGCGCGGCGCTCCTCGGGGAAGAAGTTGATCACCCGCTCGATGGTCTGGCTGGCCGAGTTGGCGTGCAGCGTGCCCAGGCACAGGTGCCCGGTCTCCGCGAAGGCGATGGCGTGCTCCATGGTCTCGGCGTCGCGGATCTCGCCGATCAGGATCACGTCGGGCGCCTGGCGCAGCGTGTTCTTCAGCGCGTGGTGCCAGCTGTGCGTGTCCACACCCACCTCGCGGTGCGTGACGAGCGACTTCTGGGACTGGTGGACGTATTCCACCGGGTCTTCCACGGTGATGATGTGGCCCGACGACGTGCGGTTGCGGTGGTCGATCATCGCGGCCAGCGAGGTCGACTTGCCCGAGCCGGTCGCGCCCACCACCAGCACCAGGCCGCGCTTGGCCATCACCACGTCCTTGAGCACCTCGGGCAGCTTGAGCTTCTCGAAGTTGGGGATCTCGGCGGCGATGGTGCGGCAGACCAGGCTGACGCACTGCTGCTGCACCAGGATGTTGACGCGAAAGCGCCCCACCGCGGGAATCGTGACCGCGAAGTTGCACTCCAGCTCGCGGGCGAACTCCTCGCGCTGGCGCTCCGTCATCATCGCCTGCGCCAGCGCCCGCGTGACGTCGGCGGTGAGCTTCTGCGTGGTCATCGGCTTCATGCCGCCGTCCACCTTCATGCTGGGCGGGAAGTCGTTGGCGATGAACAGGTCGGATCCGCCGGCAGCCGCCATCGCGGCGAGCAGCTTGTGCATGTAGGTGCGGGCTTGATCTTCGGTCAGGGCAGACATGGAACTCCGGGAACGTCGGGTGGGTGCGTGTTGTCGACCGCCAGATTGCCAGCGAACGGCCGCCGGGAATCGCTGGAACAGCGGGGCATTGCGAACGGCCCCCTCGCGATGGGCGGCGCGTCCTCGAACTCATCGACCGGGCGTGCGGGAAGATGAAGCGCGGGACGGCACTAATGCTCGTCCGCGCGGATTTCGTCGCCCGCGCGGCCGGCGCGCCGCCGGCGGCCCCGCCCTACTGCGCGTGGCGTCCGCGGCCGGAGGCCTTGGCGCGGTACAGCGCGGCGTCGGCGCGGCGGATCAGCTGGTTGCCATCGCCGCCGGGCTCGATGCCGAAGGCCATGCCGACGCTGGCGCCGATGCGCAGCCGCAGGCCGTCGACGTCGAACGGCGTGCCGATGGAGGCGACCACCTTGTCGGCGATCGCCTGGCAGTTGGCCGTCGAGCCCACGGACGAGAGCAGGACGACGAACTCGTCGCCGCCCAGCCGCGCCACCGCGTCGGCGGGCCGCACCAGCCCGCCCAGGCGCCGCGCGACGAACTGCAGCAGCCGGTCGCCCGTGGCATGGCCGTGCAGGTCGTTGACCGGCTTGAAGCTGTCGAGATCGATGTAGAGCAGCCCCAGCGTCGCGCCCCGCCCGTCGGCGATCTGGCGTTCGATCACGCGCTCGAAGCCGCTGCGGTTGAGCAGGCCGGTCAACGGGTCGCGCTGCGACAGCTCGGTCAGGCGATCCTGCTCGCGCCGTTGCGGGGTGATGTCCTGCGCGATGCCCACGAAGCCGTCCACCGCCTCGCCCTCCAGGCGCAGCGGGATGCAGGTGAGCTCCAGCCAGGTGGGGCCCTCCGGGCCGGGGTAGTCGAGCGTGAAGCTGACGTTCTCGCCCGCCAGCGCGCGCAGGAGGAACGGCCGCCGCCGCGCCACCTCGTCGGCGCCCAGCACCTCGGACGTCGTGCGCCCGAGGATGCGCTCGCGCGGCAGCCCGCAGTAGCGCTCGAAGGCGCCGTTGGCGAACCGGTAGCGGCCGTCGGCGCCCACCACCACCACGGTGGCGGGGATCGCTTCAGTCACCAGCGTCAGCACGTCGGACTGCCGCTGTGCCTCGTGCGTGAGCGCGCGCAAGGCGTGTTCGGCGTTCGCCCGCTCGGTGATGTCGAGCCCGATGTAGAAGAAGCCGCGCACGTCGCCGCCGGGGCCGGTGTCCGGGATCAGCTGGATGTCGAAGCGGGCCGGCGCGCCGTCGACGACGTCGTCGTATTCGAAGCGCTGCGGCGCGCCCGCCAGGGCCGCGCGGGTGCGCGCGGCGATGTCCTCGGACGTCGCGCGACCCAGCAGTTCTTCGCGCGTGCGCCCGAGGATCTCCTCGCGCCGGCGGCCGAAGCGCCGGCAATGCGCCAGGTTGACGAAGCGGAAGCGCAGGTCGCGCCCGACGTAGGCGACGCGCAGCGGCAGGCTGTCGGTGATCTGGCGGACGAAGGCCTCGCTGTCCACCAGCTCGCGCTCCAGGCGCTTGCGCACCGTCACGTCGCGGCCCACCGAATGCAGCAGCGGCGCACCGTCCTCGAACTGCAGGCCGTTGGTCCACTCCACCCAGCAGGAACGCCCCTGCCCGTCGACCATGCGGTTCTCGCTGGCGACGGACACGCCCGTGGCCAGGACCTGGTCGAGGTGGCGGCGCACCTCCGCACGGTCGTCGCCCAGCACGAACTCGAGCAGGTCGCGCCCGATCATCTGCTCGGGCACCCGCCCGAACTGGCGCGCATACGCGGGGTTCACGTACACCAGCTCGCCGTCTGGCCGCGCCAACGAGATCAGTTCCGACTGCGCTTCGACGATCGCGCGAAAACGGTCTTGCGCCCCGGGGACGCCGGATGCAGGTGTCGACATGGAGGCGATTCGAGGGAACGTGACTGGGAAGCGCGATCTTGCTTGGCCGAGCGCATTATCGCAACCTTCGCACCGGCCCCCTGGGCAGCATCGCCCCCACCCTGGAGCGGACTCTCCAGGGCGCGGCGGGAACTCTTCGGAGCGGAACGGATCGACTCCGGGGTTCTTCGCGAACGAACCACTGCCTGCATCGCAACCGATGTCGGCCCCGGCGCCCTGCCCGCGCGGCGACTCGAAAGGCACGATGAACATCTGGAATCCTCTCCTCGCGTGGTCCGCGCCTTCACCGGGACGCGCGGGCCGGCTCTGGCGCCGCCCGGCACACGGCGCCATCCTGGCGGCCAGGGTCGTCTGGGACGCGCTGTTCGCGTTCGTGACCGAGGAGGCGCTGATCCGCGCCAGCTCGCTGGCGTTCACTTCGGTGCTGAGCCTGGTGCCGCTGATGACCGTGGGACTGCGCGTGATGAACTTCTACGGCGTGTCGCAGGACACGCGCCAGCAGCTCGAGGCCGTGCTGGCGCGCTACCTGCTGCCGGCGCAGGGCCGCGATGTCGCCAACCTGGTGCTGGAGGCGGCGTCCCAGGTCACCCGCAACATCGGCGTCCTCGGCCTGGCGAGCTTCTGCGTCACGCTGATCCTGCTGGCGCGCGAGCTCGAGGGCCACATCCAGAAGATCTGTGGCGTGCGGGGCTCCTTCACCACCAGCCTGCTGCACTACGCCGCCTTCCTCGTGCTGGCCCCCACGGGCGCCCTGCTGGCCTTCGGCCTGCTGCATCCGCTGGCAGCTGCGCTGGCGCTGCTGCCCGGCGAGCTCTCGCGCGTGAACTACCCGTTCGTGCTCAGCGGCGCGGTGCTGCTCGTCACGCTGCGCGCGTTCTCCGACTACGCCCTGAGCTGGAAGGCCTGCGCCTTCGGCTCGCTCGCCGCGGGCGTGGCGGCCTGGGGCGCGTGGCAGGGCTGCGCGCTTTATTTCAGCCACTCGCTGGTGCTCTCGGCCTATGGCGCGCTGGCCTGCATCCCGGCGTTCCTGCTGTGGGTGTTCGTCGCCTGGTGCTGCGTCCTCTTCGGCGTGCAGGTCGCCACCAAGGCCCAGCCGCTGTGCGCCGCCTGCCCGGCCCCGGCAGGCGCGGCGACCGGCCCCTGAGCGCCGCCCGGTTGGTTACCATCGCGGCCTGGCGGCGCGGCCCGCATCGAGGCCGCGCCGATGACCGAAGGACGTCTCTTGAATATCCACCTCGGGCTCACGCCCCTCATCGCGCTGCTGGCCGGCATCCTGATCCTGCTGATGCCCAAGCTGCTGCACTACATCGTCGCGTTCTACCTGATCGCGATCGGCCTGATCGGCATCCTGGGCATCCACCAGCTGCACCTGGGGTGACCCGCGGGCGGACGACGCGTCGTCAGGCGCGCGCGCCCTCCGGCAGCGCCGCATCGGCGGGCGGCGCCGGCAGCCGCACCTCCACGAGCGTTCCGCCGCCGGGGCAACCCGCGACGCGGACGACCCCGCCCAGGGCCCGGACGCGCTCGCGCATGCCCAGCAGGCCGAACGACCCCGACTTGCGCATGTCCGCGTCGACCAGCCCGACGCCGTCGTCGCGGATGCGCAGGGCGATCTCGCGGCCGACCGCGCCGTCGAGCGTGATCTCGACGCGGGTCGCGCCGGCATGGCGCACGACGTTGTTCAAGGCCTCCTGCGTCACGCGGAACAGGCAGGTCGCGATCGCCGGCGCGAACGGCGGGTCGGCGTCACCGGCGGGGGTGACGACCACGTCGCACGCGAACCCGTGGCGCCGGCTGCTCTGCCGGGCGAGCGCCACCAGGGCGGGCACGAAGCCCAGTTCGTCGATCATCATCGGACGCAGGTCGGCGATGATGCGCCGGGTCGACTCCACCGCGGTGTCCGCCAGCCGCGCGATCTCGCCCAGCAACGCGTGATCGCCCGCGGCGGACGGCGGTCGCGCCTCGCTCAGGGCGGCCACGTTCATCTTGATGGCCGCGAGCGTCTGCTGCAGGTCGTCGTGCATTTCGCGGGCGATCCGCTTGCGCTCCTCCTCCGCGACGCTGTCCATGGCCGCGACGAGGTCCTGCAACTGCCGGTGGGCGATCTCCAGCGCGTCCAGCATCTGCACGCGCTGCGTGATGTCACGGTGGATCACCGTGAACAGCTGGTGGCTGCCGATCGTGACGTGCGAGATCGACGCCTCGATGGGGAACTCCAGCCCGTCCGCGCGCAGGGCCGTGACCTGGCGGCCGCCCATCGCCCGCGCCGCGACGGCGCCGCGGCCGAAGTCCCGCACGCTGCCGCTGTGCGCCTGGCGGTGGCGCTGCGGGATGAAGCGATCGAGCGGCGCGCCGAGCATGGCATCGACCTCGGTGCGGAACATGCGGGCGGCCGCCAGGTTGGCCTCGACGACGACCTGGTGCTCGTCCGTGGTGATGATGCCGTCGCTGGCGGCGTCGAAGATGGAGCGCAGCCGCGCCGCGCTGAACTTCAGGTCGTCGGCCATCCGGCGCAGTTCCTCCGTGCGCGCCGCCACCCGCTCCTCCAGTTCCTGGGCCGTCGCACGCTCCGCGGCGAGGAGCCGCCTGTGGTCGCTGATGTCCAGCAGGAAGCCGACCCGCCGCCCGTCGGACAGCACCTTGGCGTGCAGTTCGACGGGCACGGACGTGCCGTCCTTGCGACGCAGCAGCCACTCCTCCACGTGCCGCGCCCCCGCGATCATCTCCGCACGGGCGCCCGGCAAACGCACGAGCTCGGACGGATCGAGCAGCCGCTCGAACGTGCAGCCGATGATCTCGCTTCGTTCGTAGCCGAGCATCGCGCAGCAGGAGTCGTTCACGTCGGTGTAGCGCCCGTCGACGTCGGTCACCACGATGCCCTCGTGGGACAGCCTGAACAGCTCGCGCAGGTACTCCTCGGTCTCCTTGAGCGCCACCTGCGTCGCCTTGACCTGGGTGATGTCGGTGACCTGGACGAGGAAGCCGACCACCCGCCCGTCGACGATGTCGGGAACGTAGTTGGCCAGGCTCTCCCGCACGACGCCGCCGGGGCCGGGGACCCTGCGCTCGAACAGCTGCTCCTGGCCGCGCAGCACGGCGCGGACATGGGGCTCGTTCAGGGCGAACAGCTCGGGGCCGAGGAAGTCGTGCAGCGAGGTGCCCACGAGCCGGGCCGGGTCGACGCCGAACCAGTGCCGGTAGGCCTGGTTGGCGAACCGGCAGCGCAGGTCCGCGCCCCAGTAGGCGAGCATGGACGACGAGTGCTCGACGAGCCGGTGCCGGTAGTCGCCCGATCCGACGAGTTCGTCTCCTTCGATCGCCTGTTCGCTCATCCCGGACGCTCCAGAGACCCCAGCCTGTGCTGGACACGCCATCGTGGCCGACGGTCGGACGCCATCGATTGACATCGATCAATCCGGCTGCGCCTCGCCGCCATCGCACCGCCGCCGGCGCAGGTCCGGTTCGCCGCCGCGCCGTGGCGCGTCAGCGCGCCGTGCCGCTCATCCAGGCAGCGCGGATCTCGCGCCCGCACAGCAGCGACGCCGCGCCCGCCTTCGCGCCGCCGAATGAAGGCGCGAAGCGCGCCAGCACGCCCCAGGCGGCCTTGTCCTGCGAGATCCAGGGGTAGAAGCCGAACGCCCCGGCACTGCTGTAGGCGCCGTCGCCGTGCGCCGGGTCGTCCTCGACCCAGTGGCCGATCGAGTAGTGCACGTCCTCCTGCGCGAACGGCGAGGCCGCGGCGGAGGGGCAGGTCGTCGGGTTGGTGCACACGGCGTGGGTGCCCAGCAGCGCCTTCATCTGCAGCTGGCCGTCGACGATGCGGCGCAGGAACTCGCCGTAGTCGGCGGCGCTGGTGGCGATGCCGCCGGCCAGCTGCGGCTGCAGGTAGCGGAACGAGGTGCCCAGCGCGTCGTTGACGGTGCGCGCCAGGCCGGCGTCGTCCAGGTCGCCCAGGCCTTCGAGCAGGGCATGGTGCTCCATGTGGCCGCCGTTGTAGTCGAAGCGGCCCTCGGTGGCGTCGGCGTGCTCGCCATTGCGGCCCCGGGCCTCGCATTCGGCGATGGTCTGGCCGCGCCGGCACGCGCGGAAGTGCGTGTAGCCGCTGGTGAACGTGAGGTGGCGCACGTCGTCGGCCGTCAGCTGGCCCTGGCGCCGCTGCGCGACGAACGCCGCGTAGACCAGCTTGGACGCCGAGGCGATGGGCATCTGCGTGGTGGCGGCCGGCGCGCGGGCGCCCACGCGGCCATCGGCGACCACGCCGTGCGCGTCGCCGATGGACCAGTAGAACGGCTGCACGGCCCGGCAATGCGGGTTGGCGTCGGCGGTGGCCCGCGCGGCGGCGGCGCGCTGGTCGGGCGCAGGCGCGGCCAGCGCGGCGCCGGCGAAGCCCAGGGCCAGCAGCGCCAGCGCGCGCGAGGTCATCGGCCGGGGGGCGGCCGCTCGTGCCGAAGTCGTCCTGGGGGATCCGGGTTCCATGGGGGTGTCTCCACGCGTTGCGTCGCCAGTGTCGCCACCGCCGGCGGCGCGTGGCGCGGCACCCGGTGACGAAACATGACGCGCGTGTCGCAATCATGGCACCTGCAATGCAGGAAGCCGCCCTCGGGCGGCTTCAAGTGCGGGAACGGCCCCCTCGGGGTGGGGTGCCGGCAGCGACGGCGGATCGAGGTCCGGCGCGTGCCCGGGGTCAGTTCGGCGGATCCTTCAGGCGCGTGCGCGACACCGCCATCATCACGCCGATGCCGGCGATCACCAGGCAGGCGATCGCGACGTAGGTGGTCGCGACGTGGGCGGCCACCAGGCCCCAGGCGATGCCGCCGATGAGCAGGACGAGGCCGACGATGTAGAGAGCGAACGACATGGGTCATCCCCGGTGTTGCGGATGTTCCCACGGTAGCCGCCGGCGACCCGGCGGCCCATCGGCGGCGACCGCGTGCGCGCGTAGGCCGCCCCCTACAGCCGGCGCGCCCACGAAAAAGCCGCCCGCGGGCGGCTCTTCCAGCGGCGCGTGCGCGCCCGGCTCACCACTCGCGCAGCTTGACGCGCAGGCGGGCGATCGACTGGCTGTGCAGCTGGCAGACCCGGCTCTCGGTCACCTTCAGCACCGCGGCGATCTCCTTGAGGTTCATGTCGTGCTCGTAGTACATGCTCATGACGTACTGCTCGCGCTCGGGCAGGTTCTTGATGGCCTCGACCAGCGCCTCGCGCATGCGGTGGTCCTGCAGCATCGACAGCGGGTTGGCCTCCTCGTTGGAGACGTGGCGGTCCAGGTAGTCGTCGCCGCCCTCGTCGCCCGACATGTCCTCGAGGTAGACCAGCTGCGTGCCGCGCACCTTGCCCAGCACCTCCTGGTACTGCGACAGCGACATGCCCATGGCCTCGGCGATCTCGCTCTCCTGCGGCGCGCGGCCGAGCTTCTGCTCCAGCTTGTGCACCGCCGTCTCGATCTCGCGCTGCTGGCGGCGGCCGCCGCGGCTCATCCAGTCGCTGCCGCGCAGCTCGTCGAGCATCGCGCCGCGGATGCGCTGGGTGGCGAAGGTCTCGAACTGCACGCCCTGCTCGCTGTCGAAGCGCGACATCGCGTCGTTCAGGCCGATCATGCCGACCTGGATCAGGTCGTCGATCTCGACGTTGGCCGGCAGCTTGGCAATCATCTGGTGCGCCAGGCGGCGCACGAGGGGACTGTATTGCTTGAGCATCGCATTGGCGTCGAGCTGGCCCTTGGCGGTGTACATGGCGATCTCCAGATTCTTGTTCAAGCGGACAGATGGGAAGACGACGCTGGGGCCGAACGCGCGGAGGTCCAGGCGGCGGCGGGCATCGGGGGGTCGCAGGCGTGCAGCTGCGCCGCGGCCAGGCGCATCAGTTCAGGGCCCGAGCTCTCGCCGAACGGCAGGCCCGGGTCGATCGTGGCGGTGTCGTGCAGGGCGGCGCCGAGGAAGCGGTCGGCGCAGTCGGCCACGCGGCGGGCGATCTGCGCGGGCGTCGGGCCGCGACCCTTGACCGCGGGCATCACCAGGTCGAAGCTCATCAGGCCCAGGCGCTGCACCAGCAGCTTCAGGGCGGCGTAGGCGTGGGTCATGCTGTCGCCGGCGCCCGAGGCCAGCAGCACCGGGCGCAGCTGCTGGTGGCCCAGCATGCGGGCCAGCACGCGCGCCTCGGCGTGCATCACCACCACGTCGACGTCGTAGACCACGTTCATCATGCGCGGGATGAAGCTGGCGCAGGAGCCGTGCGTGTCCACGTGCTGCATCGGCAGGCCGCGGGCGGCCAGGTAGGCCAGTTGCGGCGACAGCGGCTCGACGCAGGCGCCGAGGTCGATGAAGGCCAGCTCGCCGGGTTCGGGGGCGGTGTCCGCGGCGTCGACCACCAGGGTGTTGAGGCCCTGCTCCGCGAACACGCTCGCCAGCCGCGCCAGCACGGCGCCGTGGTGCTCGACGTGCGGGTTGGCGACCACCGGAACGATCACGGCACGCGTCGCGGCGAACATGCGCCGCAGGCCGTCGGCCTGGTCGGTGGGGGGTGGATTGCGAAGACGGGTCATGTCGACAACTATGTCCTTGCGGGCGATGGGGCGATCGGCTGAAAAGCGGTGTTTCGGAGCGGTGTTCAGACGCGCAGCGCGGCAGCGGCGTGCTGGTTCAGCCCGGCGTGCGCGAAGATCAGGTGCACGTCCTGGGGATCCATGCGGTAGGCCGCGCTGCCGCCGCCCTTGAGCGCCCGATGCACCAGCGCGTTGGCCGACAGGTGGTGCCAGTCTTCCGGCACCCGCTGGCCGTTGGCCACGCCGATGTTCTTCAGCTTGTGGCGGATCAGCGCGTCCAGCGCCGGCGCCAGCTTCACGGCCTCGTCGATCTTGGACAGGATCACGCCGGCGCAGGCCGAGGCCTTCCAGTTGATGATCACGTCGTCGATGGTCTCGCCCTGCGACGAGGCGTCGACCACCAGCACCTTCTTGATCGAGCGGTGCGCCAGCATCTCCAGCAGCTCGCGGGTGCGGCCGTCGCGCTGGGCCATGCCCGCGGTGTCGATCAGCACCATCTTCTTGGCCGACAGCAGTTCCAGCAGGTCTTCCAGCGAGGCGCGGTCGTGCGCCGTGTGGACCGGCACGCCCAGGATGCGGCCGTAGGCGCGCAGCTGCTCGTGGGCACCGACGCGGTAGGCGTCCAGCGTGATCAGGCCCAGGTTGGCGGCGCCGTGGCGCGCGGCGAAGCCGGCGGCGATCTTGGCGGTGGTGGTGGTCTTGCCCACGCCGGTGGAGCCGATCAGCGCGTACACGCCGCCCTGGTCCTCCATCGACAGCTCGGTCTCGTTGGTGAGCATGTTGCGCTCGAGCACGCCGGCGGCCCAGGCGTTCTCGTCGGCGGCCGTGGCGGGCAGCGCGTCGACCATCTTGCGGATCAGCGCCGGCGAGAAGCCCACGTCCAGCAGCTTCTGGGCGAGCAGCGCCTGGCGCGGCTGGCGCTGCAGCTTCTCCATGAAGGCCAGGGCGCCGAAGCGCTCCTCGATCAGGCCCTTCATCGAGCGCAGCTCGTTGACCATGTCCATGTGGTTGTTGCGGCTGACCACGTCGGCCAGGTGCGTGACCGAGGCCGAGGGCGGGACCGGCGGCTCTTCCACGTACTCGTCGTGCAGCACCGGCGCATTGACGAACGTGGCCGGCGACGGACGCTCGACGCGCTCCATGCGCTGCGGCGGCAGCGTGGGCTCGACGCGTGCCGGCGGCGCGGCGCGGCGCGGCGCGACGGGCGGCGGCACGTCGAAGTGGTCGTCGTTGGCGTCGCCGTCGAGGGCACCCAGCTGCTGCTGGCGCGCGTTGGCGCGGGCGACCGCGGTGCGGGCGGCGCCGGCCTGGGCCAGCGCGCTGCGGGTCGATTCGACGCGCGGGGCCGGCGTGTCTTCCACCGGCTGGTTGTGCAGTTCGGCGTGGCGGCGCTTGAGCATGCGGTCGCGCACGTAGTCCTGGAACGACAGCGTGCTCATGGCCAGCTGGTCGGCGTCGGCTTCCACTTCGTTCTGCGGCACGCCCATGCGGTTGGCGAGCTCGCGCTGCGCACCGGCCAGGGCCGTGTTCTGCGCGGCGGCCGCGGCCGCGGCGGGGGCGGCGGCGCGCTGCGCCGGCGTCAGCGGCGAGCTGGTGCGACGCGGCGCGCTGTCCTCGGAGGTGGCGGTCAGGCGCTCCAGGCCGGCGACGCTGTCGGGGGCCATCGCCAGCACCTCGATGCCTTCGGCGCACGGCTTGGTCGAGAGCACCACGGCGTCGACGCCGAAAGCCTGGCGCACGAGCGCAAGGGCTTCACGCGACGTGCGTGCGGCGAAACGTTTGACGTTCATGCGGTACCTCCGATGATCGAGCCGATCCGGATCGAGTGGGTTTCAGGAATTTCACTGTGGGCCAGCACCTTCAGGCGCGGCGCGGCGCGCTTGAGCAGGCGGGCCAGCGGCGCGCGCAGCGCGTCCGGCACGAGCAGGCAGGCCGGGTGGCCCTTGTCCTCCTGGCGGCGGACCATGTCGGCGGCCTGGCGGGTGAGGGTGTCGGCCACGCCCGGGTCCAGCACGGCGCCGTGCGGCGAGGTGAGGGCCTGGGTGACCATGCGTTCGAGGTCGGGTTCCAGCGCGATGACGTCGAGCTCGCGCACCGGGCCGTAGATCTGCTGGACGATCGCCGGGGCGATGTGGGTGCGGATGCGGCGCGCCAGCTCGGCCGGGTCGGTGACGGTGCCGGCATGTTCGGCCAGCGATTCCACGATCGATCGGAAGTCGCGGATGTGCACACCTTCTTCCAGCAGGAGCTGGAGAACTTTTTGCAGCGGTGCGATGGCGATCATCTTCGGGATAACGTCTTCGATCAGCTTCGGGGCCAGCTTGGTCACGTGTTCGACCAGCATCTGGACTTCGTTGCGGCCCAGCAGGCGAGCCGCGTTCACTTGCATCAAGTGTGAAAGATGGGTGGCCACGACAGTCGGGCAATCAACCACCGTATACCCGGCCATTTGGGCACTTTCGCGCTGGCGCTCCTCGATCCAGACGGCAGGCAGTCCGAAGGCCGGATCGACGCACTTGGTGCCCGGCAGGGCCAGCGTGGTGCCGCCCGGATTGATGGCCAGGTGCATGCCCGGGAAAGCCTCGCCCTCGCCGATGACGGCGCCGCGCAGCGTCACGCGGTACATGCTGGGCTTGAGCTCCAGGTTGTCGCGGATGTGCACCGAAGGCGGCAGGAAGCCGACGTCCTGCGCGAACTTCTTGCGCACGCCCTTGATGCGGGCCAGCAGGTCGCCGGAGCGCGTCTTGTCGACCAGCGCGATCAGGCGGTAGCCCACTTCCAGTCCCAGCACGTCCACCGGCGTGACGTCGTCCCAGCCAGCCTCGGCGTCGGCCGGCTTCGGCGCGGTGACCGGCTCGACCTTGGCGGCGGCGGCATCGCGCGCGAGCTTCCTCGTCTGGAAGCGCGAGAACCAGCCGGCGGCGGCGGCGATCAGCAGGAATACCAGGTGCGGCATGCCGGGGATCAGGCCCAGCATGCCGACGATGCCGGCCGTGATGGCCAGCGCCTTGGGCGAGCCGAACAGCTGGTTGCGGATCTGGGCGCCCGAGTCCTCTTCCTTGCCGACCCGCGAGACCACCATCGCGGCCGCCACGGAGATCAGCAGGCCGGGGATCTGCGCGACCAGCGCGTCGCCGACGGCCAGCACGATGTACGAATCGGCCGCGTCGCCGGCCGACAGGCCGTGCTGCACCACGCCGACCACGAAGCCGCCGACGATGTTGATGAACAGGATCAGGATGCCCGCCATCGCGTCGCCGCGCACGAACTTCGAGGCGCCGTCCATGGAGCCGAAGAACTCCGCCTCGTCGCCGACGTCGGCGCGGCGCTTCTTGGCCGTCGCCTCGTCGATCAGGCCGGCGTTGAGGTCGGCGTCGATGGCCATCTGCTTGCCGGGCATCGCGTCCAGGGTGAAGCGCGCGCCGACTTCGGCGATGCGCTCCGCGCCCTTGGTGACCACGATGAAGTTGATCACGACGATGATCGCGAACACGATCAGGCCGACGGCGAAGTTGCCGCCGATGAGGAAGTGGCCGAACGACTCGATCACGTGGCCGGCGGCGCCCGGGCCGGTGTGGCCTTCCAGCAGCACCACGCGGGTGGAGGCGACGTTGAGCGACAGCCGCAGCAGCGTGGTGATCAGCAGCACCGTGGGGAAGGCGGCGAAGTCCAGCGGGCGCACCAGGTTGGCGGCCACCATCATCACCATCAGCGCCATCGCGATGTTGAACGTGAAGAACAGGTCCAGCACGAACGACGGCAGCGGCAGCACCATCATGGACAGCACCATGACGATGAACACCGGCGCCATCAGCGCCTTGCCGATCGCGCCGTTGCCCGCGGTGAGCGGGGCGAGGAATGTCTTGATCTGGTCCATCGAGAGGCTCTAGGTCCTTACTGGGCGGCCGCGGCGCGCGGGCCGGGACGACGACGCTTGGGCTTGGGGCCGCCGGTCAGCGGATCGAGTTCGGGCGGCACGTGCACGTCGGGCGGGCGCACGTTCATCGCCGGCGCGCCGCGCAGCTGGTAGACCCAGGCGAGCACCTGCGCCACGGCGGCGAACAGCATCGCCGGCACTTCGCCGTCGAGGTCGACGTGGGTGTAGAGCGCGCGCGCCAGCGGCGGCGCCTCGAGCACCGGCACGCCGGCGTCGCGGGCCAGGTCGCGGATGCGCAGCGCCAGGCGATCGGTACCCTTGGCGACGACGCGCGGGGCGCCCATCGCGTTCTGGTCGTACTTCAGCGCGACCGCGTAGTGGGTCGGGTTCATCACCACGATGTCGGCCGCGGGCACCGCCTTCATCATGCGGCGCTTGGCCATCTCGCGCATCTTCTGCTTGATCTTGGCCTTGACCTCGGCGTTGCCCTCGGACTCCTTGTGTTCCTGCTTCTGTTCCTGGCGGCTCATCTTGAGCTTGTCCATGAACTGCTTCTTCTGCCACGGGATGTCGACCAGGGCCCAGGCGGCGAGCACGCCCACCATCGCCAGGAAGCCGCCGCCCAGCGTGCGGCCCACCGTGGCCAGGCCGTCGGGCAGCTCGGCGGTGAGCACGCCGCCGAGATCGGCGAAGTGGTTCTTCAGGTAGATCGTGCCGCAGCAGCCGACGGCGATGGCCAGCAGCGAGGCCTTGAGCACCGTGGCCAGCTGGTTGAAGCTGAACAGGCGGGCGAAGCCGGCGATCGGGTTCAAGCGGCCGAAGTTCGGCGTGACGGCCTTGAACGTGAGGTTCCAGCCGCCGTACAGCAGGTTGGCGCCGACGCCGGCCGCCATGAACAGGCCGCCGACGATCAGCACCACCATGAAGCCGCGCGTGAACAGCCCGACCGCGTGCTCGCCGGCGAGCTTCGGGCTGGCGATCGTGTCGTGGTCGAAGGTCAGGCCGTCCACCAGCAGGCGCTGCGAGTAGCTGGCCAGCGTGGGCATGACCGTGAACAGCAGCGCGGCCGCCAGGCCCATCGCGACGAAGTGCCCCAGGTCCCGCGAGCGCGGGACGTTGCCTTCCTGCCGGGCCTTGCGGATCTTCTTCGCTGAGGCGGGGAGGTTGCGGTCCGAGGAGTCTTGGCCGGCCATGGAGGAGGTGGATGCGGAATGTGGGCAGGGGAATCGTGTGTCGACATGTTGCCGGCCGGAGTTCGAAACTTGAGTGGGAAAAGAGGCTGAAATCCCGCTTGATCGAGGCCCCGCGGTCGCTGGCGCTCCCCGCCCCCGAGGGGCCGGCCGCGAACGGCCCGGCGGAGCCGGATCCGTCGCTCCCTTGCCCTTCGCGCCGGAGGGGCGCGCGGCGGCGCCGGGAGCGCTGGGACAGGCCCTCGGCGCGGCCGAAAGCCCCTGCCGCGCGGGGTCGAATCCGTCCAGCCGGAGAAGCTGGGCAAAATGCCGGCTTTTCCTCCGACAAGGCGCCCCGCTTTCCCGGGCGCCGCCAGCCGATGTTCCGCACCCTGCTCAAATCGAAGATCCACCGCGCCCGCGTCACCCACTGCGAACTGCACTACGAAGGCTCCTGCGCCATCGACGAAGACCTGCTGGAGGCCGCCGACCTGCGCGAGAACGAGCAGGTGCACATCTGGAACGTGGACAACGGCGAACGCCTGGTCACCTACGCGCTGCGGGCCCCGCGCGGCAGCGGCATCGTGTCGCTCAACGGCTCGGCGGCGCGCCGCGCCGCCGTCGGCGACCTGGTGATCATCGCGGCGTTCGCGCTGGTGGCCGAGGACAGGCTGGACGCCGCGGAGCCGAAGCTCGTCTTCGTCGACGACGCCAACCGCATCAAGGCCCGGCCGCCGTTCGTCGGCCACACCGACGAGACCGTGGCCGCCGGGCGATGACCGCGCCCCGACCCGGCTCGAACGCCGACTGGCGCGCGCGCAGCCTGCGCGCCGTCTGGCACCCCTGCACGCAGATGAAGGCGCACGGCGCGCCGGACGGCCCGCAGGCCGACGCCACGCCGCTGATCGCGATCGCCGCTGCCGAAGGCCCGTGGCTGGTCGACGTCGAGGGCCGGCGCTACCTCGACGGCATCAGCTCGTGGTGGACCAACCTGTTCGGCCACGGCCACCCGGCGATCCGCGCCGCGCTGGTCGACCAGCTGGGCCGGCTCGACCACACGATGCTGGCCGGGCTCACGCACGCGCCGGTGGTGGAACTGTCGGAACGCCTGGCCGCCCTCACCGGCCTGGGCCACGCGTTCTACGCCAGCGACGGCGCCTCGGCCACCGAGATCGCGCTGAAGATGAGCGCGCACCACTGGCGCAATACCGGCCGGCCGGAGAAGAACCGCTTCGTCGCGCTGCAGGGCGGCTACCACGGCGAGACCGCCGGCGCGTTGGGCGTCACCGACATCGCCCTGTTCCGCGAGGCCTACGCGCCGCTGGTGCGCCTGTCGGCCACGGTGGCCTCGCCCGACGCGCGCGGCGCCGTGCACCAGGAGACCGCCGTCGACGTCGCGCTGCGCGCGGCCCGCTCGCTGGAGGAATGGCTGGCCGCGCACCACGACGAGACGGCCGCCGTCATCCTGGAGCCGCTGGTGCAGTGCGCCACCGGCATGGCGATGCACGACCCGGCCTACCTGCACGCGGCGCGCGCGCTGTGCGACCGCTTCGGCGTGCACCTGGTGCTCGACGAGATCGCGGTCGGCTTCGGGCGCACCGGCACGATGTTCGCGCACCAGCAGGCCGGCATCCGGCCCGACTTCATCTGCCTGTCCAAGGGCCTGACGGGCGGCACGCTGCCGCTGGCTGCGGTGCTGACCACCGACGCGGTCTACGCCGCCTTCTACGACGACGACGCGGCCCGCGGCTTCCTGCACTCGCACTCGTACACCGGCAACCCGCTGGCGTGCCGCGCGGCGCTGGCCACGCTGGACCTGTTCGAACGCGACGACGTGCTGGCCGCCAACGTCGATCGCGCGAAGATGATCGACGGCTTCCTCGCGCCGCTGCACACCCACGAACGGGTGCGCAACGCGCGCCGCATCGGCATGATCTGGGCCTGGGACATCGCCGACGCGCCGGCGAACTTCGCGCGCCGCTACGCCCGCCACGCGCTGGCCCACGGGGTGCTGCTGCGCCCGATCGGCGCCACGCTGTACGCGATGCCGCCCTACGTGCTGGAGCCCGACACCGCGCGCCACCTGGCCGACGGCGCGCTGGCCGCGCTCGCCGCGACGCTGGCCGAAGGCGACGGCGCGCCCGCCGCCGCCGAACGGGCGTTGCCATGAGCAGCGCCTTCTTCGTGGTGGGCACCGACACCGGCATCGGCAAGACCCACGCCACCTGCGCGCTGCTGCACGCGCTGGCGCGGCGCCATGCGCGGGTGTGCGGGATGAAGCCGATCGCCGCCGGCGGCGTGGCCACCGCCGCGGGCTTCTCGAACGAGGACTCGATCGCCCACCGCGCCGCGTCCACGGTGCAGGTGCCGCCGGCGCTGGACAACCCGATCCTGCTGCCCGAGCCGCTGTCGCCGCACATCGCGGCCGCGCGCGCCGGCACGCCCATCGCGTTCGACACGGTGCTGGCGGCGGTGGCCGAACTGCGCGCGCGCACCGACGCGCTGGTCGTCGAGGGCGCCGGCGGCTTCCTGGTGCCGCTGTCCGAGACGCAGACCGGCGCCGACCTCGCCGTCGCGCTGGACCTGCCGCTGGTGCTGGTGGTGGGCATGCGCCTGGGCTGCCTCAGCCACGCGCTGCTGACCGCCGAGGCGATCCGCGCCCGCGGGCTGGTGCTGGCCGGCTGGATCGCCAACCGCGTGGACCCCGGCTTCCTCTGCCCCGAGGAGAACCTGGCCTACCTGCGTACCCACCTGGGCGCCCCGCAGTGGGCCGACCTGCCCTGGGCCGTCCACCCCGATCCGCGCGCCGACGCCGATCGCTTCACGCTGCCCCGATGACACCCGAACCCACCGATCGCGGGCCGACCTGGCTCGACGAGATTCCCGAACGCCTGGCCACGCTGGAGGCCGCGCACCTGACACGCCGCCGCCGCGCCGTGCGTCCCGCCGACGGCGCCGCCCTGTTCGTGGACGGCCGCCGCATGCTGGCCTTCTGCAGCAACGACTACCTGGGCCTGTCGCAGCACGCGGCGCTGCGCGAAGCGGCCATCGAAGGCGCCCGGCGCTACGGCGTGGGCAGCGGCGGCTCGCCGATGGTCAGCGGCCACAGCGAGGCGAACGCGGCGCTGGAACTCGAGCTCGCCGAGTTCGTCGGCCTGGAGCGCGCGCTGTACTTCTACGCCGGCTACGCCACCAACGCGAGCATCGTGCCCGCGCTGGTGGGCCCCGGCGACGCCCTGTTCTCCGACGCGCTGAACCACGCCTGCCTGATCGACGGCGCGCGGCTGTCCAAGGCCGAGCTCCACCGCTTCGCGCACGCCGACCTCGCGCAACTCGAGTCGCAACTGCGCGGCAGCCCGGCGCGCCGCAAGCTGGTCATCAGCGACGCGGTGTTCAGCATGGACGGCGACGTGGCCGACATCCCCGCGCTGCTCGCGCTGTGCGAGCGCCACGACGCGCTGCTGCTGCTGGACGACGCCCACGGCTTCGGCGTGCGCGGGCCGCAGGGCCGCGGCTCGCTGGCCGCGGTCGCGCGCACCGGCGCCCGGGCGAGCCGCCGCGTGCTGTACATGGCCACCCTCGGCAAGGCCGCGGGTGTGGCCGGCGCGTTCGTCGCCGGCAGCCACACGCTCGTCGAGTGGCTGCTGCAGAAGACGCGCAGCTACACCTTCGCCACCGCGGCCCCCGCGCTGCTGGCCGAGAGCGTGCGCGCGGCCCTGCGGGTGATCCACGGCGAGCCGCAGCGGCTGGAGCGGCTGCACCGCCACATCGCCGACTTCCGGGCCGGCGTTCCGGCGGCCATCGCCGGCACCGGCTGGACGCTGCTGCCCTCGCCCACCGCGATCCAGGCGCTGGTGATCGGCGGCAACGACGAGGCGCTGCACGTGATGCACGCGCTGGCGGATGCCGGCCTGTGGGTGCCCGCGATCCGCCCGCCGACCGTGGCCGAGGGCACCGCGCGGCTGCGCATCGCCCTGTCGGCGGCGCACACGCACGAGGACGTCGCCGCGCTCCTGCAGGCCATCGCCGCGGCGGCGCGCAAGCAACGGGCCTGACGACGCGCGAGCGCGCTACTTGCGGTCGTTGTCGTCGGGCGTGCGCTCCGGCGGCCGGCGCTCCTTGCCCTCGGTGTCGGCCTTGGCCTTGTCCGCCGGCGCCCGCGCCGGGGCCGCCCGCGCCTCGTCGGCCTTTGCGGGCTGCGCCTGCTGGGCGTGCTGCTGCTCCTGCGGCTGCTGAACGCGCTGGGCCTGTTCCTGCTGCGCCTTGCGCGCCAGCTCCTGCTGGGCCTTCTGCTGCTCGGCCTGTTGCTGTGCGCGTTGCGCCTGGTCCTGCTGGGCCTTCCGGGCCTGCGCCTGCTGGGCCTTCTGCTGCTCGGCCTGCTGCTGTGCGCGTTGCGCCTGGTCCTGCTGGGCCTTCTGGGCCTGCGCCTGCTGCGCCTTCTGCTGCTCGGCCTGCTGCTGTGCGCGTTGCGCCTGGTCCTGCTGGGCCT
>CAYQMX010000013.1:136315-182086 GCA_964418745.1 uncultured Vitreoscilla sp.
TCCGGGCCTGCGCCTGCTGCGCCTTCTGCTGCTCGGCCTGCTGCTGCGCGCGTTGCGCCTGGTCCTGCTGGGCTTTCTGGGCCTGCGCTTGCTGGCCCTTCTGTTGCTCGGCTTGCTGCCGCGCGCGCTGCGCCTGGTCCTGCTGGCGCTTCTGCTGCTCGGCTTGCTGCTGCGCGCGTTGCGCCTGCTCCTGCTGGGCCTTCTGGGCCTGGGCCTGCTGCGCCTTCTGCTGCTCGGCCTTTTGCTGCGCACGCTGGGCCTGCTCCTGCTGGCCCTTCTGCTGGTCGGCTTGCTGCTGCGCGCGTTGCGCCTGCTCCTGCTGCGCCTTCTGCGCCTGCTGGGCCTTCTGCTGCTCGGCCTGCTGCTGCGCGCGCTGCGCCTGTTGGGCGCTCTGCGGTTCGGCCTGTTGTCGGCCCGGTTGCGCCGCGGGCTCGTTGCCCCCCGGCGCGCCGGGGCGGCGTTCGCCGTGCGCCGGCATGCCGCGCACCGGCTGCGCCGCGGGCAAGGCCGGCGCCGCGTGGCCGGGCTGCCAGGTCGCCACGGGCGTCGTGGTGCGCGGCGGCGGCGCCGTCGGCCGCGAGCCGGGCGCCACCGCGGGCGGGCGGCGCGGATCGGCCGTCACGGCCTGCTGGTAGCCGCGCCCGTTGGCAGTGGCCGTCGGCGGCGCGACGATGGTCACGTTGCGCACATTGGTGATGTTGGTGACGTTGTTCGTCACGTTGTGGCTGTTGTTCTCCACGTTGCCGTTCACGCGCATGCCCACGTTGACCACGGGTGGCGCGCCGACGACCACCGACGGCGGCGTGCCGATGGGTGCCGGCACGATGATGCCGGGGCGCGAGCCGGGCGGCGGCGGCACGAACACGCCCTGCGGACCGTCGGCATGGTGGCCCGCGTGCACGCCCGCGGCGATCACGGCCGCGACGACGACGATGCCGATGGCCGGGGCCACGAAGTGGTGCTCCGGGGCGGCCCAGTACGCCGGCACGTACACCACCTTGTCGGCGCGATGTTCGTAGTACGGCTCGTGCCAGCGGTAGTGCGGCCGCGGCGGGCGCGACCAGCGCCCCGCGCACCACACCCAGCGGCCCTGCCAGCCCCAGTAGCCGCCGGTCCAGATCGCGTCGGGGTCGGGCTGCGGCGCGATCTCCTCGACCAGCATCGGCGGCGGCGCCCAGTCCACCGCCACCGGCGCCGGCTGTTCCAGCGGCGGGTCGACGTACACGCTCACCACCTGCTGCTGCTCGTCGTCCGCGTAGGCCGAGTCGTCCGCGTAGACCGGTGCGTCGGGCGCGGCCGATTCGTTGACGTAGCTGGGCTGGTTCGAATCCGAGGGCGGGCTGACGACCGTCGGCGCCATGGCGCGCGACGAGTTCGCGACGGCCACCGGCGCGGGCGGCTGGACCGGCGCCGGGTCCTGCCCCGGCGCCTGCGCTGCCACGGGCGCGAGGGCGTCGGAAGCGGCCGCGTCGGACGCCGCGACCAAGGGGGCGGCCGGTGCCGCGGGCCCCTTGGAGCACGCGGCGAGCACGCCCATCGCGACCAGCGCGATGGCGTGCAACCTGAAGGGTGACGATGGGCGAACCGACATGGGAATATCCTCGAAACAGGCCATTTCGCCGACAGCAGGGCAATCGGCCTGCCCGACCATGCGGCCACCCTGCCCTGCCCGCCCCGATCCCCCTGCCCGGAGCCCATCATGCACGATGACGATTTCAACGCCCCCGCCGTCGCCGGCCTGCGCGCGGATCTCGCGCTGGCGCTGCGCGCGGCGGCCCACCACGGCCTGACCGAAGGCATCTGCAACCACTTCAGCGTCGAGCTGCCCGACGGCTCCGACCGCTTCCTGCTCAATCCGCGCGGGTTGCTGTGGAGCGAGGTCCGGGCCGAGGACATCGTGCTGGTGGCCGCCGACGGCCGCAAGCTCGCCGGGCGCCACGAGGTCGAGTCGACCGCGATGTTCATCCACGCGGCCGTGCACCGCCTGGGCAAGGCCTGCGTGCTGCACACGCACATGCCCCATGCGACCGCGCTGGCCCTGACCGTCGACCGGGGGCTGGACACCCGCCTGTCGCAGAACGCGATGCGCTTCCACGGCCGCGTCGCGATCGACGACGGCTACAACGGCCTCGCGTTGGACCCCGCCGAAGGCGAGCGGATCGCCCGTGCGATCGGCGCGGCCGACGTGGCGTTCCTCGGCAACCACGGCGTGGTCGTCTGCGGCGAGCGGCTCGCTCACGCCTACGACGACCTCTACTTCCTGGAGCGCGCCTGCCTGCACCAGGTGCTTGCACAGTCCACCGGCCGGCCGCTGGCGCCGGTGGCCGACGCGCTGGCGCGCCGCGTGGGCGAGCAGGCGCGCGGCGAACGCCTGCAGTCCGACCTGTTCTTCGAGGCCTTGCGCCGCGTGCTGTAGGCGCCATGCCGGATGCCGCCGCCGCGGCCGGCCTGAAATGCGGGCCGATCGCGGCTCGCCTCGATCGATCGCGCCAGGAAGGACTGCGGCACGATCCCCATCGTCCGGGGCCGGTGTGGGCCGTTTTTCAGGCATGATGCCGCCCCCGGACACGAATCCGGACCTCTCACCCCAGAAGAAAGAAGCTCCCCATGTCCCTCACCAAGCTCATCGCCGTCGCGGCCATGCTGTCGCTGTTCGCCGTGGCAGCCGACGCGCGTCCGGCGCGCCACCATCACCATCACAAGCATCACCACCACCACAAGCACCACGCCGCCCATCGCTGAGCGAGGGCCGGCCGCGGCCGCGGCCGCCGGGGCCGTGGCGGCTCACTGCGCGGCGTCGAGTCCCCGCTTCTTCAGCAGCGGGCCGATGTCCGGCGCCGACCCGGTGAGGTTGCGGAACAGGGTCAGTGCGTCGGCGCTGCCGCCGCGCGACAACAGCGTGTCGCGGATGTGGTCGCCGTTGGCGCGCGTCAGGCCGCCGTGCGCCAGCACCCAGTCGGTGGAGTCGGCCGCCAGCACCTCGCTCCAGATGTAGGAGTAGTAGCCGGCCGAATACCCGCCCGCGAACGCGTGCGAGAAGTAGGTGCTGCGATAGCGCGGCGGCACCGGCGCGAAGTCCAGCCCCACGCGGTGCAGCGCCGCTGCCTCGAACGATGCGAGGACGGCCGCCACCGGCACCTGCTCGGCGCCCACCTGGTGCCAGGCCTGGTCCAGCAGCGAGGCCGACAGGTACTCGGTGGTCGCGAAGCCCTGGTCGAAGCGGGCCGCCGCCTTCACCTTGTCCAGCAACGCCTGCGGGATCGGCTCGCCGGTCTTCCAGTTCCTGGCGTAGTGGCGCAGCACCTCGGGATAGCTGGCCCACATCTCGTTGAACTGCGACGGGTACTCGACGAAGTCGCGCGGCACCTGCGTGCCCGCGAAACGCGGGTACTTCACGTGCGAGAACATGCCGTGCAGCGCGTGGCCGAACTCGTGGAACGCGGTGGTCACCTCGTCCTGCGTCAGCAGCGTGGGCTCGCCGGCCGGCGGCTTGGGGATGTTGAGGTGGTTGGCGATCACCGGCTTGTCGCCGGCCAGGCCATCCTGCGGCACGTAGGCGCTCATCCACGCGCCGCCGTTCTTGTTGGCGCGCGCGTAGTAGTCGCCGATGAAGATCGCCAACTGGGTGCCGTCCTTGTCGAACACGTCGAACACCCGCACGCCGGGTTCGTAGACGGGCAGGTCGTGGCGTTCCTTGAACGTGAGGCCATAGAGCTTGTTGGCCGCGAAGAACACGCCGTCGAAAAGCACGCGGTCGAGCTCGTAGTACGGCTTCAGTTGCGACTCGTCGAACGCGTATTGCGCCTGGCGCACCTTCTCGCTGTAGAAGGCCCAGTCGGCTGCGTCGAGCGTGAAGCCGCCCTTGTCCGTGTCGATCATCGCCTGCAACTGCGCCGCTTCCTTGCGGGCGTTGGCGACGGCGGGCACGGCCAGCTGCGCCAGCATCCTGTTCATCACGTCCACCGTGCCCACCGTCTGCTCGGCGAGCTGGAACGCGGCGTGGTTGGGGTAGCCCAGCAGCGCGGCGCGCTCCGCGCGCTTGCGCGCGATCGCGGTGACGGTGGCGCGGTTGTCGAATTCGCCGCCGCGGCTGCCCCGCGCGAGCGACGCGGCCATCACCTTCAGGCGCGCGGCGTGGCTCGTGAGCTCGGCGAGCACCGGCTGGCCGGAGGTGTTGACCAGCTCGACGACGAACTTGCCCGGCTTGCCGGCCTGCGTGGCCGCGTCGGCGGCGGCCTTGACCTGGGCGTCGCCCAGGCCCGCCAGCTCGGCGCGGGTGTCGAAGGTGACGGCGCAAGCGCCGCGCTCCTTGAGCACGTTCTGCGCGAAGGCGGTCTGCAGCGTCGCGAGCTCGGCGTTGAGCGCGCGCAGCTGCGCCTTGCTGGCCTCGGGCAGCTGCGCGCCGGCGCGCACGAAGTCCTGGTGGTAGCGCCACAGCAGGCGCGCGGATTCGGGGTCGAGGCCCAGCGTGTCGCGCGCCGCGTACAGCGCGGCGATGCGTGCGAACAGGCGCGGATCCAGCTGGATCTCGTCCTGGTGCGCGGCGAACGCGGGGGCCATCTTGCGCTGCACCTCCTGCAGCCGCGGGTTCGTGTTGGCGCCGCTCAGGTTGAAGAAGATCGTCTGCACGCGCTCCAGCGTGCGACCCGAACGCTCCATCGCCACGATGGTGTTGTCGAACGTCGGCTTGTCCGGGTTGGCCGCGATCGCCTCGATCTCCTTGCGGTGCTCGGCCATGCCCTGCTCGAGCGCCGGCAGGAAATCGGCGTCGTGGATCAGGTCGAAGCGCGGGTAGTGCAGCGGCAGCGTGCTGGGCACCAGCAGCGGGTTGGCCGGCGGTGCGTCGGCCGCCTGGACGGCGCCCAGCAGGACGGGCAGCGAGGAGGCCACGAGCAGGTGGCGCAGGGACTTGAGCGAGGATTGCATGGACGGCCTGGACAAGGGCGCGGATGGCGCCGATTGAGGGGAGACGCGACGCGCTTCTGGCGCGAGCGACCTGCAGTCTACCGACTCCCCGGTTGCCCCATGCTCGACATTGCTGCTCGTTCGACGAAGGTTTCTCCGTGCAAAGCTTGTTGGCAGCCCTGCCATTTGGGTCGACATTGGCGCTGCCCGACAGGCCAACGCGCAACGACGCGGCACCGGGCACGCACACACCACCGTCCCGACCCGAGGCCGTCATGAACGCCGAAACCCTGGATCCACCGCGTCCCGTTCCGGTCACGCGCGAGGCGCCCGCGCCCGCGTCGTCCGTCCTGTCCACCGCCACGGCCGCGGCGCTCGCCGCCACGCTGGCGGCCTGCGGCGGTGGCGGCGGCGCCGCGCCGGCGCCCGTTCCACCGCCACCGCCGCCACCGCCCGCGGCGCCGACCGCGGCCGAGGCCTCGCGCTTCCTGGCGCAGGCGTCCATGGGCGCCAGCCGCGCCGAGATCGCCAACGTCGTGCGCATGGGCTACGCCGGCTGGCTGGACGCCCAGTTCGCGCTGCCGGTCGCCGATTCGCGCTGGGACTGGCTCGTCGCGCAGGGCTACACGGCCGCCACCCACAAGAACGACCAGGCCGGCTTCGACGCCGCCGTCTGGCGCAAGCTGCTGGTCGCGCCCGACACGCTGCGCCAGCGCATCACCTTCGCGCTGTCCGAGATCTTCGTCGTCGCCATCGACGGCCTCGTCGGCGGCGGCTGGAAGCAGTTCAACGCGGCGGCCTGGCTCGACATGCTGGAGGCCAGCGCGTTCGGCAGCCACCGCGCGTGGCTGCAGCAGATGTCGCTCAGCGGCGCGATGGGCGACTTCCTCACCTTCCGCGGCTCGGCCAGGGAGGACACCGCCAGCGGCGCCCTGCCCGACGAGAACTACGCCCGCGAGCTGATGCAGCTGTTCACCATCGGCCTCGTGATGCTGAACGCCGACGGCACGCCGCAGCTGGCCGGCGGCGTGGCCACGCCCACCTACCAGCTGGCCGACATCACCGGCCTGGCCCGCGTCTTCACCGGCTGGGACTTCGACCTGCAGGGCCAGAACGTGGGCATGGGCACCGCCACGCCCGACTTCGTGCGCCGGCCGATGATCCAGGTGCCCAGCCGCTACGAGACCGGCGCCAAGACCTTCCTGGGCCGCACCATCCCCGCCGGCACCGACGCCTCCGCCGGCCTGGCGCTGGCGCTCGACACGATCTTCGCCCACCAGAACGTGGCGCCGTTCTTCAGCCGCCAGCTGATCCAGCGCCTGGTCACCAGCAACCCGAGCCCGGCCTACGTGGCGCGCGTGGCGGCGGTGTTCGCCGACGACGGCACCGGCATGCGCGGCAACCTGAAGGCCGTGGTGCGCGCGCTGCTGCTCGACAACGAGGCGCGCCAGCCACCGGCCGGCGCCACCTTCGGCAAGCTGCGCGAGCCCATCCTGCGCTTCGCCGGTTGGGCACGCGCGTTCGCGGTGACCTCGCCCAGCGGCCTGTGGGCCGTCGGCGACACCTCAGACGCCGCCAGGGGCCTCGCGCAGAGCCCGTTGCGCTCGCCCACCGTGTTCAACTTCTTCCGCCCGGGCTACGTGCCGCCGAACACCGCGCTGGACGCCGCCGCGCTCGAGGCGCCCGAGTTCCAGATCGCCAACGAGTCGTCGGTGGTGGGCTGCGTGAACTACCTGCAGCGCGCGGTGGCCGGCCAGGTGGCCGACCTCACGCCCGACTACGGCACGCTGATGGCGCTCGCCGACGACGCCCCGGCGCTGCTGGCCGAACTCAACCTCGTGCTGGCCGCCAACCAGCTGGGCGCGGCCACCGTGGCGACGCTGTCGACGGCGGTCGCCACGATGGCCAGCGACACGACCCGCCGCGCCCGCATCAACGCCGCGCTGGTGCTGGTGCTGGCCGCGCCCGAATACATCGTCCAGAAGTGAGCGCAACATGACCACCGATGCCTCCCGCCGTGCGTTCCTGAAGCGCTCCTCGCTGCTCGCCCTGGCCGGCGGCGCCGCGCCCTGGGCCCTGAACCTGGCAGCGATGGGCGAGGCCGCGGCGGCCACGGCCACCGACTACAAGGCGCTCGTGTGCGTGTTCCTGTACGGCGGCAACGACTACGGCAACACGCTGGTTCCCGTCGACAGCGCCCGCTACGCGCTGTACCAGGGCATGCGTCCGACGCTGGCCTACACGCAGGCGCAACTGGCCGCGACGGTGCTGAACCCGAGCGTGGCGCTGGCCGGCGGCCTGCAGTACGCGATCGCACCCGAGCTCGCGCCGCTGCTGCCAATATTCGACGCCGGCAAGCTGGGCGTGCTGCTCAACGTCGGCACGCTGGTGCAGCCCACCACCAAGGCGCAGTACACCGCGGGCTCGGTGCCGCTGCCGCCGCGCCAGTTCTCGCACAACGACCAGCAGTCGGTGTGGCAGTCGTCGTCGCCGGAGGGCTCCACCTCGGGCTGGGGCGGGCGCATGGGCGACCTGTTCGAGTCGGGCAACGGCAGCGCGGTGTTCACCTGCATCAACGTCTCCGGCAACGCGGTGTATCTGTCGGGCAAGACGGCCACGCAGTACCAGGTGTCCACCAACGGTCCGGTCGCGCTCAACGGCGTGGCCAGGCCGCTGTTCGGCTCGACCGCGTGCTCGACGGCGCTGCAGGGCCTGGTCACGGCCTCCAGCACCAACGTGTTCGAGAACGAGTACGCCCGCGTCAGCGCGCGTTCGCTGAGCGCCGGCGGCACGCTGTCCGCCGCGCTGGCCGGCGGCCCGGTCATCGCCACGCCGTTTCCCGCCCCGGGCACCAACGCCCTGGCCGACCAGCTCAAGCTCGTCGCCCGCATGATCAGCACCGCCGACGCCGTCGGCGCGAAGCGCCAGGTGTTCTTCGTCTCGATGGGCGGCTTCGACAACCACGACGGCCTCGCGACGATCCACCCCGGCCTGCTGACCAGCGTGGCCGACGCCCTGTCGGCGTTCTACGCGGCCACCGTCGAACTGGGCGTGGCCGACCAGGTCACCACCTTCACGGCGTCCGACTTCGGCCGCACGCTGACCGCCAACGACGGCTCCGACCACGGCTGGGGCAGCATGCACTTCATGCTGGGCGGCGCGGTCAACGGGGGCCGCTACTACGGCACCCCGCCGGTGGTGGCCAACGGTGGGCCCGACGACGTCGGCCAGGGCCGGCTGCTGCCGTCGACGTCGGTCGACCAGTACGCCGCGACGATGGGCACGTGGCTGGGCATCGGCGATTCCGACCTGCTGACGGTGCTGCCCAACCTGGGCAACTGGGACGCGAGCCAGCGCAACCTCGGGTTCGTCTGAACCGCCGCGCCGGCGGCCGCGTCAGGCCTGCACGAGCCCCTGGCGCGCGAACGGCAGCCGCGTGACGGCCGGTCCGCCGGCGCGCGCGATCGCGTTGGCCACGGCCGGCCCCAGCGGCGGCACGCCCGGCTCGCCGACGCCCGTCGGGGCCGACGTGCCCGGCACGATGAAGACCTCGACGACGGGCATCTCGTAGATGCGCAGCGCCTTGTACTGGTCGAAGTTGCGCTGCACCGGGCGCCCGGCCTTCAGCTCGATCTCGCTGTAGTACAGCGCGCCGAGCGCGAAGCCGATGCAACCCTCCATCTGGGCCCGGATCACGTCGGGGTTGACCGCCACGCCGCAATCCACCACGCAGACCACGCGGTCGACGTGGACGCGGCCGTCCTTGAGCGTGACCTCGGCCACCTGCGCCACGGCGGTGCCGAAGGACTCGTGCATGGCGATGCCCTGCGCCGAGCCGGCCGGCATGGACCGGCCCCAGCCGGCCTTGTCGGCCACGAGCTTGAGCACGTTGCCCGCGCGCGGATTCTTCTCGAGCAGCGCCAGGCGGAACGCGAGCGGATCCTGGCCCGCGGCGTGCGCGAGCTTGTCCATCATGGTCTCCATGACGTAGGCCGTGTGCGTGTTGCCCACCGAGCGCCACCACAGCGGGCGAACCGCCAGCGTCGGCGAATGCAGCTGCCCGTCGAGCATCGGCAGGTCGTACGACGACGGGGAAACGCCTTCGACCGAGGTCGGATCGACGCCGTCCTTGATCATCATCGCCATCGCGGTGCCGGCCATGATGGACTGCGTGACGACGCCGTGCTTCCACGCCACCACCTTGCCGGACTCGTCGAGACCCGCCTTGACCGCGTGCACCGCCAGCGGCCGGTACAGCCCGCCGCTCATGTCGTCCTCGCGGGTGTACTGCAGCCGCACCGGCGCACGGCCCTTGATGGCGACGGCCACGTTGACGGCGGCCACCGTGAAGTCGCTCCACGCATTGGCGCGGCGCCCGAAGCTGCCGCCCGAGATCAGCGAATGCAGCGTGACCTTGTCCAGCGGCAGGCCGGCCGCCTTGGCCGCCAGCATGTGGTCGAAGGTGGGGAACTGGTGGCCGGCCCAGGTCTCGAGCCGGCCGTCGTGCAGCCACGCGACGCAGCTCTGCGGCTCCATCGGCGCATGCGCCAGGAACGGGAATTCGTAGACCGCCTCGACCGTGCGCGTGGCCACCGGCGCGGGCGCCGCGCCGGTGGCCGGCTTCGCGAACGGCGTGCCGGGCTGCGCGGCGAGCTCGCGGTACTGCGCCAGCAGCGCCTCGGAATCGAGCGTGGCGCCGACGGACTCGTCCCAGGTCACCTTCAGCGCGCGCCGCCCCTGCTGCGCGGCCCAGGTGCCGCGTGCCACCACGGCCACGCCTTCGGGCACCGCCACGACGTCGGTCACGCCCTTGACCTTCTTCGCGGCCGTGGCGTCGAACGAGACCAACTTCGCGCCGAACGACGGCGGGAACGCGATCACCGCGGTGAGCAGGCCCGGCAGCTTCACGTCGCCGGTGTAGGTGGCCGTGCCGTTGCACTTGGACGGCGAATCGACGCGCGGCGTGGCGTGCTCGTTGCCGATCAGCGCGAACTGGTCCGCCGTCTTCAGCACCGGCTTGGCCGGCGGCGCCTGCTTCGCGGCCGCGGCCGCCATCTCGCCGTAGGTGGCGCGCTTGCCCGAGGTGTGGGTGAGCACGCTGTTGCTGGTGCGGATCTCGTCGGCCGGCACGTTCCAGGCCTGGGCCGCGGCGGCCACCAGCATCGCGCGCGCCGTCGCGCCGGCGGTGCGGTACTGCATGAACGAGTTGGCGATCGCCGACGAGCCGCCGGTGCCCTGCATGCCGAAGGCGAGGTTGGCGTACAGCCGCACATTGGCGCCCGCGTATTCGGTGCGCACCAGCGACCAGTCGGCGTCGAGCTCGTCGGCGGCCAGCGTGGCCAGGCCGGTGGTGTTGCCCTGGCCCATCTCGTGGTGCTTGCTGACGATGGTGACGATGTTGTCGGTACCCACGCTGACGAACTGGTTCGGCTCGAACACGGCCTTGGCGGCGCCGCCTTCGGCGCCCTGGCCGGCGGCGGCCTCGGCCGGGCGCGGCAGCCAGCCGCCGATGGCCACGACCAGGCCGCCGGCGGCGCCGGAGGCGAGCACACCGCGGCGCGTGACGCCGACCGGCGGGGGCGCCGCGCGCGTACCGGCGACGCGGGCCAGGGCCTGCGTCTCGATCTCGGCGATCTGCTGCTCGCGGAAGGCTTGCATCAACGGGTGCATGGCGTTTCTCCTCAGGCCGAGAGCTGGGCGGCCGCGGCGTGGATCGCGGCGCGGATGCGGACATAGGTGGCGCAGCGGCAGATGTTGCCGGCCATCGCGTGGTCGATGTCGGTGTCGGTCGGCTTCGGGTTCTGCTCGAGCAGCGCCGTGGCCGACATGATCTGGCCCGACTGGCAATAGCCGCACTGCACCACGTCGAGATCCACCCACGCCTTCTGCACCGCCTGGGCGGCGCGCGAGCGCAGGCCCTCGATGGTGGTCACCTTGCGACTGCCCACGGTGGTGGCCGGCGTCACGCACGAGCGCACCGGCTGGCCATCGACGTGCACGGTGCAGGCGCCGCACTGCGCCACGCCGCAGCCGAACTTGGTGCCGGTCAGGCCGATCTCGTCGCGGATGACCCACAGCAGCGGCGTGTCGACGTCGGCATCCACCTTGTGGGCATGGCCGTTGACGTTGAGTGAGACGAGGGGCATCGCGCAACTCCGTGAAGGAAATCGGAGACGGCAGTATGCTCGCCGCTTCGACTTTTTTCAGGGGCTTGCAATGCGCTCGACGACCATTGCCGGGTTTCTACTGGCGGCCTGCTGTGCAGGGTCCGTGGCGCTGGCACAGCCAACAACCCTGAAGTCGCCGCGGGATTTCGCCGGCATCGCCGACGCGACCGCGCGCTCGCGCGCCTTGTTCGAGGAAGCCGGAAAGGTCATCCAGAGCCCGCGCTGCCAGAACTGCCATCCGGTGGGCGAGCGCCCGAGCCAGGGCGACGACATGCACGCCCATCTGCCCTTGGTGGTGCGCGGCGCCGACGACCTGGGTGCCATCGCGATGCGCTGCTCCACCTGCCACCAGCTCGCCAACTTCGCGCCGGCCGGCGTGCCGGGCAACCCGAAGTGGCGCATGGCGCCGGTGGCGATGGCCTGGCAGGGCATGTCGCTCGGCGCGATCTGCGAGCAGATCAAGGATCCGGCCCGCAACGGCCAGCGCACGCTCGCGCAGATCCACGACCACATGGCGCACGACGACCTCGTCGGCTGGGGCTGGCATCCGGGCGGCACGCGCGCGCCCGCGCCGGGCACGCAGGCGCAGTTCGGTGCGCTGATCGCCGCCTGGATCCAGGCCGGCGCGGCCTGCCCGGCTCCCTGAGCGTTCGACGACCACATGGAGAACCTCGACCTGGTCGTGCTGCGCGACCTGCGCGACTGGCGCCGCGCCGGGCAGCGCGCGCTGCTGGTCACGGTCGTGCGCGCCTGGGGCTCGTCACCGCGCCCGATCGGCTCCATCCTGGCGCTGTCCGAGGCCGGGCGCCTCACGGGCTCGGTCAGCGGCGGCTGCATCGAGGACGACCTCGTCGATCGCTACCAGCAGGCCTGGCGCGCGCAGGCCGCCGCCGGGCGCGCGGCGCCGATGGCGCCGGTGCTGCTCACCTACGGTGTCTCCGCCGACGAGGCGCACCGGTTCGGGTTGCCCTGCGGCGGCACGCTGGAGCTGCTGGTCGAGCACGACCCCGACCCGGCGGAGCTCGACGCGCTGCTGCAGTCGCTGGCGGCCGGCCGCCTGGTGCGGCGGGCCGTGCGGCTGGCCGACGGCCAGGCCGTGCACGAGCCCGCGCAGCAACCGGAAGACCTGTTCATCGACGCCCACTGGACGCGCAACACCTTCGGCCCCAGCTACCGGATGCTGCTGATCGGCGCCGGCCAACTGGCCGAATACCTCGCGACGATGGCCCTGTTCAGCGGCTTCGAGGTGACGGTGTGCGACCCGCGCGAGGACATCCGCGTCGCCTGGCGCGTGGCAGGCGCGACGCTCGTGGCCGACATGCCCGACGACGCAGTGGCGGCCTTCGCGCCCGACCGCCGCAGCGTCGTCGTCGCCCTGACCCACGACCCCAAGCTGGACGACCTGGCCCTGCTCGAGGCCTTGCGCTCGGACGCGTTCTACGTCGGCGCGATCGGCAGCCGGCGCAACAACGAGGCACGCCGCCAGCGGCTGGCCGAGCACTTCGGCATGACGGCGCAGGAGCTTGTGCGGCTGCGCGGCCCGGTGGGCGTGTGGATCGGCAGCAAGACGCCGCCGGAGATCGCCGTCAGCATCCTGGCCGAGGTCATCGCCACCAAGAACGGCGTGGCGGTGCCGCACGACATGCAGGTGGCCCCGGCGAAGGACCTGCTCGCCGTGGCGGGTCGCTGAGCGCGCCGGCGGCGCGTTCGGGTACGCTGGCGCGCATGAAGACGCTGCCGCTCCGCCTCCGTCCCGGTGACGACCTGCGCGCCGCGCTCGCGGCCGCGCTTGCCACGCATGGCGGCGAGGCCGCCTTCGTCGTCTCGGGCATCGGCAGCCTGCGCGAGGCGCGGCTGCGCTTCGCGGGCCGCGACGCGCTGCACCACGCGGTGGGCGACCTGGAGATCCTGACGCTGGCCGGCACGCTGGGCACCGGCGGCGCGCACCTGCACGCCAGCCTGGCCGACGCCGACGGCCGCGTCTTCGGCGGCCACGTGGCGCCCGGCTGCATCGTGCGAACGACCGCCGAAGTGCTGCTGGCCGTGCTGGACGACGTGCGTTTCGAGCGCGCGCCGGACCCGGTGACCGGCTATGCCGAACTGGCGATCCGGCCGCGCACGTAAAATTGGCGGTTTCCGTCTCCGAAGAATGCCGACCATGACCGAAGCCACCCAGGCCCCCACGCTGCCCGACCGCCTCAGCGTCGACCCGCGCAGCCCGCACCACGTGGCCGCGATCTTCGAGCAGGACGTGGGCATCCTGTTCAACGGCAAGGAACGCTTCGACGTCGAGGAATACTGCATCAGCGAAGGCTGGATCCGCGTGCCGGTGGGCAAGACGGTGGACCGCAAGGGCCGTCCGCTGACGGTCAAGCTCAAGGGCAGCGTGGAAGCCTTCGTCAAGCCGGCGCCCGCCGCGCCGCAGGCCTGAGCAGGCCGGCCGGCGCGCGGCGCCTCACTTCTTGCGCGCCGCCTTCTTCTCGAGGCGTGCCTGCTCGGCGGCCAGGCCGGCCGCCCACCACGCCGCGAATTCCTCCGGCGTCTCCAGCGTGACGCGACCCCAGGCGCCGCTGCGGAAGTCGTTGAGCGCGATCTCCGCGGCCTTCTGCATGTTGACCTGGCCGCCGGGCAGCAGGCCGCCGCGCTTGCGCCCCACCTCGGCCAGCAGGCCCTCGTCGGTCATCGCGGAGAAGTCGGCCGTCCTGTAGCGCGCCACGATGCGCTCCGCGTAGCGGTGGCGCACGCGGGCCAGCAGCGCCATCGCCACCTCCTCCTCGTCGTACGCGTTGCGGCCGATCCCGCCGCTGGCCGCCAGGTTGTAGCCGCCCTCCTCGATGAGGATGCGCGGCCACAGCATGCCGGGCGTGTCGAACAGGTAGAAGTCGTTGGCCAGCAGGATCTTCTGCTCCAGCTTGGTGATGCCCGGCTCGTCGCCCGTCTTGGCCGCGCGCTGGCCGTTGAGCGTGTTGACCAGCGTCGACTTGCCCACGTTGGGAATGCCGCAGATCATCACCCGCACCGGCTTGACCATGCCGCCGCGTTGCGGCACCAGCGCGCGGCACGCGGCCACCAGCGCGCGCGCCGGCGCGGTGACGCTGGCGTCCAGGCCCAGCGCGTTGGTGCCGGGCTGCGCGCGATAGTGCGCCAGCCACAGGTCGGTCAGGTCGGGGTCGGCCAGGTCCTGCTTGTTGAGCACCTTCAGCGCGGGCTTGCCCAGCGTCATCTCGGCCAGCAGCGGGTTGGCGCTGGAGCCGGGCAGGCGGGCGTCGAGCAGCTCGATGACGACGTCGATGTCGGGCAGGCGCTCGGCGATCGCCTTGCGGGTCGTGTGCATGTGACCCGGGAACCACTGGATGGCCATCTGGAAGCTGCTTTCTGCGACGGCGCCCGCGGGCGCGCGTCGTGGGGGAAGGGACAGGGCGACGCAGCGCCCTGCCGCCATTTTCCGTCAGGTTCCCGGGCAGCCTCCAGCGCGCGAACGGTCAGGGGGCCGGCACCAGGTAGCCCACCAGCGAGGCGTGCCCGGTGTTGCCGGTGACGACCGATCCCCCGGTGATGAAGATGTAGGGCGTCTCGCCGGGCTCGAAGTAGTAGGTGATGGGGCTGCTGGCCACGTAGCGGTTGGCGCCGACGTTGACCGGCGCGGGCAGGTCCATCGTGCTGAACAGGCCGTTGCCGATCGACACGATGGCTTCGGTCGCACCGCTGTTCATCGAGTACGTGGCCGACGCGTGCGTCACCACCAGGCGCCGCCCGCCCGGCACGGGCGGAAACGCGATCTGGCAATAGAACTGGTTGGGGCAGATGCTGGCCGAAGGGTTGTAGAGCTGGTTGCTCTGGTAGGGCGTGCGGCCCGGCCCGTAGACCTCCTGCACCAGCGCGGCCTTCTGCGCGCTGGCGGACAGGCAGGCCAGCGCGCCGACGGCGGCCAGGGCGAGACGGGAAACGAAAAGGCGGGGAGTGCAGGACATCGTCGACCTCCGGTTGTTGGATTCGGACAGGGGCCGGCCGCGCAGGCACGCCGTCGCGGCCGGACGAGCGGGCAGCATGGGGTCGATTCCGCCCGCCTGCCATCCCCAAGGCCGCCAGCTCCCTACGTTGGCAGTGGCGCGCCGCGCTGCCGACTCCGGCCCTCGCCACCTCCGGCCCGCTGGGCACGCGACTGGGCGCCTGGGCCTGAGGAGCGCGCTGCGAGGTATCGTGCGGGTATCGACATGCCCCGGACGACCTTCGTGAGCCAGCTTCCCCCGACCACGCCCTACCCGATCGGCCAGCCCGGCACCCCCTGGGCGGCACCCGAACGCGCCGCCTGGCTGGCACGCCAGCCGGTGCGGCGCAGCTACGACGCCGAGGTGGTGGCGCCGCTCAAGGCGGCCCTGCCGGCGCAGGCCGAACTGCTCACCTACGGCGTGCTCGACTACGGCCGCCTCGGCCTGGGCCGCTATCCGCTGTACGCGGTGCGCAGCCGCGCGTGGAACGCGGACAGGCCCGTGGTGCTGGTCACCGGCGGCGTGCACGGCTACGAGACCAGCGGCGTGCAGGGCGCGCTGCAATGGATCGCGCACGAGTTCGACCGCCACGCCGGTGCCGTCAACCTGCTGGTACTGCCCTGCGTCAGCCCGTGGGGCTACGAGACCGTCAACCGCTGGAACCCCGACGCCATCGACCCCAACCGCCAGTTCCGCCCGGACAGCCCGGCCGCCGAATCGGCGCTGGCGATGGCCTGCGTGGCCACGAACTGCGCGCGGGTGGACCTGCACATCGACCTGCACGAGACCACCGACACCGACAACAGCGAGTTCGGCCCCGCCAAGGCCGCGCGCGACGGCACGACGTTCGACTGGCACGCGATCCCCGACGGCTTCTACCTGGTGGGCGACAGCGAACGCCCGGCGCCCGCGTTCCAGCGCGCGCTGGTCGACGCCGTGCGTCCCGTCACCCACATCGCCGAGCCCGACGCGCACGGCGCCATCATCGGCACGCCGATGGAACAGCCGGGCGTCATCAACTACGCCAAGCGCACGCTGGGCCTGTGCGGCGGCATGACGGCCGCGCCGCTGGTCTCCACCACCGAGGTCTATCCCGACAGCCCCACCGCCACGCCGGCGCAGTGCAACGCGGCCCAGGTCGCGTCGGTCAGCGCGGCGATCGCCTGGCTGCTGCGTGCCTGAGCCCCTGGCCATGACCCGGCTGCAGACCGAACTCGAGCGCCTCTACCTGGCGCCGCCCGCGCCGGCCGGCGGCGATCCGGCGACGCGCCTGGCCGACGCCCAGGGCCACGTGCGCGCGCTCGTGCTGGAAGTGCTGCAGCCCACCGGCTGGGACGCGCTGGCGCGGGTCTGGCAAGGCGTGCAGGCCGAGCTGGAGCTGCCCGCCCCGGGCATCGCGGTCTCGGGCACGGACGGCCTGCAGCTGTGGTTCTCGCTGGCCGCGCCGATCGCGCCGGAACGCGCGCACGCGTTCCTGGAATCGCTGCGCGCGCGCTACCTGGCCGACACCCCGCCGGCGCGGGTGCGCCTGCGGCCCGACCCCGCCCACCCGGGCCGCCATGCCGCGCTGGTGCCGGCACCGCAGCCGGCCACCGGCGACTGGTCGGCCTGGGTCGCGCCCGACCTGGCAGCCATCTTCTCGCAGACGCCGTGGCTGGACGTCGAGCCCGGCGACGAGGGCCAGTCGGCGCTGCTGCGCGCGCTGCGTCCGGCGAGCCTGGCGGCGTTCGACGCCGCGCTGGAACGACTGGCGCTGGACGCCCTGCCCGCGCGCGCCCCGGAGCCGGCCGCGGCGCCCGCCGAAGGCCACGCGGCCAACGACGATCCGCGCCGCTTCCTGCTGCGCGTGATGAACGACGAGAACGTCGCGCTGGCGCTGCGCATCGAGGCCGCGAAGGCGTTGCTGGGCGCCGGCTGCTAGAGCGCGTGCGTGACGAGCGCGAAGTCCGGATCCTCGTCGAAGCGCTTGACCTCGAAGCCCATCGAACGCATCAGCTTGAGCATCGGGCCGTTGCTGCGCAGCACCAGGCCGTCGATCTCGGCGAGGCCGCGCTCGCGCGCCGCGTCCATGATGCTGTCCATCAGGCGCCCGCCCAGGCCGCGGCCCTTCATGTCCTCGGCCACCACCAGCGAAAACTCGCAGCTGTGCTGGTCGGGCGTGATCACGTAGCGCGACACGCCGACGATGCGCTCGACCTCCACCAGCTCGCCGTCGGCGCCCGGCACGCGCTCGCGGGCCACGGCCACCAGCGCCATCTCGCGGTCGTAGTCGATCAGCGTGAAGCGCGAGAGCATGGCCGCCGGCAGCTCGTTGAAGGACGACACGAAGCGGAAGTAGCGGCTCTCGGGCGACAGGCTGCGCACCAGGTCCTGCAGCATCTGCGCGTCGTCGGGCCGGATCGGCCGCACCTGGCAGGTGCCGCCGCCGCGCAGCGTCAGCGTCTGGTCGAAGCGCGACGGATAGGGCAGGATGGCCAGGTGGGCGAACTGGCCGGTCGCGCCGTGGTGGGACGGCGGCGCGCCGTCGATGACGATGCGCGCGTCCACCGCGATGGCGCCGGACTCGTCGACGATGATCGGGTTGATGTCCATCTCGCGCAGTTGCGGCAGCGCGCACACCATTTCCGACACCCGCAGCAGCACCTGCTCCAGCGCCGCGATGTCCACCGCGCTGGCGCCGCGCCATTCGAGCAGGGTCTCGGCCACGCGGGCGCGCTCGATCAGGCGCCGGGCCAGGAACTGGTTGAGCGGCGGCAGCTCCATCGCGCGGTCGTCGATCAGCTCGATCATGATGCCGCCGGCGCCGAACACGATGACCGGGCCGAACGGATCGTCGGTGACCACGCCCACCGAGATCTCGCGGCCGCGGCGGGCGCGCGCCATCTTCTGCACCGTCACGCCGTTGATGCGCGCCGTCGGGGCGACACGGGCCACGCGCTCCATCATGTCGGCGAAGGTCTCGCGCACGCTGGTGCCGCTCATCAGGTTGAGCGCCACGCCCTGCACGTCGGACTTGTGCGCGATGTCGGGCGAGTCGATCTTCAGCGCCACCGGGAAGCCCAGCTGCGTGGCGATCATCATCGCCTCGGTGGGCGAGCGCGCGAGGATGGTCTGCGTCACCGGCACGTGGAACGAGGACAGCAGCGTCTTCGACTCCATCTCGGTGAGCACCTTGCGACGCTCGGCCAGCACGCTCTCGATGAGCGCGTGCGCACCGTCGATGTCGGGCTTGGCCAGCGTGGACAGCGGCGGCGGCGTCTGCTGCAGCAGGCGCTGGTTCTGGTAGAAGGTGAAGATGTTGCCGAACGCGCCCACCGCGGCCTCGGGCGTGCGGAAGGTGGCGATGCCGGCGTCGTTGAGCGCCACGCGCGCCGGACCCACGGTGGCGTCGCCCATCCAGCACGACAGCAGCGGCTTGTAGGTGGTCGGCAGCATGGCCGCCACCGCCTTGGCCACGGCCACCGCGTCGGTACCGGCCTTGGGCGAATGGATCGCCAGGATGCCGTCGATGTCAGTGTCGGCGGCCGCGACACGGATCGCCGCGGCGTAGTGCTCGGGCGTCGCGTCCTCGGAGATGTCGACCAGGTCGGAGACGGAGGCCACGTCCGGCAGCAGCGGCTTCAGGTCCGCGATGGACTTGGCCGACAGCCGGCCCAGCTTCAGCCCGATCTCGTTGACCCAGTCGGCGGCCAGCACGCCCGGCCCGCCGCCGTTGGTGACGATGGCCAGGCGCGGGCCGACCGGTCGGTAGCGCGAGGCCAGGCACTTGGCGGCCGAGAACAGCTCGACGAACGAGCGCACGCGCACCGCGCCGGCGCGCCGCAGCGCGGCGTCGAACACGTCGTCGCTGCCGACGATGGCCGCGCTGTGCGTCTGCGCCGCCTCGTTGCCGGCCAGCTTGCGGCCGGCCTTGAGCACCACCACCGGCTTGGCGATGGCCGCCGAGCGCAGCGCGCTCATGAAGCGGCGCGCGCTGCCGATGCCTTCCAGGTAGACGATGATGCTCTGCGTCTGGGCGTCGTTGGCCAGGAAGTCGAGCACCTGGGCGATGTCGACATCGGTGTGCGGCCCGACGGCGGCCACCAGCGAGAAGCCGACGCCGTTGGACGCTGCCCAGTCCAGCATGGACGCGGTGAGCGCGCCCGACTGGCAGACCACGCCCAGCGAGCCGGTTCGCGCCAGCGGCCCGGCCGCGCTCGCGTTCAGCCCCAGCTTGGGGCGCTGGAAGCCCAGGCTGTTGGGGCCCAGCAGCAGCACGCCCTCGCGGTGGGCGATCTTGCGCAGCTCGGCGGCCTGTTCGGCCGTCACGCCGGTCGAGATCACCAGCGCCGCGCGGCAAGTCATGCGCCCGGCGATCTCGAGCGCCGCGGGGATGTCCTTGGGCGGCAGCGCGATGATGGCCAGGTCGGCCCGCATCTGCGACAGCTCGGCCAGCGTGCCGGTGGTGCCGATCTCGAGGAAGCGGATGGTGCCGGCGAAGCGCTGCGCGCGGATCGCCTCGGTCAGCGCCCGGCCCTGGGCCGTCTGTTGTTGCGCGTCGCCGTCGCGGGCGGCGAAGACGACGATGGCCTCTGGCTCGAGCAGGGGTTGCAGATAGTGCTTGTCCATCCTGCTAGTCTGCGGCATATCCGCCGCGGCGGCCCGATCCAGGTCAAAGAGTCGTCGGATTCGGGGGCGCCGCGCTCATCCCTCCAGCGCGGGCCGCGCGGCCGGACGAGGCGCCGGCCGGCGGAACACGAGCGCGTTGCCCAGCATCACCAGGAGCAGCCCGGCCAGGGCCGGCGGCGTCCAGCGGTAGTCCTCCACCACCGAGGAGATCGCCAGCGCCACCAGCGGGAACAGCACCGTGCAGTAGGCGGCGCGCTCGGGCCCGAGCCGGCCCACCAGTTCCAGGTAGGCCGTGAAACCGATGACCGAGCCGGGGATCGCCAGGTACAGCAGTGCCCCGACGTAAGGTGGCGACGGGTCGAAGGCCGGCGCCACGCCGGACGCGGCGCAACCGGCCACCAGGGCGACGGTGCCCACCGCCATGCCCCACGCGTTGGTGAGCACCGGCAGCTCGCCCAGCGCCTGCATGCGGGCGGACAGCAGGTTGCCGCACGAGAAGCACAGCGTGCCGGCCAGCGCGAAGGCGAGCCCGCGCCAGGTCCCGGCCGAGGCGCCGTGGCGCGCCAGCTCGGGCCAGAACATCAGCAGCAGGCCGCCCAGGCCCGCCGCGCCGCCGGCGACGATGCCGGGCGTCAGCGCGCGCTTGAACACCAGGCGCGCGCCCAGCGCGTTCCACAGCGTCGCGGTGGAGAAGACGACCGCGACCAGGCCGCTCGCGATGCTGCGGCTGGCGTGGAGGAAGCAGATGAAGTTGACGCTGAACAGGCACAGGCCCTGCGCCGCCACCAGCCAGCGCACGTCGCGCCGCGGCAGGCGCAGGCGCCCGCGCGCGGCCAGCCAGGCGAACAGCACGGCGGCTGCCAGCGCGAAGCGCCAGGCGATGGACCACGGGATCGGCACGCTGCCGAGCTGCAGCTTGAGGGCGATCCAGGTGGTGCCCCAGATGAAGACGACGAGGGCGTAGAGGACGGCAGTCATGGCAGCAAGTGTGCGCGGCGGGGCACGGCCGCGATTGCACGTTCCTGCGTTTGCGTGCGGGCGGCGCCGGCGCGGTCCGCGCCCGCGCGCTAGAGTGGCGTTCCAGGTCCGCCGCCATGTCCACCGCACCGCCACCGCCCACCGACGTCTTCGACGTGCTGTCGCACTCGCGCGCCCGCCTGCACCGGCGCGCCGCGCTGGGCGACGGACTGGCCGTGGCGCAGTGGTCCAACAGCTTCGACGCGACACGCTACCTGCCGGCCCACCACACGCTGTCGCTGTACCTGCGCGGCGGGCACGGCACCTACCGCGAGGACGCGCCGGCGCGGCGCGGCGCGCCGGGCAAGCTGTGCCTGATGCCGGCCGGCCACGCGGTCAACTGGGTCGTCGGCACCGAGCAGACCTTCGTCCACCTGTACTTCGCGGCCGACCAGCTCGCGCCGCTGGCGCTGCGCCTGCTCGATCGCGAACCGCGCGAGGTGCGGTTGCCCGAGCTCACCTTCTGCGACGACCCCGCACTCGGCGCGGGCCTGGCGCGCCTGGCCGCCCTCGACTGGGACGATCCGGGCCAGCGCATCGCGGCCAACGAGCTGGGCCACGCGGCGCTGGCGCACGTGCTCGCGCGCCACGCGGGGCGGGCGCCGCGCGCCGGCCTGCGCGGCGGGCTCGCGCCCGCGCTGCGGCGCCGGCTCGTCGACTGGCTGGACGCGCGGCTCGCGCAGCCGGTGACGGTGGGCGAGATGGCCGCGTTCTGCGCACTGTCGGAGACGCACTTCGCGCACATGTTCCGCGCCTCGCTCGGCGCCGCTCCGCACGAATGGATCGTCGCCCGCCGCATCGAGCGCGCCGCGGCGCTGCTGCGCGCGCCCCGCGCGTCGTCGCTCGACGAGGTGGCGCGCGCCACCGGCCACGCGAGCGCGAGCCACCTGGTGCGCCGCTTCAAGGCGGTCTGGGGCATGACGCCGGGCCAGTACCGCGCGGCCGCGGGCCGCGGCCGCGTCAGGCCCTGACCGGCCGTGCCACCCGGCACGCGCCCCACAGCGACGCCGCGGCGCTGATCAGGTTGGCGGCCATCTGCTCCCACGAGCCGTAGCGCCAGGCGTTGAACATCCACAGCGCCGAGACGGCCAGCATCACCCAGCGCAAGGACCGCCCGGTGAGGTGGAACACCGCGTAGGTGGACATCAACGAGGCGCCGACGATCAGCAGCGAGGCCCAGCCGCCCCAGGTCGCCACGCCCACGGCCAGCGTCAGCGCGGCGAACACGGCGAAGCCGATCGCGCGCGGGCCGCGCGCGCCGAGGGTGACGGCCGAGGTCGCGGTGCGGCTGGCGCCGAGCACGCTCAGCGCGGCGGCGCCGTGGGCGCCCATCAGGAAGTTGTTCAGCGCCCAGGCCATGCCGGCGATGCCCGATCGCAGGCGCAACGTGCGCTCGCAGGTGCACGCGAGGGCGATGACGTTGAGGGCCAGGGCGCCGAGGCCCGTGGCATGGATGAGCAGCGCGTTCGACATGGCGACTGGCGTCGCCGGGGTGCCGGCGACGCCCCGTCGGGAAAGTGGCGGGGAGTGCCTTGAAGTCTAGGAACCCCGCGCGGTCCTGAAGGCCGGATCAGCGGCACGCCAGGGCCGCATACCGCATCTGCTTACAAGCCTGCCCGACCGTGGCGGACGCGTTCACGGGCTTCTCAGTGCAGCCGGTAGGCGAGCACGTGGCGGCCCTTGCCGACCTTCGAATCCAGGCCCACCCAGTCGCCCTGTTCCGAGATCCAGACGTCGATCGGCGACTCGCCGCCGCTGATGCGCCAGGCCGTGGCGGCGACGTCCCTGCCGCCCACCGCCACGACGCCGGCGCGCAGGCGCTCCACCTTCACGACGTCGACCTGGCCCGTCTGCGGATTGAGCAGCCGCTTCTGCTCGCGCAGCGCGGGGTTCCAGTAGGCGTAGGTCATCAGGCAGCCGGGCTCGGACTTGCGCCCGGTGGCCGTGACGATCTCGTTGGCGTCGCCGGCCTTGTCCAGCCGCACGCTGGCCGGCTTGCCGTCGTCGTCGGTGCTCGACACCAGCCCGGCCAGGCACTCGCCGACCCAGCGCTCCTCGGCATGGTGGTGGTAGCGGAACGCGGTGAAGCCGTGGATCTTCACGGCGAAGTCGGCCTCGCTGGTCACCTTGCGCCGCGGACCGTCGGCGGCCACGGTGAAGCGGTGTTCGCCGATCGGCTTGCCGTCGAGGAAGGCCGTGAACGCGTAGAGGCGGGTGGACGGCCGGTCGACGTCGTCGCCGGCGTGCGTGCTCGCCGCCAGGGCGGCGCACGCCAGCGCGGCGATGCGCGACGGCCTCATGCGGCGTTCCCCTTGCGGCGCGGCGGGCCCGGCACGAACGCGTTGGTGCGCGCGATGTAGTCGCGGTAGGCCGGACGGCGCTCGCCGATGTCCTTCTCCAGCAGCGCGACGCCCGAGACCTTCAGCAGCAGCGTGGTCATCAGCAGCGGCGAGACCACCGTCCAGATCGCGCCGGCGCCGCCGGCGGCCAGCGCGACCAGCCACAGGCCCCACCAGACGCAGGTCTCGCCGAAGTAGTTCGGGTGCCGGGTGTAGCGCCACAGGCCGCGATCCATCACCCGGCCCTGGTTGGCGGGATCGGCCTTGAACGCCGCCATCTGCGCGTCGCCGATCGCCTCGAACAGGAAGCCGGCCAGCGCGAGGGCGATGCCGGCGACGTCGAGCACGCCGAACGCGCCGTTGCCCGCCAGCGCCGCCAGCGTCGGCGCCGAGACGATCCAGGCCAGCACCATCTGCAGCGCGAAGATCAGGTACAGGCTGCGCAACCCGAAGTTCGGCTGGTTGCGCGCGCGGATCTCCTGGTAGCGCCGGTCCTCGCCGTGGCCCCAGTTGCGCCAGGTGATGTAGGCCGACAGCCGCACGCCCCAGGCCAGCACCAGCGCCAGCACGGCGAACGCGCGCGCGCCGTTGCCGGGCGCCAGCGCCGCGTAGACGAGGGTGGGCGCGGCGATCATCAGCGACCACATGCGGTCGACCAGGCTGGCGTCGCGCTGCACGAGGCTGGCGATCCAGGTGAGCAGCGCCAGCACGGTGATCGGCACGAGGCCGGCCAGCGCGATGTGCGCCAGCGTGGGGAAATCAGCCATTCGGGTTCCTGGAGTCGGGGCGGACGGCGACGCCGTCGAAGCGGTCGGACAATGCCATCGCGAGCGGCATCAGCAGCGCCCACATGACGGCCAGCGTGGCGAGGGCGGCCGGCTCGTCGACGAAGCGCGCGCCGCCCAGGCGCACGCCGCCGAGGAACGACAGCGGCCCGAAGATCGCCCCCAGCACCCCAGCGACGAGGGGCTTGCGCTTGAGCCAGCGCAGCGTGACGTTGAGCGCGATCGCGAACTCGCACCACAGCGCCACCATCCAGTAGGGCGCCAGCCAGGCCACCGGCTGGCCGGCGGGGTAGGCGACGTTGCCCTGGGCGACCACGGCCGACTCGGCGACCAGGCCGATCGCGCCCATGCAGGCCACCAGCACCAGTTCGGTGGCCGGGCGTGCCGAGATCGCCACATGCCAGGCGATCGTGGCCAGCACCGCCGCCGTGCCCCACAACGGCTGGCCGTGCGCCACGCCCAGAATGCAGGCGAACCAGGCCGCCTCGAACAGCGCGAAGTTGGCCAGTTGGCGGGCGCGTGAAGGCGCGCCCGGATCGTTCGCAGGCGCGGCCGCGGCGGCGCGCGAGGCCGTCATGCGCGCCTGTCGAACAGGTAGTGGCTGACCCACCACTGCTGGCCGCCGTCGTGGCCGAACAGCTCGGCCACCGACATGAAGAACAGGCGCCAGCGCTGCCGCCACAGCTCGGCGGCCTGGCCGTAGGTGGCGGCCATCGTCGGTGCCAGCGCCTCGCGCGCGTCGTCCATGTTGCGCAGCCAGGCCTCGGCGGTCTTCTGGTAGTGGGTGCCGTCCCAGCGCCAGCGCTCGCGCAGGCGCAGGTCGTCCTGGAAGGTCGGCGCCAGGTCGTCGGCGGGCATCATGCCGCCGGAGAAGAAGTGGCGGCTCATCCAGTCGCTGGCGTCGCGCTCGACGAACGCGTACGGCGCGCCGCGGTGGGCGAACACGTGCATGAAGAAGCGCCCGCCCGGCTTGAGCCAGCCGGCCACGCGGGCGAACGCCCGCGGCCAGTTGCGCAGGTGCTCGAACATCTCCACCGAGACCACGCGGTCGAAGCGGCCGGCCTCGATGTCGAACTCGTTGATGTCGCACGTGGTCACGCGCAGGTTGGCAAGCCCGCGGGCGCGCGCCTCGTCCTCGATGTGGCGGCGCTGCGAATGCGAGTTCGACACCGCCGTGATGCGACTGCCCGGGTAGTGCGCGGCCATCCACAGGCTCAGCGAGCCCCAGCCGCAGCCCAGTTCCAGCACCTCCTGGCCGTCGGCCAGGCCAGCGCGCTCGCAGGTGATGCGCAGCGCGGCGGCCTCGGCCTGCGCCAGGTCCTGCACGCCCTCGCCCCACCAGCAGCCGCTGTACTTGCGGTGCGGGCCCAGCACCCGGGCGAAGAACTCGGCCGGCACCTCGTAGTGCTGCTCGTTGGCCTTCTCCGGCAGCAGGGCGATCGGCGAGTCGCGCATCGCCGCGACGAACGCCTGGGCGATGGCCGCGGTGGCCTCGGCGTCGTCGACGCGCATCTCCGCCAGCCGCTCCTTGAGCAGGCGCCGGATGCCCAGGCGAACGACGCGGTCCGGCACCAGGCCTTGTTCGACCCAGCCGACGGCGTGGGCGGTGGAGTTGGGCATCGCAGGCTCCTCGGATTGATCTACTCCGGGGTTACGAATGGAGCGGCCGATCGGATTCAGCGCCGCCGCCATCGTTCAGGCCGCCCCGTCGGCCGGGCTGACGCGGTAAGCGCAGCGGCGGGCGCCGGCCAGCACGTGCTCCACCCGCTCCACCCGCGCCGCGGCGCCCAGGCAACGCGCGAAGACCTGCAGCTCGGACCGGCACAGCCCCTGGCAGGCCGTGGCCGCGGCGCAGATCGGGCAATGATCCTCCACCAGCAGCCAGTCGCGGCCCTGCTTCTCGGCGCGCGCCATGTAGCCCTCGCCGGCGCGCAGGGCGGCCAGCCGGCGCACCCGCGCACCGAGCGTGGCCAGGCCGGCCAGCGCGGCCGTGTAGGCCGCCAGCTGCTCCTGCTCGCGGGCGGCGACCAGTTGCTCGAGCGCCTGCGGGCCGAGCACGGCCGCCGCCTGGCGGATCAGGTTGACGGCCAGGTCGGCGTGGCGGTCGGGAAAGCGGGCATGGCCGGCCGCCGTCAGCGACCACAGCCGCGTCGGCCGGCCGGGGCCGGCGGCCTCGTCGCGCGAGCTCACCAGGCCCTGGGCCTGCAGGGCCTGCAACTGCTTGTGGGCGCCCATCGGCGTGATGGCGCAGGCGCCGGCCAGCGTGGCCGCCGGCTGCGGCCCGCGGCTCTTGATCTGGTAGAGCAGGCGCTCGGGCGTGGCCGTCATCGCACCGCCTCGGTGCGCGCCAGGCGCAGCATCAGCACCGCCGAGACCACCGCCGCCACCCCGCCCAGCGCCATGATCCAGCGCGTGGACAGCAGCGCGATCCAGCCCCCGGCCAACGCCACGACGACGTTGGAGACGCAGAAGATGGTCGACAGCAGCCCCATGACGCGGCCCTGCCCGTGCTCGGCGAAGCGCTCCGACATCCAGGCCGGCATCACCGCGTTGTACATCGCCGTGGGCACGCCCATGGCCATGATGACGACGATGCCCGCCGGGCCGGGCAGCACGGCCATCAGGCCCAGGCAGCCGGCGCCCGCCAGCGCGAACACGGCGGCGCGGCGCAGCGGATGGCGGCCGCCGCCGCCGAAGCGCCCGGCCAGCACGCTGGTGAGCGTCATGGCCGCGCACTGGCCCGCGGTGACGAGGGCGATGCCGCGGCTGTCGAAGCCGGCGTTCTGCAGCATCCACAGCGGCGCGAACTCGTAGAGGGTGTTCAGCGCCAGCGTGTAGGCCAGCTGCAGGCCGAAGATCAGGCCCAGGGTGCGATCGGCGCGCAGCAGCGCCAGCACGTGGCGCTCCGGCGCCGCACCGGCGGCCGCGGCCGGCCGGGCCGGCGCCGCGGGCAGGCCCAGGAACAACACGGCCACGCACGGCAGCGTCATCGCCGCGGCCAGCACGAACGGCACCGGCTCGCCCAGCGGCAGGGTGAGCCCACCCACCAGCGGGCCCAGCAGCCAGCCGGCGTACAGGCAGGCGTTGAGCAGCGCGAACGCGCGGGTGCGGTCGATCTGCGCGTGCAGGTCGGCCAGCATCGCACGCGCCACGGCCACGTTGCTCTCCACCAGCCCGGTGGCGAAGCGCGCCACCACGAACAGCGGGTAGTTGCGCGCCACCAGCGCCGCCGCGGTCAGCAGGTGGCCGGCCAGCGTGGCCACCAGCGTGACGGCCAGCACCAGCCGGCGGCCGTGGCGGTCGGACAGCGGGCCGGTGTAGAGGCTGCCGATCAGGATGCCCAGCGGATTGGCCGCCAGCGCCATGCCCATCAGCACCGACGGCTGCAGGCCGGCGAAGTGCGTGAAGCCGTCCACCGCGCCGCCGACGAAGATCGGCGCCAGGATCGGGTAGGGCATCGACACGCCGACGGTGCTCATCAGGCCCAGCAGGCAGACGGCGGCCAGGATCCAGTACGGATGGCGGACGGCGGCCGGCGGGGTCAGGGGCAGCGTCGAGTCCATGCGGGCATTGTCGCCGGTTTATAAACTTTCTGTTTATAAACCATGCGACAAACGCTGTCGGGCTGGCGCCGGCCGCGCCGCCGCGCCAATTGACTTGACTCAAGGACCGGCGCCGGTGCCTGCACCATCATCGCCCGGTTGACCACTTCGACCTGCCGGGTCCGCAAGGAACAGCCATGACACAGATGATGAAAGCCGCCGTCTTCGTCGAACGCAACCGGATCGAGCTGGCCGACAAGCCCGTGCCGTCCGTCGGGCCCAACGACGCCCTGGTGCGCATCACCACCACCACCATCTGCGGCACCGACGTGCACATCCTGCGCGGCGAGTACCCGGTGGCCAAGGGGCTGACCGTCGGCCACGAGCCGGTGGGCGTGATCGAGAAGCTGGGCAGCGCCGTGCAGGGCTACACCGAGGGCCAGCGCGTCATCGCCGGGGCCATCTGCCCCAACTTCAACTCGTACGCGGCGCAGGACGGCGCCCCGTCGCAGGACGGCAGCTACCTGGTCGCCTCGGGCCGCTGCGGCTGCCACGGCTACAAGGCCACGGCCGGCTGGCGCTTCGGCAACCTGATCGACGGCACCCAGGCCGAGTACGTGCTGGTGCCCGACGCGCAGGCCAACCTCGCGCCGATTCCCGACGGCCTGACCGACGAACAGGTGCTGATGTGCCCGGACATCATGTCCACCGGCTTCAAGGGCGCCGAGAACGCGGGCATCCGGATCGGCGACACCGTGGTCGTGTTCGCGCAGGGCCCGATCGGCCTGTGCGCCACCGCCGGCGCACGGCTGATGGGGGCCAGCACCATCATCGGCGTCGACGGCAACGACCATCGGCTGGGCATCGCCCGCAAGCTGGGCGCCGACATCACGCTGAACTTCAAGACCTGCGACGTGGTCGAGGAGGTGATGAAGCTCACCGGCGGCCGCGGCGCCGATTCGGCCATCGAGGCGCTGGGCACGCAGGGCACGTTCGAATCGGCGCTGCGCGTGCTCAAGCCGGGCGGCACCCTGTCCAGCCTGGGCGTCTATTCGGAAGACCTGCGCATCCCGCTGGGGGCGTTCGCCGCCGGGCTGGGCGACCACCGCATCGTCACCGCCCTGTGCCCGGGCGGCAAGGAGCGCATGCGGCGGTTGATGAACGTGGTCGCCTCGGGCCGGGTGGACCTCGGCGCGCTGGTGACGCACCACTACCGGCTGGACGACATCGGGTCGGCCTACGAGGTATTCGCCAACCAGCGCGACGGCGTTCTCAAGGTGGCGATCAAGCCCTGACCGGCCGGGGCTGGTGCATGATGGGCCCGTCCCATCACCCGCAACGCGAGCACCCGACCCCATGCCCCGACTCCCCGCCCGCCGGCTCCTGCTCGCCACGCTGCTGCTGCTCGGCGCCTGCGCGTCGTCGAACCAGGCGCCGCTGCCGACCGTGGCCGCGGTCGACCTGGGCCGCTACGCGGGCACCTGGTACGAGATCGCGCTGCTGCCGACCTGGTTCGAGCGCAACTGCGCCAGCGACACCCAGGCGCACTACCGCCTGGACGGCGACGAGGTGGAAGTCGTCAACAGTTGCCGGCGCGCCGACGGCCAGGTCGAATCGGCCACCGGCCACGCCCACGCCGCCGAGGGCTCGGGCAACGCGAAGCTGCGGGTGAGCTTCTTCCGTCCCTTCTACGCCGACTACTGGGTGCTCGCGCTCGACCCGTCCTACACCCACGTGCTGGTGGGCGAGCCGGGGCGCCAGTACGCCTGGATCCTCTCGCGCACGCCGCTGCTGGACGCCGCCGCCCGCGAGGCGCTGCTGGCGCGCGCGCAGGCACTCGGATTCGACCGCGCGGCGTTCCGGCTGACCCCGCAGCACTAGGATGCGCGGCGCCGGACGACCCGGTGCCGATGCGAATCGATCGCAGGCGCCGGATCCGTGTCGCGGCGTCGACATACCCCTCACCGTGTTTGCATATACCCGGAACCGGTCATTGCGTTGCCACGCCCGCGACGTAAACTCGCATCCGCTCCGGGGTGCATCCGCCAAGAGATGCTGAGACGACCGATGGAAGGTGGAATGAGGTCGAACCCGAGAACTTGAACCGGCTAGTACCGGCGTAAGGAGAGCTGCACACGCCCGCGAGGGGATGCCGCAACGGCATCGTCGCGCAAGGTCGGAGCACCGTCCGGAGCATGAAGACTTCCCTTTGGACCGGAGCCTCGATGACCCTGCCTGTCGCCCCTCACCCGCCGCTCGCCACCGCGACCGCCAACGCACCCGACGTCCTCGATTGCGGCCACGCCGCCGCCCCGTCGCGCCAACCGCTGCCCGCCTCGCGCAAGGTGCGCGTGCAGGGCCTGCAACCCGGCGTCAGCGTGCCGATGCGCGAGATCGCGCTGACCAACGGCGAGCAGGTCACCGTCTACGACACCTCCGGCCCGTACACCGACCCGACCGCGCTGATCGACCTGCGGCGCGGGCTCGAGACGGTGCGCTCGCGCTGGATCGCCGCCCGCAACGACAGCGAGTCCTACCCCGGCCGCGCCGCCCAGGCGGTGGACGACGGCAAGCGCGCGTCCGCGGCCGACGCCGCGCGCATCGCCTCGCTGCGCCGCGCCGCCGACGGCCTGCAGCGCACCCCGCGCCGTGCGCTCCCCGGCGCCAACGTGACGCAGCTGCACTATGCGCGGCGCGGCATCGTCACCCCGGAAATGGAGTTCGTCGCGCTGCGCGAGAACGGCCGCCACGAGTGGATGGCCGAGTACCAGGGCGACGCCGGCCGCGAGGCGCGCCTGCGCGGCCACCCGCTGGGCGCCTCCATCCCGCCGCGCATCACGCCCGAGTTCGTGCGCGACGAGGTGGCGCGCGGCCGCGCCATCATCCCGGCCAACATCAACCATCCCGAGCTCGAGCCGATGGCCATCGGGCGCAATTTCCTGGTCAAGGTCAACGCCAACATCGGCAACTCCGCCACCACCTCCAGCATCGAGGAAGAGGTCGACAAGCTCGTGTGGGCCACCCGCTGGGGCGCCGACACGGTGATGGATTTGTCCACGGGCGCCGGCATCCACACCACGCGCGACTGGATCCTGCGCAACAGCCCGGTGCCCATCGGCACCGTGCCGATCTACCAGGCGCTCGAGAAGGTCGGCGGCGTCGCCGAGGAGCTCGGCTGGCCGCTGTTTCGCGACACGCTCGTCGAGCAGGCCGAACAGGGCGTCGACTACTTCACCATCCACGCCGGCGTGCTGGCCGAGTTCGTGCCGCTGACGGCGGGCCGGCGCACCGGCATCGTCTCGCGCGGCGGCGCCATCCTGGCCAAGTGGTGCATGGCGCACCGCCGCCAGAACTTCCTGTTCACGCACTTCGAGGAGATCTGCGAGATCATGAAGGCCTACGACGTCTCCTTCTCGCTCGGCGACGGCCTGCGTCCCGGCTCGCTGGCCGACGCCAACGACGAGGCCCAGATGGCCGAGCTGCGCACCCTGGGCGAGCTCACGCAGGTGGCCTGGAAGCACGACGTGCAGACGATGGTCGAGGGGCCCGGCCACGTGCCGATGCATCTGATCCAGGCCAACATGGCCGAACAGCAGCGCCTGTGCCACGACGCGCCGTTCTACACGCTGGGCCCGCTGACCATCGACATCTCGCCGGGCCACGACCACATCGCCAGCGCGATCGGCGCCGCGATGATCGGCTGGATGGGCACCGCGATGCTGTGCTACGTCACGCCCAAGGAGCACCTGGGCCTGCCCGACCGCGAGGACGTCAAGCAGGGCCTGGTCGCCTACCGGATCGCCGCCCACGCGGCCGACGTCGCCAAGGGCCATCCGGGGGCGCGCGCCCGCGACGACGCGCTGAGCAAGGCGCGCTTCGAGTTCCGCTGGCACGACCAGTTCAACCTCGCGCTCGATCCGGACACCGCGCGCCGCTTCCACGACGAGACGCTGCCCGCCGAGGGCGCCAAGCAGGCCCGCTTCTGCAGCATGTGCGGACCGAAGTTCTGCTCGATGAAGGTCTCGCAGGACGTGCGCGCGCTGGCCGCCGCGCAGGCCCATGCCACCCTGGCCGGCGCCGGCGCAGCGGCCACGCGCGAGCGCACCACGCTCGGCAAGCCCTGGGTGCCGATCTACGACGCGGAGGAAGAATGAGCCGCATCGGCGTCGCGGGCGCGGGCGTGGCCGGCCGGCTGCTCGCGTTCCAGCTGGCCCGCCTGGGCCACGAGGTCGACGTGTTCGATCCGGCGCCCGACGGGGCGGCGCCGGCGGGCGCGCTGGCGCATCCGGCCGCCGCCTTTACCGCGGCCGGCATGCTCAGCCCGCTGGCCGAGCTCGACCACGCGCCGCCCGAGATCGCCGAGCGCGGCTGGCGCTCGCTGGACCTGTGGCCGGGGATCGTGACCGGGCTCGCGCCGGGCGACCGCACGCCCGGGCTGTTCCGCCGCAACGGCAGCGTGCTGGTGGCGCACCCGGCCGACGCCGGCGCGGCGCGACGCGTGCTGGCGCGCATCCAGGCCGCGCAGGCGCAGGGCGCGCGCGACCTGTCGCACGACGCGGCGGACACCGCGCACACGACCACGCTGCAGCTGACCCCGCAGCGCGACCGACCGGCCGGCCACCAGCCGCAACCGCTGGCGCGCGCCGCGCTGGCAGAGCTGGAGCCCGCGCTGCAGCCGGGCCTGCTGGCCTGGCTGCTGCCCGGCGAGGGCCAGATCGACGCCGCGCGGGTGCTGCCGGCGCTGGTGGCCGCCAGCCCCGCGGTGCGCTGGCACTGGGGCCGCCAGGTGACGCAGGTGGAGCCGCACGTGCTGCACGTGGCCGGCCGCCGGCCGGCGCGCTACGACGTCGTCGCCGACACGCGCGGCCTGGGCGCCCGCCCGGCGCTGGCGTTGCGCGGCGTGCGCGGCGAGCTGCTGTGGCTGCACGCGCCCGGGCTGGGGCTGCGCCGGCCGGTGCGCTGCATCCATGCGCGCCACCGCGTCTACCTGGTGCCGCGCCAGGGCGACCTGGTCGTCGTCGGCGCCACCGAGATCGACTGCGAGGACCGCTCGCCGGTCAGCGTGCGCAGCGCCCTCGAGCTGCTCAGCGCGGCGCACAGCATCGTGCCGCAGCTGGCGGAGGCCCGCATCGTGCGGCTGGACACGCAGCTGCGCCCCGCCACCCCGGACCAGCGCCCGCACCTGCACTGCGAGCCGGGCCTGATCCGCATCAACGGGCTGTTCCGCCACGGCTTCCTGCTGGCGCCGGCCCTCGTCGAGGAAGCCCTGGAGCGCACCGGCCTGCTGCTGGGCGCACGCCGCAAGGAGTTCAGCCATGCATGAAGGAGACAACGTGTTCCCGGCCCGTCGCAAGCGCACCGGCAACGTGCTGGTCAACGGCAAGCCGCATCCGTGGCGGCTCGGACTGACCGTGGCCGACGTGCTCGTCGAGCGCGGCAGCGACGACGAGTTCGTCGCCACCGCCGTCAACACCCGCTTCGTGCCGCGCGCGGCGCGCCTGGACACGCCCCTGTGGCCCGACGACCGTGTCGTCGTGTTCGCGGCCATCGTCGGAGGCTGACGATGCGGCTCGATTTCTCCGCGGCGGCGCCCTCGCCCTGGCGCGTCTACGGCCAGCGGCTGGACAGCCGCTTCCTGATCGGCAGCGCCGGCTACGACTCGCCCGCGGTGCTCGCCGACGCGATCGCGGCCTCCGGCGCGCAGGTGGTCACGGTGGGCCTGAAGCGCGAGCTGGCCGGCGACCCGGCGCCGCAAGGCGGCGACGCCGTGGCCATGCTGCGCGCCGTCTGCGCCAGCGCCGGCGCGCGGCTGCTTCCCAACACCGCCGGCTGCCGCAGCGCGCGCGAGGCGGTGCTGCTGGCGCAGATGGCGCGCGAGCTGTTCGACACGACCTGGATCAAGCTGGAGGTGATCGGCGACGACCACACCCTGCAGCCCGATCCGTTCGAGCTGGTCGATGCCGCGGCGCACCTCACCCGCCTGGGCTTCCAGGTGTTTCCGTACTGCACCGACGACCTGATCGTCTGCCGCCGCCTGCTGGCCGCGGGCTGCCAGGTGCTGATGCCGTGGGCCGCGCCGATCGGCTCGGGCCAGGGCGTGCTCGACCCCGCCGCGCTGCGCACGCTGCGCGCCCGCCTGCCGGGCGTGCCGCTGATCGTCGACGCGGGCCTGGGCGCGCCCTCGCACGCCGCGTTCGCGATGGAGCTGGGCTACGACGGCGTGCTGCTGAACTCGGCCGTCGCGCAGTCGGTGAACCCGCCGCACATGGCGATGGCCTTCGCCCATGCGATCGCCGCCGGCCGGCTCGGCTACGAGGCCGGCCTGATCGCGCCGCAGGACATGGCGCGCCCGAGCACGCCCTGCGGCAACGAGCCGATCCTGGTGGACTGAGGCCGCCGCCATGACCGAACCCGACACCGGTGCCCGCCGTCCCGTCGTGTGGACGATCTCCGGCACCGACAGCGGCGGCGGCGCCGGCCTGCACGCCGACACGCGCGCCCTCGACGCCTTCGGCGTGCACGGCGCCTGCGCCGTCGCCGCGGTGACCGCGCAGCACTCGCTGGCGGTCACCCGCGTGGCGCCGGTGGCGCCCGACGTGCTGGACGCGCAGCTCGCCGCACTGGCCGACGACATGCCGCCCGACGCGATCAAGACCGGCCTGCTGGGCAGCCTGGACAACCTGCGCGTGGTGGTCGCCTGGGTGCGGCGCCTGCGCGAACGCTGCCCGGACCGGCCCGTGCCGCTGGTGGTCGACCCGGTGTTCGGCGCCACCACCGGCGCGCCGTTCGCCGACGCCGCGCTGCGCGCCGCCTACCGCGACGAGCTGCTGCCGCTGGCAACGCTGGCCACGCCCAACGTGGCCGAGGCGCGCGCGCTGGTGCCGTCGTCGCAGCTGCTAGGCCCGGAGGCCCTCGCGCGCGCCTGGCGCGTGTTCGGCGCGCGCGCGGTGGTGGTCACCGGCGGCGACGGCGACCGGCTGGCCGAGGAGGAGATCGAGCGCCTGTCCACCGCGCGACTGGCCTCGCGACTGGCCGAGATCGATGCGCGTGCCGCCTGGGCGCACGACTGGCTGGACGCGGAGCACGGCCCGCGCAGTCGCGGCTGGCTGGCCGGCCGCCGCATCGAGACCGCCCACGACCACGGCACCGGCTGCGTGTTCGCCGCGGCCGCCGCCGCGGCGCTGGCGCACGGCTTCGTCGCCGCCGACGCCGTGGTGCTGGCCAAGATGGCCACCAGCGAGGGCCTGCGCCACGCCTACGCGGCCGGCGACGGCGCCGGCCCGGTGGCGCCGCGCGCCGGCTTCGCCAGCCGGCTGGACAACCTGCCCGCACTCGATCCGCTGCCGCACGCGCCGTCGCGCTTCGCGTTCCCGGCGATGCCCGGACACACCCGCGGCCTCTACGCGATCGTCGACAGCAGCGACTGGGTCGCGCGCGTGCTGGCCGAGGGCGTGCGCCTGGTGCAGCTGCGCATCAAGGCCGCGCCGGACGACGTGCTGGTACGCGAGATCCGGGCCGCGGTGGCCATCGCGCGCGCGGTGGGCGCCACGCTGGTCGTCAACGACCACTGGGCGCTGGCGCTCGAGCTCGGCGCGCACGGCGTCCACCTGGGCCAGGACGACCTGGACCGGGTCGACATCGACGCCCTGCACCACGCCGGCCTGCTGCTGGGCATCAGCACCCATTCGTACTGGGAAGTCTGCCGCGCGCGCGCGCTGCGCCCCAGCTACATCGCCTGCGGCCCGATCCACGCGACCGCCATCAAGCCGATGCCCTGGCTGCCGCAGGGCGATGCCAACCTGGCCTACTGGTGCGCGCTGCTGCACGACACCCCGGTGGTGGCCATCGGCGGCATGGACGCGACCCGCGCCAGCGCCGCGATGGCGGCCGGCGCCTGGGCCGTGGCGGTGGTGGGCGCGATCGCGCGCAGCGACGATCCGCGCGCGGCCATCGGCGCGCTGCGCCAGGCGGTGCGGGCGACGCCGACCGCGACGCGGCCGGCCGCGCCGGCATTCGCGCGGACGACGCTGGTGGACGGACGCTGAGCGGCTGCCGGCCCGGCGCACTGGCCGCCGGGCCTCGGTCGTGGGATGGGCCGGCCCATGATCCGGGCGCATGCTCGTCCTCAGCGGGGGTCGGCGGCGCGCAGCTTGCGCAGGCGCGCCGCCAGGCACAGGTCGTTCGATGGCCGCACGCCAGGCGGGTCGCCGGCGCGGCCGCCATCGGTGCCCGGACGGCCCTCGTCCCTGCCGCTGCCGATCCGGCCACCCGCGACGGCGGCGCTTCCCGGCCAGTCCTTTCCAGGAGAGCACGAGATGACGAGAGTTCAAGCGCTTCGCCCCTACCTGATCGGCGCCGCCGGCGCCTGCGCCGTGCTGGCGCTGGGGCTGTCCCAGCAGGTGCACGCCGTGGCCGCGGCGCTGGTGTCGGTCACCAACACCAGCTCGAATCCGGTGCCGGTCACGACCGTGGACGACCGCGTCGCCCATGCGTTCGGCACGCGCGTCTACCCCAATGTCCGCGCCTACGCCTCGCTCGTCGTGCCGGCCGGCAAGCGCCTGGTCATCGACGGCGTCTCGGGGTTCAACAACGGCAACGGCTCCGCCTCGGATCTCGAGATCGGCGTCATGTCCGGTGGCGCAGGCATCGCACAGCGGCTGCCGTTCGGCGCCCCGCAATCCGCAACGGCCCTGCGCTACCTGCTCAACGAGAACGTCTTCCTGGTCGCGGACCCGGGCAGCACCGTCTACTTCTTCATCAACGACGCCGACTACAACGATTCGGCCGGCATCAACATCGACGTCCACGGCTACTACGTGGCGGCCAGTTGAACGCGGGCGTGGCCATGTCGTCACGATCCACCGCTGGCCTGGCCGGCCTGGGCGCGCTGGTGGCGGTCGTCGCCTGGGCAGGATGGGGGGTCGCGCACCCGGACGAGCCGTCCGCTGCGGCGACCACGCTCGCGATCGCCACGCCGGCGACGGACGTCGCGCCTGCGCTGGCCCGGGTGGCGGATCGCGCCCCGGCCGCCCGCGGCGCAGCCGAAGGCGCGCCGAGGGCCCCTTCCCCGCCCGCCCTGCGCGACGGTCTTGAGCTGCAGAACGGCAGGCCGACCGCCGTGCGCGCGCCGGTCGGCGCCGCCGTGGCGCTGCCCGCCGCCGCACCGGGTTCCGTGATCCTGCCCGCCGGCGCCACGCCGGCGGATGTCCAGGTGTCGCCCGCCGGGGTCGTCACGCTGCTGCGCAGCGGCACGCCCACCGACGGCACTGCGGCGCCCACGACGGCGCCCGACGACGCGGGCGTCAGCCCGTTCCGTCCGGTCGCCGTGACGCGCTCGCCCTGATCCCGCCCGGCGGCGCGCGGCGGCGCTCGTCGAGCACCGCGCGGATCCGGTCGAAGGCCGCCTGCAGCAGGACCCATTGGGCGAGGTCCATGGACTCGGGGCGGTCGACGACCTCGACCGGGGACGCCGCCAGCGGCCGGTCCTTGCGCGCGAAGACCACGGCGTTGCCGCTGTCGCGCTCGTTGACGGCCAGCGGCGCGTCGTGGAAGCTGCGGCCGACCCGGGCGAGCAGCAGTGCGAACCCTTCGATGTCCAGGTGGATGTTGGCGGCCATCACGCCGCCCGGGCGCAAGCAATCGAAGGCGTCGTCGTAGAAGCGCTTGGAGCAGAGCTCGGCGGGCAGGCCGTCGTAGTCGTAGCCGTCCACCAGCAGGACGTCGAAGACGGCCTCGTGCGCGCGCACCCAGGTGGCCCCGTCGGCGCGGATCACGCGGAACCGGGCGTCGTCCGCCGGCACCAGGAAGTCCTCGCGCAGGTCGATCACGTGGGGGTTGATCTCCAGCACGGTGATGTCGGCCCACGGCAGGTGTCGATGGCAGGCCTTGGCCAGCGACCCGCCGCCCAGGCCGATCATGCCGATGCGCAGCGGGCGCGGATGGAACAGCAGGAAGCCCATCATCGTGCGCGTGTAGGCCAGGTCCAGCGCGTCGGGGCTGGCCAGGTCCATGCAGCTCTGCACCTCGGCGATCGAGAAGTGCAGCGACTTGACCTTGTTCGTCTGGTGCACGAAGGGTTTGACGTGGATCTGTTCGGGATCGAAGCTCATGGGGTGGCGATGCGGTCGGCGCGGCGGCTCAGCCCTCGGCGCCGCCCGGCGTGAAGCTCCAGCGCGGGCTGAGCAGCACGACCAGGACGGAGGCCACCGCGGCGGCGACCGACAGCCAGAGCGCGGCGGGCGAGCCCGCGACGCGGTCCGGATAGATCTTCAGCACGGCGCCCAGGCCCACCGCGTTGCCGCCGGCCACCAGCACCGCGGCCGCGTAGTCGTGGAAGCGGCGCGCCTTGTTGGCGCCCACGGCCCATTCGGGGTGGGTGTTGTAGCTGGGCAGCGACTCGTGCGCGTTGTCCAGGCGCTCCAGTGCCGACATGAAGCGGCGCAGGTTGGTGATGGCGCGTTCGGCCTTGTAGTTCAGGAAGGCGAGGCAGATGGAGGCCACCGGAAAGCCCAGCAGCAGCCATTCGGCGGGCACGGTGCTGTGGCCCTCGCTCGGCTTGAGCGCCACCAGCGCGGCGAGCAGGCTGACCACCAGGGTCACGTACAGGGCCAGCGCCTGCTGGCGCTGGTTGATGCGCGCGTTGACTTCCTGGCTGGCCGCGATGAAGCGGTAGTTCGCATCGACTGAAGACTTGGACATGCGCCGGATTATCCCCGGCGCGCCAGGTCCTGCAGCGCCGCGTCCAGCGACGGATGGGCGAACGCGTAGCCCGCGCGCAGCGCCGCCGCCGGCACGGCGTTCTGGCCTTCGAGCAGCAACTCGCCCATCTCGCCGAGCGCCAGGCGCAGCGGCGCCGCGGGCACGCGCAGCCGGGCGCGGCGGCCGAACGAGGCGGCCAGCGCGCGGACGAAGCCGGCCTGGGGCCGCGTATCGGGCGCGACCGCGTTCAGCGGCCCGGCGATGTCGTCGCGGACGAGCGCGAAGCGCAGCAGGCCGACGGCGTCGTCCAGATGGATCCAGGGCGCCGGCTGGCGGCCCGTGCCCAGCAGCGCGCCCAGCCCCAGGCGGGCGGCGAGCGCCTGCATCGGGTACGCGCCGTCGCCGTGGCCCAGCACCACGCCGAAACGCAGGCACACCACCCGCACGCCCAGGGCCTGCGCGCCCTGCGCCGCCTGCTCGATGGCCGCGCAGAGGTCGGACTGGAACTGGCCCGGCCGCGGCGGGCTGGCCTCGTCGCGCGCCTCGAACGAGCCGTCGGGCGACGCGCCGTAGAAGCCCACCGCAGACGCCGCCACCAGCACGCGGGGCGGCCGGCGCAGGCGTCGCGCGAGCGCGATCAGGCCCTCCGTGACCTCCACGCGGCTGGCCACCAGCGTGCGCCGGCGGGCGTCCGTCCACGGCGCGCCGATCACGCGGGCGCCGGCGAGGTGGACGACGGCGTCGACCGCGGTCTCGGGCGCGATCTCGTCGAGGCGCTCGACCACGCGCACGCCCTCGCCCAGGACGCGCCGGGCAGCGTCGGCGTCGCGCGACAGCGCGATCACTGCCCGACCGTCGCGCCGCAGCGCGGCCACCAGCGCGCGGCCGACGAAGCCGGTGGCGCCGGTGACGAGCGTGACGGGAGCGACGGCGGTCGACGGAATCGAGGTCATGGGCCCAGTGTGCCGTGTCGGCGAACGCCGCGTGCGCGCAGGGGGACTGGCGACCGGCGGGCGCTCGACGGCGCGGCTCAGAAGGTCGCGGCCAGCCAGCCCCGCAGGCTGTTGAAGAACGCCAGGCCGTCGGCCCGCGCCAGGTCGTCGCGGGTCAGGATCGCCTCGGCGATCGTGCCCTCGCGCAGCAGGCGCGCCCGGGCGATGCCCGGCAACAATCCGCTGCGCAGCGCGGGCGTCAGCCAGCGGCCGTCGAGGCGCAGCGCCACGTTGCCGCGCGTGAACTCGGTCAGCTCGCCGCGCTCGTTCCACAGCAGCGTGTCGAACACCCCGTCGTCGGTCGGCGCGAACGCCTCGTAGTGCGCGCGGTGGGTGGTCTTGAAGCGCACGAACTCACCGTCGCTGCCGGCCAGCGGCTCGCGCGCGAGGCGCACGTGCACGGGCGGGCGCGTGGGCGCGAGCGCGAAGGCCTGCGCGCTCGCCTGGCCCGCGCGGTCCGCCAGCAGGCGCACGCGCCAGCATGCCTGCGGGTGCGCGGCGCCCACCTCGGCCAGCGCCGCGCGGGCCGCCGCCAGCGGGGGCGCGAAGCCGAAATGGCCCGCGGCCTCGGCCATGCGGGCGAGGTGCGCCTCTGCGTCGACGAAGCGGCCCTCTTCCAGCCGCAGCGTCTCGAGCAGCTCGAAGGCCTGGCTGGCGCGATCGACGAAGGCGCGCTTGTGGCGCCACTCGGCCCACTCGCCGTCGGCGGTGGCGTCGGCGGTGATGCCGCTGCCGATGCCGCAGCGCACCTCGATCGTGTCGCCGCGCGTGCGCAGCGCCAGCGTGCGGATCGGCACGTTGAACGTGGCCGCGCCGCCCGGCTGCACGACGCCGACGGCGCCGCAGTACACGCCGCGCGGTCCGGGCTCCAGTGCGCGCACCAGGCGCATCGCCTGCACCTTGGGCGCCCCGGTGATCGAGCCGCAGGGAAACAGCGCGGCGAAGACGTCGGCCAGCGTCGTGCCGCGCCGCGTGCGGGCGACGACGTCGGAGCTCATCTGCCAGACCGTGGGCCAGGCCTCGGTGTGGAACAGGCGCGGCACGTGCACCGAGTGCGGTTCGGCCAGGCGCGACAGGTCGTTGCGCAGCAGGTCGACGATCATCAAATTCTCGGCGCGCTCCTTGGCGGCGCTGCGCAGGTACGCCGACTGTTCGGCGTCCTCGGCCGGCGTGGCGCCGCGCGGGGCCGTGCCCTTCATCGGGCGGGCCAGCAGGCGGCCGGCGCGCCAGTCGAAGAACAGCTCGGGCGAGACGGACAGCACGCGGTCGTCGGGCGCGGCGTCGGTGCCCAGGTCCAGCCAGGCCGCATAGGCATGGGGCTGCGCGCGCCGCAGCGCGGCGAACAGCGCCAGCGGCTCGCCCTGCAGTTCGCCCACCAGCGGCGCGGTGGCGTTGACCTGGTAGACCTCGCCGTCGGCGATCGCACGCAGGATCTCGGCGAGGACCGCGTCGAATCCGGCGCGCCGCGGGCCGTCGGTCCAGCGCACGGTGGCGGTGGCGGGCGATTCGAAGGCCGCGGAATCCGCGGGCAAGGGCGCATCGTAGGCGGCGAAGCTCGCGAGCGGCCGCGTCGCATCCGTGGGCGCATGCGTCTCGAACGCCGCGTCGAACGCGGCGGCCGCCTCGTAGCAAAGGTAGCCCACGCACCAGGCCCCGGCGCGCGCCAGCGCGTCCACGCGCGCCAGCAGCGGCGCCACCTCGTCCAGCCGCATCGCCCGCAGGCGCTCGCGCGGCGCGCCGAACGCCAGGCGCAGCGACGCGACACCGTCGTCGGGCGAGCGGAAGTCGATCAGGGCGGTGGGTCGGATCCCGGGTGGGAACATGCGCGGCGATGCTCGAGGCAGAGCGCGCCAGTGTAGCTATCGGAACAGCATCAGCATCTGCTCGAGCGCCGCCGTGAACGGCCCCTGCAGCAGCGGCAGCGTGAACATCACGCCCACCAGGCCCACGCCCAGCGTGATGGGAAAGCCCACCGAGAAGATGCTGATCTGCGGCGCGACGCGGGCGATGATGCCCAGCATCATGTTGACGAACAGCAGCATGGCGATCAGCGGCAGCGCGATCCACAGGCCCAGGCGAAAGACCTCCGCGCCCCAGGTCTCGGGCCGCACGGCGCGCAGGAAGGCGAACGGCTCGGGCGACACCGGGAACGCCACCAGGCTCTGCACCACCGCCTCGATCACCAGCAGGTGGCCATTCATCGCGATGAACAGGAAGGCCACCATGGTCGAGAAGAAGCTGCTGGTGGCGGTGGCCTGCTGCGCCGTGGCGGGGTCGAAGAAGCCCGCGAAGTTCAGGCCCATCTGCAGGCCGATCACCTCGCCGGCGAACTCGATGGCGGTGAAGATGATGCGCACCGCGAAGCCCAGCGACAGCCCGATCAGCACCTGCTGCACCACCAGCAGGATGGCGGCGGGCGAGTCGAGCGGCACGTTGGCGGCCGCCGACGGCGCCACGGTGCCGGCCACGCCGATCGCGATGAAGAACGCCAGCGCGATGCGCACCCGGATCGGCACGTTGCGCTGGCCCAGCACCGGCATCGACGAGAACAGCGCCAGCACCCGGATGAACGGCCACAGCACCGGCGTGAGCCAGGCCATGATCTGGGCTTCGGTGAGCGAGATCATCGGGCGTGCAGATCAGGTGGTCGAAGGATGCGGCCGACGTCGCGCTCGGCCGCTCCGGAGCAGGCGGCCGCGCCCCTCGGGGGCAGCGAGCAGCGCGAGCGGGGTGGTCACGAGGCGGCCGAAGGCAGCGACAGCAGCACGCTGCGCAGGTATTCGACCAGCGAGGTCAGCATCCACGGCCCGGCGACGCCCATCACGGCAACGGCGGCCAGCAGCTTGGGGACGAACGTCAGCGTGGCCTCGTTGATCTGCGTGGCGGCCTGGAAGATGCTCACCAGGATGCCCACGACCAGCACCGCCAGCAACACCGGCGCGGCGACGGTCAGCAGCGTGTAGAGGGCTTGCTGACCGACGGTGAAGACTTGTGCGGCGTCCATGGCGGAGTCGTTTCCTGGCGAATTGGGATGGGCCCATGTTGCCGGCTCGGCGCCGGCGCGAGCGGCCGAAAAGAGCGGCGAACCGCTGTCAAGTGTTGAAGCTGGCGGCCAGCGATCCGAGCAGCAGGTTCCAGCCGTCGGCCAGCACGAACAGCATCAGCTTGAACGGCAGCGCCACCAGCACCGGCGACAGCATCATCATGCCCAGCGACATCAGCACGCTGGCCACGATCATGTCGATGATCAGGAACGGGATGAAGATCAGGAAGCCGATCTGGAACGCCGTCTTCAGCTCGCTGGCGACGAAGGCCGGCACCAGCACCTTGAACGGCACGGCGTCGCCCTTGACGTCGGCGGGCAGCTTGGCCAGCTTGGCGAACAGCTGCACGTCGGACTGACGCGTCTGCTTGAGCATGAACGCGCGCATCGGCACCTGGCCCTTGTCCAGCGCGTCGGTGAAGCTGATCTGGTTGGCCTGGTACGGCGCCCAGGCGTCGGTGTAGACCTTGTCGATGGTGGGCGACATCACGAAGAAGGTGAGGAACAGCGACAGGCCGGTGATCACCTGGTTGGGCGGGGCGGCCTGGGTGCCGATGGCCTGGCGGAACAGCGACAGCACGATCACGATGCGGGTGAAGCCCGTCATCATCAGCAGGATCGCCGGCAGGAACGACAGCGCCGTGAAGAACAGCAGGGTCTGGATCGGCACCGAGAAATTCGCGCCGCCGCCGCCCGCACCCACGAGCAGCGGCAGGCTGGGGCCGGCCACGGCCGGCGTGGCCTGCGCGAACGCGCTCACGGCGGGCAGCCCGAGCAGGGCGGCGAGGCCGGCGGCCTTGACGAGCTTATTCATCGCGCGCGCCTTCCTGCGGGCCGACGACGCCGCGCCAGCGGGCGATCAGCTGGTTGACGGCCGCGGTGTGGGCCGGCGCGGACGGCGCCTGGGCGACGTCGGGGGCCGGGTAGCTGGCGAGCTGCGTCACGCGCTCGCCGGTGACGCCCAGCACCAGCCAGTGGCGCTCGGTGCCGACGGCGATCTCGACGACCGTCACGCGCTGCGACGTGCCCAGGCTCAGCTGCGACACGTGGCGCAGCACGCTCCCCGCGGGCGCCGCGCCGCCGAGGCCGGCGCGCTTCATCATCCACAGCGCCAGGGGAATCAGCGCGATCACCAGCAGGAATGCCAGGAGGGGCATCAGGGACGTCGTCATGGAATGTTTCTCTTTGTCGACCGGTGCATCGAGGCACGGAAGCGTTGGCGGCGTACGCCACCGGGTATCGAACTCAGGTCCGGCTCAGGCGGCGCATGCGCTCGCTGGGCGTCACGATGTCGGTCAGCCGGATGCCGAACTTGTCGTTGACCACCACCACCTCGCCCTGGGCGATCAGGAAGCCATTGACGAGCACGTCCATCGGCTCGCCGGCCAGCGCGTCGAGCTCGACCACGGAGCCCTGGGCCAGCTGCAGGATGTGCTTGATCGGGATGCGGGTGCGGCCCAGCTCCACGGTCAGCTGCACCGGGATGTCCAGGATCATGTTGAGGTCGTTGCCGGCCCCGGTGATCCCTTCGGTCGATGCGAAGTTGGTGAAGTTGGCGGGCGCCACCGACTCGGCCTGCAACGCACCGCTCATGCCGCCCGCGGGCTCCGGCTTGGATTCCGCCAGCGCGGCGGCCCACTCGGCCGCCATCGCGTCGTCGTCGTTCATCTCTTCAGCTGCCATTGCCATCTCCTAGCCAGCTCAGGTTGGAGCTGGTCAACAAACGATCGATCTTGATCGCGTACTTGCCGGCCGACGTGCCGTAGTGGCAGTCGAACACCGGCACCCCGTCGACCTTGGCCTGGATCATCGGATCCAGGTCCAGCTCGACGAAGTCGCCGGGCTTGAACGACAGCAGCTGTTCCACCGTCGCCGGCGCGGTGCCCAGTTCGGCCACGAGGTCCACCTCGGCCGACTGGATCTGCGCCTTGAGCAGGTTGACCCAGCGCCGATCCGGTTCCACCGAGTCGCCCTGGATCGTCGAATAGAGCACGTCGCGGATCGGCTCCAGCGTCGAATACGGAATGCAGAAGTGAACCGAGCCGGAGGTCTCGCCCACTTCCAGCGTGAAGCTGGAGGCGACGACGATCTCGCTGGGCGTGGCGATGTTGGCGAACTGCGGCTGCATCTCCGAACGCTGGTACTCGAGGTCCAGCGGGTAGATGCCATGCCACGCGTTGCGGTACTCCGTGATGATGCAGTCGACCAGGCGCTGGATCACGCGCTGCTCGGTGGGCGAGAAATCGCGGCCCTCGATACGCGTGTGGAACTTGCCGACGCCGCCGAACAGCGCATCGATGACGGCGAAGACGAGGCTCGGGTCGCAGACGATCAGGCCGGAGCCGCGCAGCGGACGCACCGAGACGATGTTGAAGTTGGTCGGCACCACGATCTCGCGCAGGAAGGCCGAGTACTTCTGCACCTTGATGCCGTTGATCGAGACTTCCGGGCTCTTGCGGATGAAGTTGAACAGGCCGATGCGGATGTTGCGCGCGAAGCGCTCGCCGATGATCTCCATCGTCGGCATGCGGCCGCGGACGATCCGCTCCTGGCTCGCCAGGTCGTAGTTGCGGATGCTGCCTTCGACCTGCTCTTCCTGCTCGAGCTTCTGGCTCTCGCCAGTGATGCCCTGCAACAGGGCATCGACTTCGTCTTGCGAAAGAATCTGCTGGTTCATGGCTGCGCGGGGCTCGCTCTGTCCTGCGGTGCGACTACTGGATGATGAAGCTGGAGAACTGCACCGACCGGATGGGGGCATCCGGGGCAGCCGCCTTCTTCTTCTTTTTCTTCTTCGCCGGGACGGAGGCGGCCGTTTCCGCGCTGGCTGCGGCGGCGGGCGCCTCGGCGTCCTCCTCCTCGTCCACTTCCTCGCCCATCGCGCGCAGCGATTCGCGGCGGATCTCGCGGGCCAGCTTCTCCTTGCCTTCGCCGCCGGCCAGGTCGGCCGACGACTTGTGGGCGAGCAGCAGCAGGATGTTGTTGCGGATGGCGGGCAGGTAGGTCTTGATCTCCTCGCTCACCTTCTCGTCGGGCACTTCCAGCGTGATGCCGATCTGCGCGTAGCGATCGGCCTCGTGGTCGGCCAGGTTGACGACGAACGGGTCCATCGGCACGAAGACCGGGTGCGCATTGTGTTCCTTCTTCTCGGGCTTGGCCGCCGCGCCGGCGCCCGCGTCGGCGTCGCCATCCTCGGCCGCCGCGGCCGCTTCGGCCGCCGCCTTCTGCTTCTTCATGTACAGCAGCGCGCCCACGCCCCCCCCGCCCAGCACGATGGCCGCGACGGCGACCATGATGACCAGCTTCTTCTTGCCGCCCGGCTTCTTGGCGGCGGGGGCATCTGCAGCAGCGGCGGCAGCGGACATGGACGGAACTCCTGGAATCGAATTTGTGGGACGCACGCACGAGCGCGCATCGTTGAAGACGATTATTGAGATCCGGGGATCGTTCGAATGGGCCGAAAAGCGGCAGAAAACCTGCCAGCCCCTTCAGTGCCGGCGGTGCTTGCCGACAGCGTCGGCGCCGCGCCGCCGGCCGGGCACGGCGCGGCCCGGCCTCCCGGCCAGGTGCGGCGCGCGGTCGCGGCGGGCGCGCCGGGCGTCAGGCGTACATGTCGAGCAGGCCGCGGCGCTGGGCCTGCTGGCGCGCGGCCGCGGCCAGCGCGACGTCCTCGCCGCCGCCGCCGACGG